>NZ_CAKRNY010000033.1 GCF_934371575.1 uncultured Blautia sp. | reverse complement strand
CTGCTTCTGGAGTGTGACAAACGCGGGCTTTATCCAAACTGGGATGCAGCCAACAAAATGTCAGTAGGACTGGCAGAAAAACTGGGGTATCATTTCAGTCATGAGTATGTGGTTTATAAAGTGAAAAAGTAAGTTGCGGCGAACATGGAAGTGTGATAGAATATGGAATGCTGAAACGAAGTATTATATAATTGTGATTTTTGTTATAAAAAAGCAAAGAAAATACTCGTAATAGAAGAAAATTGTCAATTGATTGAAAAAGCAGCGGAAGCATCCAGCTGAAAGAATGGGATGTAAGGCCGCTTTTTAGAGGAAGTAGGAGAATTTATGACTGGATTTGAGAAGCTGGAAAATAGTTTAATAGATGTAATAAAGGAAGAACAGGCGAAGCTTGGCTTTAAGGAGGAGAAGATTCATTTATACTATCCACTGTCTTCTTTAAATCATTTTTTTTCTGCACAGGACAGCGCAGATGAAATGGCAGTACGTCTTCAGAGCCTGCCGGAAGAGCTGACTTCCAAGCTGGGAGATGTGGAGGTATCTCATAAAGGTGACAGATTCTGCTTTTATATTCCGGAGCCGGGAAGTATTTATGTACATGAGAATATGAAAGAGAATGAATTTATTAAAGTACTCATTGAACTGGTTCAGAAGCATGAATGTACGAAAGTAAAATTGCTTGACCTGTTTGCCTCTTACTGGGAAAAAACAGAGTGTCAGGAACTGGACAATGGAGAATTTGATTTCTATATCCGTTTTCTGGATAAGGCAGATGACGCGTATTATTACTGCTTTAAGGATGAGGGATTCCACTTTATTTATCATAGATTTCTGCCAGAGGATTATGAAGATTTTGGATTTTGAATTTAGGAATACTTCACTAAATGAAAACGTATAGTTTTTATTGAAGGTATGAAACCGGGGTGGATGTCTATGATGAACTATCTCTGGGGAGGCATGCTGCTTCTCGGAATTATCTATGCAGCATTTGCCGGGACGCTGGATGCAGTGACGGCAGCTGTTATAAATTCCTCCAAAGAAGCGATTACACTGGTGATTTCCATCGCTGGAATCACTGCATTTTGGACCGGTATTATGAAGATTGCGGAGCAGACAGGGCTGGTAGAAAAGATTGCAAAGAAAATCAGTCCTCTGCTTCATTTTTTATTTCCTGAATTAAGAGATCAGGAGAAAGCCAATTACTACATATCTTTGAATTTTCTGTCAAACTTTTTGGGCTTAAGTCACGCCAGTACCAGCTCCGGACTTCTGGCATTCCGGGAACTGGACCGTCTTAACAGACACAGCACCATTGCCAGCAAATCTATGTGCACATTTCTGATCATCAATGTATCATCATTACAGCTTTTGCCAATCAATATAATCGCTTATCGCGCTCAGTACGGAAGTCCTGTTCCTGCAGCCATTGTTGGTTCAGCTATGCTTGCAACAGGAATCAGTACGCTGGCGGCGGTAATATTTTGCAGGATTATGAACCGAAAGGGATAAAAGTGGTTGATTTATAATCTTGACAAAAAAGAAAAGTTGTGCGTATATTGTAAAAAAGCTGTTGTTTGTTCATTACAAAGGAGGAGATCGAAAATGGATTTGAAAAACTATTCAACAGGTGTCCAGCATATTGGAATTCCAACAAACGATATAGATAAAACTGTAGATTTTTACCATAAACTGGGCTTTGAAACTGCTTTTGAAACGGTCAATAAAGAAGCAGACGAGAAGGTTGTATTTCTGAAGCTTGGAACTCTGGTTGTAGAAACATATGAGAATCACGCAGCAGTCCTTCAGGCTGGTGCAATTGATCATGTTGCACTTGATGTTAAGGACATAGAAGAGATTTATCAGTACATAAACCAGGCTGGTTTGAATAATACACAGGACAGTATTCATTTTTTACCATTTTGGGAAAACGGAGTAAAGTTTTTCACTATTGAAGGTCCGAACAAAGAGAAGGTTGAATTCAGTCAGTACTTATAAAGGGTATTTATAACAGGAAGCCGGTACATTGCCTGAAACAATGTACCGGCTTTTATAAGGTGGATGAAAAATGAAGCAGTTAAAAAAATGGTATCTGAATCTTTCGATTCAGAGGAAATATCTGTATTGTACACTTGGTATTACGTTGGTTGTGCTCCTGGCAGCCAGCTGTTTTCAGTTTATGTCTGCATCTGAAATCGTAACAGAGCAGACTGTGAAACAGTCGGCAGGAGTGATTAATGAGCTATCTGTTAATCTGGATCATTATTTCGATATGGTGGAAAATTCATTTGAGTATATCGCGAATAATAGTATCGTACAGGCGGAATTGGAATCAGATGAACCATATAAATCTGACGGTTCCGAGCTCTATTCTTATTATTCAAGGGCAGGGCAGATCAGACGGTTGCTGTTGCAGGGATACACAAGCATATATATAAATGATATTCAGTTGTACGGATACAATGGTGCAAACCATCTTCTTTCCAATGACAGGGGAATCAATGAAGAAAGTTCCGAGATTTCCTGTACAATGGCAGAAAATGCAAATGGACGTTGTGTTTACTATAATGCAGCGGATGAAAAACTGATCTACATGGCAAAACAGATAAAAGATGTATTGACGATGGAGCCTCTTGGGATTTTAAGAGCTTCCATCAAAATCAGCTATTTAAAGAAAATGACTCTGACAGCACAGGAGTCCCTGTCTGCCCATATATTTTTACTGGACCAGGACAAAAATATTTTGCTGGAAAGTGCCGGGGAAAATATGGATTTGAAAGATCAGAAATGGGTGGATCAGATTAAGGGAAATACCGGAAACCTCCGGCTTAATCTGGATGGAAAAGCTTACAATCTCGTTTACCAGAAAAGCTCTGATACGGGACTTACGGTTGTGGGAGTGATTCCTACCAGCTTTTTGCAGAAAACAGCCCGGGAACTGGAAAAAACCACTGCGCTGCTAATCGGAATCAGCATTGTGCTGTGTGTTTTTCTTGCAAATATTATGGCACGAGGAATAACAGGACCTATTGAACAAACCAGTAATGCTATGAAAAAATTTGCCAAAGGAGATTTCTCAGTGCGTCTTCCGGAAGAACGAACAGATGAAATTGGAGCGATGAATTCTGTTTTTAACCAGACCATCGGGAAGATTGAAAAGCTGCTGAAGCAGATCGTTGAGATGGAAATGGTAAATAAAGATATGGAATTTCAGGCATTACAGGCACAGATCAATCCACATTTCCTTTACAATGTACTGGATACAATTAACTGGATGGCGAGAAAAAAAGGTGAAGAAAATATATGCAGGATGGTAACAGCAATCAGCAATCTTATGCGGGCAAGTATCAGCAACAAACGAAGTATGGTACGTGTGAAAGAAGAACTGAAATACATTGAAGATTATCTTTATATTCAGGAAACCAGATATGGAGATAAATTTACTTCGTATATGGAGGTGGATGAGGCACTGAATGAACTGGAAATTCCTAAGATGGTGATTCAGACTTTGGTTGAAAATGCAGTTGTTCACGGAGTTGAAAATGCTACCTGGGATTGCTTCCTCTATATTTCAGGGGAAATTCAGAATGATATGGCTGTATTTAAGGTGAAGGACGATGGTGTGGGAATATCAGCAGAGAAATTGGAAGCTCTTATGAAAATGGAGGAAGAGCCGGAACATAAGGCAGAAAGAACACATACGAATCTGGGAATTTATGCAGTACAAAAACGTCTGGAATATGTATATCATGGAAAGGCAAAAATGACGATCACATCGGAAAAAGAAAAGGGAACTCTGGTAGTGCTGGAGATTCCTTTGGAAAAAGAGAAGGAGATTATGGAAAATGGAACTTCAGGTAATGATATTGGATGATGAGTATATTATTCTGGATGGTTTGTGTTCTTTTCCCTGGCCAGATTATGGATATCAGGTAGCAGCGACTGCGAAAAATGGTCTGGAGGGACTGGAAAAACTGGAGCATATAAAACCGGATCTGATTCTTACAGATGTTCGGATGCCTGGAATGGATGGTCTGGATTTTGCAGAGAGGGCTCACGAGATGTATCCGGATACAGTTATTGTAATCCTGACAGGTTATGACAGCTTTGCTTATGCTCAGAAAGCAATCACTATCGGTGTGAAAGAATATCTGCTGAAGCCAATTGACTATGAGGAATTAAAGAATATGGCAGCGCGGCTTGCAGAAGAAATACATGCAAAAAAAGATGAGCAGCAGGAGGTCCGGGATTTACAGAAATATTTCAATCAGTCTGTACCGGAGCTGAGATCTAAATTTGCAGGAAATCTTCTCTATGGAAGGCTTCAGGGAAAAGGTGTGGTGCAGGAGCAGGCGAACTCTCTTAAGCTGGCCATTGAAAAATATATAGTATGTGTTGGAAGAAAGGTAGTTGGGGAAAAACGGCTTCACGAAGGAGACAAGTGGATTGAAGAATTTGCCTGTATCAATATTTTCGAGGAAATTTTCAACAATTACAACATACAGGTATTAAGTGATTATAATACTGCTACAGCTGAGTATAATTTTATCCTTCTGTTTGCAGAAGAGGAAGAAAATCAGAAATGTATGGAACGGGCACTTCAGGCCTGTGGGAAAATCCAGGAAGAAGTGGAACGGTATCTGAAGGCGTATATGAATTTTGGAATCAGCGATATTTCAGAAGATGAGTATCAGGCAAATGCCCAGTACCGAAAAGCCCAGAAGGCCTGCAGACAGTGTATTTATCTTGGAACAAGCATTATTCTGAAATATGAAGATCTGCAATATGAGGAACAGAAGGATTTTGTAATTACGCCGGGAGAAAGAATGCATTTTATGATGACTCTGTTTCAGGAGAGCTTCGAAAAAGCGGAAGATGAATTGCGTCAGATTTTTGCAGAGGCACCGGAGGATGGAGCGGCTGTTAAATTTGCAGCAATGGATCTGCTGTTTGGATGCATGAAGTTTCCGTACACCTGTGCAGTAGACAGTGAAATACATAATAAAAACTGGAATTTTTCTGTTTTGCAGGATGGAGTAAAACGAATTTCCCAATGTGAAACAACAGAAGAGGTTCTGTTTTGTATGTTTAATCTGTTTGGAACATTGATCAAGCAGAATACAGAAGGCTCAGATGAGCGGAACCGAAAGCTGGTTCAGAGCATCTTATCGTATATTGAGAAAAATTATGCTGAGGATATTTCAATGGATGATCTTACAGAGAAGTTTCATATCAGCCGAACCTATATCAGCCGGCTTCTGAAGAAATATGCCGGAAAGAGCTTTCTAGAATATCTGACAGATGTTCGCTTTAAGCATGTGGAGCAGTTGATCGCAGATGATCGTTATAAGCAATATGAAATAGCGGAAATGGTAGGATATAAGGATTTCGGATACTATATCAAGGTATTTAAAAAGCGATATGGTATCACACCGAATGAATTTCGTAAGCATATCTAAAGACAATGGGAGATTTGTGCACAAAAGGAAACTGTGTACAAATCTCCCATTTTTACGTTTATTTCCAATTGTTTATAGAAGCACCAGAAGGTAAAATAAAATCATCAAAAGCGAGGAAACCTAAAATAAAAGGAGGAAAAGGAAAATGAAAAAAATGAGAAAAATGGTATCTCTTGCATTGACAGCAGCTATGACAGCTGGTCTTATGACAGGAATGGGAGCTATGACAGCTTCAGCAGACAGCGAGAGAACAAAAATCACTGCACTGTTAAAAGGAACGGAATCAACAGAGCAGTTTCTGACTTTTGATTATCTGCTGAAAAATTTTTGCGAAGAGAAAGGTCTGGACTACGAAATTGAACTTGTAAATGATCAGCAGGATTACTTCACAAAACTGCAGATGTACATCAACAGTGATACACTCCCGGATATCTTTGGATGCCCGAATGGAACACTTTCTGCAGCCTGCAAGGATATTGATGCGCTGGTTGATGTAGGTGCAGAACTGGAAAGAAACGGATATGCAGATAAATTAAACGGAGCACTTCGTGATTTCCTTACTGATGCAGATGATGGAAATCTGTATTTGTTCCCACAGGCACTGTATTGTGAGTATTTTATGTACAGAAAAGACATCTTTGAAGATGCTGGAATTACTGAAGCACCAACGACCTGGAAAGAATTTGAGGAAGATTGCCAGAAAATTGCAGATATGGGCGAGATTCCGGTAATTGTAGGAGGATCCGATGCATGGCAGCTTATGAGATATCTTTCCTTCTCTCCATGGAGAGTAACAGGTCCTGAATTTATCCAGGGATATCAGGCAGGAACGGATTCCTTTAGTAAAAACGAGTCTGCGAAATATGCAGTAAATCTTCTTTCTGATCTTGGAACAAAAGGATATTTTGAGCCTGGATTTGCAAGCGTAGACTTCACATCTGCAAGTAACCTGTTCTTCGGTGGTACAGGAGCGATTTTCTATACAGGTTCTGGACAGTTCAGCATGGCAGAAGAAATGTATGATAATGGTCAGCTTGGATTCTTCCCGGTACCGGATACAGAAGGAATGGACAATATGTCTACAAATGTGCCTGTTCATGCAGGATTCGCAGAAGCATTCAACAAGGCTACCTATGATGATACCATGCAGGAATTCTTTGACTACATGTGCGAGAATTATTCTGATGCATGCTACAATCAGGTACAGATTTTCTCACCATTTAGTGATGAAACAATTCCAGAAGGACTTCCGCAGTTATTCTACGATGTTCAGCCAATGTTCGAAAATGCGGAAACAGCATGGACTTCCTGGGATGATAAGCTGGATTCAGATGTAATGACCAAGATTGTTGATGAGCAGCAGAAACTGGCGCAGGGAATTACTACACCAGATGAATTTATTGAAACCTGTGATTCTTTTGTTAAATAAAGGATTTTTAGCATGCAGGAATGAGACTGGCGGATAATTCGTCAGTCTCTTTTAAAGAAAGGAGGGAGTCACATGCAGAAAGCATTTGGAAAAAAATCAGTAATTTTTATGTTTCTTTTTCCTGCATTCCTTATCTATACTGCATTTGTTATTGTGTCCATTGTATGGGCAGGCTATTACAGCTTTTTTGACTGGAGCGGTGTAGGTGAAAAAATCTATGTAGGATTTAAAAATTATGTGGAGCTTTTAACACAGGATACGGTGTTCCGTTCTACGATATGGCATACGATCATTTATACCATTATCAATGTGGCAATTCAGGTATTTGGAGGTTTGTTGTTTGCAATCCTTCTTTCCAGAATCAAAAAAGGCAGAGTTGCTTTACAGACTTTGTATTACATCCCGGTCGTAATTTCATCTGTTGCAATTTGTCAGATTTTTACAAAGCTGTTTTCCGTAACACCAATTGGAATCGTGAATCAGATTTTATCATTTGTGAATCCTTCATTTAAGTTTATGGAGTGGATCTCAAATCCTCAGGTTTCTCTGTACGTGGCAGCATTTGTGGAGGCTTATAAATATCTGGGACTGTATATGGTTATTTTCTATGCAGCACTGATCGGAGTACCGGATGAACTGGGTGAGGCAGCACTGATTGACGGAGCAGCCGTATGGCAGGAATATCTGTATGTAAAAATCCCGTACATCAAACCGGTTATCATTGCAAACTGTCTTCTGGTATTAAATGGATCTTTAAGATCTTTTGAATTCTCATATTTGCTGACACATGGCGGACCTGGAAATGCTTCTGAGCTTATGACAACCTACATGTACAAACAGGCATTCAGCAGTATGAAGTATGGATACGGAAGTGCCGTAGCCATTATGATCGTAATCATTTGTATGGTAGTAGGATTATTATTCCGTAAATTTTCAGAACAGGGGGAAGACGAATGAAAAAGAAAAAAATTTCCATTCCGGGCATTATTAAATGGATCATTGCGTTACTCCTGGTCATTATGCAGGTGTATCCTTTCTTCTATGTATTTACCTCCAGTTTTAAATCCCTGGATGATTTCAGAAAGCTTCCGGCATATGCACTTCCATCTAAGTGGGTATTAACAAATTTTATTAATGTTTTCACAAAGAGTCATATGCCCACCTATTTTAAAAACAGTATTATCGTTTTGATCGGTGTATTAGTTCCATTACTTTTATTTGCGCTGATGGCTGGTTTTGCACTCAGTAAAATTAAATTTAAAGGAAGAAAAGTAATCCTGAATTATTTCCTGCTTGGATTAATGCTTCCTATGCAGGTTGCCCTGATTCCATTGTTCACTATTTTTAATAAAATGGGACTGATCAATACATATCCGGCAATTATTTTACCGCAGATTGCATTTTCATTGTCCTATTCCATCCAGCTGTTTTATTCCTTCAACAAGTTCTTCCCTGAGGAAATGCTGGAAGCCGCTATTATTGACGGATGCTCTCCAATGGGCTGCTTTTTCAAAATGGTAGTTCCAATGTCTCTGAACTCCATCATTACCGTTGCTACCATGCAGGCTGTTTTCTGCTGGAATGAATATATCAATGCTTATACATTTACAAGATCAACAGATATGAAAACAATTACACTGGGTCTGAATGACTTCGTGGGAAGCATGGGACTGACTGACTGGGGCGCAACCTTTGCAGCAATAACAGTTACAGTACTCCCGGTATTTATTTTCTATTTCTTCAGCAGCAAGAAGATGCTTGCAGGTATGACAGCTGGTGCTGTGAAGGGATGAGTAAAGCGTGACACTATTGTAAGACTTATTATTACTGTGAGTTAGTTATAAATCAGAAAAAAACGGCGGTATGTACGCCTGTAAAGAAAAGGAGAATATATTATTATGCAGAAATTATACTATCAGTTTCCAGAAACCTGGTTCGGTGATTGTATGCCATTTGGACATGGAGATAAATTCTATTTATATCATCAGAGAGATACCAGAAAACCGGGACCATTTGGAGAACCATTTGGCTGGGATTTAGCAACAACCTCTGATTTTGTTCACTACGAAGACTGTGGTGTGGCAATTCCAAGAGGAACTGACGAAGAGCAGGATCAGTTTATTTTCGCAGGAAGTGTTTTTGAAGCAGAAGGGCAGTATCATATTTTTTACACCGGTTACAACCGTGATTATCCGGCGCTTGGAAAAGCATCTCAGGTACTGATGCATGCGTATAGTGATGATCTGGTAACCTGGCACAAGACTCAGGATGCTCTTACCTTTACTCCTCAGGAAGGCTATGATCCGGATGACTGGAGAGATCCATGGGTGATCCGCGATGAGGAAAATGATCAGTACTTACTGATTCTTGGAGCAAGACTGCAGGGACCGAAAACAAGACAGACAGGAAGAACTGTTAAATTTACTTCCAAGGATCTGAAAAACTGGAAGTTTGAAGGTGATTTTTGGGCACCGGACCTTTATACTATGCATGAAATGCCAGACCTGTTTAAAATCGGTGACTGGTGGTATCATATTGTGACAGAATACAGCGACAGAAGCAAAATGGTTTACCGTATGAGCAAGAGCCTGAATGGTCCATGGATCGCACCAAAGGATGATGCATTTGACGGCAGAGCTTATTATGCAGGACGTACCTTTGAACTGAATGGACAGAGAATCCTGTTTGGCTGGGTTGCAACGAAAGACAAAGATGATGACGATGAAAACTTTATCTGGGGAGGAACCTTCATGGCACATGAGGTATACCAGAAAGAGGATGGTACTCTTGGTGTAAGAATTCCGGAAACAGTATGGAATGCTTTTGACAAAGAGGAAAAGAAGGATGATTTCGTAATCGATACACCAACTAAGAGTTCAGAAGTAGTTATTGGAAGAAATACCGGTGATATTTTCAAATTCGAAGCAGATGTGGAGTTCTCTGAAGGCACAAGAACATTTGGCGTGAGATTTTATGAGGACGAGGATAAAGCAGAATCTTACCAGTTTGTATTTAATACTACAGAGAACCGTTATGTATTCGAGAAGAAACCGAACTGGCCATGGCCTGCAAATCAGAACATCGGACTGGAAAGACCAATCGATCTGATTCCTGGAAAGAAATATAACATCCGTATGATCGTGGATGATACAATTGCTACTATTTATGTTGACGGTGTGGCATTGAATGCACGTGCATACAAGAGACTAGGGGAAAGCTTATCTCTGTTTGCTTCTGAGGGAAGTCTGAAGGTTACAAATTGTAAGGTGACTACCGGGCTGAAGTAACAGACAACGAAGAGGTTATTTCTAAGGCTATATTAAACAGATACATAATTTTATAAAAAAAGTCATAGGGTATCATAAGAGACGTGGTATAAATTCCAAATCTTATGATACCCTTTTTATGGATTTTACATAATATAAAAATATCAATATTGTTATAAAAACAACGAGAACATAAATGAGATAGCAGTATGTTTGAGAATAGGAGACTATATGAAAATCATAACCTATCTGTCGGATCTTATAATCCCACTCATTATATTTGGCATAATTGCCTCGGGGCTTCTTTCCAGGCGTGATATTTATCAGGATTTTCTTGAAGGAGCCCGTGATGGCCTGAAAACAGTTGCTTCTATTTGTCCAACCTTAATTGGGCTGATGACAGCAGTGGGAGTTCTTAGGGCATCCGGTTTCCTCACATTTCTTGGCAGCTTTCTTGGAAAAGCTGTTAGCAGTCTTGGACTTTCGGGAGATATTTTTCCTTTAACCCTGATCCGGCTTTTTTCATCCAGTGCTGCCACAAGCCTTCTTCTTGATATTTTCAGGGAACATGGAACAGAATCTCCTGCTGGCAGAATGGCTTCGATTATCCTTAGTTCTACCGAAAGCGTTTTTTACTGTATGAGTGTTTACTTTGGAATAACAAAAGTGAAGAAAACCCGATATACACTTCCAGGAGCTCTGATCGCTACGACAGCAGGAGTGGCAGCGGCAGTGTGGATCGTGGCCATTCAAATATAGCATTTATTCAGAGGCTTTTTTTATCATCTGAATCCGCTTACGGTTATAAACCAGATGCAGATACATGGCATCCTGTGCGCGGAGCGGGTCATGTGCGGCAATGGCATCCGCAATCTCACGGTGGGTCTCGATGGTTTCTTCCAGCAGTGTACCTCTGGTGGTCTCTACAAACAGAGGGATTGAGCTGTTGATCACAGGAACCAGTCTTGGAACTACAACATTTTTGCTGCTTAAAGCTATGGCTGCGTGAAAATCTATATCCTTTTGTGTATGGTCTTCATGTTTCTTTAATAATTCTTCAACCTCATCGCAAAGCGCGGTGATTTTTTTTATGTCTTTTTTATCGGCGCGCGTGGCCGCCATTGCAGCAATAGATGGCTCAAGGAGAAAGCGCACTTCCAGAAGGTCATTGATCAGCTTTTGCTTATTGCCGATAAAGGTAAAGCCCAGGGGATCTTCCACCATACCGGGGGAAGAGGCAATGTAGGTACCAGAACCCTGTCGGATTGTAACAATATTGCGGGAGGCGAGAAGCTTCATGGCTTCCCGTACAGAACTTCTTCCTGCATTCAGGCGTTCGGACAGAATGGTTTCATTCGGTAATTTATCTCCTGGCTGTAAGTTTTCTTCTAAAATAAGTGCAATAATATCCTCTGATATTTTTTGTGGAAGACTTTTTTCTTCTGATAACAAATTCGTCATATGAATTGCTCCATTTCTGATAGTTATAATTCTTAAGTTCTATGATAATGTTTTTGGAGTTCAATGTCAAAATGCTAAAATGTACAAAAACAGATACAAAAATTTAGATAAAATTCCAGTATTGCATTTTTCGTGAATTGAATATATGATAAATACATCAGATGAATTCAAGGGAAATGGACATCGATTAAAGGGAAAATAACATAAAAACCACAAAATAGGTCAGATGAATTCATAGGAAGATTCTAAAACATCAGATGAATCAAGGAGGTAAAAGGAAAAAATGGAAGAAACAACTTTTGCGGCGGATCCAATGAGACTGATGATCGCGGCGGCGGTGGGAATTGTGGTTCTGCTGGTACTGATCATCAAATTTAAGCTTCATCCGGTTCTGTCAATGATGATTTCCGCAATCATCATTGGAGCGGGAGCTGGAATGCCGCTTACGATGATCTCGGACACGGTAGAAAAAGGTGTTGGAAAGACCCTACAGGGAATTGCGCTTCTGGTAGGCCTGGGTTCCATGTTTGGAGGAATCCTGGAAGTAAGTGGAGGCGCCCAGAGAATCGCAGAGACATTGATCGGTAAGTTTGGTCAGAAAAAAGCCGGATGGGCACTTGGACTTACAGGGCTTGTAATTGGCACCACTGTATTTTTTGAAGCAGGTGTTGTGGTGCTGATCCCATTGGTGTTCAGTGTTGCGAAACAGACGAAAAAATCCACCCTGTATTATGCAATCCCTCTTCTTTCCGGTCTGGCAAGCGGATATGCTTTTGTTCCGCCTTCAGCAGGTTCAGTGCTTGTGGCAAATGCACTTGGCGTGAATCTTGGAACCATGATCATGGTAGGAGTTCCGACAGCACTGATCTGCATGATGGTTTCCGGAATCTTCTGGGGAAGCTTTGTTGGCAATAAGATTTACACAGAGCTTCCGGCAAATGTGGAAGAGATTAAAGACGATGGAAAAGACCTTCCGCCTTTTGGACTGGTCTTAGGAGTCATACTGATTCCGCTTATTCTCATACTTCTCAGTACATTATCTAAGTATATGCCGCTTCCTGCAGGAGTGAAGGATGTTCTTGGATTTATAGGAAAACCATTCCTTGCATTAACCATTGCAACGCTGGCATCTATGTACTTCCTGGGAATCAAACGGGGATTTACCGGTGCCCAGTTAAAGAAAATTCTGGATCATTCACTCAGACCGGTAGGTATGATCCTTCTGGTTATTGCCAGCGGCGGAGTGATCCGATGGATGCTTCAGGATTCCGGTCTTGGAAACATTATCGGACCGGTGCTGGAGAAGAGTGGACTTCCATTGATCCTGATCGCATTTCTCATTGCGCTTCTGGTCAGAGCTTCTGTAGGAAGTTCGATTGTAGCGATGACAATGGCATCCGGAATTATGGCAACCATGCCGGCTGTAATGGGGACCAGCATGATTTACAGAGCTGCTATGTGCTGTGCAATCTGTGGCGGCGCAACTGCACTGAGCCATGTGAATGATGCAGGCTTCTGGCTGGTAACTTCATTCCTTGAGATTGATGAAAAGACAACCTTGAAATCCTGGACGATCATGGAAACACTGATCGGTGTTACGGCACTTATTGTAAGCTTTGTTGTTTCAATCTTTGCATAGGAGGCAGAGCGTAATGATAAAGATACCGGTTTATTTAAGAGATATGTGTGATGCAAAGCATCTGGTGCAGGCAGCATCAGGATGTGAGAAAAATGTAGATCTGATCTGTGGAAGATACATTGTAGATGCGAAATCAATGCTGGGGGTGTTCAGTCTTCCAACATTTGATGATGTAGAACTTGGAGTAGAAGAAGAGGACGAAGAGAAACTCAGGAAAACACTGGAGAGCTTAAAGCTTATCAGAGAATAAAAACAGGAGGAAAAAATCATGCAGTTAAAAAGTCAGGAAATGAGAAAGCTTGCACCGGAGCTTGATCCGCTGCGTATTGGAACAGGATGGACAAAAGAAGATCTGGGAAAGGTTCAGGTTATGGTTGAAAGTACCTATGGTGACAGCCATCCGGGAAGCGGACATCTGAATATCCTTGTAGAAGAAGTACGCAAAGGAATCGCAGAAGAAGGCGGTTTCGGAGCACGTTATAACTGTACCGATATCTGCGACGGTGAAAGCCAGGGAACAGATGGAATCAACTACAGTCTGGCCAGCCGTGAGATGATCGCCAATATGATTGAAATCCATGCAAATGCAACTCCTTTTGATGCAGGTGTATATCTTTCGAGCTGTGACAAAGGTGTTCCTGGAAATCTGATGGGACTTGCCAGAGTAAACATTCCTTCCGTATTTGTTCCAGGTGGAACCATGAATGCTGGACCGGAAATGCTGACCCTGGAGCAGCTTGGAATGTACAGCGCAAAATTTGAGCGTGGTGAAATTGATGAAGAGAAGCTTGACTGGGCAAAATGCAATGCATGCCCAAGCTGTGGCGCATGTTCCTTTATCGGAACTGCATCTACCATGCAGATTATGGCAGAGGCACTTGGACTTGCACTTCCAGGCACAGCCCTGATGCCTGCAACCAGCCCTGACCTTCTTGACTTTGCAAGAGAAGCTGGAAGACAGGCAGTGAGAATTGCCCAGATGGAAAATATGCGTCCTTCCGACATTGTGACTCTGGACAGCTTTGAGAACGCAATTCTTGTTCATGCTGCAATTTCAGGAAGTACCAACTGTCTGCTTCATCTTCCGGCAATTGCCCATGAGTTTGGCATTGAGATCACAGGCGATACCTTTGATAAGCTGCACAGAAATGCAAGATATCTTCTGGATGTACGTCCGGCAGGACGCTGGCCAGCAGAGTGCTTCTACTATGCAGGCGGTGTACCGGCAATCATGGAGGAGATCAAAAATCACCTTCACCTGGATGTAATGACAGTTACCGGAAAGACATTGGGAGAAAACCTGGAAGAACTGAAGAACAACGGATTCTATGAAAAATGTGATAAATGGCTTCAGGAATTTAACAAACGTTACAACGTAAATGTTACGAAGGAAGACATCATCCGTCCATATGACAAAGCAATCGGAACAGATGGAAGTATCGCAGTTCTCCGTGGAAACCTTGCTCCGGAAGGCGCAGTTATCAAACACACTGCATGCCCGAAGGAAATGTTTAAATCTGTTCTCCGCGCAAGACCATTTGACAGCGAAGAAGAATGTCTGGATGCAGTTCTGAAGCATAAGGTTCAGAAGGGTGATGCAGTCTTCATCCGTTACGAGGGTCCAAAGGGAAGCGGAATGCCGGAAATGTTCTATACCTCTGAGGCAATCAGCAGTGATAAGGAACTTGGAAAGAGCATTGCCCTGATCACTGACGGACGTTTCTCCGGTGCATCTACCGGCCCGGTTATCGGACACTGCAGCCCGGAGGCGGTTGACGGAGGCCCGATCGCTCTTGTGGAAGAAGGCGACCTTATCGAAATCGATGTTATGGAAAGAAAACTGAACATCATCGGAATCGCCGGAGAGCGCAAGTCTATGGAGGAAATTGACCAGATTCTTGCAGAAAGACGTAAAAACTGGAAACCACGTGAAATGAAATATAAAAAAGGTGTCCTGAGACTTTTCAGCCAGCATGCTGCAAGTCCAATGAAGGGAGCTTATCTGGAGTATTGATTATGAAGCATAAATTTATTACCATCGGCGAGATCATGCTTCGACTGACTCCGCCGGATTATGAAAAAATCAGAACCGCAACATCCTTTGAGGCAAGATATGGGGGAAGCGAGGCCAATGTGGCCCTCTCCCTTGCAAATCTTGGAGTAGATGCCTCATTCTTTACCGTAGTTCCGGGAAACAGCCTTGGAAAAAGCGCAGTACGTATGCTGCGAAGCAATGATGTAAATTGCGACAGCGTAATTTATTCAACAGAAGAAGAGACACCGACACATCGGCTTGGAACCTATTACCTGGAGACAGGTTATGGAATCCGTCCAAGTAAAGTGGTATATGACAGAAAGCACAGTGCTTTTTCTGAATATGACTTCAGTAAAACAGATGTGAAGAAACTTCTGGAAGGTTACACCTGGCTTCATCTGAGTGGCATCACTCCTGCACTTGGAAAAAGCTGCAGTGAACTGATCCTGACCTGCCTGAAAACAGCAAAAGAGAATGGTATGACAGTCAGCTTTGACGGAAATTTCAGAAGCACATTGTGGAGCTGGGAGGAAGCAAGAGATTTCTGTACCCTCTGCCTTCCATATGTAGATGTTCTTTTCGGAATCGAGCCTTACCACATCTGGAAAAATGAAGAAGATCATACCGCAGGTGATGTAAAGGATGGTGTTCCATTCCAGCCGAATCGTGAACAGCAGGAAAAAGTCTTCAAGGCTTTTGTAGAGAGATATCCGAATATCAAATGCATTGCAAGACATGTGCGTTTTGCACACAGCTGCAGTGAGAACAGCCTTATGGCTTATCTCTGGTTAAACGGAAAAATTTATGAAAGCAAACGGCTTACCTTCCATATTCTTGATCGTGTTGGCGGTGGAGATGCATTTGTAAGTGGTATTATTTATGCACTGATGAATGAATATACACCAGATGATATTGTAAACTTTGGTGTTGCAGCCAGTGCAGTGAAGCATACCATTCATGGTGACGGAAATATTACAGATGATGTTTCTCTGATCAGACATGTGATGGAAATGAATTTTGATATAAAAAGATAACGAAAGGAAATTTAAATGATGGATATAGCAGAAATGTTTCAGAAGCTTGGTGTTGTTCCGGTAGTTGTGCTGGAAGATACAAAAGATGCAGTACCCCTTGCCAAGGCACTTGTTGAAGGTGGACTTCCATGTGCAGAGGTAACTTTCCGTACAGAGGCAGCAGAAGAATCAATCCGTCTGATGACAGAGCAGTTTCCGGAGATGCTTGTAGGAGCAGGAACTGTTCTTACCAGAGAGCAGGTGGATGCAGCTGTTGCAGCTGGTGCGAAGTTCATTGTAAGCCCTGGATTTGATCCGGAGATTGTAGATTACTGTCTGGAAAAAGAAATTCCTGTTTTCCCAGGCTGCATCACACCGTCTGAGGTTGCGCAGGCAGTAAAAAGAGGCCTTAAGGTGGTAAAATTTTTCCCGGCAGAACCGGCAGGCGGAGTTGCCATGATCAAGGCTATGGCTGCACCTTATGTGGGAATTAAGTTTATGCCCACTGGCGGTATTAATGCAAAAAATCTGGAAGATTATCTTTCCTTTGACAAAATTATATGTTGCGGCGGAAGCTGGATGGTAAAAGGAGAGCTTGTAAAAAACGGAGAATTTGACAAGATCAGAGAACTGACAGCAGAAGCGCGAAAACTGGTTGATTCCATCCGAAAATAATCGGAGGTATTACACATATTCATATTCACAAAAAACAGGATCCTACATGAAAACAGGGTCCTGTTTTTTTACACCCATACCCTTTATACAATAAAAAACCCCCATAAACCCAAACTCTCCCCCTCTATCCCAAACCCATCGTATGAGTTAAGATAATATCAACAAAGGAAAACAAAAACAAATAAATGAGGAGGGAATGGAATGAATGAGGTCATTGTCTCCATGAACAATATCAGCAAAAGCTTCCCGGGTGTTAAGGCCCTGGATCATGTAAAATTTGAGCTGCGTTCTGGAGAAGTCATGGCGCTGCTGGGGGAAAACGGAGCCGGAAAATCAACCCTGATGAAAATCCTCAGCGGTGTATATACCAGAGACGAAGGAACGATGGAAATCTTCGGAAAATCCTATGACGACCTGACACCAAAGCAGGCCCAGGAAGCAGGAGTAGCCATTATCCATCAGGAATTGAACATGTGCAGGCACTTAACAGTAACGGAGAACATGTTCCTTGGAAGAGAAGTAAAAGGTGGTTTATCCTTAAATAATGCGAAGATGCGGAAAGAAGCCAAGAAGGTTCTGGACGATCTTCGAATCGACATCAGCCCGGATCAGATCGTAGGAGATCTGCCAGTATCCAAACAGCAGATGGTTGAAATTGCAAAAGCACTTTCCATCAATGCAAGGATCCTGATCATGGACGAGCCTACATCTTCTCTGACAGCAAAAGAAATTGATGATCTTTTCCGTATCATCCGAAAGCTGAGGGACGAAGGAAGAGGAATCGTATATATTTCACACAGACTGGAAGAGCTGTCCCATATCGTGGACAGAGTTACCATCATGAGAGATGGACAATACATAACAGACGGTAATTTCAAAGACATGGACATGGACTACATTATCAAAAATATGGTAGGCCGTGAGATTAAAGAAAAATTCCCGAGAGTGGAATGCAAAAAAGGCAAGAAGATTTTTGAAGTAAAAAATCTTAACGCCGGAAAAATGGTCCGCGATATCAACTTCTCTTTATATGAAGGCGAGATCGTAGGATTTGCGGGACTGATGGGAGCCGGAAGAACGGAGACTACAAGAGCCATCTTCGGTGTTGATCCGAAAGACAGCGGAGAGCTTTATGTGGATGGTAAAAAAATTGAAGTCAACTGTCCAATGGATGCCATCCGAAACGGTGTTGTACTTGCTCCTGAGGATCGTAAAAAAGACGGTCTGTGTACGAAACTGAGTATTCGCCAGAACCTGGCACTGCCAAATCTTGACCTTGTATGCAATAAGATGGGTGTGATAAACTCAGGAAAAGAAGATGCTCTTTGCGAAAAAGCAGTGAAGGATCTCCAGATCAAAACACCGAACGTAGAAATTGATTCTGGTAATCTTTCTGGTGGAAACCAGCAGAAAGTAGTTGTTGGAAAATGGCTTGCAAGAGATTCACGGGTTGTTATCTTCGATGAGCCAACAAGAGGAATTGATGTTGGCGCAAAGGTAGAAATTTACAATCTGATGAATGAGCTGAAAAAACAGGGAATTGCAGTTATGTTTGTATCCTCTGAAATGCCGGAGGTCATGGGAATTGCAGACCGTATCATCGTAATGTGTGACGGACGTATCACCGGTGAGGTTTCAGCAAGGGAAGCCACCCAGGATGAGATCCTGACAATGGCAACATCCTTTGAAAACAAGAGTATTAAGGAAACTGAGGGAGGAAGTAAAAATGAATAGTAAACAGCAACGCCCCTTAAAGAAATTATTGGGAATCAGGGGAATGGGGGCAGCACTTACCGCATTCGTGGGGCTGATCATTATTTATATCGCATTTGGTATCATTAACCCGGCGGTCTTTTCAGGACAGAATATGTTGAACCTGCTGCGTTCCATGTCCAAGTACCTGCTGATCGGTATTGCACAAAGTTACGTACTGATCACTGGAAACATTGACCTGTCAATCGGATCCATGGTCGGAATGAGCGCCATGATCGCAGCCACCTTAATGACAACAGGAATGGCACCATTCCTTGCAATTGTGATCGCACTTATTGCCTGTCTGGTAGTTGGTGTGGTAAACGGATATCTGGTTGGAAAGTTTAAACTTCCTCCATTTATTGCAACACTGGGAACCATGTTCGTAGCACGAGGAATTGCCTACATGGTAAACGGAAACAGAAATACAGATGCCATTGCAACAGGTGTTGGAAAAGAAACGGCTGATGCATTCCAAAATTGTTTTTATTACGGTAAAACACTTGGTATTTATAACACATTCTGGATCGCACTTGTTATTTTTGTTATATTTTTCTTCATCTTATCCAAGACACGTACAGGCCGTCATATTTACGCAATCGGTTCTAACGTGGACGCAGCAAAGCTTTCTGGTGTAAACGTAGTTTCCACCACAGTAAAGACTTATCTGGTAAGCTCCGTATGCTCCTGTGTAGTTGGTCTTATCCTTTGCGCACAGGCTGGTATGGGAAATATGGAAGCTGGAAACATGTACGAGATGTACGGCGTAGCAGCCGGCGTAATCGGTGGCGTTTCCCCACTTGGAGGAACTGGAATCCTTCTTGGAACCTTCGCAGGTGCAGCTGTCTGGCAGACACTGGAAAATGGTCTGAACATGATCGGTGCACAGGTTGGTATCCAGCGAGTTGTAATCGGCGTGATCGTAGTTGCAGCCGTATTGCTGGATGTAGTTGTAAGAAATGGACAGTTTGGCAAACACAGAAAAAAATAACCGCAAGAAAACAGTATTTTTCACAGGAAAATGAAATCGACAACTGAATATGGGAAATGTAAAATAATTTCATGAAACTAAACCGCAAATGGAGAAGGCGGGTAGTTATAAAAAATAATTTTTAGGAGGATTTTTACAATGAAAAGAAAACTTTTAGCTATGGTATGTGCAGTATCTATGATCGCTTCCCTTGGAGCAGCTACTGTTTATGCATCAGATGATGTTAAGGCTACAGGCGATGAGAAAATTGCGCTGATCACAATGGACTCTATCGACCAGCACTGGATCACCCTGAACGAAGGCGCTCAGGAAGAAGCAAAAGAGCTTGGTGTAACAGTTGACTTCATGTCCCCGAATACAAAGGATGACGCTCAGCAGATCGAGTGTGTAAACAATGCAGTAGCAGGCGGCTATGACGCGATCATGGTTGCTGCAAATGGACCAGACGCTATTTCTTCTGCACTTCAGGAAGCAAAAGATCAGGGAATTAAGATCGTATATGTTGACTCCCCTGCAAATGTAGAGGCAGAAGCTACTTTCTCCACAGACAACAAAGCAGCTGGAACAACAGCAGGAGAAGAGATGAAGAAGGCGCTTGAGGATGCTGGTATTACATCTGGAAAAATCGGTATCATTAATGTAAACGCAGCTACTGATTCCTGCGTAAACCGTGAGGAAGGCTTCCGCGCAGCATTTGACGGCACAGACTTCGAGATCATGGAAACCCAGTACGGCGAAGGTGATGCTGCAAAATCCCAGAGTATCGCAGAGAACTACATTACACAGGGTGTTGTTGGTATCTTCGGATGTAATGAAGGCTCCACAACTGGTGCTGGAAATGCCATCAAAGCAGCTGGAAACGCTGACATCATCGGTGTTGGTTTTGACAAATCTGACGCGATCCTGAACCTGATCGATGACGGATATCTTCTTTGCACAATGGCTCAGAACCCGGATGTTATGGGATCTGAAGGCGTAAAAGCAGCTGTAAAAGCAATTAACGGCGAGGAGCTCGGCGGAGAAGTTACAGATACAGGTGTATCTGTGATCACAAAGGATTCTGATAAATAATCTGAAATAAAAGGAATATTGTTCATGGAACGTCATGGATATGATGACGGCTGGGACAGTAATTATAAGGAGCAAGAAACCGTCGGTTTTTCCGGCGGTTTTCTTGCTTAAAATGCTGAAATGGATTATCATTAGAAGTAAGAAAAAGTGGAGAGAGTTTCTATAAAAATGGGGAAATTTCTTCAAAGTAATCATGTAATGGGGACGGAGAACATGGAGATTTTAAAGGTAGTAATTGCAGATGATGAGGTACGGATCTGCCAGCTGATCCAGGCACTGATCGACTGGGATTCTATGGGAATGAAGGTGGTGGGAATCGCCCACAACGGAGAGGAAGCCTGCGAAATAGTACGGCAGACACAGCCGGATATTCTGATCACAGATATCCGCATGCCAGGCTGCAGTGGCCTGGAGCTGGTAAAAAGGGTGAAGGAGCTGGATTCCGCTCTGGAAGTAATCATAATCAGCGGTTACGCCCATTTCGAGTATGCACAGCAGGCTATCAGTTACGGTGTGGGACATTATCTTCTGAAGCCGGTAAACAAGGGGGAACTGACTGCTACCCTGCAGAAATTGCAGAAAAAGATCGGGGAGCGCAAGGAGTCGGAACTGAATCACCAGGAGCTTGTAAATAAGGCGAAAAGAGATGATGACCATTTACGGGCGAATCTGATCGACCGGCTGCTGGATCAGCCGGATATGCCGGTTTCACAGGACACACTGACGAGCATTTATCATCTGAAAGCAAGACAGGGAGTGTACCAGGCGTTTTGCGTGAAAGTGGATTATGGAAGAAAGATCATTTCTGGCGGCAGAATGGATGGAACAACAGGTCTGGCTGGCGGGAGAGAAATTAGCTCCACTTCCAGTGAGGTTCTTATGGAAAAAGTTCGCGAGGTTCTGGAGCGAAATCTGAAAAATGACAGCCGCGAATTAATTCTTCTGATTCGTGATGACTACTGCTACGGTATTCTTAACTATCCGGAAAGTGAGAAGGAATCCATCCGCCGGAGCATGAAGAGCAGCCTTACCCAGATGGAAATCCAGAAAAATATGTTTCAGCATGTAAGCTTTTCCATGGCAGTTGGAGCAGCATACAAAGAGGCAGAGCACTTGGCAGACTCTATGCAGGAAGCCCGAAAACTGATCCAGGAAAGACTGGTAAAAGGGGATGGACGGGTTCTTGACTGTATGGGAAAAGCTTCAGAAATCCAGGAGAGTGAGCTGTTGAAAAAGTATCTTCGTGAGATTACCCATGCCGTAGAAATCTCCAGCATTCAGAATGCAGCAGAAGCAGTAGAGGATTTGCAGGATACGGTAAATAAGGCGAAAGAAATCCGGGGCAGCGAGATTTTTGAACTGGTGTATGCTGCAGCTGATATTTTTGCGGCAAGTATTCGGATTCCAGAGCGTACTGCTACTGTGGAGGAATTCCGTAAACAGTGTGATAAATGTGGAAAAATAGAGGAAATTTTTTCCTGTCTTGGGGATTTCCAGCAAAAATATATCCAGGAACAGGCTGAACGCTATGAAAATGATACCATTCGCCCGGTTCGCAAAGCAAAGGAATATATCCAGAACCATTTCAGTGATCCTCTGACTTTAGAGGAAGTCAGCGAGATGGTGGGACTTAGCACTGCTTATTTCAGTGCCTTATTCAAGAAGACAGAAGGAGAAGGTTTTGCAAAATATCTGATCAACGTGAGAATGGAACAGGCCAAGCTGCTCCTTCGGGAATCCAATCTTCCAGTGACAGAAATCTGCAGGAAGGTAGGATATAACGATCCGAAACATTTCACACATACCTTTGAGAAAGCGGCAGGGGTGAAACCCTCTACATATAGAAAATTGTATGGATAAATCAAAAATGAAATTCAAAGAAAAATTAAAATACATATCCAACCGTGCTCTTGTTCTTGGAACGGTGATCTTCGGAGTTTTTATTGTTCTGGCGGTAATTCAGCTGTTATTGGCATATAAAGGAGAAACACCCTGGTGGATGGCCATAATTATAACAATATTTGCAATTTTGTTTCCAACTGTATTCTGGCTGTGGATCCACCGTCCTTACATGCGCTGTGAAAAAATGATGGATCGTTTTCTGGAGGGTTATATTTTTTCAGAAAAAGAAGATATGGAACTCTTGAACCTGACTCCAAGCATCCAGAAGCAGATGAAAATGGTAGACCGCATTGTGCGTTCTCCCCAATATATGGATCTGAACAAAAGACAGGCCCAGTACCTGGCTTTGCAGAATCAGATCAATCCCCACTTTCTCTACAATACACTGGAAAGCATCCGTGGAGAAGCCATTATTGCAGGCTTGGACAGCGTTGCAGATATGACAGAAGCCCTGGCAAGATTTTTCCGTTACACCATTACCAAGGTGGAGAATCTGGTTTCTGTGGAGGAAGAACTGGATAACTGTGAGACTTATTTCGGAATTCAGAAATACCGTTTCGGGGACCGGCTGCAGCTTCATATTGATTATGATATTGCAGAGTATGAAAAGATCATGAACTGCAGAATCCCCAAACTGACGTTGCAGCCGATTCTGGAAAACAGCATTATCCATGGCGTGGAGCTGAAGGTTGGCGGTGGAAATCTCTACATCCGTTTTCAGTGTACAAAGGATCGCCTGCTCATCCGTATTTCCGACGATGGGGTGGGAATGGATGAGATGACTCTGGCAAAGCTGAACCAGAAGCTGGGTAAGTCAACCAAGGCTTTTCACGACAACGAAGAAAAACAGGGCGGAATCGCTCTGGTGAATGTGAATAACAGAATCCATCTGATCTTTGGGGATGAATATGGTATGCACGTTTATTCTGTACCAGGAGAAGGGACAGATGTGGAGATTACCATCCCTATACTTACTGACGACAGACAGGTAAAAAACAGGAGTGTGCTGGCATGAGAAATGAAGTTCTCAGAATGGAGCGTGTGACGTATAAAGAGGATGAGGTTGTGAAGCTGAAGGACTTCAACCTTCAGATCTTTCAGGGGGAGGTTATGGGATTTCTGCCTGTTAACAGTCATGGGAAAACAGCTCTTCTGAAGCTTCTGGAACGGAACCTTCCTCTCTATGACGGTTATATATATTATGGAGGGGAAAAGGTAAACACCTGGAAAGAGAATTACAAGGCAGCAAACAGGATCAGCATTATCCAGGAGAAAAGTTCTCTGGCAGGAAATCTGAACATTGCAGATAATATTTTTGTCCTGCGTCCGGGCTTTCGCCAGTGGGTGATCCGCACAAAGATTCTGAACCGGCAGATGAAGCCATTTTTTGAAGATATCGGAATGGACATTCCTCTTAATAAAGATGTGGAGAAGCTTTCTACTTTTGAACGGATCATTGTAGAATTGCTCCGGGCTGTGATTATGGGATATCATCTGATCGTGCTGGATGAAGTTGGAGCCCTTGTCAGTGATGATGAGTTGAAAAAGCTTCATGGAATTATCCGTCATTATGTGAAAAAAGGGTTTTCTTTTCTTTATATCTGTTCTCATCTGGAGGAGATTTCCAGTATCTGTGACAGATGTGCGCTGTTTACCAATGGAAGAATCCAGAAGATTCTGGAAAGAGAGGAACTGTTCAATGATCCGCCCGTAACTTACATGACGGAATACAATGATATGGTCCGTTATCATACGGAAAAAAGGGAAGGGCAGCAGGCTGCGCCGGTTGTTTTTCAGTGGAAGGGCTACGGAGAGGATGCAGCCTGTAATTTTTCCTTTGATGTGCATAAAGGAGAATGCCTGGCAGTACAGATTATGGATGCCGGTGGAATGGAGGAGCTGCGGAAGATTCTGACCGGAGATATTTTACCGGAAAGTGGAGAAATCCTGTTGAATGGGAAGCAGACAGAGATTCCGCGAAATGGCAGGATTGCAGTAATCCAGGAACGTACTACGAAAACTATGATTTTTCCGGAACTGGATTATATGAATAATCTCTGTATTTGTCTGGCAGAGAAAGTTCCTTCAATCTGGCACAACAAACGTCTTCAGAAAAGTATTCGGAATGAATACAGTCCTATATTAGGGACAGATGTTTTTGAAATGCCGGTGGAGGAACTGAGTGAAAAGCAGAAGTATCAGCTGGTGTATACAAGAGTACTTTTGCAGAAACCGGAGATTCTGTTTTGTATTCAGCCTTTCTGCGGCGCTGACCTTGCTCACCGGATGTTTATCTGGAGTATGTTGGAAAAGTTCCTGGATAAGGGGATTTCGGTGGTGATCTTATCTTTGAATTTATCGGATTCCCTGGCTATGGCAGATCGCCTGTTGATTCTTGGGGAAAATGGAGAAAAGAAGGAAATTGTAAGAGAAAATTTCCATAAGATTACCTCGTCGGTGCCCTGGCTGCATATGTATCCGTCAGAGAGAAAATAAAATGTATAAAACATAATACTAATAATTCGGATTGTATTTTCAAACACGCTCCAGAGCCTAAATAAGAAGCCCATGGCAACAGAAATAAAATTGCCATGGGTTTCTTTGTAACTAAAATTCGATTGTTTTACTTGTGCCCGCGTTTACTTTCCTGCTCTGCAGATAAGAAGTATCCTTCACTTGCAAATTGGTCTACTGCAATCAATTATAAGCTGCAAAAATTTATTATTGTGAAATATGAGATTACACTTTATCAGTCAATCTTCAAAATCAGTTCCAGCACCCGTCTCGCGCAGTGCTCTAATTCCGGACGGCCAAGCTGTCCCATTTCCATGGCGTTTTTCACGCGCTCTGGGAAACCGGTTCCCATTTTTACATCATTTCCGGCCTTGATTTCTTTGTAATGCTCAGCTCTTGTCCACCAGTCGGTTGTAACCATGCCCTTGAAGCCCCACTCGCCGCGGAGAACATCTTCCAGAAGCTCACGGTTCTCAGAAGCACGGTGACCATTGATTGCATTGTAGGAGGACATGATCGTCCATGGCTGTGCTTCTTTTACAATGATCTCGAAACCTTTCAGATAGATCTCGCGAAGTGCACGTTCGGAAACACGGGAATCGCTGTGCTTTCTGTTGGTCTCTTTGTTATTTGCTGCGAAATGCTTTACAGAAGCTGCAATGTGCTGGGACTGGATACCTTTTACCATAGCTGCACCCATTTTTCCGGCAATCAGCGGATCCTCGGAATAGTACTCGAAGTTTCTTCCGCAAAGTGGGTTTCTGTGGATATTTACTGCAGGGGTAAGCCATACAGCAAGATTGTTCTCCTTTACTTCCTCGGCGCCAGCCTGTCCAACCTGCTGAACAAGAGCCGGATTCCAGGTGCATGCAAGAAGGGTTGCACAAGGCCATGCAGTTGTGTTCATGCTGCATTCTCCGCTGATACGAAGCCCGGCAGGACCGTCTGCGGTCATAATGGATGGAACGCCGTAATCCGGAAGATTTCCAAAGCCGAAGGTATTGGAAACACCTACGTTTGGCTGTCCTCCAAGAAGATGAATCAGATCGTCATCGCTTAATTGTGCCATAAAATCATCCAGGGAAAGCCTGCCTTCTGCAACATCAATAAACTGCTTTCTGCCAAAATTGTCAAAAAGGGCACCTCGTGCACAGCTGCGGACCGCAGGGGTAAGACCTTCCTCAGTGCCTGGCTCCATTTTCTCAAATACGCATTCGTTCATGTCGTTGCATGCAGACTGTGGAAGCTCCTCAAAGCTGCCGTCAGAGAGCATACGCTCTTTTAGGCTGGTTGGAACAAGGTGTGCAGTGAGCTGCTTTGTGATTACATTTTCAGTGAGTTCCATTGCCTGGATGCCTTCCTCAGTGTCACGTACAGAAGTTCCAATGTAGAATTTGTAGGTACCTTTTTCCAGGATGTATGCAGATTTCCGGATCTTTCCAAGGTCATCGTAGGAAGCCATGTCAGCTTTGGCAAAGGAAAGGCGGATCTGTTGGGTTTCGCCTGGCTGAAGAAGACGGGTTTTTGCAAAAGCGGCAAGCTGGCGGGCTGGTTTCCTCAGAAGTCCCTGTGGTGCTTCGTAATAAATCTGGACAACCTCTTTTCCTGCAAAATCCCCAGTGTTTGTTACCTGAACCTCAGCAAAAACCGCACTTTCTGTTTCCCACATAGCGGTGGTGTCCAGGTCGAAGGTGGTGTAGGAAAGTCCGTATCCAAATGGATAGATTACCTTCTCCTGTGCACCTGGAAGGGTTTCAAAATAGCGGTAGCCTACATAAATGTCCTCGGTGTAGTTTACGTAATCAAAGGACTCATGAAAGTTGGCTGTGGAAGGATAGTCGTTTACATCCGCTGCAAAAGTGTCTGCCAGCTTACCGGATGGATTCCCTTTGCCGGTGAGAAGCTCGGCCATGGCAAGTCCGCCTTCCATGCCGCCCTGCCATCCAAGAAGAGCGGAGGAAATCTGGTCGTCATTTTTTACCCAGGAAAGATCCATGATTCCGCCGATATTGAGAACGACTACGATATCATCAAAGCGCTCTTTTACCATGGAAAGCATTGCTTTCTCCCTGGCAGTGAGATAGAAGTCGCCATCTGGGAAAACTTCGCCGGAAATTTTCGGCATGGTGGTTTCCGTATCCCATGGATTAAATTCGTTGTTGCATTCAATGCTGGAACGGTCCCAGCCCTCGCCGGAGAAACGGCTGATCACAACAACCGCAACGTCCGCAAATGCTTTTGCACCGTCAGCAAGCTCCGGGGAAAGCTCAGGCTCTACGGTCATTCCTGGTGCGGCACCTTTTTCATACTGGTGCTGGATATCGGTGCGGTAAAATGCGGATAACGGTTCGTAGATCTGAACGGCGCCTTCCTGCATTTTCAGACCGTCATAAAGGTTGTGCACATAGGAAACCATAACATCACCGCTTCCGCCGCCGCCTTTTACATAGTCGAAGCTGCCCTTGCCGAAAAGGGCGATGCGTGTGCCCTCAGCAAGAGGAAGCAGATTTTTCTCATTTTTTAAAAGAACCATACCTTCTTTGGCTGCTTCTTTGGAAAGAAGGATATGTTCTTTGCTTGCGGTAACACGGCCGCTTTCCTTAAGGGGAAGGTTTGGCTGGAATTTAACTCTGGACCATTTGTTCATTGTGGGAAGTCCTCCTGTAGATAAATTTATGATTAGAAAGTTTTTTTTTCGTGTAGTTGCCTTGATATTGCTATTGTACTGGAAAAGGCGGTGGTGTACTAGATGGTTTATTGCTTCTTTTATAGGTCTTTCTTGATATTGCAGATGAAATATTATATATTATCATAAAGAATAAAGGGTGTATTTTGATTTTGAACCTGTAGCATAAGTGTTGTGTATTTTTGATGCGGATGGAAGTCGGGAAATTTGAGTGAAAAAAGAAGGTGAGGCATACTATGAGAGCGGAATATGAAAACGTGCTGGATGATCATTTGGGGAAAATTCATTTTACATATGTAAATACCTGGGATGAACTGTTACCGGCGCACTGGCATGAGCATTTGGAAATTATTTATGTGCTTGGCGGCGAGATTACAGCATCTATTAATGATGTGAGTTATGAGTTGAAAAAAGGGGATATTTTCCTGGTAAACTCCAATGATATCCATTATACCTACACACATGAGGATGCCAGGTATTATCTTTTACAGATCCCGCCGGTTCATCTGGAAAGAATTTCTGCAAAGTGGAAGGGACTGAAATTTCAGGAGTTTATAAGGTCGGAACAAGCTGATGCATGTGTTCAGGAGGGACAACTGGAAACTGTACAGGGAAAGGAACCGGTTGAGGTGAGCGAGAAGCAAAAGTCTACAAATCGGGCTGCTGATCTGTATGATCAGTTGAGAGACGTATTTCAGAAAATTGCAGGCTTTTATGAAGAAAAAAAAGAAGGCTATCATCTTCTGGTGCTTTCTGTTGTTTACCGTTTACTTTATTTTCTTTATACAGAAGGAATCAGGAGTGAGGAAGATACAGAAATCGCTCACGGCACTCTGCGAGACTTGGAACGGATGAAGTTGTGCATGGAATTTGTCCGGGAACATTATGGGGAAAGGATTGCCCTTGCCGATGCTGCAGGGCTTTTGTCCATCACACCAGAGCATTTCTGTCGTCTTTTTCGCAAATATACAGGACAGACCTTCCTGGCTTATGTAAATCAGATCCGCATGGAGCATTTCCACACAGATCTTCTGGAGACAGATAAAAATATAACATTTCTTCTGGATAAAAACGGGATTACCAATTACAAAGGTTTTCTGCGAAAATTCAAGGAAGCTTATGGGGAATCGCCGAAGGAAGTAAGGAGAAAACAGCTGGGAAAAAAGCAAGAATGATTTTTCAGGAAGGCGCTGAAAATAACAAGCAGGACAGCTTAAATGTCTGTCCTGCATTGGTTTATAACTGCGCTTTATTTTTTACCAGCATTTCATGAATGATATTCTGAGTATAAGCACCTAGATGTTTTTTGTCTTCTTTTTCCAGCTGGTCTATGTAGATTGGTTTGCCATACTCCAGGATAACGTGGGTTTTCTTAACCCTGGGGAAATGGTTTTCCCAGATATCAGCGGAGCCGCTGATCGCCATCGGGATGATCGGACAGTTTGCCTTTGCGGCAATTTTGAAGCTGCCCTCATGGAATGGAAGCATGTCCAGTTCATCTTCATTTTTGTTTCGTGTACCTTCCGGGAAAATGCAGATGGAAATGCCGGATTTCACTTTCTCAATAGCAGTGAGAATGGTTTTCAGTCCCTGCTTCAGGTCATTGCGGTCAAGAAACAGGCAGTGAAGACGTTTCATCCAGGTAGAAAGCAGAGGAACCTTTTCCATCTCTTTTTTTGCGATATAGCCGGTACGGATGGGGCAGCGTGGATAAGTGATCGGTACATCAAAAAAGCTTCTGTGATTTCCGATATAAAGAACCGGCACATCAGTTGGTACATTTTCCTCTCCGATAACAGTCAGCTTCACACCGGATACCCACAGGATAAAACGAAATACTGCCTGAACGATCCGAAGAGAGCTGATTTCCTTTGCCATAGGATTGAATTTGCCGATGATCCATTCTACAAAGAGAATGGGAATGGATAAAATCAGGAATCCAACCACTACGATCACGCATAAAATAAAACGAATCATATGATTTCCCTTTCTTTGATCTGTGCCTCATGCGTAGGAAGCATGTTTTGGCATATTGTTTATGTCTATTATATGTAATTTGAAAAATTCTTGCAATAAATCTTTTTTATTCCTCATACAATAAAATAAATGGAGATTGCTGTTTGCTGTGTTTAAAGGCTGAGCATCAGATAAACAGCAATGAGACATCTGAGGTGGCAGAATGAAAAAAACAAAAGCAGTTCTTCTGGGAGTAATTTTGTGGTCACTGCTTTTGATCAGTGGATGCAATTTTATTCGCATTGAGGAAGAGCCGCGGAAGCCTCTGGAGTATTCCATTGTAAAAAGTGAAGAGATACCGGCAGAACTGGCTGCCCTGATACAGGAGAAAAAGGAGAATGAATTTCAGCTGACCTATCAATGTGAAAAAGATTTGTTTCTTGTAAAAGGATACGGGGAGCAAATGAGCGGAGGCTACAGTATTTCCGTGGAAGAACTGGGATGGACTTCCCAGGCTGTTTTTTTCAGGACAATGCTGATGGGACCATCAGACGAGAAAATAACGATCAGTCCGCCTTCCTATCCTTACATTGTGGTGAAGACGGAATATCGAAAGGAACCTGTGATTTTTGAACGCTTTACTGAAAAAAGCGAAAATGATGCAGCATAGCAGTCTGGTGAATAAAGGAGTGGAGATCGTGGAATTAAGAAAAGAAAGTGTGCAGATGCTTCAGGTAAAAAGCCGTGCAGCCAGTCAGATAACCTTTGATTCTGATTATAATGTGCCTGATGCCAGGCAGGATATCGGCAGGCTGATTCAGAGCAAGGGTGCTGTTTGTGTGGATGAAGTGCGCCTCAGTGAGGGAAAGGCTTTTGTCAGCGGAAACCTGAAGGTGGATATTCTCTATGTGGGGGAAGAAAACTGGAAGGTAAGCAGTCTGGAGGCAAAACTGCCTTTTGATGAGACATTGAACCTGGATGGAATTGCAAGTGGAGATAAAATGTGCCTGAAGTGGGACATAGAGGATCTCAGTGTGCGCATGATTCATTCCAGAAAGCTGAATATTAAGGCAATTGTCACATTGTTCGCAGTGGTAGATGAGATGATGGGAATTCAGCTTCCCGTGGAAATCAGTGAGGAAGGAATCTCTGTAAAAAGAAAGAAAGTCCGGTTAATGAGCCTTATGGTACATAAAAAGGACACTATGCGGATTAAAGATGAAGTGACACTTGTGTCCAACAAACCGAATATTGAACAGCTTTTGTGGTATACCATTGATGTACGGGGGATGGAACTGCGCCCGGAGGACAACGTGGTAAAAGCAAGGGGCGAATTATCGGTCTTTGTTCTGTATTCCGGTGAAGATGAGGAAAACCCGCTTCAGTGGGCGGAATATGTGCTGCCCTTTAATACAGATGTGGAATGTACCGGTTGTACAGGAGAAATGATTCCCAATATTGGATTTTCGGTTATGCACCAGAGCATTGAAGTAAAACCGGATTCTGATGGGGAAGAACGTGTAATAAGTGTGGATGTGGTGCTGGAACTGGATATGAAGCTTTATCGCGAGGAAGAGCATGATTTGATCCTGGATGTGTATTCGCCGCTAAAGGAGTGTATTCCCCAGGGAAAAGAAGTGTGCCTGGAAAGCCTGCTGGTTCGGAACGATTCCAAGTGCCGTGTTGCAGACCGTATTGAATTGAAGGAAAGCCAGGGGAAAATTCTGCAAATCTGTCACAGTCAGGGAAGAGTGAAGGTGGAGAAGACTAAAATTGTGGAGAATGGAATCCAGGCAGATGGAATTGTATTTATGAAAATCCTGTATATTACCGGAAATGATGATATGCCATTTTATTCAGTTGACGGGATGATTCCTTTTTCACATGTGATAGAAGCCAATGGAATCGATCAGGACAGTATCTTTTTCCTGCAGGCAGATTTGGAGCAGCTGTCTACCTCTATGATTGACAGCAATGAAATTGAGGTAAAAGCTGTGATCAGCCTGAATGTGCTGGCGCTTCAATGTGAAAAAAGGCTGATCATCAGCAAGGTGGAGGAACAGCCTCTTGACAAGGAGAAAATTCAGGCTATGCCTGGAATCACGGTATACATTGTGAAAAATGGGGATACTATGTGGGATATTGCAAAAAGATTTTATACTACAGTGGAGGAAATCTGTGGACTGAATGAACTTAAGGACGACAAGGTGACACCCGGGATGCCGTTGCTGCTGGTGAAAAAAGTGGAAGGGTAAGTGATAAGTTTTCTCTGAAAATTTCCTTATATAAATATTGAAAAAAATACAAAAATATTTTACAATAAAGTCATTAAAGAATTGTATACAAAGTACAAAATGTTTGTCAGGCAGAAGACGGACAGCGGATAAAAGCGGAGGGAATTATGCGTTTACGTGCACTTGCAAAAATAAATCTGGGACTTGATGTGGTTGGCAAACGTGCTGACGGATATCATGAGGTTCGTATGATCATGCAGACCATACAGATGTATGACGTGCTTGAAATTGAGAAGAGACAGGAACCGGGGATTACCCTTACTACCAATATTCCCTATATTCCTACAGATGAGAGAAATCTTGTATATAAAGCAGCGAAAATGCTGATGGATGAATTTCATGTGGAAGAGGGACTTAACATGAAACTGGAGAAGTTCATCCCTGTAGCTGCCGGTATGGCAGGAGGAAGCTCCGATGCGGCAGCTGCCTTTGTGGGCGTGAACCGCCTGTTTGAACTGGGACTTTCTGAGGAAGAACTGATGAAGCGGGCTGTGAAGGTAGGGGCAGATGTGCCTTATTGTATTATGCGTGGAACTGCTCTGGCTGAAGGAATCGGAGAGAAGCTGACCAGACTTCCAAGAGTACCTCATTGCTATGTGCTGGTGGGAAAACCGGGAGTAAATGTTTCCACAAAAACAGCATATGAGAATCTGAGGCTGGATGATCCGGCAGTGGCACACCCGGATATTGATGGTATGGTGACAGACGTCAGGAACGGAGATCTGGATGGCCTGATTTCCAAAATGGGAAATGTATTTGAACCCGGAATCATCAGCAAATATCCTGTGATCCAGGAAATTAAAGACCTGATGGAAAACAGTGGGGCGTGCAAGGCAATGATGAGCGGAAGCGGTCCTACTGTGTTTGGGATTTTTGACAACAAGGAGAAGATGGAACAGGCGGCAGTTGCTCTTCGAGAGAGCAGGCTGGCTAAGACCGTGTTTGCCACAGAGGTTTTTTAGGAGGGGAAAATACAGATGACAAGTGATTTTACAGTGCACATGGATGAGTATCTTCCACTTAGGGAGGTCGTTTTTAATACATTGCGTCAGGCAATTCTGAAGGGAGAATTAAGACCCGGAGAAAGACTGATGGAGATTGCCCTTGCAGAGAAGCTTGGAGTAAGCAGAACTCCTATTCGTGAAGCCATGCGTAAGCTGGAACTGGAAGGTCTTGTTGTAATGATTCCGAGACGCGGAGCTCAGGTTGCTAATATTACGGAGAAGGATCTGAACGATGTTCTGGAGGTCAGGATCACTCTGGAAAATATGGCTATTGAGAAGGCCTGTGCCAATATGACTGATCAGGATATACGGAAACTGGAGCAGGCGGCAGAGGATTTCCAGAAGAGCACTGCAGAGGGTGATCTGGTAAAGATGGCTGAAGCAGATGTGAATTTCCATGAGGTAATTTATGAGGCAGCAGATAATAAGAGACTTATGCAGGTTCTGAATAATCTTCGCGAGCAGATCTACAGATATCGTGTAGAATATCTGAAAGAGGATGAGTCCAGAAACCGTCTGGTGAAAGAGCATGAGAAAATTACCAGGGCGATTAAGGAACGGGACGTGAAAGCGGCACAGGAGCTGTCTTTTGAACATCTGGAAAATCAGAGGATGGGAATCATCCAGGCAATCCGTGCTGAGGAATAAAGTCTTCGGATTTTCTGAGAAATAAAGAATAAAATGAATATAATTAAAGGATCAGGAGATACTGGGATAGATAACCAGTATCTTTTTTTGTTCAAAATGAGGAATATGTGGAAATGAATGAAAATGATAATATTGTTATTATTTCAAAAGATATTCAAGAGAATGAGCATTATATAAGAGAACGATTGACAGATTGCTCAGATGTCCAGATAAGAAGAATGAGATTGGGGGATGAGCGGAAGGTAGACTGTCTGATGGTCTATATTGAAGTTGCGACATCTAATATGATGCTGGAGGATTCTGCCCTTGGAAAGATGGTGGGATATTTCTGGGAGGTCTCTCCGGAAAAAATCCAGGAGTTTGTAGAATACAACAGTCTGGGAATTGCAGATGTAAAAAAGCTGACAGATATGGAACAGGTATTTGCAGGATTGCTGGCAGGAAATGCCATATTTTTCATGGATGGCTTTGATCAGGCTATGAAAATTTCCAGTGCCGGTTATCCAAGCATGGGTGTAACGGAAGTGGAGATGGAGAAGGTTCTGCGGGGTTCCAGGGAAGGCTTCTCTGATTCTGTGAAAATAAATTCTGCATTGATCCGGAAGCGGCTTCGGGATACCAGATTAAAGGTAGTGGAATTTTATATTGGGGAGAGATCACATACACTGGTCCAGATGGTATACATGGAAGATCTGGTGCAGGAGGAATTTCTGGAGAAGGTGAAAGAGCGGCTTGGAGAGTTTCGAATTGATGGAATCCTGGACAGTGGAATGCTGGAACAGCTGACGGAGGATTCCTGGTTTTCCCCTTTTCCGCAGTACCAGACTACGGAAAGACCAGATCGTGCAGCGCAGGAAATTTTAAATGGAAAAGCAGTGCTTCTCTGTGACAATTCTCCGTCAGCGCTTATTTTGCCAGGTATTTTTCACAGCTTTATGGAAAGCAGCGAGGACTGGTATAACCGATTTGAAATGGCATCATTTCTTCGAATACTGCGCTATGTGGCACTGGCAGCTGCTACGTTGCTGCCGGGACTTTATCTTGCAGTGATCCGGTTTCACACGCAGATTCTTCCCACGAACATGCTTCTGTCCTTTGCCCAGGCAAGAGAAGGCGTGCCATTTTCCAGCATTGCGGAGCTTGTTCTGCTGGAATTATCCTTTGAACTGATTCGGGAGGCTGGAGTGCGGATTCCGGGGGCGCTGGGAAATGCCATGGGAATTGTGGGAGGACTGATCGTGGGATCTGCTGCTGTGGAAGCAAATCTTGTAAGCCCGATCGTGGTTATGGTTGTGGCAATTACGGCGCTTGGTTCTCTTGCAATCCCAAATGAAGAATTTGCCTCGGCATTTCGGATGCTTAAATATTTCTTTTTGTTTTTGGGAGGATATCTGGGGATTTTTGGAATTGTGACCGGAGTATATCTGACAGTATCACATCTGGCAGGACTTCTCAGCTTTGGAGTCCCATACCTGACGCCCTTTGTCAAACAAAGTACGGATAATGGGACCGGAAGCAAAATTGTGAGAGTGCCATTTAAAAAGAGATGGAGGCGCCCTTCATATGCCAGACAAAGCGAGCAAGTCAGGCTGCAAAAAATCCGCAACAAAAACAGGAAGGAAAGGTAACCGAAGTAAATGAAATTTGCAGAAAATAATCGAATTTCCCAACGGCAGCTCTACAGGCAGATCGTGATTGCTTTTATTGCACCATTAATACTATGCCTTTTCGGAAACAGAAAAACTCTGGGGCTTGGCGGACTGGCAGGGACTGCAGCAGCCCTTGCAGCTGTGCTGTTTTATGTGATCTTTCTCATCCGTCTTCGTTATGCTTTTGCCAGACCATGCAAAACAGCCGGTGTGGTGTGGGGAAGGCTGGCAGCATTGTTTTTTCTTATATACTGTATTCTTGGAGCTGCGTTTCTTTTGAATCTTCTGGGAGAAATTGTTGCAGTTAGTCTGGGAACAGGTATAGGAAAAAAATGGCTATGTCTGATCACATTGCTGGTTTGCAGTCTGGGCACGCAAAAGGGGATTCAGAGACGGGGCAGAATGGGAGAAGTGTCAGGAGGCGTGGTGCTTGCAGCGGTTATGCTTATGTTAGTCCTGGCTGTAGGACAGGGAAAATGGGAGTATTTTCAGGAAATGGTATGGAATTCCTCTTTCTCAGGAAGAAAAATTCTGGAAAGTGGATATGATGTGATATGTGCATTTTCCGGATTGGGGCTGCTTCCCTTTGCGCTGGATTGTGTAGGAAACAGTAAAGATACAGGAAAAACTGTAAGCTTTGCCGTTTTTACCCTGGGAATTTTGCTTATTCTGACGGAATTGCTGCTTCCTTCTGTATTCGGATGGGGACGACTGAAATATGAAAGCTGCCCAATTTTGCCGCTTCTGGCAGGTGCGGAGCTTCCGGGAAATGTATTGGCAAGATTTGATGTCCTCTGGATGGGATTTCTTTTATACAGCCTTTTATTTTCTATTGGAAGTTTTCTGCATTATGGCCATTTAATTGTGGAAAAAGCAGATATGGGAACAGGAAAGCTGTGGATATCCATTCTGGTTTTTGCCGGAGCCGTGTCAGAAACTGGCAGATGGGGAATCCGGAATAGCTTTCCCCTGTATCTGAAATATATATTTGTGCCCGGAATGCTGGTGCTTCAGATTATATTTTTTATGGCTGGAAAAAAGAAGTGGAAAAAGAAGCTTGCTGCAGCATGTGTCAGTGCATTGTTTCTGTTAGCCGGCTGTGGCGGTGTGGAACCGGAGAAACGCATGTATCCGCTTGCACTTGGAGCCGATATTACAGAGGGGAGATATCAGCTGACTTACGGAATTCCGGATCTTCCAAAATCTACCGGACAGGAAAAAGACGGGGAAGATCAGGGCAATGCTGCACCGTCGATTCAGGGAGAAACCTTCCGTGAGATTGAAAATATATACAGCCGGACACAGGAAAAATATCTGGATATGGGACATCTGGAAATTCTGGTTCTTGGCGAGAGTCTGTTGGATGGAGGCCGTTGGGAGCAGGTTCTTGAGTATCTGAAGCAGGAGCCGACTATAGGTGAAAATGTTTATGTGTTTCGCTGCGATGCGGCATCTGAAGCAGTAGCCTGGGTAAGCCCTCAGGACGTTTCTCTGGGGGAGTATCTTCTTGGTCTTCTGGAAAATAATCCAAATGGAAGCCCGGGACAGGCAGTAACTCTTCGTGAGGTTTATCATGAGTTTTATGAACGTGGTGCTTTGCCTGAATTGCCGAAACTGGAAATTTATGGAAAGGAACTGGAGGTGAAATTTTAGCCGCATCAAGTAAGGCCCAGGGTGGCTGCGAAAAGCAATAAGCAGTGGGGAGGAATGTGATTATTCCAGGCTGGAACAGGGAATACTTTTGATAGAAAAATATGGGAGGCACTTTTATGTTCTGTTTAAGAAAAAACAAATATCATATAGCGGCAGCACTTCTGACAGCAGTATTACTTTGCTCCGGCAGTGAAAATTTTAATAAAAATTCCAACCTTCTTGCATGGTGGGGAACCATTTATCCCCAGTTCTGTTTTATGGAAGCACCGGGGACGGAGAAAGGCCAGAAGGCAGAGCCAAGATTTCATTTCTGGATTGTGGATACACTTAACGCTTTGATGTAGTACAAGCACTTGCACCGCCGCTCCTTTGGTGTTAAAATGAAGTACAGATTGCGAATATCGCTTGACTATGAATTTGGAGATAGAGGAATGAAAATAGACAGAGATGCGCCTGTTGGTGTGTTTGATTCCGGTATTGGCGGACTTACTGTGGCAAGGGAGATCATGCGGAATCTTCCAGCAGAGAAAATCGTGTATTTCGGTGATACTGCCAGGGTTCCATACGGAAGTAAATCCAAGGAAACAATTATAAGATATTCACGTCAGATTATCCGTTTCCTGAAAGAACAGCAGGTAAAGGCAATAGTGGTAGCGTGTAATACAGCCAGTGCATTTGCCCTGGATGCAGTCCGGGAAGAATTTGATATTCCTATTTTAGGGGTGATCGAAGCCGGGGCGAAGGTAGCCGCACAGGTTACGCGAAATAAGCGTGTGGGAATTATTGGTACAGAGGGTACAGTAGGAAGTGGAATCCACGCAGAGGTTTTGAAGCATATTGATCCGGAAATTACAGTAATCGGGAAGCCCTGTCCCTTATTTGTCCCTTTGGTAGAGGAAGGATGGCTGCATGATCCGGTGACGGTGGAAATTGCTTCTAGATATCTGAGAGAGCTGCAAGAGAAGGAAATTGATACCCTGATTTTGGGCTGTACCCATTATCCTCTTCTTCGTTCCACCATTGGGCAGATTATGGGAGATAAGGTTACGCTGGTGAATCCGGCATATGAGACAGCATTGGAGCTTGGAAGGCTTCTGGAGAGAGAGGACATGAAGAGTACCGGTCAGGGTCAGTCTGATTTCCCATATCGTTTTTATGTAAGCGACCTGGCAGAGAAGTTCAAAGGTTTTGCCAATTCAATCCTGCCCTTTGATGTAGAGAAAACACAGAAAATCGATATTGAGAAATATTAAAAAGAGATGGAAAAAAGAATGGAAAAAGAAGTTTTAATTCACGTAAAAGGTTTACATATGATGGACACACCAGAAGGTGATGAGCCAATCGAGATTGTGGTTCCGGGAGAGTATTATTTCCGCAATGGAAGCCATTATCTTCGTTATGAAGAAATGCTGGACGAGCAGGGAGATCCTACTGTAAATTATATCAAGATATCTTCCAAGGGAATGGAAGTCCGAAAAAAAGGACAGGTAAATACACATATGGTTTTTGAGCAGGGAAAGCGTAATATGGCATTTTATACCACCCCGTTTGGAACTCTTGAAATGGGAATTTCAGCGACGAACCTGGAATTGGAAGAAAGTGACGGACAAATTGCCATGAAAGTGAATTATTCTCTGGACTTGAATCAGGAGCATGTGGCAGACTGCTGTCTGGATATTCAGGCACAGGGGAAGAACACAGCTGGGTTTACTTTATAAAGTTATAATTGTTTTCGCAGCTATTGCGAAAATCAATGAATCAGATGCAGTGAGAAATTATGCCGGGAGCGGGCAGATTTCTGACTGCATTTTTGTTTGCGAAAATCAGGCGCTGTGCAAGGGATGTTTTATGGCACAAAAACGTAATCTGTAAGGTTTTGAACGTGAGATGCTGTGGATTCCCGAGGGATTTCATTTTATACTATAAACAGGTAAATGCCAGAGGCTGAAAAGGGGAAAACATCAGACTTTGGCGATGCTTTGTGAAGATACATCCATATCGATCAGGAGGAAAATAACCATGGAACATACATTTTGGATCTGGTATCCGGGAGATTTTGAATTATATCATGCAATGAAACAGAATTTCAGCCGTGTGGAGCGTGGATTTGGGTGGCCTGCATTCTGGAAAAGCGAGGGCTTCCGCAACCGCGTTGCTTTTCGCCGCATCTATGAGCTAAAGCAGGAGACAAGCTTTACCGTATTTTCAAATGCAATCGGTCATGTGCTGGTAACCTGGGAAAACGGGGAAAAGAAGTATCCGTTTGGAAAAAAGATTACAGCAGGTCCGGGAAAAGTAAAGGTTTCCATTCATGCAGGATGTGTGGAGGCTTTTCCATGTGCTTATGTGCAGGGTGAGGTGATCCATTCTGACAAGACCTGGATGGCAGAGGATTATTCCCAACCGCTGGTACCGGTTGGCGTGTGCAAGTATTTTACAAAGCCAGAGCAGAAGCCAACTGTTTGGGAGTATATGGAAAAAGAGTGCAAGCCGGTGAAAATCAGTGAGGTAAATGGCGGTGTGCTGGCTGAGTTTGAGACGGAGCTGACAGCGGCGGTTTATGCAAAGGATAAAAGAAAAACTGCACTGGAAAAAGAAAAATGGAAAGTTGTCAAAAACCTAGAAAATGGTTATGAAGGAAATGCAGAAGAAATTAGTGATGCCGGGAATTGTGGAAGAGAAAGCAGTTCTGGGGACATCTGCGATGTATTAGAGGTTTTTTGCGGTGAGTCTGAGGACGAAGCTCTTGACCTGGAGCATTGCTACTATAGCTGGCAGCCGGATCCTGTAACAAACAGATGTCCTTGCTGTGCAGTCCGTTTTGCATTTATTCCAAACTGCAAAGCTGAGGATGTGGAGATCACCTCATTTTATCAGTATGTGGATTTTCCGAAACGCGCCTCTTTTAAATGCAGTGACCAGAAGCTGAATAAGATCTGGGAGGTGGCAGAGCATACCTTCCGTCTTTGCAGCGGTATCTTTTTTCTGGATGGCGTGAAGCGTGACAAATGGATCTGGTCTGGGGATGCTTACCAGAGCTTTTTCGTAAACCAGTATCTGCTGGCAGATCCGGATATTGACCAGAGAACCCTTCTGGCTCTTCGCGGAAATGATCCAATGACCAGACATATTAATACCATTATGGATTATTCCCTGTTCTGGATCCTGGGCGTGTTGTATCATTATGAGGCATACGGCGACCTGGATTTTGTCCGCCAGGTTTATCCGAAAATGTGCTCCCTTATGGAGTTCTGTGAGGAACAGCTGGATGAAAACGGATTTCTTGTAGGTCGTGAAAATGACTGGATCTACATTGACTGGGCTGACATGGATAAGACCGGCGCCCTTTGTGCAGAGCAGATGCTGTTTGCAGCATGCTGGCAGACCATGGCGAAAGTGAGTGCGGCTCTTGGAGAGGAAAATCCGGAATATATGGAGAAATATGAGAGACTGATCGGGCAGATCCGCAAATTCTACTGGGATCAGGAGAAAGGTGCATTTATTGATTCCTTTGAATCCGGCAAGAGAAATGTTACCCGCCATGCCAATATTTTCGCAATCCTTTTTCACATTGCAACAGAAGAAGAGCAGGAGAAAATACTGACAAATGTAATTAAGAATGATGCAATTCCGGCAATTACAACTCCGTATTTCAACTTCTTCGAACTGGATATGCTTTGTCAGACAGGGGAACTGGAACTGGTGTTTAATAAGATCCGTGATTACTGGGGCGGAATGCTGGACCGCGGCGCAGTAACCTTCTGGGAAGAGTTTGACCCGGATGCACCAGCAGAAACCCAGTACGACATGTACGGTGACCGCTTTGGAAAGAGCCTTTGCCATGCCTGGGCTGCCAGCCCGATCTATTTCCTGGCGAAGTATTTCATGGGGCTGAAATTTACCGGAGTTGGCGGAAAAGAATTTGTGGTAGAGCCGCATACTGAGTTTTTTGACAGCTTTGATTGTACATTGCCTGTTGCTGACGGACAGGTACATATTGTGTGGGATGGAAAAGAGCTGAAGGTGGAGAAGACAATACACTAAAACGAGTTCATAAAAATTTGAAAATGGGGGAATTGCCATGTATAGAAAAAAATGG
>NZ_CAKRNY010000032.1 GCF_934371575.1 uncultured Blautia sp. | reverse complement strand
GCAATGGTTGACTTTCCGCTTCCGGAAGGTCCTACGATTGCATTTACCGTTCCTGCTTTCAACTCCATAGTTACTCCATGCAGGATTTCTTTATCGTGATAACCAAATCTGACATCTTCAAGAGTAACGGAATTATCTTTTGGAACACGTTCACTTTTCTCTGGACGTTCCAGTTCCGGCTGTTCCAGAATTCCTGCCACTTCACCAACAATTACTCCAATTTTTCCAAGATCGTCTGTATAGGAACCCACTGTGATCAACGGTCCAACGATTCCAAGTGATAAAATAATACAGATGACAAAATCAGAAACCGCAAGTGTTCCATTCGCTACATAATGTGCCCCAAACGGCAATACCGTAAGAAGCGTATAAGGTGTGACCACCATCATCAGTCCATGAAAGATCGAGCACCGTTTCATCCAGGAAATAAAGGAATCCGCATATTCAAAAGCCGCCTTTGTAAATTTGGCATAAGAACTTTCCGTCTTTCCAAATGCCTTTATTACTTCGATTCCGTCAATATATTCCACTGCCGCATCATTCAGATCTTTTGTTGTCTGAACCGTTCTCTCGAAACTTGGCTTATAATCCAGCATCATTCCAAAATAAGAGAACAATCCAACAATAACCGGCACCAATGACCAGAGTGCCAGTCTCCAGTCTGTCAGAAAGAAATAGATCAGAATCACAACCGGTGCCAGCAGATTTGACGTAAATTCCGGGACAATATGCGCCAGTGTCGTCTCGATGCTGTCGATTCTTTCCACCATGATATTCTTAAATGTACCGGATGGTGTATCCTTCACATAACCAAGGGGTACCCGGGCCAGCTTGTCACAGCAGGATTTTCTTATATTTGCCAACACAGTAAACGTGGCTTTATGTGACAATTCTGTTGAGAGTGAATGAAACAGTTCTGCAATGATAAACGACAGCGCAATCAGAACCGCTTTTACAAGATATTTTTCAAATTCCTTTTCACCACTTAAAAACAGCTTTACGACATCTGCAATGATAAAATACGGAAAAATCTTAAAAATCACATTTCCTATTGCAAGTAACACACTCCACACATATACAATTCTTTTTTGTCCCGCCCACATCAGGATCCAGCTGACTGCCGACTTCTTTTTTTCTTTCACATCTGTTCACTCCTTACTTTTGTTTTATTGTTGTTTCTTTTATTAGTTCTTTCTAACCCACGTGTAATAAAATAGGTGGCTTACTGGCATTGGCCACCTGTATCAGTTATACCGGAAATTCAATATTCCACAATCGTTCCCAGCCACCTGTATTAAATTCTTTCAGTTGATGTACATTTTTCTTTGCGATCTCCCTGTCTATATCATGCTCAATAATCTGAAATACTGATGAAAAAAATCCCGTATAGATCATGTGCATAAGGCTTTCCTCTACAACCGGTATTTTTACACCAGCCTCCTTCATTTTTTCCATATATTTCAGACTGGACTTCATTTCCCGATCCACCATATTGTGTATGAATAATTCAAATTTTCCACTGTCTCCGCATTTCAACAATAATCTGAAATTATCATAATGATCATAGATATAATCAACCATCTGTTCCATCCCATCACTGGATGTATCCGACATATTCCTTGTCTGGTCACTGGCGGAAAGCTTTTCAAATGCCTCAACGATCTGGTCATAAATCTGATAAATATGTTCCATATAGGGATCCGTCAGTGCATCAAAAAGTGCCTCTTTCGTCGGATAATATTTGTAAAATGCGCCAGTAGTAAGTCCGGCATCTTTTACAATGTTTCTTAAAGATGCTCCGGTCAAACCATCTTTCAGGAAATGTTTTCTGGCTGTATCTAATATATTTTTTTGTGTATCTTCTGCTTTCGTCGACATTCTTTTGGTATCCTCTATACTTCTTTTCAAAAATATAACAGCGTTATATAACACTGTTATATTTTAACTCATTACAAAAATTTGTCAAGTCTGCTGTTTAGATTTTTTATTTTTCCTGTGTATTCAGTTTCCATTTAGCAACAGCATTTCTCACTCGCTGGTCAATATCCAGACGTGCTCTGCGACATTCTTTCGGATGTTTTCTTGCTGCCTGAAATGCCAGTTTCACAAAGAGTCCGGAACCAACCGGAAGCATTGTCTTTAGCATGCTCTCCGGAAAAACAAAATGGGTTCCATGCTCATAAATTACAGACTCTAATCTGCATGTATGCGGATGTTCTTTTATACGCTGCTTCATTCGGCGGATGTATTTTGCAGTATCCCACAACACATCATCTTCCGCACCAATCAGCAATAATGTTCCATTGATCTTTTCAATCTTGATCATCTCGTCTTCTTGAATTGGATGAGCCTTTTCCGAATCGTCAAACAGTTTTCTTGAATTAACCATATCACCGGTTCGCTTTGTTTCTTTTTCAATCACATGCCAGTAATCCGGATGTTTATAACAAAAAGGCATGTACGGAAGTGGTTCTCCTTTATACGAAAAAAGAGATTCTCCCTCAATCGGCCATTCCTTACAGCCATCTTTTTTGCCCTGCATAAATCCCTGCCAGACAAAATCACTCGGTGTCAGACCAATCGTTAATGTGATATCCTCAAAATAAGAAGCGGCAGTCAATGCAAGTGTTCCTGTAGTAGATGCTCCGACAATTCCTATTTTCTGATTACCATGCGCTTTTAACCAGTCAATTGCTTTTTCTATGCGTTCCAGCGGATAATTATGATGTCCATAATCTTTTTTTCCAGGTAACATCGTCATCACATTCACACCGAGTTTATGTAACCATTTCACAGATGTACGCGCCAGATAATCCTCCGGATCATCCCCGATCATTGCAATCATGGCACAGTCTGAGCCTGTTTTGCATTTCCAGTATGCACCATAAAACCCATCTTTTTCCACATCAAAATGCCTTTTCTTCATCTGTATCGTCTCCTTAATATCAGCTATGTTTCTCCAAAACTATTATTTTATTTGAGATGTTCCGAACGATTGGAAACTTTCCTATCACATGATAAATCGGCATAAGCTCTTTCATTCCTTCAATCAGACTGACTTCCTGTCGAACAGAAAATGCCGGTATGATTCTTTGCAGTTCCTTTCCATTCTTAACTCCCCATGTGAATTTTGCATTGCTCCCCTCTATAGATTTTTCTTTCATATGCTTTACAACAAAGGGCGACATGGTTTCGACCATTACTGTAACTTTTTGAAATGATTTTTCAATAATAGAAAACATCTTCCTGATATCTTTCTCACACAAATACATGGTAAGACCTTCGATTATTACCAGAACATTCTCACCATGATAATCGATAGCATCTACATAAGATTTATCCATTGCAGACTTTGCAATCTGATATACCGGACCAGTTTCGGTAAGGAACTGACTCCTTATTTTCATTGTTTCCGGCAAATCTATATTGTACCATCGCAGATATTTTCTCTCCATCCGATAACATCTGGTATCCAGTCCACATGCAATATTTATAACAACTGTATTTGCATGCTTCTCCAGATATTGCTTAACCATCCGGTCTAATACGATTGTTCTAGCAATTACGCCATAATTCATGGCTTTATCCTTATCTGCTTTGGAAAAGTCATAGTCCAGCTTTTCCACAAGTTCTACTGCAATCTCATCCTTGATTTTGGCATTTTGCTTTTTTGTTTCTTTTGCTCTTGCATACAAAGTCTGTACCATCGTTTCCGGCACACCTGTCACATTCACTTTTTCTTTCATTGTCTGTCGCCTTCCACTGCCTTTCTTACTTCTTCCACCCACTCTGCACTATGACAACAAAACAATTCTTCATGCTGCATATTATGTCTCCGAATATCCGGATTTTTAAAATAAGTACAATATCTCTTTTCATATTTTCTGCCCATCTTTGTTGCGTAAAACACGTGTATCCTGGTTCCAGGCACATCAATTCCATGCTGGACTTTCGTAACCAGATCAGAATAGAACTGATTATAAATACTCTGTTTCGTAATCCACGGACTTCCTCCCTGGTCAATACCGAACATATTTAAAAATCCCTTAACCAATTCCTTCTCTGACTCATCTGCTTCATTTATTTTCTTTTGCATAAATTTAGGCAATTTACCTGTGTGAACCATTTTATACATAATCGGCACAATTATAGCTGACTGAATTTTTGCCATGAGCATACATGCTTCGTCCATATCACTGCTCCCAATGATGCCATGATCTATATGAATTCTTTTTCGCTGAATCAGAAGGGATACAAAGCTTCCTCCAAGGGAACACCCATACGCTGCTTTAATTCTGCCACCGTACTTTTTCGTGATTTCCTGCTCAATCTTTTCACATTCATCTTCCATTGAATAAAATTCTGTTTTCTCATTTGGATCAAATCCATCATAAGAAACTGCTACCGTGTAAAAATAAGAATGTAATCCATCCAGTACATGATCAAAGCTGTTATACAGGCAACAGGTACCAGGAAATAAAAATATCACTGGTTTACTACTGTCTCCACTTTCATAAAATTTCATAGCTGGTCTCCTTTAGGCTTTCTCACAACACAATGCATCCTCATGCCTTTACGGATTTCAAATTTTTCTACTTTTAGCCCTGCTTTTCTGCAACATTTCATAACCACACCTCTTGTCGGAACCTGGACATCTCCGTGTCCACATATATTTGCCAAAGGCATTTCCAGTGTATTCATCAGCCATACCAATACTTTATTGTCACTGGTCACATCACGCAAAATCAATCTCCCATTTGGGCGAAGGCATCTTTTTACACTGTCAAAAAATGCCTGTGGATCCGGATAATCCTTCTTACACATTTCGTATATACCCGCATGGTTACTTTCATATCTTCCTGCTGCTTTTGTAAATTCAGCAATCGACAACCTTTTGTATTCTTCGTTTCTCATGCTTTTTCCTCCTTTTCAAGTAAGCCTCCAGTGTTAGTGGTGTCTAACTCGTATCTTCTAAAAAACCGTGTGAAAACAAAACTGTAATTCCACACGGTTTCTTTTCTTATGCATCCAGTATATCACTTTTATCTGGTTTATCAACCAGATTTTGTCATTATGTCTCACCTTCAAAATAATCCATATTTTTCCATCCATAGCGAAAATATACCCTCACTACTTCTTGAAATTATTGTTTTTTTCAAACGGATATTACAGCTCCGCTTCACAGCCGACCTGATTCGGTTAAAAATTACTTTCCTTTCGATTTCCCTGCTCCCTGCATGCATTTCCAATATTTGTCAGACAAAGCACTGTAGTCACCAGGAAAAGTCCGGGGATCAGAATGATCCACCAGGAGCCTGTCATCAGCGCTTTTTCAGACAATGACAGCATACTTCCCCAGGTAATTACCTCTATGGGAAGACCAATTCCCATAAAGCTTAAGGTGGCTTCTGAGATCATGGCAGTTCTTACATTCATAACGACCATAAACATAATCGAGGAAAAAAAGTTCGGTACCAGATGCTTCCACAAAATGTGAAAGAAGCCGGATCCCATACATCTCGCTGCAATAATATACTCACTGTTTCTGATCTGTCGTACCTCGGTACGCACAACCTTTGCAATGCTGGTCCAGCTGGTCACTCCGATTACAAAGGACAGACTGAATACATTTGCATCCCCTATAATAGCCTGTAATAATATGATCAGAAGAAGGGACGGAATACTTAAAAAGACTTCCGTAAACCTCATGATCAGCTCATCCAGCCAGGCTGGTGCCACACCACTGAATGCTCCAATTACCACTGCAATAAACGTAGAGATCACTGTAGCCAAGCCACCAAGCATAAGTGAAATTCTTCCTCCGTACCAGATCATGGAAAAAATATCTCTTCCCATAGTGTCTGTACCAAAAAGAAATTCTTTATCCGGTGCTTTATTGTAATTCAAAAGGTCCATATAAGTAGGATCTTTCGTCATGATCATTTCTGCACACAGACAGCCAAGCACAATAAGCAGCAATACTATAACAGAAACTACAGGCTTTCCCTCGTACCATTTTTTCTTTTTTTCCGGAATTGCTTCTGCTGTTCTGCGGCAGCCTGCCAGTTCAAATGAATTATTTGTCATCCTTCCACTACCTCCGATTTCTCGGTTATTACTTCGTCCTTCATTCGAGGATCGATCTGTTCATTGATCGTCTGGCTGACAATATTGCAGAAAATCACCAGGATTCCAGACATCATGCAAAGAAGCATCAGCAGATTATAATCATGGTATCTGGCACTTTCATAGGACAATGCTCCAATTCCCGGATAGGAAAACACACTTTCCACCACATATGTTCCTCCAAGCACATGAGGCACTGCAATAGCCATAATACTCAGATAGGCCGGCATTACATTTCGGATACAATGGCGGAACATAAGCATTCTCTTATTTAAGCCCTTTGCCTTTGCAAGAAGCACATAATCTGCGCGGACTTCTTCCAGAATTTTATTACGGATCATGTAAGCATAATACCAGAGATGCTCCAGAACTACAATTGTTAACGGCATGATCAGATGAAGGATGCGGTCTCCAATATCCCCTGCCTTCTGAGTACTGTAAGCACCACTGCTTGGCAGGATCTTAAGGTTTACGGAAAACACAAGAATCAGCACCAGTGCCATCCAGAATTCCGGGATACAACTGGATATGGTTCCCAGCTTGCACAGAATTTTATCCACCAATCCGTTTTCTTTCCATGCACAGAGAATTCCAAGAAGCAGGGAGCCTGCGAAAATAAACAGAAATCCACCCCCTCCAAGAAGCAGTGTATTTCCAATTCGTCCACCAATTACTTTTACTACGTCCTGCTTATATTTAAAGGAAATTCCAAATTCTCCGTGAAAAGCATTTTTTACCCATTTCACATACTGGGTGGGAATAGGTTCATTCAATCCCAGTTTTTCCATGGCCCATTCCCGTTCCTCCGGGCTCATTTTCTCTGTACGGTCACCGTAATAGGAAATCAGCGGATCTCCCGGGGCAAGACGTGCCACAAAAAAAACGGAAACAGATAATATAAACACGGAAATCAGGAATATCAGACATTTTTTACCGTAGTATGTCAGCTTTTTAGGTCTCATCTTTGCTGTACTCCTTTTTTATTTTTTTCGCATGGAAGCATTGCAAAATGCCCTGGTGACACTTCCGTCCATACACTGTTTTCCATTCCTTCCCCGTCATAGTGCTGCAAAACCCTTGCTCTCTCCCGAATCGGGTCCGGAACAGGAATAGCGGACAACAGTGTTTTCGTATAAGGGTGTACCGGATTGGCATACAGCTCTTCTGATGGCGCCAGCTCTACCAGTCTTCCCTGATACATAACCCCCACCCGGTCACAAAGGTATTCCACCATAGCCAGGTCATGTGCAATAAATAGAAAAGTAAATCCATGCTCTTCCTGCAAATGACGGAACAGGTTCACAATCTGTGCCTGTATGGACACATCCAGAGAAGCAATTGGTTCATCTGCCACCAGGAATTCCGGTTCCATACAAAGCGATCTGGCGATTGCTACACGCTGTCTCTGTCCACCTGACAGCTCAGACGGATACCGTTCCAGATAACTGTTCTCCAATCCCACATATTCCATCTGAAAGGCCGCTTCTTTTCGGTAGCTTCCTCTTTTTGGTGTTATGTGCTGAATTTTCATTGGTTCTGCAATAATATCTTCCACTTTCATTTTCTGATTCAGACTGGAAGCAGAATCCTGAAAGATCATCTGCCTTCTTGTCTGAAGCATCTTTTTATTCCTGCGGAATTCTTTTTTATCACAGATATTTACGTTGTTATACCATATTTCTCCTTCTGCAGGCTGATAAATATTCATCAGACACCGGGCGACTGTGGATTTTCCGGAACCGGATTCTCCCACCAGACCAAATATTTCACCTCTGTGAATCTGAAAAGAAACATCATCCACAGCACGCACTGTAACCTTTTTTGTCAGATGAAACTGCTGGGTCAGATGTCTGACATCCAATAATACTTCTTTATTCAACGCTTCGTTCCTCCATAGGTGATTTGATCTTCGGTGCTCTCGGATCCAGAAGCCAGGTTGCCGCATAATGGGTATCTGTTATCTGAAACATTGGTGGCATTTCCTCATAGTCAATATTCAGGGCATATTCATTTCGACAGGCAAAAGCATCCCCTTTTAGCGGACCTGTCAATGTAGGAGGCATACCGGGGATGGTATACAGCTGCTCTTTTCCATTTGCAAATGCCGGAAGTGACTTCATAAGCCCCCAGGTATATGGATGTCTCGGATCATAATATACTTCTTCCGCTGTACCGATTTCCACGATCTTACCGGCATACATTACTGCCACCCGGTCTGCCACTCTGGCAACCACCCCCAGGTCATGGGATACCAGTATGGTAGCAGTTCCAAGCTTCATCTGAATTTCCCTGAGAAGATCCAGAATCTGCGCCTGAATGGTCACATCCAGAGCAGTGGTTGGTTCATCTGCAAACAGAATATCCGGATCTGCAGCCAGTGCAATAGCCATTACACATCTCTGACGCATTCCCCCCGAAAACTGCCAGGGATACTGATGATAACGTTCCTTTGGATGGGAAATTCCCACCAGCTCCATAAGTTCCAGTACTCTTTCGTATACCTGATCTTTCGTATAGTCTTTTCTGTGGATTCTCACAGCTTCCCCAATCTGTTTTCCGATTTTTATAGTGGGGGTCAGAGATGTCATTGGATCCTGAAAAATCATGGAAAACACTTTTCCACGGAGTTTCTGCATATCTTTTTCCCGATAACCTGTAATATCCTGTCCATTGATGGAGATACTTCCGCTTTTTATCCTTACACTTTTGGGCAGAAGCTTCATGATACTTTTACAAAGCACACTTTTTCCGCATCCGGATTCTCCTACAATGGCCAGCACTTCTCCCTTCTTTAACGCAAAAGAAACATCCCGAACCGCCTGTACTTCACCGGCTGGGCTGTCTATGCTTACTGAAAGATTCTTTACCTCTAATAAATGTTCCATTTTCTGTCCTTTATCCAATCGTGTGAAAAGGGGGCACATCCGTGCCCCCGCCACATTCATTATCTTTCCTTATTCTTCAATTGTCCAATCTGCAACATTCCAGAAAATACCAACTCCGTGATGTCCCATAACGGTATCAGGATCGATTCCCTTAATATTGCTGTCAGCCACATAGTTTGCGTCAATATAGCAGATCATTGCATAAGCAGGATCCTCTGCAAGAGCTTCCTGGAATTTCGCATAAGCCTCTGCACGAACCTCAGGATCAGCAGACTGTCTTGCTTCGGTCAGATACTGGTCAACCTTTTCGTTGGAATAGCTGGAGTAGTTCGCTCCCTTATCTGTTCCAAATACCTTATATGTATGGTCATCAGCGTCAAATGGACTTCCCCATCCGATCAGGAATGCCATCTGTCCAGCCCAGTCTGTCTGTGCCGGGATTTCTACAGATACATCCATACCGATTTCTTTCAGCTCCTGTGTTGCAATCTGTGCCATATCAATACGCACCTGATCTCCTGCACTTACACTGATCACAAATCCGACTTTCTCACCATCGCGGTAGTAGAAGCCGTCATCCCCCATTTCGCAACCTGCTGCTTCCAGAATTTCTTTTGCTTTTTCCGGGTTGTAATCGTAATGCTCTACATTTTCGTTGTTGTAGACATTTCTCTGAAGAGGACCATAGGCAGGCATTCCCTGTCCCAGAATTACTGCATCAATGATTGCTTCACGATCAAGTGCATAACATACTGCCGGGATCAGGTCACGGTTTTTCTGCCAGTATTCATTGCCAAAGTTAAACATGATACCACGATAATCTGCAGTCTTCATATCATAGCAGGTAAATGCGTCGTCATCTGCAAATGTAGCCGCATCCTTCGGTGTTAACAGAGCAAAATTCAGCTCTCCTGATTTTAACTGCAGTGCCTTTGCATTATCATCTGGTACGATTTTAAATACGACTTTGTCAATGTTAGGCTCGCCCTTAAAATAATTCTCGTTCTTTGTCAATGTGATTGCCTGTCCTTCATCCCAGGATTCAATCATATATGGGCCTGTTCCAATCGGATGGCGGAAGAAATCAGATGTCTGCATATCTTCGCCTTCCAGCAGATGCTTCGGAAGTACTGCCATAGTCATATAGTCAAGAAATGCAACGTTTTTGTCTTCCAGTTTAAATGCAACTGTATGATCATCGATTACATTGATTTCTTCAACATCTTCATAGTTTGGTGCATTCTCAGAACCGTTTTCCGGATCCATGATCGCTTCGATTGTGAACTTAACGTCCTCTGCTGTTACAGGCTCACCATCCTGCCACTTTGCATCTTCCACCATATGGAATGTGTAGGTATTGGTTTCGTCATCGAAATCCCAGCTCTCAGCCAGTGACGGTACTACCTGATTATCTCCGTCATGAGCAGTTAATCCGTTAAAAATCAGAATATTGATCTCGCCATGCTCATCCATAGCCGGATTGATTCTGGTGTAATCGCCGCTTCCATAAACCAGAGTTTCACCTTCCGCAAAGACGGTCATCGATGTTCCGGCACATGCCAGTGTCATAGCCAGAACAGTTCCGGCTATCATGAGTGTTCTCTTTTTCATTTGTCGTTCCCTCGCTTTTTCTTAATTAATACCTGTGGTTTATGATAACAGAATATTCGGTTACCCATAAGCCCGATGGGGGGATATTGACACATTCTGATTTTTCTCAAATATATTCTCTTTTGGAATGTTTTTTTATAAAATATATAAAATATATTGAAAAATGCCAATTGCTGTGATATTCTATGTAACAGTGTATTTCTACACGATACGAATGACCGCCATGCTCGTACAGTCAGCAGGTTATTCGTAACTCAGGAGAGTCTCTTCAAAAAATGAAAGGAAGAGCGCCGAAGGTGTACGCAGCATTTGTAATGCTGTCAATCTCTCAGGCAAAAGGATGGAGGAAAGAGAATATGTTTACACAAATCAACAATTTTATCACCTGGTTTGACGGAGTAGTCTGGGGACTTCCGTTAATCATTCTGATCCTGATCACAGGATTCCTTTTAACCGTTCGGTTAGGCTTTTTACAGGTAAGACATCTTGGAAAAGCACTGAAATTCATGGTACGAAATGAAGAAGGCGGCGAAGGCGAGGTTACAAGCTTTGGAGCCCTTTGTACAGCTTTGTCCGCAACTATCGGAACCGGTAATATCGTAGGTGTGGCCACTGCGATTGCAGCAGGCGGACCGGGAGCCTTATTCTGGATGATCGTTGCAGCTTTCTTCGGTATGGCAACTAAATATGCAGAAGGACTTCTTGCGATCAAATACCGTACCATTGACAAGGACGGACACGTTCTTGGCGGACCATTTTATTATATTGAGAATGGTATGGGAAAACAGTGGAGATGGCTTGCGAAAATTTTCGCATTCTTCGGAGCTGGAGTTGGTCTTTTTGGAATCGGTACCTTTACACAGGTAAACGGTATTGCTTCTGCTGTAAAGAACTTTTTTGATCCGGATACCGTACACACCGTTTCCCTTTTTGGAAATACATATTCCTGGGCAACTGTAATCGCCTGTCTGATCCTTACTTTATGTGTAGGACTTGTAGTTCTTGGCGGAATCCAGCGTATTGCAAAGGTTTCCCAGATTATCGTGCCATTTATGGCAGTCCTTTACGTTGCACTTGCACTGATCATTGTAATTACAAATATTACCGCAGTTCCTGGTGCGATCGCTACAATCGTAAAAACAGCATTCAACGGAAGTGCCCTTGCAGGCGGTGCTATGGGAACCATGGTTGTGGCAATGCAGAAAGGTATTGCCCGTGGTATTTTCTCAAACGAATCTGGTCTTGGTAGTGCTCCTATCGCAGCTGCTGCCGCTCAGACAAAGGAGCCGGTTCGTCAGGGACTTGTTTCCATGACCGGTACTTTTATTGATACGATCGTAATCTGTACTATGACAGGTCTTGCAATTGTCATTACAGAAACCTGGAATACAGGACTTGAAGGTGTGGCCATTACCACTGCAGCCTTCCAGAAGGGACTTCCTTTCCCTGCACAGTTTGCATCCTTTGCACTTATGCTGTGCCTGGTATTCTTCGCATTCACAACTATCCTTGGATGGGATTATTACGGTGAGCGCTGCCTGGAATACCTGTTCAACCGCAACATGACCGCTGTAAAAACCTACCGCTGGTTATATATCATCTGCGTTTTCTTCGGACCGTACATGACCGTTGCTGCTGTATGGAACATCGCAGATATCTTCAACGCCCTGATGGCTTTCCCAAACCTGATTGCCCTGCTTGCTTTAAGCGGTGTGGTTGTAAGGGAAACAAAGGATTTCTTTAAAAGACATAAGAATTATCAGTTTTAGAAAACTGACTGACTAAGACAAAAGAAAACTTCTCTGATACGATGCTTTTAGCCGTCCAGAGAAGTTTTTTTATTATAATGATTCCGGCTTAAACAGATCACTGATGCTGTCACCATTTCTGTGGATTCCATCTACTGCAAACTCAGCCCACTCACCAATATTGGTTGCATGATCTCCGATTCTCTCATAATATTTGGAAATCATCAGAAGATCCAGAACTTCATCACTTGAATATCCCATTCTGTTCATATCCAGTGCTTTTCTCACCTTGTCAAAAAGATTGTCCAGAACATCATCACTGTCAATCACTTTTTTGGCCAGATCACTTTTTCCCTCTACATAAGCAGTGACACTGTCATTTACCATATGCATGGCATGATCTGCCATTTCCTGAAGAGGAATTGCTGTAACCGGTACATGAACACTTCCTGTATTCATGATCTCTGCAATATCCGTTGCCTGATCTCCAATACGTTCCATATCTGTAACCATTTTAAGAGCTGCGGAAATTTTACGAAGATCACTGCCTACTGGCTGCTGCTTCAGAAGGAGCTGCATACAAAGAGCTTCAATGTTATGCTCTTTGTCATCAATTTCTTTCTCAATTTTTGCAATATCCTTTGTTGCTGTTTCCCGCACGTCCACGCTTGCCAGAATCTGGCAGGTTTTCATAATCGCCTGACTGCACAGATTTCCCATTTCCAGAATCTCGTCTGAAAGTCTGGAAAGCTTCGCGGTATATACGTCTCTCATATCAACCGAACCTCCCTGTAATATACTCTTCTGTTTTCTTATTCTGTGGCCTTGAAAACAGTTCTGTGGTATCGTTATATTCAATGATCTCACCGAGCAGGAAGAATGCTGTTTTATCTGAAATACGTGCTGCCTGCTGCATATTGTGAGTTACGATCACGATGGTATACCGGTCTTTTAATTCCAGAGCCAGATCCTCAATATGAGAGGTGGAAATAGGATCCAGTGCTGAGGTAGGCTCATCCATAAGAAGTACCTCTGGCTCTACAGCAAGTGCTCTTGCAATACAAAGTCTCTGCTGCTGTCCACCGGACATGCCAAGTGCGCTTTTTTTCAGACGGTCTTTTACCTCATCCCATATAGAAGCGTTTCGAAGTGCCCGTTCCACAATCTCATCCAACTTCTCTTTGGAATGGATTCCGTGAGTGCGGGGACCATATGCAATATTATCGTAAATACTCATTGGAAATGGATTCGGTTTCTGAAAAACCATTCCCACACGTTTTCGCAGTAGGTTTACATCAATATCTCCGTAAATATCCTCACCATCAAGGCGGATATCTCCAGTGATCTTACATCCCTCCACCAGATCGTTCATACGGTTTAAGGATTTCAGTAAAGTGGACTTTCCACAGCCGCTGGGACCGATGAAAGCTGTAATTTTCTTTTCCGGAATATCCAGATTAATATTTTTTAATGCATGGAACTGGCTGTAGTACAGATCCATGTTTTTTACATCTATTTTACCCATAGTTCTCCTCTTTGTTCCACGATTATTGACCGTTTGCAGCTTTTCCCAGTCTCTTTGCACATGCTCCTGAAATCCAATTCAGCACAAGTACAAATACCAGCAGTATAACAGCTGTTGCGTATGCCTGATCCATATAAAGACCTTCACTGGAAAGTACATACATATGTACTGCAAGAGTTCTTCCTGAGCCCATCAGACTTCCAGGAACCTTTGCAACAGCACCGGCTGTGTAAATAAGTGCTGCTGTCTCACCTACAATACGTCCGGTTGCAAGTACCACACCGGAAAGGATTCCGGGAATTGCACTTGGAAGTACAACCTTGAATACTGTACGGAGCTTTCCTGCGCCAAGACCAAAGGATGCTTCCCTGTACGCATCCGGAACACCAAGAAGAGCCTCCTCTGTAGTGCGGATGATCAATGGTAAAATCATAATTACCAGTGTCATAGATCCTGACAGAAGGGAATATCCCCAGTGAAGAGCCGTACTGAAAAACAAAAGGCCAAACAGACCAAATATAATGGACGGGATTCCCTGAAGTGTTTCTGTTGTAATACGGATTACCTTTACCAGTCTGCTTCCTTTTTTGGCATACTCAACCAGATAGATTGCGGCAAAAACACCAAATGGTACTGCTATCACAAGTGTAAACAATGTAATGATCAGAGTATTGATCAGCGCCGGCATCAAAGATGCATTCTCGGAATTGTATTCCAGTGCGAACAGATCCGGTGTCAGATTTCCAACGCCTTTTATCAGGATAAAGCCCACCAGAAATGCCATGACAGCTACTGTAAGAAGTGCTGCAAACCATACCAGCAGTCTCAAAATGGCAGAACCGGGATGATTTTTCCAATAAGATAATTTACTTTTACTCATCTTCTGCTCTCCTCTTCAGGGCTGATACACAAAGGTTGATGATCAGGATAAATACAAACAGGACTACACCTGTTGCAATCAGCGCTTCTCTGTGGAGGTCTGTTGCATAGCCCATTTCAATTACGATATTTGCAGTCATGGTACGAAGCCCTTTAAACAGTCCCTGTGGCATCCAGGTCTGGTTACCCGCTACCATAATTACCGCCATTGTTTCTCCGATAGCACGGCCGATTCCAAGAACCACACCTGCCAGGACACCTGATTTTGCAGCCGGGAAAACAGTGCAAAAAACACTTTTTTCATGGGTTGCTCCAAGTGCAAGTGCCCCTTCATAATAGCTTGTGGGAACACTCTTTAAGGCAGGCTCCGCAACACCTGCTACAGTTGGAAGGATCATAATTCCAAGCAGTACAGAGGCTGTCAGCATGGTGCTTCCGTCATGGCCTGTAAGCTGACGAAGCAGGGGAACAAATACTGTCAGTCCGAAGAATCCATAGACAACAGATGGGATTCCTGCAAGAAGATTTACCATTGCCTTTAATGGTCCATACAAAGACTTCGGACAATAAAATGCAAGGAAGATTGCAAGAAGAAGAGCTGTGGGGACTCCCACTACGATTGCTCCTGCAGTTACATAGATACTTCCAAGGATAAATGGAAAAATTCCGTATAATCCGTTGGATGGCTTCCATTTCATTCCAAACAGGAAGTCCGGCAGGCCGATTTTCGCCATTGCCGGGATTCCGTTTGCAAAAAGGAAAATACAGATTAATGCAACAGCCAGCACCGAAGTGCAGGCTGCTACAAGGAACACGATTTTCATTACCTTTTCATTGATCGATTTCATAAATTCGTTCCTTTTTATTCGGAAAGTTATTTGTTATGCGTTGTTTTTATTATTTTGCAAGGTCTTCCCATGTTGTGATGTTGCCAGTGTAAATATCCTTTACCTGCTCACTTGTAAGCTCTTCTACACCGCTGTCGTTATTTACGATAACTGCAATACCATCTTTAGCAATTACAGTTGCTGTAAGACCAGCCTCAGTCTCGCTGTCTTTTAAATCACGGGATGCCATTCCGATATCGCAAAGGCCATCAATTGCAGATGTCATACCTGTTGTGGAATCGCTCTGCTGAACCTCAATATCTACTTTGTCGTTTACTGCTTTATATCCTTCTGCAAGTTTTTCCATAACAGGTGTTACAGAAGAGGAACCAGCTACTACAACTTTTCCTTCTACATCAGCTGCTTCATATGCAGGTTTATCGCCTACTGAGATATATCCATTGTCTTCAATGATCTTCTGTCCATCTGCACTCATGATGTATGTAATGAAATCCTGTGCAGCTTCACTTACATCATCCTTTGTTGCAATGTTAAACGGACGAACTACTTTGTAATCTCCAGACTCAATACTTTCTGCAGTTGCCTCAGCACCGTCAATCTTTACTGCTGTTACGCTGTCATCCAGAGAACCAAGAGATACATATCCGATTGCATTCTCATCCTGTGCTACTGTGCTTAACATAACAGATGTGCTGTTTGTGATCTTTGCTGCCTCTGTTGTATTGTCTACTTTATTTCCATCTGCATCTTTTTCTTCAATTCCAAACAGTTCAATGAATGCACCTCTTGTACCGGATCCGTCTTCTCTGGAGCAGATTGTAATATCTCCGGAAGCTGCTGCCATTGCTGTTGTTCCCATTGTTGCTACTCCTAATAATGCCGCCATTGCTACTGCTAAACCTTTTTTCATAGTTTTAAATTCTCCTTTTCTTCGCGGTCCTAATGTTTTTATCTCTCTCGCGATTACAGTATGTATCTTACCCACGTGATGTAAAATACACTAGCTTTTAAATGTAAAATCGGGGTAAAATATAGCAAGGGTATTTTATATGTTTTTTAACAATATTTTCTTTCCTTTCACCAGACAGTTCTAAGGGATTATCCGTTGCTTCCACAGCGTTTTTCTTATATAATAGGGCTATATAAAATTCTGTATACAGAATAATCTGTATGTTAAAAATGAAAGGATCTGCCATGAACGAAGGAGAAAAAAAAGCGCCCTGGCTGGATACGCCAGATCCGCAACGTTTTATCAAAAATGCAGCAAAGTTTAATGATCTGATGATGATGTATAGATGTGCCATCCGGGAGGTACAGACCAAGCTGGAGGTTCTGGATGATGAATTTTCCGTGGAGTATAAGAGAAATCCTATTTCTTTTATTAAGACAAGGATAAAGAAACCGGAGAGCATTTACCGGAAGCTGCAGAAGCTGGGATATGATTTTACAGCGGAAAATATTCAGGAACAATTAAATGACGTGGCTGGTGTCCGGGTGGTCTGTGCTTTCATTGACGATATTTATACCGTAGCCAATCTGATTGCCGGACAGGATGATATTAAAGTTATTAAAATCAAGGATTATATCAAGAATCCCAAACCAAATGGTTACCGTAGTTATCATATGATCGTGGAGATTCCCGTCTTCTTTTCCAAGGGAAAAACACCTATGCGAGTGGAGCTCCAGATCCGCACCAATGGCATGGACTTCTGGGCCACACTGGAGCACCAGCTCCGTTACAAAAAAGGGATTGAGGACCTGCCTGGATATGCAGATATCAGCGAGGAACTTCTCCGCTCGGCCCAGGCGGTGATTGAGACGGATAATGAGATGCAGCGGATAAAGAATAAGATTGGAATGTTTCATGATATTTGAATACTAACGGAGGTAGATGCTCTTGAGCGAAATCATAAAAAATAATGCAGAATACTCCGCATGGATTAAGGAAGTGTCCTTAAGATTTCGTAACAGTCAGATAAAAGCAGCAACGAAAGTAAATAAAGAAATGCTGTTGTTTTATTGGTCCATTGGTCATGATATTTCAGAAAATTATAATGAAAGCAGATATGGAAAAGCATTCTTTAAAAATCTTAGTTTGGATTTAAAGGATGCTTTACCAGAAGTTAAATCATTTTCCGTAACAAATTTGAAGTATATGAAATATTTTTATGATTTATATCACTGTTTAAATCGTCAACAACCTGTTGACGATTGCATTTTTATGATTCCATGGGGACATCATATTCAAATACTCAACAAGTGCAAGGACAATTTAGATAAAGCTTTATTTTTTGTAAAAAAACATATGAAAATAACTGGTCAAGAGCAGTTCTCATAAATTTTCTTGACACCAACTTATACGAAAGAGAAGGAAAAGCAATTACCAATTTCGAAAAACTACTTCCTGATATTGGCAGTGATCTTGCAAGAGAAATTACAAAAGATCCTTATAATTTTGATTTTTTAACTCTTAGAGAAGGATACGATGAAAAAGAATTAAAAGATGCACTCATGGATAATATCCAGAAATTTCTTCTGGAATTAGGAAAAGGATTTGCATTTGTAGGAAGAGAATACCGTTTGGTCGTAGGCAATACTGAACAATTTATTGATATGCTATTCTATAATATCCAAAAACACTGTTATGTTGTTATCGAAATCAAAACAAGGGCATTCGATCCAGGAGATATGGGACAGCTGGGAACTTATATTGCAGCAACGGATGGAATACTGCGAGCAGACAACGACAATCCCACGCTTGGATTATTGATATGCAAAACAAAGGATAATGTTCTGGCTCAATATGCTACAAGTGCTGTCAACGTTCCAGTTGGAATTTCCGAATATGAACTAAATAACCTCATTCCGGACGAATATAAGAGTTCCATGCCGACAATTGAAGAAATAGAACGGGAATTAAAAGATTGCCAGACCTGATAAGCGAGTTGTCCACACGTAGCAGGAACACCCATCATGAATGGAATTAAGAATAAGATTGGCATGTTTCATGATATTTGAGACAGGCTCAATCTACATAATTTTAGGGGATGTCGGTTAATAGCAAATTCCGGCATCCCCAGTAGTAATTGAAAGGATCCCAGCAAGGAGGCGGCCTGTTAGCCTTTTGCCTTGCAAGGGATCCTTTTTTCTATAAAAGATAAAATTTATTTTTGGCTGCAAAAATCCCTTGTCTGGATTTTTACATCCGCACTTTTGAAAATCTAAATCCTCCATCACTTTTTTCAGGGTATAGACTGGATCGTCGTCGGGTAAACTCAATTCGAAGAAACTAAAGTTCATTTTCTGTTGCCCAAATTCAAAAAAGTCGTTATATAATAATTAGTCGATACTTGCTATTTTTGCTTGGCTGCATAATTCTTTTTCCTACAAAGTCCTGCTATAGATGTAGTTATCAAGCCCACAAACAATAAAACCATATACAATTCCAACGGTGTGTCATCTCCTGTTTTTGCCCCAGAAGCCGCTCCACTTCCAGCATGATTCACATCTGTGCTATTATCTGCACCTGTTTGTGTTGGCTGTGTTGTTGGTTCATTTGGAATATCCTGCTCTGGTTTTTCTGCCAGAACATAATAATAACTGCCATCTGCCTGAAAACTTATCTGTCCATCTCTGCTTTGCACAGATAATGTCTTCAAAGTCCCTTTGCTGTTCAGAGAAAAAGCAGAAGAATTCTTCAACGCATCCGATAAAGAAATTGTCACTCCATCCACCGCTATTCTGTTTCCCTTTTTATCTGTAAAATAGAGTTCAAATGGTGAAATGTTTTTTCCTTTTCCTTCCAGACATGCAGCAAACCACTCCCATGCCTCTGTATCCTGACTGGTTATCGGATAGACCACCAGCGTCAGGCTATTGTCTGTAACTCCACTGACCACAATCCTTCTGCCATCCGGTAACTGAAGCTCAGCTTTCCCTTTTTTGACAGGGGATGTTAGATATTCTGTTTCTCCTGCAATATAAGTTGCATAAATGCCAAAATCTGTCTGACCCTGTTCTCCTATCAGGGCAGAGTTCCCGGCATAGCATATCGTAGTTGAATATACTGTAAGTATGCAGATCAGAAAAAATGTTACGAACCGTTTCATTCTGCCCCTCCTTCCCTGAGTATTGTATTTAGAGTAACCGAACCGGCACTGTAATATGTATCTGGCTCATAAGCCATAATCTTTAATTTAATTGCAGTACCATCTTCCACTTCGGAAGTAAGTGATACAGATTTTACATATTCTCCAGGTCTGATAAGTCCTGTCTCTCCCAAAAGAGTTCCATCTGCAGTCAGGACACGAAGCTTCAGCCATACATCAAATTCTTCTGAATTCGTAAAATAAACATCTGCTGCATCGTCTTTCACAATCACATTTCCACAGATATATGCCCTGAATTCCATTCCATCCTGATAGATTTCCGACCATCCAAGGTCCTCCGGTACTGTCGGCATGCCACTAACCGCCGCTTTTTCGAAAGGCGGTGGTGAGAACGAGCGAACATCATCCTGTTTCCCATTGTTTATCAATGCCAGTACCATAGCACACAATGACAACACACATACCATACAGGCAACAGGCAAGCTCCAATTTTTATTCATTAAAATCCCTCATTTACATTATCATCTGTCATATTTACCTCAAACAATGCGGTTTGGAGTAAATATCACAGATGATCTGCACAGGCCTTTTCAGCCTGCACAGATCTCTGCCAATTTTAATTTGCTTTCTATCCAGCAAACACACTCCAACATATTGTCTAAATAACTTTTACTGTCAATGTTGGATTATTTTCATCTCTCAAATCAACCGTGAGACGGATAGTTTTGCCATTCAAAGCCATTGTACTCGGTAAAGAAACACCATAACTTCCGTATCCACTAGTTACCTTCTTCAGAGAATATGTACCCTCTGTCTTTATGGTTCCATCTTTAATGACATATTGTTCTTGTCGATTTTCTCTATTATAAATATAGAAGACGCTAGCCGAATAATTATCCGCTGTACATTCTTTCTCTACAGTGTATACACCATCTGTCAATGTAGTGTTTAAAAATCCCCAGCTTATACTGCCATTTCCATCCCACTTATAATTCGAGGAGGTACCAACATAATCCGAAATAGTCACCGTCACATTGCCAATCTTTTTCTTTTCGGCTGTTGTATCTGAAAGAGCCCCCTTCAAGGACAAGGTCGTTGTTTCACTTGGACTTTCCCCAACGTTTGTTCCTTCTGCTGATTTTAATCCTATTTTAGAATTCGTAAAAGTTCCGGTAATGTTACTGTCAGTTTTACCATAAGCCAGAGAAGCTGTAATATCCGCATTCGAATTATTCGTTACAGTAATCTGATCAGCCCCGTCCTGACAAGTCCATGAACTTGTACCGGATGTTTCCTTATATTTTAAAGTTGTTGGATCCCAGCTTTTTGTAACGCCCGAACTATATGTATATTCCAGACTTCCCCATTTCACATCAACACTATATACAGTATCTGTGCTTTCTTTTCCGGCTTGATAAGTTGCTTTTATATCAGCTGATTTATCCTCTACTGCATATACAAGATTTCCCATAGACATGCTCAAAGTAAGAGCGAGTGTTGCTGCAATCATTTTTTTCATCATTCTTTCCGCCCTCCTTTTTATTCCTGTGATGCTGTATCTGCATCTGCGATTTTTACTGTTACACTACCGATTGTTGCTTTATTTGCATTTTTATCTGTTAATGCCCCTGACAAAGAAATCGTAGTTGACGCAGTAGATGCAGTACCCGCTACTGTGGTTGTCGCACCAATAGAGGCATCCGCAAGACTCAAGGAAGCATTACCAACTTTCGCAGTGATACCTTTATACGAATCCGACGTTGCTGCTTCAACAGTTGCAGTCAATGCCTTATTAGAGCGATTGGTAACTGTCACCTTGTTCGCTCCATCCTGGTTCGACCAGCTTCCTTCGCCGACAGATTCCGTATACTGGTGTGTTGATGGATTCCATTTTTTGGATACAGCTCCATCCGTATACGTGAATTCCATGCTTCCCCACGATACATCAACGGAATACACCGTTGCTGCTTCGCCTTCAGGTTGATAAGTTCCGTATACTGCATGGCTGTCTGTTCCTCCGGCTGAATCTATTGTTGCCGCCATTGCTACTGTTCCTGAGGATAACCCAAGTATAGTCGCCACACAAAGAGTTAATGCTTTTTTCTTCATCGCTTTTCTTCCTTTCTGCAAAACATTTTATTACATCTTCTTTTTGAAGTATGTTTTCTCTTAATCAGTCACTGTAATTTTAATTCCTTCGATATTTCCATTCAGGACTGCCTTCTCCCCTGAATCCGGATCATAATACAGAACATTGTATCTTCCTGTATAATCTCCCACAGAGAGTTTTGCTGCATCTTTTATCAGATCCAGCTGTTCAATTTTATATCCGGGTGACAGAGTTCCAGACTGGGCAATCACAGTTTCTGTTCCATCTTCACTGATAATGACAAGTTGAAGCACAATATCATTTACTGATTTCGATGGATTTTGAAACATCAGGTTTGCCTTATTATCAGAAAGTGAAATATGTACTTCCTTCTGATAAACCATACTGACTGCTCCCCCGCCCTTAGATACCTCCATCTTTTCTTCTGAATCACCTGTTACAGGTTCTGCATATTCTTCTTCTTTCTGTGGTGCATAGTCAGGAGCAAGTGCCGGACCGGTATTCCTGAAAAATAACGCCCAGATCGTCACTGTTAATGCAGCAAATGTAACAACCAGAAGCACAGTAATGATTATTTTTGTCCTATTTGCAGATATCTTTTTTTCGGACTGTTTTCCCACTTGATCACCTCCTTACCCGGCTTGTTCATAGGATACCGTTCCAATCACCTCACCGTTTATTCCCGGATCTGGTTCCCCGTAAAGGTTAAGGTATACCGTAGCCGTATTCTCGGCAGAAATGGAAAGTTTCTGAACTGTTTCTCCTTTCTGGTCCTTGAATACTCCGGTAATTTCCTTGTGTGATTCTGACGGCTTATAAGACAGAATAAGTGTCACATCCTCATTTCCTTTATTTGTGAAACTCACTTTTCCTTCTCCCTCTTCATAAGTCCATTGCCCGGACGTCGCATTTTCATAGCAATGTGTATCTGGATTCCACTGACCTCTGGAACCCGGATGATAAACAGCATTTAGCCCAGACAATTCCATTACAATGGAATCCTCACTTTCTGTATCCGGTTCCGGTATCAGAGAACGGGAAGCAAGAGCATAGGTTCCAAACGTTCCGGTATCAAAGGTAATGATATTTTCACGGCTGTCTGCATCACCACAGATTACTGCCTGCCCATCCCTGACACAGACAAGTACCCTGTCTTCCATCTGCGCCTGTACATCGGTTGTTTCCATAATCATTGAAAGCATTTCCTGGCTTTCTGCAATTCTCAAAGGTTCCTCATCATTTTTCTGCCTGAACAGACGCAGAGAAAAATACTGCTCCACAGTGTATCCATTACTTTCTGCCCACTGTTCCAGAATGGTTTTCTCCGCTTTCAGGGAATTTCTTTCTTCTTCTGAGAGTTTTTGTTCTTCTGCTTTCTCCTGCTCATCCTTCAAAAGATCATCCAGCAGGTCAGCGTATATCAGCACATTTCCATGTCCCCCCTGCCTGATCTCATCCTCCGAAAATAATGATCGTGCGAACGGTTGCTGCCCGTCTTTGAGTTTCAGCTGATTCACTCCCAAAGAAACTTTTGTAGCCAGGTCAAATGTCATTTCTGCCGGGGTTTGTGTGGAATCTTCCGTAACCGGCTCCGTAGATGTTTCATTTTCATCCCCATTTGGTTCCTTCATCTCTGTTTCGTTCTCATTCGGAACTGCCACAAAATCCTCTGTTATAACTTCAGTCGGAGTTTCCACTGGAGCCTCTGTTATAGCTTCAGTTGGAGTTTCCACTGGAGCCTCCGTTATAGCTTCAGTCGGAGTTTCCACTGGAGTCTCTGTTATAGCTTCAGTCGGAGTTTCCACTGGAGCCTCTGTTTCTTCTTCAACCGGCAGCTCTGTTGATGACTGGAAAGGTTCCGCTTCCGAAGTCTGTGTTTCCGACTCTGTTGATTGCTTCGTCATTTCAGTCTCTGCTGCAGACACTGTACCTGAAATCAGGCTAAAAATCATTACCGACACAAAAATTGCGGTAAATCTCTTTTGACATTTCCCTGGCAAATTATTTTTTTTCATGGTGTCACTCCCTTTACTGCATCAGAAACAGGGCGTACTCCTCCTGAAAACCGGAGGCAAAGTACGCCCTGTTCATTCTTGTTACACAAAAAAATATAGTTTTCTTGTCTATCTGTCTGTCTGTCTGTCTGTCTGTCTGTCTGTCTGTCTGTCTGTCTGTCTGTCTGTCTGTCTGTCTGTCTGTCTGTCAATACATTATCCCATATATGTACCATGACTACAACTCCTTATATCATGCATATTCATGATTATGATATAAACCAATTTTTCTGGTAGTATTATATCAATGTTTTTTCGTTTTTTCAATATATTTCCTATCAATTTTATGAAATTTCGACTAATAGTCATTGCACTTCCGACAAAGTGCCACTACATCCGACAAAATGACATCCATGGTAATTTAAGAGAATCTGTCACTTTTCGATATCTGCTTTTCAAAGTAAGCTCTCCGTAACAGCTCAGCTTCCCCATCTTTAGGATTCAGCACCACATTTTTTTCTTTCACGTGGGACATTCTTTATAAAAAATTTCACATCACTTTGTAACCTGATACTGATGTCCCATTTTCTGAGTAATGGAGAGATCAAAAAAATGCTAAGCCATAGGTTTTAATCCTTGGCTTAGCACCATATTTTACTATTCAACTCCGAAAATCAGGCATGATATCAATTTTTTTCGTTTTTTCAAAGTAAATTAAGAGAATCTGCCATTTTTCGATATCTGCTTTTCAAAGTAAGTTCTCCATGACAGCTCAGCTTCTTCACTGTTCTCCACATATCTTATATCTGAAAGGTCAAACAAAATACAACCACAATGTCCCCGAAATGTCGGAAAGCATATCACTTTTAAATAAGTATCAATTTCCGGGCTGTAATCCATCATTTCCAGCTTTTCTCCATAAAGGGCTGCACGTTCATAGCTTCGAAGCCATTTGGAATCCATGTTGGAAAACAAGCTCCTAAAAGAGCTGCCGATCAGCTTTTCCAATGGTAACTTTTCTAATCTTGACAGTTCCTGGTTTCCGTATCGGAAAATCCAGTCCACAGCACGTTTTCTCTCGTCAAAAACCATTTCAATATCTGTGAATGCAAACGGAAGATTATCAAAACTTTTGTAATAAATGCGGTATTCTTCCTCCGTTACCGGACCGTCATCCTTAATAATGTTGCTGACAATCTTCTCCTGCTTGAACCGGAATTCCTCAATCAACTGTTTTTTCTTCCGGATTGGATAATCCAATGAATCCCCATTAACCAGATTTACTTTTTTTGTTATATCATGTATCGCCATTGCAGACACAAGGCATCCACGACGTACCATGATAAATTCGTCACCCAGTAGTTTTTCAATCGCATTAAGGCTGAGCCATGTTTCATATACCTTATTTCCACAAACATGAATTTTCGCTTTATCCCTGTTCATCATAATATAAAGAATTGAACCGGCATCCAGTTCTATCTCTTTTCGCTTAGAAAAAATTGTAATGTATTTTTTTCCTGTCAAATTAACTTTCTCCTCTGTCCATTGATATACTCCTTCTAAGTAGACAAAAGAAATAATAAAAACTTATCACTTAGTAGAGAGCATATCCATTTCCCGACAGCCCCCTATTTTTAACCGAAACTTTAGAAACATTTCAATTTGGCACTGGTATCATGTAATCTATTATTGTGAAACAATATAGCGTGAGTAAGAATAAACTTTTTCTCTGACAAACTCTCTTTTATTTCAGCCACACGAATACACAGAATAAAATAAACAAAAATGCCGCACCTCCAAAGATCAGTCCCACAGTCAGTGACGCCTTTAGCGAAAGCCAGATGATTCCTCTTCTTTCTTCCTTCGTCATCGGCGGATTCTGAAAAACGCTCAGATCATCCGGCACTTCATTTTCCATTCCCGGTTCCGGTACTTTTACATCAAATTCTTTTCTGCTCTTAGATGGATTGCCAGGAAATATCTGCCATGGTCTTCTGGAATTCCAGGGCATACCATCCACATCCATATTGGCTACTGTGTAATCCGGCAATTCTTCTTTTTTTCTTTTTCCCATGTAGAACCTCCTGATTTGCTATTTAGTGTATTGGGTGAGTGATTGGTTTTCTTATACTTTATTGACAATGATAGATTAGAAAAACCAATAAAGTTGCGGATACCAACTACTTCACCCCACCCCCCGTTGTTGTCGTTACTGTTTCTTTCTTCCCTTTCCAGTAACCAGCGATTTTGCAATGTATATTCGCAAGCCGCGCATTTCAGGAGCGGTTTTAGTGGAGGCGAGATCCATGACTTACGGAGACTTAGGCGCGAAGGTTCTCCTGAGCGTCTTAGTCGCAGTTAGTCATTAGCTTGCCGGAACGTTGCGACGCGCGGCGGTGAATATACATTGTGAAATCGCGTCCGGGATAACGACCAACCAATTAAATAGCAACAGACCAGGTAATCCCTGGCCTGCTTTATTCTTAGTCATACAGATGACAACGCACCTTATGCCCATTACCCATATCCTTAACTTCAGGAACCTGTGTCTTACAGATTTCCATGCACTTCCGGCATCTTGTATGGAACTTACATCCCTTAGGCGGATTCGCCGGGGATGGAATATTTCCTTCCAGGATGATACGGTTTCTCTTCAGATCCGGATCCGGCATCGGAATGGCAGAGAACAGAGCCTCTGTATACGGATGAAGAGGATTTGCAAAAATATCTGCTGTGGTACCAGTCTCAACCAGTCCACCCAGATACATAACTCCGATAGTATCGGAAATATGCTCTACAACCGACAGGTCATGAGAGATAAACAGATAAGTCAGATTTCTCTTCTCCTGAAGTTCCTTTAACAGGTTGATGATCTGCGCCTGTACAGAAACATCAAGTGCAGAAACCGGCTCGTCACACACAACGAACTCCGGATTCAATGCAAGTGCTCTCGCAATACAGATACGCTGTCTCTGTCCACCAGAGAACTCATGGGGATAACGGTCTTTATGATAAGACTGGAGACCACAGTCATCCATGATCTTGGTCACATAATCTGCATATTCAGACTTTGGAACCAGGTTATGCTCTCTTACTGCTTCCCCGATGATCTCTCCGACTGGCAGTCTTGGAGAAAGGGAAGAATATGGATCCTGAAAAATGATCTGCATCTTGGTACGCATATCGCGCATCTCTTTATTAGAAAGACCGTAAACATCTTTTCCGTTGAAAAGAACCTGTCCATCTGTTTTCTCAATCAGTCTTAAAATGGTTCTTCCTGTGGTAGATTTACCACATCCGGACTCACCAACCAGCCCCATTGTAGTTCCTCTCTTTAATGTGAAAGAAACATCATCAACTGCCTTTACGGCTCCAACCTGCTTGCCGAACATTCCACCCTTGATCGGGAAATATTTCTTAAGATGGGATACCTCCAGAATGTTATCGGACTGCTGATTCTTTGTATTTTCTGCTGTCTTATTCTCACTCATGAGCTTTTCCCTCCTCTCCCGGATGAACATTTGCCAGCCATCCAGCTTCCGGACGGTCTGCATAACGGTAACAGCTTACTTCATGTGTAGGACTTAATTTGATCACGCCTGGATAGCTTCCCTGGCATTTGTCACAGCTAAGCTCACAACGATCACGGAAATAGCAGTAATCCGGCATATCAATAGGGTTTGGAACCTTACCCGGAATACTGTAAAGCTTGTCAACCTTCTTGCCTACAACCGGTTTGGAGCGCATAAGTCCAATGGTGTATGGATGAGACGGGTTCTTAAAGATCTCACTTGCAGTACCTTTCTCAACTACACGACCTGCATACATAACAACTACATAATCTGCCATTTCTGCAATAACACCCAGGTCGTGAGTGATCAGCATAATGGAAGAATTGATCTTATCCTTCAGGTTACGCATCAGGTCAAGGATCTGCGCCTGAATGGTAACGTCAAGAGCTGTGGTAGGCTCATCTGCGATGATCAGTCTTGGATTACATGCAAGACCGATTGCAATACATACTCGCTGACGCATACCACCGGAAAGCTCGTGAGGATACATCTTATAAACACCCTCACTGTTGGCAATTCCAACCAGCTCCAGCATTTCGATGGTTCTGGCCTTTACCTGCTCTTTGCTCATATCCGGATTGTGAAGCTTGGTAATCTCGTCTACCTGCTCTCCAATGCGGAATACCGGGTTCAGTGCTGTCATAGGCTCCTGGAAAATCATGGAAAGCTCATTTCCGCGAAGCTTCTGCATTTCACTTGTAGGAGTATTTACAATATTGTAAACCTTGTCTCCGGTATTAAAACGGATTTCTCCTTCTACGGTCTGTCCCTGAGGACGCTGTACCAGCTGCATAAGGGAAAGGCTTGTTACAGACTTTCCACAACCGGATTCTCCAACAACACCAACTGTTTTTCCCTGGGGAATTTCAAAGCTTACACCATCCACGGCTTTAACAGTTCCGATATCTGTAAAGAAATAAGTATGAACATTGTCAAACTCAACTACGTTTTCCGGATTCTTCATAGTAGTGATATATTCTGACTCCGGAATATTCTTTCTGTTTCTCTTCTTCTCTATCTCATTGGTGATCTTTCGATTCTCTTTGGAGATTCTTTTGGTTTCCTTAGCTGAGATATAGTTTGCGTTTTTCTTACCAAATAATGCCATATTCGCACCTACCGTTTCATTTTCGGGTCAAATGCATCACGAAGACCATCACCCACAAAGTTAAATCCAAGAACGGTCAGCAGGATTAAGAATCCGGCCGGGATCCATACGAACCAGAAGTTGGTCAGTACGTATACATCATTTACCGCATTTACAATATTACCCCAGGAAGCGTATGGGAATTTAACACCGATTCCAAGGAAGCTGAGAGTTGCCTCCATCAGAATAACATCACCAAGTCCCATTGTTGCAATAACGATCAGCTGTGGGATAACGTTAGGGATCAGGTGGCGGAAAATACGTCTGGACACACGAACACCTGTCGCTTCTGTTGCAACCATGAACTCCTGCTCACGAAGGGAGAGGATCTGTCCACGTACCATACGGGCAATGCTTGGCCATCCCACGATACCCAGGATCGCACAAAGTGCATAAATACGGATTCGCGGATCGATCTTGTAATAATCCATAACAGAACCGATGATAATGTACAGCGGCATTGCTGGGATACAGATAACAACATCAACCACACGCATGAGAATGGTATCTACCCATCCTCCAAAATAACCGGAAATACCACCGATGAGAATACCGATGATACCTTCGATAATGATAACAACGAAACCGATCATCAGGGAGATACGTCCGCCATACATCAGTCTGGTAAGCATATCCATACCGTTTCCGTCAGTTCCTACCAAGTGCTTCTTACTTGGAGCTGCATAGGTATCGTTGACAGTAGTCTCTTTCTGGTTACGGACTACATACTGTGTATTCTTTGTCTGAAGCTGATAGGTCTCCTCCTCACCATTCTCATTGAGAGCGGTAAATGTGGAGGCTTTCTCTGTGATTGCCTGCTCCACTGCCTCTTTAAAAGAAAGGGAAAGGAATACACCGTTTGCCTGCGGGGATACCAGAAGACCGGAAACTGTTGCATAAACCTCGCCGTCTTTGGTGATTTCTGTAGCAGTCTCACCTTCTAAAGTGCTCATCTCATACTTTACGCCATCGCACTCAAAAGAAGACTCGCCATTTTCCAGGGCATCCAGTGCAAGCTGCTGGAATTCAAATCCAAGCTGTGCATCGCTGGTGGCTGCGCTGAAGACCTTCTTTGTTGCAAAAGCAACTTCTCCGGAAATGGTGATCAGATTCTCACGTCCGGACTTCTCAATGGAATAAGTAATGCCGTCCACCTCAAAGGTATCTTCATCATTACTTACTGCTTCTTCATAGCCTTCTTTAATGTCATCTGTTACTTCTGCATCTCCAGCCGGTTTATAGGTGGATTTGCCTTTCAGGGTAAGAACTGTGGCAACCGGCTCTGCGGAGTAAATCGCCCAGTATTCTTCGCCTTTATTTTCAAGTCCGTAAGTTACACCATCTGCCTCAAAAGTCGCATCCCCTTTGTTGGTTGCAAGAATGAACTTCTGCTGTCCGGCTGCCGGGAACTCGCTTCCGTCTGCTGTTTCAAAAATATATGCTTTATTATAGGTAGCTCCTGCATAATCCTTCCATACGTGGTCGGTTTTACGGAACACCTGGCTCTCACCATAGGGACTGACCATACCTCCAATGAATGAGAACACAAACATTGTTACCAGAATTACAAGTCCTGCCACAGCCAGCTTATTGCGGAAAAATCTCTTGGCAACAAGCATTCCAGGGGAGAGGACTTTTACACGCTGCTCATCATCCAGTGCCTGGGAGGTACTGACATGATCGTCTTTTTTCTTTGTTGGATCTGTACTCATGTTTTTCCTCCTAATTTACTCGTACCCTTGGATCTGCCACAGCGTACAGGATGTCTGCGATCAGATTGCCGGTCAATGTAAGAAATGCCAGAAATACCATATAGAACATGGTAAACGGAATATCACCCTGGGTCAGTGCCTGATAGGATGTGTATCCGATTCCCGGGATCTGGAACAAAGTCTCTGTGATCATGGCTCCGCCAAACAGGTTTGGAAGTGTACTTCCAAGGATGGTGATGATCGGAATCAGAGTATTTCGGAACGCATGGTGATAGACCACCTTCTTCTCCGGTACACCCTTAGCTCTTGCAGTACGGATGTAGTCTGCATTTAATACCTCCAGCATGTTGGTTCTGGTGTAACGCATCAGGGAACCAACGCTGACGATGGTCAGGGTGATCACCGGAAGGATCAGATGCTGCGCCATATCCAGTACCTTTCCAACGCTGCCGTAAGACTCATGCATACGGCTTACAATACCATACAAGTCCACCCATTTCAGATTGATGGAGAAGATCCATTTCAAAATAGTGGCAAAGAAGAAGGACGGCAGGGAAATACCGATGAGGGCAAACACTGTCACCGCATAGTCTACTTTGCTGTACTGCTTGGTGGCCGATATGATTCCCAGAGGGATTGCAATGATGATCTCCAACAGGAACGAGGCCAGCGCCAGTACAAAGGAATACCAGATTACACTGGAGAATTTCTTGGTTACCGGCTGATGGAAGATCCAGGATTCTCCAAACTCACCGTGAAGTGCTTTTCCAAGCCATACAAAATATCCTTCCAGGACCGGCTTATCCAGTCCATAGGAGGCATTTAATTCCGCAACCAGCTCATCATAAGGCTTAGCGCCCTGTTTCATGGACATGTCGCGGGCTCTTCCTTCTACATAAGAGGTAGGAAGGCTTCTCTCAATTGAGTAAATGATCATGGAAACGAAGAACAGAATCATCGCTCCCAGAAGTACACGACGTACAATAAATTTCTTCATTTAGTTTATCTGTCCTTTCCAGTATCAGGGTAAGAAGTTCTGACTGTGATGTTCTTACTGGCAGTGTGTCCTGCCGGTTCTGGCTGTATGCAATGCCCCGGCACACATCAGTACCCAAGGCATACTGCCAGTAAGGCAGTGGGCTCACTTGTTAGGGTGAGCCCACTGCACTAGTCTGACTTCTTCAGTTTATACCTTTAGTTCATCTCGATGTTCTCGATATCTTTATACCAATAATAGAATGTAGAAACATCTTTTGTAAAGGTATCTGCATTTACACGCTCAGGGCTGTAGATAATGCAGTTCTGTCTCTGATATACCGGAATCTCAACTGCCCAGTCAAGAATGATATCCAGGCACTGTTTGTAAACAGATTTTCTGTATTCCTGATCTGCGGAAGAACGAGCGTCGATAATATCCTGATCCAGTGTAGCGTCGTTGATGTGGTAGTAGTTGCTCTTTACGCTCTCGCTGTGGTATGTCTGATACATATCAGGATCGATTGTTGCCTGCCATGCAGCTGCCCACATTTCTGCTGTACCTGCATTTAAAGCATCCCACATAATGTTAGAGTCTGTAACGTCATTGATCTCAAGTGTGAATCCGATGGACTCAAGTGCTGCCTTAGCATCTGTAAGGATTGCAAAACTTGGGTGATCTCCACTTCCGTCAGCGCCGATGATGATCTCATAGGACATCTTAGCACCTTCCGGAGCTGCTGTTACTTTGCCATCTTCTACAGTGTAGCCAGCTGCCTCAAGGTAGCCAAGAGCTGCCTGTGTAGCTGCTGCAAATTTCTCATCATCAGACATGTCGTCTGTGTAAAGCGGATTTCCGTCAACATCTACAGAGTAAGCTGCCTTATAATCTGCATCAGATTTCTGAGGAGCTGCCCAGGATGTATTGGAGATCGGGTAGTTGATTACGGAAGCAGCATCGCCATAGTAGGAATCGATTGCTACGTCACGATATACAGCAAATACAGTTGCAATTGCTTTTCTTAAATCCTTGGATGCATCAGAGCTTCCATCATCACCAACTTTTACAGTGTTAGCGTTGATACCGATGTATCCATATCCAAGGTTGTCTGTTGCGTTAACCATGATCTTGTCGCCATCAAGCTCGCCGTTGCTGTTGATGCTCTTGATCTGGTCAAATGCAGATTTGCTTCCGGATGGATCGGAAAGGTCGATTGTACCCTGCTCAACACCGGCAATCTTATCTGCGTCGGAAGTCTCTCTCCACTGAAGGTACTTGATCTTAGGAGCACCTTTGTAGTAGTTCTCGTTTGCTTCCAGATATACGGTCTTGTTCTCATATTTCACAAATTTGTAAGGACCTGCACCAAGTGGCTGGTTTGCTTTGTCACGTACTGCGGAAAGGTCGCCTCTTGTGAAACCGAACTGATTGTTGTCATAGTCATAAAGAGAAGCATCACCATAGTAATGCATTGGCTCAACGATTACGCCAAGATTGTAGATTGTAGTAGCAGAGAATCCGTCTGTTGTGATCTCAACTTCGTAATCGCCAAGTTTCTTGATTCCTTCGATGTTAGCAACTTCCTCGCCCTCACCTGCAGCAGTTTTCTGCTCTACCAGGTATTCCTGTGCAATTGTTGTAGCATCTTCATTGAAATATTCCTCATCGCCGTATGCAGTTGCAAGAGCTACATAATCTGTACCATACTGGTCAGCGATCTCATTAATGATTGTATCCTGGTCTTTGCCGTCTACGCTGTAGCCGTCTTCGGTAGCGTAGAGCATTGCGAAGAATTCGTCACCGCTTGCAACACCGTAAGCGTCTGCGTAATCTTCCCATGCAGTCTGTGCCCAGTCATACTCAGAGGTAAGAAGCGGAACGATCAGGTCAGATTTCACCTTCTCTGCTACTTCGTCTGGCATGTCAGCTAATACATTTGCAACATCCTCATCTGTGATAGAGTCTGCTGCTGTGGAATTCAGACGGTAGTTCTTCATACCTTTGATGTTGGTGGAATACAGAGTTGCATTTCCATCATAATCAGTATCTGAATATACATATAATGTGAAAATAAGGTCATCTGCGGTAAGCGGCTCACCATCAGAGAATTTTACATCATCGCGAAGTTTGATGTCATAAACAGTCTCATCCTCGCCCTGTGTAACTGTAATATCAGAAAGTCCTGTGTAAGTATACTCTGTTCCGTTATACTCAGTAGTCTCTCCCTCAATACCATTGTAGATAACAGCACCTGCGCGGTCGTTATCAAACAGATATGCTCCTACGATATCGGCGATCTGCTGATCCGGAACTGCTTCTGCGAACATTCCACAGAATTTCTCGGAGAAGTTGGTCTGTCCAACAACCAGCGGTGTATCGGAAGAACCTCCCTCAGTCTCTTCTGCTGCATCAGCTGTGTCTTCTGCAGCGTCTGCATCCTCAGCAAAAACAGGAACACTCACTGTTGTTGCTGTCATGACGCCTGATAATAACAGGGCCATTAACTTCTTCTTGCTCATATCATATCCTCCTTTTTATAAGTTTTGGCAACACTGACAACAAAAAATGTTGCCTTATGCCTTTCTATTTTACCATGTTTTATTACATGTGCAATAGTTAACTAGCAAATTATGTCTGGAATTTTGTCCATTTTTGTTAAAAAATGAAATTTTTTTACCCCAAAATTGTAAATTTTGCTTTAATCTGCCAACTTTGCGCAGTAGTAACACTTCCCAGTACTAAAATCGTAACTGCTGCTATCTCGAATAATATGTCAGCTCCAAGGGTCTGGTTTCCGTTTCCCCGGACTATCAAAATGAGATTTGCAAGACAGGCAAAAAGTGATAATCCGGCAACAGCCACACTGCACCTTGCAGTTCTTCTGATCCCCTTTTCATATTCGGCACGCGTCATATGATCTGCATGTTCCTTTGGAATCAGCACCTGGGATTTCTCTCCTCTGTTCTTCCTTTGGCAAAAACGGACAAGGGATACTCCTCCCATAATGCCATAGGAAATAGGAAAAATCATCACAATATAGGGAAGCAGGATCCATAAAATCCTGTTTCCCGCATTATTCAGCATAAGACTGGCTGCATAAATCAGAAGTGCTGCTGTCATAAAGCCCATATAGAGAACGCTGTGCTTCTTTAGCTGGTCTGCTGACAGCTTCCCCTCATACCACTTTCCGGTATATTCAAATTGTTTCCCATTCTGACGGTAATCATTCCCGTATTTCTTCACTTATCCGCCTCACTTTTCCTGCTTCTGCGCGCTGACACACCTACAGATCTAATCCAGTTTTTTATCCAGCTCATCAACAATTTTCTGAATGCATCCCTCTTCAAATGGAACGATAAGTCCCACCTGTTTCAGCATGGACGGATAGAAATCACTTGCTGAAAGCTCACATAACTTCATGTAATCAGCCCATGTTCCGGCATGGTCTTTCTCCATGCGCGCCTTGAACTGGAACGCACAAAGCTGTGCAAGAACATAATCAATATAATAGAATGGAGACTCATAAATATGATGCTGTCTCTGCCAGTATCTTCCTTCTTCCATAAATCTGCATCCTGTTGCATCCAGGAACGGACGATACTCCTTCTCAAGCTGATTCCATGCATCCCGGCGTTCCTTCGGTGTCATCTCCGGATTGCCGTATACAATATGCTGGAATTCGTCTACCATAGTTCCGTAAGGAATAAAGTCGATTGCGTCCTCCAGATGCATCTTGCGGTAATCGTCTCCTCTTTCTCCAAAGAAAAGCTCTATCCATGGTTCTGCAAAAAACTCCATGGACATGGAATGGATTTCCGCAGTTTCCATAGTCAGATAACGGTAATGATCTGTAATTGGGTCCTTACCTGCCACATAGCTCTGGAAAGCATGGCCGCACTCATGTGTAATAACATCCACATCACCGCTTGTACCATTAAAGTTTGCAAAAATAAACGGTACACCGTAATCCGGAAGCTCAGTCATATAACCGCCTGTAGCCTTATTTTTACGTCCGAATACATCGAAAAGCTCGTTCTCCATCATCATGTTGAAGAAATCTCTTGTCTCCTCAGACATCTCTGTGTACATCTTACGTCCGCTTTCAAGGATTTCTTCCGGTGTACCGATAGGCGCCGGATCTCCCTGTGGGAAGTACACACTGTTATCATAGTAGTGAAGCTGCTCTACTCCAAGACGAGCCTGACGGTTCTTATGCATCTTTGACGCAAGAGGTACAAATACAGTCTTAACCTGGTCGCGAAGCTTCTGAATATCTTCTTTGGTATAGGAGTTACGGTTCATACGGCAGTATCCCATATCAATGTAATTCTCGAAGCCGAGCATCTGTGCCTGCTTAGTACGGTTCTTCACAAGCAGATCATAGATTTCATCAAGCTCATCCTTATTTTCCTCAAAGAATTCTGAATAAGCAGCCCATGCTCTCTTACGGGTATCACGATCTGATGAACGCATATATTTGCTCATAAGGGAAAGATTCAGTTCCTCGCCCTCCCACATGATCTTCGCTGAAGCGATCAGCTTTCTGTAACGGGTAGACAGTGTATTCTCTTCCTGCATAAGGGGAATCAGGCTGTCGTTAAAGCACTTCATCTCCAGTTCCATGGATTTAAATGCAACCGGACCGATCTTCTCTTCCATATACGCACGATATGGAGTGGCAAAAAGCACCTTCTGATACTCATTTCCCATAGCAGTCATCTGTGGAAGCATTTCATCGTAATAAGCATTCTCAGCTTCATAGAACTCATCTGCCACATTCCCATCTCTGCGGATATGTGCGATTGTGTAAAGAGTGCTTACATGATCCACCAGCCTGTTAAACTCCTGATGAATTGCAAACTGCTCCTCTCCACTCTTCGCCTGGGAAGCACGGCTGATGATTTCTTTCCCCTGCGCAAGCACGGCTGGAAAATCCACACGGCTGTACGGCATTTCTGAAAATTTCATCTTATTCCTCCTTTACATTACCAATTTTGCTCTGGTTTTTTATAACAAATGGGCGGGCAAACCTTCCAAGTCTTCCACTCAGAATGCTGTCCGTCCATTGTCGCGTATTATCTATAATACCATAGGTAACACTAAAATAAAAGATTAAATTTTATAAAATAACAGTTATTTGCAGTATGCTGGTACCAGCTTCTTATTCTTCGGAATTTTCCTCTCCTTCTTCAACAAGCTCCATATCATCCAGTGTTTCACCGTCTTCATACATTGCATCCTCTTCCGCATCATCTCCTGTGTATGCAGTCTCTGTTATTTTTGCCTTTTCCATAAGCTGGTCTGTTACCTTGCTCTCATAAAGAGCATTTACAATTGTCTCACGGGTATACATTTCCTCAAAATCAGCTGCACTTTCTCCATAGTAATCAGCGTATTCATTTACATAATCCACATATTCATCTTCTGTTACTTCGATATTATTTGCAAGTACATAAGCGCTGATGAAAAGCCGGCGATTTACAAGATTCTTTGCCTCTTCCTCAATGTCGCTTTCCGTAACGCCGAACATGTCAAGCACTTCGTTTACATCTCCGTCCTCACCCACAAACATGGAATAGCCGGAAAGTGCTTCCTCCTTGCATGCATCAAACAGTTCTTCCGGATATTCTCCTGTAAACTGTGTATTCTGAAGGCATGCGCCAAGCAGCTCCTCTGATGCGTCATAAGCACTCTGTTCCTCGTAGGATTGTTCCAGGTATTTTTTCACAGAGGCCTCATATTCTTCTTTTGTATCATAGCCTGTATAATTTTTCACATAGTCATCATTATACTCCGGAATTTCAGAATTGGTAACATCTGTCACCTCCACTGAGAAATCCACTGTTTTTCCCTGCCAGTCCTCCTGCCAGGTATCATCTCCGTATGTGATGGTAAAATCAAGAGTATCTCCCGTGGAAACACCAGTCAGCTTCTCGTCAAATTCGGTTCCGTATTCTTCCTGACCAAGGGTGATAAAGGTTTCTTCCGGATCAGAAGCCTCCCCGCCTTCCACTGTAGCTGTAAGATTCATATACACTGTATTTCCATCCTCTGAAGGTGCATCTGTGGACTTTTCCTCACTGGCATCTTCCAGTTCCTCCTGGATTTCATCCTGAACCATATCATCTGTGATCTCATAGGTATATTTCGTTACTTCTATCCCATCATAATCTCCGAGAGTTACATAATCTGAAGCATTCTGGATCAGATATTCAGATGGTGTGATTGGCTTCAGTGCAGTCTCTTCTTCCGCATCGTCTGCATCGATCATTTCATTCTCTTCAATATCCTGAGAGAACTCAGGATCCAGCTCTTCTCCATCTGCATCCGGATCTGCTGCTGTCATATCCTCAGTACTTTCTGTGGCAGCATTATCAGATGCATCCTGTTTGGATGAATTATCTCCACAGCCGGCAAGTACAGTTATAGCTGCCAGAGCAGCAAGAACATATCTTTTCTTCATATTACGTTATCCTTTCTATTCACATTTGCAAGTTAAAAATAATATAACATTTTCGCAATAATATGTAAATATTCTTTTCCCGGTACACTGTTTTTTCACAAAAAATCCCCTGACAAATGCAGGAGATTTTTTTAATCACTTATCTTTCCTCACGGAAATAGGAAAGTCCCAGACTCTCCGGAGGCTGATTTTCTTTTTTCTTTCGGAAGCTTACCACAACCAGAACGATAATGGTAACTACATAAGGAACCATCTGGATCAAATCTGTAACATAACTTGCAACCTTAATTCCAAGAATACTTGGAAGGAACTGATACAGCCAGTAGAGCATACCAAAAAGATACGCACCCCAGATACAGTTCAGAGGTTTCCATGTGGTAAATATAACCAGTGCAACAGCCAGCCAGCCAAGAGCTTCTATCTGTCCCGTTGTCGCCCAGATGCCCTGATTATAATCCAGAACGTAATATAATCCGCCGATTCCGGAAAGGCCGGCACCAATACAGGTTGCCAGATATTTATATTTGGTTACATTGATTCCGGCTGCGTCTGCAGTTCCCGGATTTTCACCTACAGCCCGAAGATTCAGGCCTACTCTTGTTTTATTCAGCACGTAATGCAGCACAACAGCAATGATGATTGCCGCATACACCAGAAAACCATAGGCAAAAACAGTTTTACTTACAATTCCCAGCTTACTGGACAAAAATGGAATCTTCTTTGAAAAAGAAGCGTATGCCAGCGGTGCTGCAGTGTAGCTTGCACCATTTAAAATAAATACACCAAAGAAATTGGCAACACCCATACCAAATGTGGTAAGTGCAAGACCGGTTACATTCTGGTTTGCACGAAGGGTAATGGTAAGGAAGCTGAAAATCAGCCCGCCCAGCATGGAAGCTGCAATTGCTGCCACAAGCGCCAGGATCACGCATATCCAGCCCTTTGGATCTGCTGAATTTTTCTCGTAAAAATAGGAGCTGGCGAAACCAGCAAAGCCGCCAAGATACATAATTCCCGGAACACCAAGATTCAGGTTTCCTGATTTCTCAGTAGTGATCTCACCCATGGAACCAAACATGATGATTGTTCCAAATGGAATTGCCCTGATGATCCACGCAATCAGATTACTCATTTAGTGCACCTCCTTTTTGGAACCACGGAAGATCATCTTATAGTTGATGAAGAATTCACTTCCAAGGATAAAGAACAGAATCACGCCTTCAATAATACTTGCCGCATAGTCATTCAGGCTGTATGCAGAAGCAATTTCAGCTGCTCCCTTTGACAAAAAGATCAGCAGGAAGGAAATCAGTGCCATGTAAAAAGTATTGAATTTTGCAAGCCATGCAACAATGATGGCAGTAAATCCATTTCCTCCTGCGGATGTGGTGGAAATAGTCTGGTCTCTTCCGGCAACGATCAGGAAACCTACCAGACCGCAGATAGCTCCGGAGATGATCATGGTACGGATTGTTACCCATTTAACATTAATTCCGGCATATCTTGCTGTGTTCTCAGACTCACCTACTACAGTAATCTCATAGCCCTGTTTGGAATATTTCAGATAGAAGAACATTACAAACATGAGAATCATTACAATGAGAATGTTAATGTTATATCTCTGTCCCATAAACTGCGGAAACCATCCAACCTGTGTAGACATGTTCAGCTTTCCAAGACTGGAAGCCTTTCCTCGAAGGATATTTGTCATGCATGCAACAATGCTGGTTGCCACATAGTTCATCATCAGGGTAAAAAGTGTCTCATTTGTATTCCAGTATGCTTTGAACACTGCCGGAATAAAGCCCCAGAGACCTCCGGCGATCACACTTGTAAGGAACATCACCAGAAAAAGCACCGGAGTCGGAAGGCTGGCACCACATTTTACCATAACCATGGCTGTGGCAAGACCGCCTATCAGCACCTGGCCCTCTGCGCCAATGTTCCAGAAGCGCATTTTAAACGCAGGAGCAAGGGCAATACCAATACAGAGAAGAGTTACCAGATCTCGCATTGCCCAGGAAAAGCGGATGCTCGTCATAAATGTACCGTTAAACATAACACCATATACAGATAATGGATTCAGACCTGTTACACTGTAAATAAAAATCGCATCTACTACAAGCGCCAGAATAATGGCAGCCGCACGAACCCATACTTTATAGCCGAAGCTGCTTCTGTCACGCTTAATGATTCGGAGCAAGGGTTCTTTTGTTTTTGTATCACTCATTTATTTTCCCTCCTTCCGAAGATTTGTCATAAGAAGTCCAACTTCTTCTTTTGTGGTAGTTCTGGCATCCAGAATACCATTCTCTTTACCGCCGCAAAGTACCAGAATGCGGTCGCACAGATCAATGAGAACGTCCAGATCCTCACCTACATAGACTACGGCGACGCCTTCTTTCTTCTCTTCATCCAGAAGGTTATAGATTGTATAGGAGGTGTTAATATCAAGTCCACGCACTGCATAGGCAGTCATCAGTACAGTAGGTGCTTCTGCAATCTCACGGCCAACAAGAACCTTCTGCACATTTCCTCCGGAAAGACGTGATACCGGAGTATTCAGACTTGGAGTCACAACTTCAAGCTCTTCCTTAACCTTCTCTGCCATTTTCTTAGGGGTACGCATATCGGTAAGCGGGGATGCGCCTTTTCCATAGCTTTTCAGAAGCATATTTCCGGTCATACCCATAGAACCTACAAGTCCCATTCCCAGACGGTCTTCCGGCACAAATGCAAGGTGAACACCTGCATCACGGATTTTTTTCGGTGTTTTTCCAACCAACTGAAGGGGCTGATTTTCTTTTCCTCTTTCGTAAAACTCAATACTGCTGCCCTGGCCTGTAATCTGAAGTCCTGCAATGGCTTCCAGAAGCTCTTTCTGTCCATTTCCGGAAATTCCGGCGATTCCCAGGATTTCACCGCCATAAACGTCAAAGCTTACATCATCCAGTACCTTAATCTCCTCCCGGTTATAGACGGTCAGATGGGAAACAGAAAGTCGTTTCACCGGATTTACAGGTGCGGAACGTGCAATATTCAGTTCCACCTTCTTGCCTACCATCATCTCTGTAAGAGAATTTTCAGTGGCCTCGCAGGTATCTACAGTACCTATGTACTCTCCTTTTCTCAGAATGGCAACGCGGTCGGAAATTTCCAGAACCTCGTGAAGCTTATGGGTAATAATGATAACTGATTTATTATCTGCCTTCATATTCCTGATAACCTCAAACAGACGGGCTGTTTCCTGAGGTGTCAGTACAGCTGTTGGCTCATCCAGGATCAGAATGTTTGCACCTCTGTAAAGAACTTTTACAATTTCCAGAGTCTGTTTCTGAGATACGCTCATCTCGTAAACCTTCTGATCCAGATCCAGATCAAAGTGGTACCTGTCACAGATAGCCTGTGCTTTTTTACGAACCTCTTTCAGATCAAATTTCTGTTTTTTATCAAGACCAAGTGCAATATTCTCAGTGGCACTGAAGACATCGATCAGCTTAAAGTGCTGGTGAATCATACCGATTCCAAGGTCATAGGCATCTTTTGGTGAACGGATCTCCACACGCTTTCCATCTACCAGAATCTCACCGGAATCCGGAAAGTAAATGCCGGAGATCATGTTCATCAAAGTGGTTTTTCCACTTCCGTTTTCTCCCAGGAGGGAGAGGATCTCACCTTTTCTTACATCAAGGTTTACATTTTTGTTGGCAACAACTTTTCCAAATGTTTTAGTAACATTTTTTAACTGAATGGCATATTCCAAAGTGTTGTGCCTCCCTTCCCTTTATTTTCTTAAGCGCTGTATCCTATTTAGACACAGCCTTATTACTGCTGTGAACAAAGCTAATAAAAGGGAAGCTTTTTAGAGCTCCCCTTTTGGATTCATGTAATTCGTGGTTTCTCAGATTATTTATTCAACAGCGTCTGCATCCTCTGTAATTCCATCAATACGAAGTGTAAAGTATGGTGCACTTCTGAATGTGGACTCTGCAAAATGTCCATCCTCGATTGCTTCAACAGTCTCGCCCTGATATACAACAGTTGCAGGATCAGTTGTGTAATCCATGAAGGAAAGGTCAACCGGTGCAGA
>NZ_CAKRNY010000031.1 GCF_934371575.1 uncultured Blautia sp. | reverse complement strand
CATGGCAGAAAACTGTCCGCACATACTGCTGCAGAACGCCGCAGAAAATCAGAAATTGTTTTTCTCTTTCGTTTCTTCTATTCTAACAAAAGCGGACTGCTATTACAATGAAATTCGGTCGTAAAATTCTCCTATAATCCGACATATAAATGATAAATTTTATCAGTTATCAGAGTTTTCTTTTTCTTCAAACGTGCTATAATATTTTCAGTTAGAAAATGCTAACAAAAGTACGAAGAAGGGAAGCTGTTGGATCATGGGAAGATGTTATCATTTATCAAAAGCTGTTACCGAAGACCAGGCAAATGAGATCATAAGAGAACTTACAGAGCGAGGCGATGTAAAACACGCAGAAATTTCCTGTGACGGACGTTATCTCCATGTGGATACCATTGATGGGGAATTTTCCGTAGTCATGTATTCAGCAGTAAATATCTGCAGCCGTATTGCAAACAGTGAATTGTCCTTTATGAAATTTGACTACACTGCTTAACGCTGTTTTTGAAAATATGCTGCCAGAATAATTATGGCAAATCTATTATGAAATGGAGAGTAAATTATGCAACAGATCACATTAAAAATAGACGGAATGATGTGCGGAATGTGTGAATCCCACATTAACGAAAGCATTCGAAATAACTTTTCTGTAAATAAAGTCACCTCTTCCCACACAAAGGGAGAGACCGTTATTCTTACAGAAAATGATCTTGATGAAGCAAAACTGAAAGAAACCATTGATAAAACAGGTTATAAGCTGCTTTCTATCTCAAAAGCTCCTTACGAAAAAAAGAAAGGTTTTTTCTCTTTTCTGAAAAAATAACCTTTCTTTGTCATAATCCTTGTACTATATTTCAACTACAATATCTCCGGTAATACGGACAAGGCGTATTCTGCAAGGCTGTGATCTTCCTCACCGGTGCCACCGCTTATACCAAGCCCACCTATAATGTTATCTCCGGACTTCAGCGGTACACCGCCTCCAAAAATCACGATTTTTCCACCGTCCATCTTATCTACACCGTAAAAGGTTCCACCTGGCTGGGCTAGTCCAGCCAATTCCATGGTGGACATCTTTACAGCAACGGAAGTATAGGCTTTTTTCAGGGCCACATCAAAGCTTACCAGAAATGCTCCATCCATTACATGCACTGCAATTGGATTTCCATCTGGTCCACAGACTGCAATAACAGCCTTCTTCCCACGGCGAAGCGCCTCCTGCTCAATTTTTTCAATCAGCTTCTTCGCGACCTCCAGTGTAATCTTATTCTGCATGCCCATACGGCGCAATACAGCCTGAATCACAGCTTCATCTACAGTATCTGAGGTACCGGATATAGGAGAATTCTCACTTTTCGTATCCACGCTCACGCTTCCTCCTGCCATTTTCTCAGCTTCACCTGTATGTACAGCTGTATTTTTCACATCTACATAGCGGGCAAGCACATACAGATAATCTGCCAGACGGTTCATGTATTTCTTACTTCCTGTATCAGAACCAAACTTTACACTTACAGTAGCAAGATCACGCTCCGCCCTTCTGGCAACAGCCCGAGTTACATCAATCTCTGCAGACAGACGACAGGTACCGGGCAAAGAAGACTCTTTGGGTAAATTAAACAATTCTTCCAGACGATCAATTTCCTCTTCCAGAAGCTCTGTCTTGTCATCATTTATTTTATAATCTCTGTTATAGGGATCAGCCACTCCATCAGCAATTTTCATCAGATTTTCCTGGATTTTTTCCAGAAAACGAAGAATTTCTCCGTCTTCGATCATTGTTTTTAAAACACCGATATGACTGGATAGTTCATCTATAGTTCCTTCAAGCTGAATTCTGTCATCAGATTTAGAAACATTTTTCGTATGGACAAGATTGGTAGTTCCCTTGTCACCATTTTTCGTATAAATACTCATATGGCTCTCTCCTGACATTTCACCTGTCCGGCAAAATAAAATTTGTTTTGCACTAACACACTGAATGTCTGACAATATCACCTTTTACATAAATAATAAACATCGATCCATATTATCCCACATTCACTATATTAGTTATAAACAGACTTTGGACAAATCATCTCTGATTCTGTCCAAAGCCTCTTATATTCATTAAAATGACCACAATTTCTTGTAGATCTTCACAATATCTTCCTTGGTTGGAACTCTTGGATTCGCCGTTGTGCAGGCGTCAGCAAGAGCAAGGTCTGCCATCTTATCAATTGCACCAAAATATTCATCCGGTGAAATTGTTCCGATTTCCTGAATGGTAAGCGGAATATTCATCTCTTTTTGCATAAACTGAATCCAGTTTACAAGAGATCTTACGGACATAACTTTATTGTAATTACTAAGTCCAAGAATATGGGCAATATTTGCATATCTCTTTACAGCTGGAAGATATTCCTTCTGGCTCTTACTGTGCTTATTGATGTTCGCATTAAATTCCACAATGTGTGGAAGCAGCATAGCGTTGGCACGTCCATGAGGAATATGGAAAATAGCGCCAAGCTGGTGAGCCATACTATGTGTAATTCCAAGTCCGGCTGTGTTAAAAGAAAGTCCGGCAAGACAGGAAGCTACATGCATTTTCTGACGGGCATGCATATCGCTGCCGTCCAGGTACGCTCTTAACAGAAAGACTCCGCAGATTTCAATTGACTTTTCTGCAAGAGCAGATGAAAATTCATTGTGATTGATGCTTACATATGACTCAATAGCGTGAGTCAATACATCCATACCTGTATCTGCTGTAATGGAAGGCGGAACACTCTTTACAAGTTCTGCATCCAGAATTGCCTCATCAGCTGTAAGGCTTTCTGAGATAAGCGGATACTTCACGTGGTTATCTGTATCATTTACAACGGCAAAAGAGGTAACTTCAGATCCGGTACCACTAGTAGTAGGAATTGCAATAAGACCTACCTTACCATAGTTATTGATTTTCAGGGCAAACTCACGGATTGCCTTTGAAGAGTCAATTGCAGAGCCGCCTCCAACGGCAACTACAACTTCTGGCTGATACTCAAGAAACTTCTTTACACCTTCTGCGATTTTTCCTACCGGTGCATCCGGCACAACATCACTGAATACTTCAAACTCCTTGCCACCGCGTTTCAGGGGATCTGTAATCAAATTGATCATACTTCCCTTTGCGATGAATGGATCTGTGATCACCAGAACTTTTTTGTATGGCAGTTCTGCCAGTCTATCCAGGGCATTGTCTCCAAAATGGATGACTGTTTTCATTTCAAAAGTTTTCATAATTCAATGCTCCTTTATTGCAGCCTTCTTTTGTATACAAGAAAGCCTTAGCGGACAGATTCCGGATATCTGCACTCCACACCTTCATCCTTAAAAAGCTTAAGCCATTTCTCAGAAGGTTTTATATCTGTCACAACAATATCTATATCCCGCAATCTTCCTGCAACAGAAAATGCGGTCTGGTCAAATTTTGTATTATCCACAACCAGGATTTTCCTGCGTCCTGAATCCAGCATTGCTCTCTTTGCTGTTCCAAAAGGTTCCTGAGATTCCATTATGCCCCACTTCTCATCCAGAGCCTTACAGGAGAAAATAACAGTATCTACAAAATAAGAACGAATCACTTCTTCCGTACGGGAACCAAGGAAGGCCAGATAGCCCTCCTTCATCATCCCGCCTGTTGAAATAATATTCCATCCTGATACATCTGCCAGTTCCAGAAGAATTTCCATGGAATTGGTAATCACAGTCAGACGCTCTTTTTCTTTTAATGCTTTCGCAGCGAACACTGCAGTAGTGCTGGCATCCAGAAGCAGATGTTCCCCGTCATGTACAAGAGAGGCTATGATTTCTGCCATCTTTTGTTTCCCAACTACATTCTGATTCTTACGCACATTAAAGGGAAGATCAATGCTCACATCTTCATTGATCACTGCCCCGCCATAGCTCTTGATAGCAAGCCCTTCTTTTTCCAGTTTATCCAGATCTCTTCTTATGGTTTCTTCAGATACTCCGTACAACTGGCTCAGTTCGCTTACTACCACCCGTTTCTCATTCTGTAGTTTCTCCAGGATAAGATTGCGTCTCTCTAATGCAAGCATTCTCAGGTCTCCTCCGCATTCTTTAATTTTGATAAGACCAGAATTTTACAGAAGGCTGTCAATCATTCGCTTATCCGGATGTGCTATTACTGATGAATCCAGATACATGCCTTTTTCTGCAACCAGTTCTTTCGCTCTGTCAATTGATGCAGTTACGGCTGAAACCTCACCTGTAAGCATCATGTAAGATTTTCCACACATACCTTTTGCAATACGAAGCTCAATAAGATCTACAATTGCAGTCTTTGCAGCCTGATCAGCAGCTTCAATAATGGAAGCTGCATCATATGTTTCAAGAATTCCCAGTGCACTGATTTCTTCTACCTGAGTAGTTCCATAAATAGCCGGGAAAAGGGACTCGTGCGGATTACCCAGTACAAAACTGTCAATGCACTTATCCTCATAGGTTGCTACAGCTGTATCAACAGCAGCTTTTACCGCACTGAGATCACCGGTAATAATTGCAATATATTTACCCGGACACACGGTCTGCGCCTCAACGATTTCCACATCAGATGTCTTAACCATTGCATCTGCTGCAGTAACGCCGGTAGCTGTAGTTTTGAATTCAATCATTCCGATTGCTTTACTCATTTTCTGCACGTCCTTTCTAATTCTTTGCAACTACGATCCAGCGATCTGTCACTTCGGTAACTTTACCGGAGATGGTTGCATGAATACCAACACTTAAGCCAGAAGCCGGAGAAGCGATCATCTGACCTCTTGTCACCTGATCTCCAACCTTTACAACTGCCTGCGCAGGTGCTCCAATATGCTGGCTCAGAAGAATTTTTACCTTTGGAATCTCAACCAGTGTCTCGTCCATTGGTGCGTCTTTGTCATACTTGGTAAGACCAAGACGTGCCATCAGACGTTCTTCAGGAACCTTGCGGTATTCTCTTGATTCCTTAACCGGTACTGGCTGTACTCCCTGAGGAGGACGAATACCTGCCTGACGAAGTCCACCCTTCATGTCTGCAAGAAGTGTTCTTGGTGCAAGACTCTGAGGACATGCATACATTTCACAAACACCACAGGAACTGCAGAAGCTTGCATTAATGTATGGATTAACATCTCTGAAATCATGATTAGATGCAGCGCGCATGAAACGTGCCGGATCAATCGGATGTCCCAGATTATTACGTGGACAAAGATCTGTACAAGTATTACACTGGCAGCAAATAGATGCTGCTCGTTTTAAATCTATAGCAGAAGTCCGCATCTTCTTCTGTACGATTAAATGGTCTTTTGGCAGAACCAGAATCGCATTTGTTGTCTTCGTTACAGGGTCAGAACCTTTTCCGATTCTTCCCATCATCGGTCCACCAATAAAGTAAACCGGATCTTTCACAGTAGTTCCACCTGCCTGAGCAACTACATCATCCATAGTACATCCAAGAGGTACTCTTACTGTTACCGGATGATTTACCTCAGCTACAACAGATACATATTTATCTGTTACAGGTTCTTTTTTCTCTACTGCACGATATATATTATACAATGTCTCTACGTTGAACACTGCAACTCCCTGTTCAATAGGAAGTCCGCCAGGTCTTACAACTCTACCAGTTGCTTCGTAGATCAGTACAACCTCATCACCCATAGGATATACCTCATCCAGAAGATGGATGCGCATTCCAGGGAATTCTTCGATATGCTGTTTCAGAGCATTTACTGTCTGAACGTAGGATTTTTTAATTCCAATGATGGCTTCTGAAGCACCAACAGTCTCCTGAACCATATGGAATGTTTTCATAATTTCGTAAGCGTGCTTCTCTAATAACTGTCTGTGTAATTTCAGTAAAGGTTCGCACTCTGCACAGTTCATAAGAATGGTATTTGCTTTATCTGTCAGCTTCATATATGTAGGGAATCCTGCACCGCCGGCACCAACTACACCATTCTCCTGTATAATATTCTGTAATTCTTTGATATCCATGGCGTTACTCCAATCCTGCACCGTCATCAACGATACCTACAATGGCGGCATCAACCGGTGCTGTTTCTACGCCGCAGCCAATTCTTGCCGCGCTTCCTTGTGCCACCAATACATATTCCCCGATTCCTGCACCGATAATGTCGATTGCAACAATCTGGCTGAGGTCACCTTTCATGTGATGAACCGGTTCCACGATCATAAACTTATTGCCGATCAGCTTTTCGTTTTTTCTTGTGGAAACAACGCTTCCTACTACCTTGCCAACTATCATGTGAACCTCCAAATTTTATGCAGTTCAGCCATGCACTTATCTGCTTACAGATCTTACATGGCTGAACTCTTTATTTTAGTAATGAGAAAACTTTTTTCACTGCATTACTTTATAATTGTAACTGTATTGCCTGTGGCAATTTTTGCTGCATTTGCTTCATCAGTATCAATATGCATCTCCAGTGTAAAGCTGTCGTCTACACGGATCTTCACCTGATTGAAAATAGTTCCTCTCTCATTGTCTGCCTTAACAGAAACGATATCTCCGTCCTTCACGCCGGCTGCCTGAGCATCCTTCGGTGACATGTGGATGTGACGCATTGCTACGATACATCCTTCTTTCAGATAAATCGCACCCTTCGGTCCGACAATTGCGATCGGAGCACTTCCTTTAACATCTCCAGACTCACGAACCGGTACTTTCATCCCCAGCTTGATAGCGTCTGTAGCTGATACTTCAACCTGTGAAGCCTTACGAACAGGTCCGAGAATACGTACATTCTCAATAGCACGAAGTTTCAATCCAACGATAGTAACTGTCTCGTTAGATGCAAACTGTCCGCCCATCAGCTCTTTTTTCTTGGTGAGCTGATATCCTGTTCCAAATAATGCTTCCACATGTTCCTGTGTCAGGTGGATATGTCTTGCGGAAACTCCGATAGGCACCATGAAGCCATTGCCTTTTTCATCTTTTTTATTAAGAGCATCCAGCACCATCCTGGTGATCAGCTCAACATTATTAGTTTCCAAAAGTACACCTGCTTTCTTTCCGGATTTTGTAATGTCTGCTGTCCGGGACTTTTATATTATTTCAGAACCGGAAGGATTTTCTCAACATCTGTATGAGGTCTTGGAATTACATGTGTAGCTACAAGCTCTCCAAGTCTGGATGCTGCTGCGCTTCCGCTCTCTACTGCAGATTTAACAGCTCCAACATCTCCACGAACCATAACAGTTACAAGACCGGATCCGATCTTCTCTGTTCCAACTAATGCAACGTTAGCTGCTTTACACATCTGGTCAGCTGCCTCGATAGCTGCTGTAAGTCCTCTGGTTTCTACCATTCCTAATGCTTCCTGTGTCATGATTTTTTCCTCCTTATGAATTACTGGTTTCTTTGCTTCTATATGTTTGGTTTCAGTAATCTCTTTTTCAGCTGCAGTGGTCTTTGGCTCTTCAGCTTTTACCTCTGCTGCTTTTGCTTTGGTCGTTCTGGCCGTTCTTCTTGGAGCGGCTGCCTTTTTAGGGGCTGCTTTTTTCGCTGTCTCTTTTTTTTCTTCGTCAGCCATTATTCATCCCCCTTTTTCTTTCTCCATCGACTTGCGCTTAATTCCACCATTTTGACGATTTCCTCATGGGGATTGGCAATTACTGCATAGCTTGCCGGTTTCTTGATGGCCTGCGCAGCTGCCGCTTCCACGGCCTCTGTCACAGCTGCCACATCGCCTTGTATAATAATGGTCACCAGTCGTCCGCCCAGCTTACGCTCCCATGACGCCAGCTCAACGTCTGCCGTTTTACACATAATGTCCAGGGCATCCATAGCCGCAACAACACCTGTGATTTCAATAAAACCATATGATTTACTCATGAGCGAACTCCTTTTAGTTCATTAGATGCTTGGAAGAATCTTCTCCACATCTGTATGAGGTCTTGGGATTACGTGTGTAGCTACAAGCTCTCCAAGTCTGGATGCTGCTGCACTTCCACTCTCTACTGCTGCTTTAACAGCTCCAACATCTCCGCGAACCATAACAGTTACAAGACCGGATCCGATTTTTTCTGTACCAACCAGTGCAACTTCTGCTGCCTTTGTCATTGCATCTGCTGCCTCAATTGCAGCTGTAAGTCCTCTGGTCTCTACCATTCCTAAAGCTTCCTGTGCCATAATGAATTCCTCCTGATATATCTCAACTTTTCAAGTACGCTCCAGCGTACTTGCTGTGAGGTACCTGTCATGCTTCGCATGACTGTTCGTTATTATTATAAACTTTCCTTCACTGGTTCGCAATATTTAATCCTTATCCAGTGCGCTGATTTTCAGCATTTTTTGTGTACCGGTTTCCGGATTTGGTATTACATAGTGCTGTACCACACCAGTCATACTCTCTGCCACTCTGATTCCTGCTTCCACAGCCTCTGTTACATCAGAAACGCTTCCACGGAATTTGATGCAGACAAGGAGCGGTACCGGCAGACTGTCCGCATTTGCAGGTTTATTTTTATCAAAAACCTCCAGATGGACATTTGCTGCCTTGCAGCCGGCGTCGGCCGCCACAAATGCTGTTGCCAGTCCGAACACCTCCAAGATTCCTACAGCTTCTGCCATCTTGATTCTCCTTTATCCGGCAATTATTTATTTACTACAGCGATCTTAAGACCGGTCATAGCAAGGTTTTTCTTTAATGCTTCATTGATTTCCTCAAGCGGATATTTGTCTGTGATCAGTTCAGACATTGGAAGTCCGATTGCATTTGCTCTCTTAAGGAAGTCAAATGTTGTAACGTAATCTCTTAAGGTGTATACCCAGGAGCCTACGATTGTGATCTCTTTGGAGCAGATATCAAAGTGTGGATTAATTGTAGCATCTCCACCATTGATGAAGAAACCAAGCTCGCAAAGACCGCCGCCATTACGGATGAATTTGTAGATGTTTGCATGAGCAACAGGTGAACCTGTACACTGGAATGCAAAGTCTGCAAGATGTCCGCCAAACTGCTCTTTAACAGCCTCGGAAAGTGCTTCGATTCCTTTGTGCTCCATGAAGTTTACGCTCATGGTAGCGCCCATTCTCTTAGCAAAATCAAGACGCTGCTGATTTCCATCTACTGCACAGATGTTCTCGATACCCATTGTACGAAGAACTGCGATGCAGATCAGACCGATCGGTCCGCATCCCTGTACAACAACTCTGCTGTTGAAACGAAGGATACCAGTTGTTTTTGCTCTCTCAACTGCATGTACAAGAACTGCACATGGCTCAATCAGGATACGGGAATCCAGGTCAAGATCACTTACGTTGAAGAATGTGCTTCCGAACTCTCCGCCTCTGATAAAGATGTAATCAGAGAACCATCCATTAAGATGAATATCATCATCTGGAAGAAGTCCGTATACGTCAGCTCCACCAACGTTCTTCTTATTAAGGTCAAACATTGTGATCTCAGGATCATCCTTGAAGATCATACATGTAACAACTTTATCACCGATCTTAACCGGTTTTCCAGCTGTATCTGTCTTAACATTCTTACCCATGGCAACGATCTCACCAGTTCCCTCATGTCCAAGTGCAACCGGGATCAGGTTAAATGGGTCTCTCTTAAATTCGTGAGCATCAGTACCGCAAACGCCGCAGCCTTCTACTTTAACAAGGATGTCGTCGTCGCCAAGTGCTGGAATCGGGTACTCTTTAATATCAAAATGCTCTTTTTCAGTAAGAACTGCAACGTGTGCAGTTTTCGGGATAGCGCCTGCCGGTGCAGCAGCCGGTGCTGCAGCTGGTGCAGAAGCTGCCGGAGCAGTTCCAGCCATTCCAGCAAGAACCTGTTTTACGATTTCTTCGATATTTACGTTATTCATATCCATTTTTATGTTTCCTCCTGTCAGCGAATGCAAAGGCTGTCTGCCATTACGCAGCGTCTTCTCTTGGTGAATGTGCTTGCGCTTGTAAGTCCTTCACCTGTACGGCTTGCGATTGTGAATGTACAGTAACCTTCTCCGCCAAATCCAAGTGCTGCATAGGAAGGTGCATTTTTAACAAGGATTGCGGTGTCGATTGCTTTCGCATATTTGGTGATATTGTCAATGTTCTTGGAATGAATGTGTGCAGAGTGGCGGTTGCCATGCTCAAGCCATACAGCCTGCTCTACTGCATCATCAAAATCTTTTGCTCTTACAACACCAAGGATTGGCATCATAAGCTCTGTTGCGATAAGCGGATGTTCCTTCGGTCCCTCAAATACGATACAACGGATATTTGCAGGAACATTAACTCCGATCATGGAAAGTAATGTTCTGGCATCACGTCCAACACATTTACGGTTCAGCTTGCCGCCTGCAAGAACTACATCTATAAGCTTATCCTGCTCTTCTTTAGAAGCAAGGTAACAGTCATTCTCGCTTACCAGATAATGCATAAGCTCATCTGTAATAGAAGCGACTGCTACGATTTCCTTCTCTGCGATACAAGGAAGGTTGTTATCGAATGTACATCCGTTTACGATATCCTGAGCAGCTTTTCTTACATCTGCTGTCTCATCTACAACTGCAGGTGGATTTCCTGCGCCAGCACCGATTCCACGTTTTCCAGAGGAAAGAACTGCTGTAACAACGCCAGGACCGCCTGTTGCTGCAATAAGCGGGATATCTTTATGTTTCATCATAATATTGCTTGTCTCTAATGTAGGTTTCTCTACTGTTACAGCGATATTATCCGGGCCACCTGCTTCCAGGGATGCCTCATTCAGAAGATTGATTGCATAAATAGATGTTTTGATTGCTGCCGGATGCGGATTAAATACGACTGTATTTCCACCTGCCAGCATACCCATTGTATTACACAGAATCGTCTCACTTGGGTTCGTGCACGGAGTGATTGCTCCGATCACGCCAAATGGTCCCATCTCGATCAGGGTTAAGCCTCTGTCGCCTGACCAAGCTGTAGTGCTGAGATCTTCTGTACCAGGGGTCTTGTCTGCTACCAGATGATGTTTCAGGATCTTATCTCCTACATTTCCCATTCCGGTCTCATCAACACCCATACGTGCAAGGATTTCTGCATTTTCTTTTGTTTTTCTTCGAATGCAGGTAATAATTTTTTCTCTCTGGTCCAAGGACATTTTCCGAACGATCTTCTGAGAAGCTTTCGCTGCCTCAATGGCTTCGTTCATATCTTTGAAAATTCCATGTTTACCGGCCGGAGCGTCTGCAATCTGCATTTTCGCCATAACTTCCTGTACAATATCCTGTACCATGCTCTCGCTGATTGGCATGAGATTGTTCCTCCTTTAAGGTTATCCGCAGCTGCTTTTATTTTGCAGCCGCGGCAATTTACCATTTAAATTATTTGTTAAGTCCTAACTGAGACATAACCTGTTTTGTGATCTTTGCTACTAACTCTGCGTCTGCGTTAGCTGTATCTGCTGCAGGAGCATCACAGTTGCCGCCAACGAAATCATACTGATATCCTGGGAACTGTTTGTAGTCTTCGTTGTGACATGCGCCACCACAGTTATGGCAGTTCACGCCGTCTTTATTCTGGCAAAGGCTTGCCGGATGTTTTCCAGGCATACCGAATTTACGACGGATCTCATAAAGTTTCTTAATGTTCTCTTTATCGAATTCCTTCGGGCCTCCAAGAAGTTTGCTCTGATACAGAAGCTGTGCATAGAATTCAACAGACTCCATCTTCATGTATGCAGCATTCAGGTCTGTGCTCCATGTAAGAGCTCCATGGTTCTCAAGAAGAACTGCATCGAAGTATGGAAGATATTTCTCAAGGTTATCCGGAATTTCCATTGTGGAAGGTGTACCGTACTCAGCGATCGGAACACATCCAAGAGCGATAACTGCCTCAGGCATAATCGGCTGTGTAAGCGGGATACCTGCGATAGCGAAGGATGTTGCATAAATCGGATGAGCATGTACAACAGATCCTACATCAGGTCTCTTCTCATATACTCTCATGTGCATCTTGATCTCAGAAGATGGTTTGAATCCTGGGTTAGCCTGAAGAACATTACCCTTAGCATCTACTTTACAGATGAACTCTGGAGTCATGAAACCTTTGGATACACCAGTAGGTGTGCAAAGGAACTCATTGTCATTCAGTTTTACGGAGATGTTACCGTCATTTGCTGCAACCATGTTACGGTTATAGATTCTTCTTCCGATGTCGCAAATCTGTTTTTTGATTTCGTATTCGTTTACCATGCTTTTTTCCTCCTTAAGCACATTCAGGTACGGTGGATTATGTAGGTTATAGTACCGCACCGGGTAACTTATTATGGCTGAGCATAGTCAGCCTGTTACTTTTATGGATATGATGTAAGTGTACACTATTCCACACAATAAGTCAAGCTCTTTTTGTTGTTTTCTGTTGTTTTATGTGGATTCTTCGCCAGGTTAATATGTTGTTTTTCTTGGTTTTCATATTCTTCCCACATTTTCCAGGTTATTTTCATTTTATACTGTATTTGTATTTTTTGTTTCTGTCATAAAAAAATCCCCAGTAATTTTTTTCTGCAAATTACTGAGAATTTATCTTAACTTTTATATATTTCCTTCCCATGGCATAACATCGCCATCTTCCCTAAGATGCTCCAAAAGCTCAGGAATCCCTTGCTGTTTCTTGGAATCCACATAAAAAATCGTCTTACAGCCAGCAAGTTGCAGCCAGGATGTGGCTTGCTTCACATTTGCATCAGGGTCATTAATTTTGGTAACAATTCCAATTACTTCACGATTAGCCATACAGGTAATGCACGGTGGAAAAAGGCAGTAAGGTTCTGTAGCAGAAACCAGCAGACCTACCACATCCGATTCATATGTATACAATGCCAGGGCATGCCCCAGACCTTTCGTCTGTGCATATTCTCCAGGCGTATCCACGATCACATCAAAATTATTTACATACTGTGTTTTATGATAGTGTATTTTTTCTCCGCGAAGCGCCTGAGTCAGGGTGGTCTTCCCGGACTCACTGCGGCCAATAAGAACAAGCTTCTTCATATTTCATCAGGTCCTTGTAATTGGGCACAGGGTAAAACCAAGTTTATTTCCTACGTAATCCAAAATTGCACTTGTAGATGCCTCAACTTCAGACACCGTTCCTGTGATGATCAGGCTTCCGCTGAAGCGGTCCACAAATCCCAGCTCAATGCCGGAGGATTTCATGGCAATATCAGCCATAATAATGGCTGTCTCAGCCGGACTTACTGTCATAATCCCAATAGCGGCTCTCGAATAATCCAGTGACGGATCCAGTCCAAGCTTGGTATAAAGGATCTTATCCGGGTTGGCAATAATATGTGCCAGAGAAATCTGTTTTCCCGGAACAAGCTCCTGTACAATTCGCTGTTTCATTTCAGGTGACATATTATCTGTATATCCCATTTTTACCTCCTGTTGCAAACCAACGTTTCTATATTAATGCTATCCTGTGTATTCACATTATTCTTTTATAATTATATCCCTCTCATCCTGCAGTGTCAACAAAAAGCAACAGATAACGGCACTTTTTATGTGGATTTTCTTGTGTTTTAATGTTGTTTTTATTTGTTTTTCTCATACTTTACTGTTGACAGATTTTTTCCTCTCTGTCATACTGAAAGAAAAGGAGATGATTTATATGTATCTTTCCGATATACATACCCATTCCATTGCCAGCGGTCATGGCACAAGCTGCACGATCAGCGACATGGCAAAAACAGCTTCCGCAAAAGGGCTGAAGCTTCTTGGAATCACAGACCACGGTCCTGCCACACTTGCCGCCGGAACTTCATCCTACTTTCGCAGTCTGACTTATTCGCCCCGGAAGCGTTTTGGTGTGGAATTATTATATGGAATAGAATTGAATATCCTGGATACAGATGGCAAGATCGATCTGGAACAGGAACTGCTTGATAAACTTGATTATGCAATTGCCAGTATGCACTACCAGAATTTCCGACCAGGAACCTGTGAGGAAAACACAGCTGCACTTCTGAATGTAATGAAAAATCCCGCAGTAAAACTTCTGGGACATATTGACAATTCCCAGTATGACATAGATTATGCTGCCGTTGTAAAAGCGGCCGGTGAAAATGGTGTAATCCTGGAAATCAACGAGGCTTCTCTGGCGCCTTACGGATATCGCGGTGACACCCGGGGGAACTGCGCAGAGATTTTAAAGTACTGCCATAAATATCTGGTTCCCGTCGTACTTTCCAGCGACAGTCATGGAACCGATCATATTGGAGATTTTACTTACGCCGCAGAATTTGTCCATGAAGCCATGTTTCCCGAAAGTCTGATTCTGAACAATCAGATTCCAAAGCTGAAAATGCTCCTGAGCATCCGCTGATAAAGTTTTCCCGGATATATAACCACGCAGTGGAAACTACATATTATATATCCGGGAGTTTTTTCACTTCTGTTTTTCTTTTCTTTTTTCTTCGTCTCTTATGTTCTGCATCATTTCCGCCAATTCACCATATTTGCCTGTGACATACCCGTAATTCTTCCGCTTATGAGGCAATTGGCAATTGGTACAGTCTTTAAAGCCCTTTTCATTATATTGAAAATTCCCGCCACATTTATCCCCCAGCGCATAAAGAGGGCAATAGCAAAACAGGCAGTTAAAATCCTCCGGATCAGCTCCTTTATGACAGGGAAAAAATTCACATTTTTTATGACTAAAATAAGAATATTCCTTATCTTCCCAATATTTTTTCTCCATATTTTTCTCCTATCCGTCGCCCACCAGCAAACTTTTTTTCATATAAAAGAGTAAAAAAAATACCGCTGACGCGGTTGCCAAATCTCAATGGTTATCTGAGAGGGAGCGATGCTACCCCGGGGTAGAATATGATCCGTTCATATATACGCGGAGGGAACGGTTTCATCCGAAGTAGTATCGCCTGCCATTTAATCTGTATAATTCTTCTGAACAGGCGATATTCCATAAAAAATGTCTACTTGCAATAGCAGACAACATTCCAGGGCTGCGGATTCCCCGAAACTGGTTGTTAGACTTTCAACGGAAGCTTAACCTCGCCATACCAAGCAGGTTTCCTGGCTCCAGAATCATCACATCCTCTCTCCTTCTCATGCATATGCACAATGGACTCCGAGATTCGCTCCTCTGTTACAGTGACCGGATCGCTCAGGTTTCTCACCTGATTCCCTCTTTCTGCCAGCTTATAGCTGTCAGCACTTAATATGTTCAATATGGAATTATACTGACGTTATATTACCACACGCCACTGCATTTGTCAACCCTTGAATTTTTTCAGTCAGAACCTTTGCCGCCTTTTCATGTGATATATGTCCGGGATGCTGTCTTGAGCCAAACTCCCCCGCCAGAGTATCCGGCAGCTTCACAAACTCCACACGTGCATCTCCTGTTTTTACCTTATAATTTTGCACTGCATTTTCCAACACAGAGCAAATTTCATCTCCCAGCATTCCATAGCACCACAAAATATAGCTTTTCGGATTGCAATCTCTAATTTTTTTCAGAAAGCCTTCCGCTGCACGCTCCACCATTTCCATATTTTTTGTGCCAACGCTGTCATTAGTTCCCAGATTTACCACGATCACATCTGGTTGAAAACGGCTGAAATCCCATTTTTCCAAGGCTCCAAGTGCCTTATTTTGTTCGCCGTTTAAAATACCACACACCTGGTCATAATACAACGGAATTGCCTGCTGTTCATTACCTTCCCAGGAGCAGTAAACGCCCCATCCGCTCTGGCTTACACAGTTATACACTGCATCCAGTTTTTTCGCAGTCATATATGCATAATTGTCCACACAATTGAAGCACAATGAGTTCCAGGTCATCTCGGTGCCAGCTCCACACCCTCCTTCACCGGAAGTGATACTGTCTCCAACAAACTCCAGTTTCATTTTTGGTTCTTCCAAAGGATAGAACTTGCCATCAGTCTGCACTTCGGATATCTGAAACAGCGTTTTCTCATCTGCAGGAAAAGCAGGTGTATCGCGGAGAATCTTTACATTTCTTATCTTATTGCCTTCCATATTTCGAAAAAGACAGATTCTCTGTTCACCCTTGTTTACCATCATACGCTGTGTCAGGGCACCATCTATAATTACATCTGCCCATGGCTCGAACATTTCATAATCAGAATGCACAATTATCCAGGCTTCTGTTGCCTTTATATTCATTTCAATTCCGGAAGCAGTCCAGAACAGAGTAACAGGCTCGTAGCTGTCATTTGATCTGCCAAGTATTCTTAAATATGGTATTTCCTTCATTTTATAACATTTCATCATTTTTCCACCTCGCAAAAAGCCCTTCCGGATTGAATCCGAAAGGGCTCTCATAATCATTTGACAGAACTACACCAGACGTCTTACAGAAGTAATTGTTCTGTACGCAGCATTATTACTTACCTTGATTCCATCTCTGGAGTTAGAAGCATGTACGATCTGTCCATTTCCCATGTAAATTGCAACGTGTCCGCCATAGCAGATCAGGTCACCTGGCTGAGCATCTGCATAGGATACTTCGTATCCAGCATTCTGCTGCTCATAAGATGTTCTCGGAAGGCTTACACCAAAGTTTGAATATACACTCTGTACAAATCCGGAGCAGTCAGCACCGTTTGTAAGGCTTGTTCCACCCCATACATACGGATTTCCAACAAACTGTGTAGCATAATCTACAACAGATGAACCGGAACCAGAAGAACTGCTGGAGCTGCTGGATGATGAATCATCAGAGGAATCATAATCTACAGTATTCTCTGTATCAATTACATTTCCATACTCATCATACTCGTAATCAGAAGATCCGTCTGAAGACTCACTGTCTGAAGAACCACTTACCACATTTCCATCTTCATCATACTCAACGTTTTCGGAAGAATCAGAATCACCATTCTCCTCAGCTTCCTGTGCCGCTGCGGCTGCAGCTGCTGCTTCTGCCTCAGCCTGACGTCTTGCCTCTTCTTCTGCAGCAATTCGCTCAGCCTCAAGCTGTTCAATCTCAGCCTGCTGTTCTTCCAGAAGGTTTGCATACTCAGTTGCCTGCTGCTGTGCATATGCAATCTCATTTTCGCAATCTGCACTATTAGCACGTGTCACATCCAGCTGATACTGAAGATTAGACTGCTGAGCCTCATATTCTTCTTTCATTGTCTCAAAATCAGCCTTTTCCTGCTGATACTGTTCTTCTAATTTCTGAACCTCTTCAATTGTTCTTGCATATTTCTGAAGGCTCTCTCTGTCCTGCTCATACATCTGCTGTGTGTATTCAGCTCTTGTAAGAAGATCTGCAAGGTTATCTGAATTAAGCATCATCTGGAACCATGCATTGTTGCCACCTTTTTCATAAAGGTACTGAATACGCTTTTTCATAGCGCTGTACTGCTTGTCTTTCGCATTCTGTGCCTTTGTCAGATCGCCCTCTGTTTTCTCAATTTCAGCCTGCTTGGAAGCAATATCATTTTCAAGAGTCTGAATGGAAACCATAACATTTACAAGATCAGAATTCAGGGATTCAATCTGACTCTCAAGCTGCTGCTTCTGTTCCCATAAAACATTCATACGCTCATATGTAGCATCTAATTGCTGGCTTGTCCAGGCCTGCTCTTCTCTTAAGTCGCTCTCACGGTCAGCCATTACGCTTACAGCCTGTGAGCCGCACATTAAAATTGCCAGTGTCAGACATACAATTCTTTTCTTCATGTTTTATCACCCTCGTTAATCTTTTCGATAATCTAAATAACTTAATTTGTAATATGTTTGCAATATCTTTTTCAATCTTGCTACATATTAACACACCATCGAAAACATTTCAACCCTAAATTGCAATAAATTTTAAATTTCTGTAACATTTCGTAATATATTTGTCTTTATCTGAACCATTCACATCTTTAACGGCGGCCAAATAAAAAGAAGGGAATTCACATTTTCCATGAATTCCCTTACTTTCAAAATTCTTTATTTACCAAACAGATCATACAGAATTTCATCTGCAGTCTTATTTCCATAACCATCCGGATCAGAAAGAACACTGCTGTTCCATCTCAGGAAGTTACCGTTACGAATATAGTTTCCTACAGACGGATGATAGTTAAAAATATTGTATCCGGCATACATTGACATGTATTTCTTAGCCAGAGCTACAGCTTCACTGGAATAACTTCCGGACGGAGTTGTTGTACCGGAAATCTGTACACCAGCCTGAGGTGTAGAATGCACAATTACAACACTCTTATCGCTGCACTGACCAATAACAATCCAGGTGTGACCGGAATTGTATCCGATATCACCAGCCTTTAATTTCCACCCATTCTGTGACAGATAAGACTGATTTACAATGCTTCCCCAGCCTTTGCCGGAATAATAGCTTCCGATTTCACCGGATACTACAGTGTATCCATATCCAACGCCTGACTTTGTCTGCATTACCTGATAAGCTGACCATCCAACAAATCCGGAACAGTCAAAACCCTTCGCTCTGTTTGAAGTCGACAGATCACGATAATTATTGTAATCATAACCAGACGGATTGGATGACCATTTATTATACCAGTCTGTCATCGTCTGGCTCAGTCCTTTTCGTGTGGAATCATTCCAGCCGCCGCCCCATACATAAAGAGCTTTTCCAATAGGCTGAAGTGCGCCCAGAAGATAATTCTTAATTGTCTTGGTGCCGGTATTGGTATTCGGTGCCGGATCATCCTTTTTCTCGCCCAGGCAGATACCAGTACTTGAAAATTCATACTTCACACCATCAATGGTCTGAATACCGGTATACATTGCTCCTGTAGATGGATTAAAATAATATTTTGTTCCTTTATCTTTGTTCTCCACCCAACCGGTAGCCATAGCACCTGATCCGCTGTAGAAATAATATGTAACATTATTAATGGTCTTAAATCCAACTGCCATAATTCCATTTGTGGAAGTGGATGTAGTAGTCTGGAAATATCTCTTAACTCCCGATGAGCTGGTCAGCCAGCCATTTGCCATAATTCCGGTTTTTGAAAAATAACGGATATTCCCCTTGCTGTCCTTCACAAAACCGGTAGCAGCAACACCAGACTTGGCGTAGAGATAATAAGTCTTGCCTCCAAGCTTCAGCCACTTTGTTTTCATATATCCGGTAGACGGAGCAAAATAACGTCTCTGTCCTTTTGAATTCTTCAGCCAGCCTGTCACCATAACACCAGCCTTGCTGGTAAAATAACGCTTTCTGCCTTTTTTATCTTTCAGCCAGCCCTTCACCTGAACGCCATTGGATTTATTAAAATAATATTTCTTTCCATTCAGAGTCAGCCAACCCTTGACCTTCTTGCCATTTTTATAGTAGTATGTTTTTCCATTTACTGTATGGAACCCGGTCTTCTTCGCCGCCTGCACCTCTACAGATGATGCATGACATGTAAAACCGGCCGCCATGACCATCATTAGCAGCAGGATACTCCACAGTCTGAATTTTTTACGTCTGCTTTGCATACTTACCTTCCTTTTTAAAATGTTTTTGATATTTTTATCACAAGTTTTTACAAAGTTGTTACATCTTTATGTAGCTCATTATATTACAGTTTAAGCCTATCGTCAACATGAAAGTATAACTCTGTAAGATTTGCACAACATTTTCGTATAATTTTTATATATACAGGCGGATAATAAACCGGCAGCCGAAATTTCTCATGCATCTGGCCGCATTCTCACGAAGTTTTTTATGTGGCAAGAACATTCCCCTATTTCACAAAAAGACAGCTTCCGCACTAGAGCGTGTCTAAAAAGGCTCTAGTCACAGAAGCTGTCTTCTTTCATATTATTTCGTAATATTTATTTAAAAATTACAGTAAATGCTTTCTTAATTCTTCTCCGCTTTCAGCACTTAAATATGCCGGTGCCACATCAAATACAGTTTTACAGCCTTTCTGGCCTTCCTGTTTCATACGGTATGCAGCTCTCGCATAAGCAACAATTACAGAGGAAGTAAATTCCGGGTTAGAATCCAGTTTCAGGCTGTACTCGATCACATGACTGTTCTCATCATTCCAACCAGTCTTTCCGGTACGGATTACAAATCCGCCATGAGGGATTCCGCTGTGATCACGTTTCAGTTCTTCTTCGGAAATAAAATGTACTGTAGTATCATACTCATCGAAATAATTTGGCATTGTCTTGATCTCATTCTCAATTCTCGCAAGATCAGCACCTTCCTCAGCTACCACAAAGCACTCTCTTTTATGCTTCTCTCTTGTAGTAAGCTCCGGATTTTTACCGCTTCTTACAGCTTCCAGTGCAGCCTCGATGGGAATTGTATACTGCTTTCCATCTTTCACACCATCAATACGGCGAATGGCATCAGAATGTCCCTGGCTTACACCTTTTCCCCAAAATGTATAATCCCTGCCATTGGTCAGGATTGCATTTGCATACATACGGTTCAGAGAGAACATTCCCGGATCCCAGCCCACAGAAATAATTCCAACATTTCCATTCTCAGAAGCTGCTTTATCAACATTTGCAAAGTGTTCCGGAATTCGTTTATGAGTGTCAAAGCTGTCCACCACATTAAACCACTGTGCATATTTCGGTGTCTGTTCCGGCAGATCAGTAGCACTTCCACCGCAAAGGATCATAACGTCAATCTGATCTTTCATCTTCTCAGCGTCATCTACAGAATATACCCCGGCTGTTTCAGTCAGGATCTTGACAGTCTCAGGAGCACGACGGGTAAATACTCCTACCAGTTCCATATCAGGATTGTGTTTGATTGCACATTCTACGCCACGTCCCAGGTTTCCATATCCCAGAATACCAATACGAATACTCATTATCTGATTCCTCCTATACTATACCACCGCTCGCCAGATGCTCTGCATCACCTAAAAAGCAGACCAGACTACGGTATCTATATCTATTTCACGCTTTAACAGTTTAATACGTGCGAGTTTTCTTGTCAATTCATTTTTGCATAAAATCTTCTTTTCAAAAAAAATACTGTACAATGGATTTCCCAAAGTACAGTATTATAAGTGTTATGGTTTGTTTCGCTAACAGCACAGAACACCGCTTCCAGGGCAGCACATGCCGCATAGTGCATTTGCCAGACAAAGTTTGAGACACATATCATCTCCTGCTACCGGCATTCCTCCAAATGGTCCCTGCTGGGTTTCATACCAGCTTCCGCCGCCTTCCATACGATTCAGAAGCATGCGGTATTGCTGATTATTCGGTTCTATCCGTACAGCCTGGCGAATATGTTCAAGGGCTTTCACATTATTCCCCATTCCCATATTTGCCATAGAAGAAATATAGTACCACTCTCCATTCTTCTGGGAAAGGGAATTCAGTACATTCATTGCTTCCTGATAATGTCCGCTCTGAACAAAATTCGCAGCAGCGCGTCTGCGAACGCTCTCTTCATCCTCATAAGTACTTTGACGCTGCTGCCCGCCAAAGCCACCATATCCGCCGTATCCTCCAAAGCCACCATATCCACCTGAAGATCCTCCGGAATTTCCATACTCACGTTCTTTCATAATCTGTTCGTATGCCTGCTGAACTTCCTTAAACTTCTCTTCCGCCTGATCCTTATTCGGATTATTGATATTGGTATCCGGATGATATTTCCGGCTCATTTTTCTGTATGCCTTTTTTATTTCTTCATCTGTTGCATTTCTGGAAACTCCCAGTACGCTATATGGATCCAACATGTTCTTTCTCCCGTTCTTCCCTGCGTTTCCTGCTCACTTCCTCAAAGCGGCACCACACACCGGAATATAAAATGTTCCGAAGAATATCCCCATATTTAATAATAGGAAGCTTCTCGAATTCTCTGCAGGTTTCCGCCATCATCATCATCAGAATCTGACGTACTTCCCCTTCAAACCCTTCCATTGTATATTTTTTGGCGAAAGGATTGTAATCTTTATTTTTCACATCCTCTTCCACATCATCATATGCATCCAGAAGATAGATGAATTTTCCAAGATAAAAGCCCATTCTTCGAAGGCTTTTTTCCCACTCATCCTGCCTATAGGCAAAGATTTCTTCCATAATATGTCCGAAAATACCGGACATTCTGTCAACATCTGTCTCTCCCTCTTTTTCCAGGGCTGAAAGCTCATCCAGAAGCTCCACAATTCGCTTTGCCTTATTGGAATAAAGCTTTAACAGACGGTTATTTTTCCCCTCAAGAAGCTTCGCATAGCCCAGCTTCACATATTTCCTGTCATCATTCCAATCGTCCAGACATTTATAATACGTGAGAAGTATGTTCATATCTGCACAATACTCTGTCATTACATTTTTTCGCACCCTCTGTTTTCTCACAGGGTGAAGGACGCATCTTGTAGTACCTTTACAGGTTTTCGGCTCATAAAGGCCTGAAAGGAGCATGATCACAAAAGTCATATCATAGCTCAGTGTAATCTGACCAGAGATACCATACCTTTCACGCAGTTCTCTGCAAAGTCCACAGTAAAAGGATCTGTACATGTCAAAATCTTTCATTTTGATCTCCGGCTTATTCATTACAATATATCCAAACATATCAGCGCCTCTTTATAAATTTCGTATGACACTTCGGACATTCGATTTCAACCTTCTTAAATCCGCCTCTTGGAATTCTGATTTTCTGACCACAGCCAGGACAGCTGTAAATATGATAATCTTTACGCTGACTCATCATCCGCTTCTCTTTCTGGAAGCGCGCCCTGAATTTTTCCCTAAGCTGCAGATACTTCTGATTCTCCTGCCAGCGTTTGGAAATATTTTTTGAAAAAATTCTGAAATAGGTATAAACAATTGCAGCCATACCAAACATATCCAGAAAAGTTCCAACTGCGCTTCTGGTACCGGTAAAGAAAGTCAGTACAATAGCTGCCAGCGCCACTCCCATAGTAAATCTGGAAAATTGATCCACTCCGTTACGTCCCTGCATAAACCTCATAAATTTTTCTTTCAATAAAATGCCCTCTTTCTCCTTTGCTTTTTGGGATTTAGGTAACATTGTAGCACACAATCCCCCAATTTACCAGCATTTCCATGGGTTCCTTCCAAAAGTCACAAAATTTTCATTAAATAATCCCGCTTTCATTTCTTATAACGAAAAAAACTCCGGATTGCCTTCAAAACATTCCAGAGTCTTTTACTTATTTCTTATTTCATATTTGCAGCTGCTACATGTACATCAATCAAATTAGACTTGATCAATGCCGGACGAACAGCATTATATATGATCACAACCAAAATAGTCGATACAATTGCATTTACAAAAGTAGCACCTGCACTCAGCTTCGCTAAAATGCTGGCAACCTCCTGAGGCTGTCCAAGAACGTACTGTTTGTAAAAATAACCAACAACAGGATCTGCAATCACATTGAATGCAAGACCTGCAATTGAAGCGATCAGGCTCCACTTAAACACATATTTCTTATCGTTTGTTTCATTGATCTTCGCAAGTCTGTGGGCTACAAAGCCTGTAACAAGACCAATGCAAAGCTTCAAAACAAATGTCTTCGGTGCTCCTGTGATATATACAGGATCCATAAGATCTGCAATTGTCATTCCAATAGCGCCGGCAAAACCGCCATACCAGCCACCAAGAAGAAGTGCACCAAGCACACAGAAGGTATTTCCAATATGAAGAGATGTGGCATCACCTCCCGGTACCGGGATCTTAATCTGTAAAAATGTGAAGGATACGTAGCAAAGTGCTGCAAGAAGTGCAGTCTCCGCAAGTTTCATAACTGTAGAATTTTGTCTGTTCATAAGCTTCTCTCTCTTTCCTGGGTTAAATCAGACAGTTATTTGCAATCTTTTTGCTTTCTGTCTTTAACTGTCTTTTATCTTACTCACAGTCTGACATGTCTTCAATGGACAATTTTAAAGTTTTTTGCAAGGTCAGTTTTCAAAATTCCAGTTAATCTGAAAAGGGGACAGAAACTGATTTCATAAACTATGTATCAGTCTCTGTCCCCTATAGCTTCATTCAGGCATCAGTATGCTGCAATTATTCTTCTGTATCCTCAGCATCGATCGTCTCATCATAAGAATCGTCGCCAACTTCTTCTGCTGCACTGTCATCGATTGTCACATCTTCTGAACTGTCATAAGAATCAGTAGTTTCTCCATACAGTTTTTCAAAGAACTTCATGGTATCTTTGTATAAGGTTTCTTTATCCTCAGAGGAAACTACAGTACCAAGAACGTCAATATCTTCAGAAGCTGTACCATCATCGATTACATCAATACCGAAAAGCTTCTTCAGTTCTTTGTCCAGCATGTTCAGCTCAGGAGTAACGTATTTCTCAGTTCCATCTTCCTGATAGGAAACTGCACCGTTTCCAAGGATTCCAAGGTATTTCTGAAGAACTTTAATTGAAAGCTTGTTAGCTGTATCTGCATCAAGTGTTACTGTAGAAGCTGCATCAGCTCCCATTACTTCATAAAGAGCATCCTCGTCACCTTCGTATTCTCCCTTACAGAAGGTCTTCGCCTGATCAAATTTCGCTTTCGCATCATCGCTGAGGAAATCTGTTTCAAGCTGAGATACATCTGTGATCTCAGTAGCGTCAGTGCTATCTCCTACTTCACTGGTATCCCCTTCTGTATTCTCATCTGTTCCATCTGAAGAAGTATCTGTATCTGTGTTATCTGTATTATCAGATCCGTCTTCTTCCGGGAACTCTTCCCAATTTCCATCATCAGAGCCATCGGTTGATCCGGTCTCTTCTGCAAGTCCCGGATCTTCAGTGGAGCTCTCAATAACATTATCACCAAGTGCACTCTGATCTACATTATCAACAATACTGTCCGGATCCTCTTCTTCCTCTTCATCAGAATCACTGCTCTCCTCAGCCTGACCTGTTACGTTGTCATTTACACGTTCCAGAGTCTCCTGCATTTCAGAATAATCATAATTCTGTTCTGCAATCTGCTGCAGCAGTTTTACAATAGTATCGATCTCATCATCAGTAAGAGAGACATTATTATTATTGGAAATATTCACAACAACATTGTAAATTTCATCTGCATTCTGAATATTGTCAGCAATAACCTGCATCTTCGCCTGATTGATAACCGTAGTCGCATCATTCTGTCCAACAGAATCTGCAAGATTACCGGTAACTACCATTTCCTCTGTCGCAAGCTCTTTCTTTGTCTCATCAAGCTTCTCTCCACTGGCAGTCTCATATGCCATCTGAATACCTGTAAGTGCTCCTGTACCGGATACTTCAAACGGGCATGCGGCAACAACTTCGCAGTTAGTAACACCTGAAGTGGAAAGTGAACTGGCGATCATATTACATGTAACCCAGTTCAGATTCGCGGTACGAACCTTAATACCACCGGAGGTAGTAGGCTTCACATAGGCACAGCTGACTGTTCTGGTACCGATCTGCTCCAGCGGAACATATGAGCTTAAGTGATCTCTCTCATCCTGATTGGTAACATAGATGATCTGTACCTGGCTGGAATCAACCTTGAAATATTTCAGCATAGTGTTCTTCTGGGCATCTGAAAGATCTGCTCCAAGTGTAACAACCTTCATAGCATCTGCCATAGCCGGAACTGTGGGAACAATACTTCCCATAACCATTGATGCGCTGCAGAGCAGCGTAGCGATTAATTTACCTTTCTTCATAACTTTTCCTCCATAACTTTCTTTAGGTTATAGTCTTATTCACATGCAAAAACAATGATTTGTAACTGTATTATAACATACATCTTCCTGTTTTTGTAATCTTAATTGTATATTATTGCAGTACCTGTGCCAATACATCCTGTACCGTTTTCACAGGGGTGATCTCCAGCTTCTTCTTCACCTCATCAGCCACATCCTCAAGATCATCCACATTCTCATATGGAATAAATACATGCTTCACACCTGCTCTCTGTGCTGCCATCAGTTTCTCCGGAAGTCCACCGATAGGCATGACGCCACCTCTGAGAGATACTTCTCCTGTCATTGCAATTTCAGGAGGTGCAGGTTTGTCTGTAACCAAAGAGGCCAGTGCAGTCACCAATGTAATACCGGCGGATGGTCCGTCCTTTGGAACAGCACCAGCAGGTACATGGATGTGAAGATCATTTTTCTTAAATTTGTCAGATAAATCCGGATAAAGGGACTTTACAAGTGTAATGGCAATCTGTGCGGATTCTTTCATTACATCCCCAAGCTGTCCAGTAATAATTACCTTTCCATCCCCTTTTGTAAATGAAGTCTCTATAAAAAGGATCTCACCGCCGGCACTTGTCCATGCAAGACCTGTCACCACGCCAGGAACCGGGTTTTCCAGAATTTTCTCATGGTGGATTCCATGTCCCAGGAACTCCGGCACACGCTTCTCACTGACTGTAATGCTTTTTTGCTCCCCTTTAACCAGCTTCACAGCTGCATAACGGCACAACACATCCATCTGCTTTTTCAATCCGCGCACACCAGCCTCAGCAGTATATTCCTCAATGATACGGCGGATAGCCTCGTCTGTTACTTTCAGATTCTGCGCCTTGATTCCCATGTTTTTCATTGCCTTGGGTAAAAGATGGCGTCTGGCAATCTGAAATTTCTCTACTGCCGTATACCCCGGAAACTGAATCACTTCCATACGATTGAAAAGCGGCTCCGGAATAGTATCTGTAGAATTGGCTGTACACACAAATAATACATTTGAAAGATCATACGGTACATTCATATAATGGTCCGTAAAGCTTCCATTCTGTTCCGGATCCAGCACTTCAAGAAGAGCACTGGCCGGATCACCACCATAATCCTTGGCAAGCTTGTCAACCTCATCCAGAACCATAACCGGATTAGCCGCACCGCTTCTCTTCATACCTTCCATGATACGCCCCGGCATAGCACCTATGTAGGTTCTTCTGTGCCCACGGATTTCAGCTTCATCCCGGATTCCACCAAGACTGATACGAACATATTTGCGGTGAAGAGCCCTGGCAATACTCTGTCCGATACTGGTTTTACCTGTGCCAGGAGCTCCCACGAACAAAAGGATCGAGCCGGATTGCCTTTTATTAAGGGCCATAACCGCAAGCTGCTGAATGATCCTCTCTTTCACCTTTTTCAGCCCATAATGATCTTCGTCCAAAATTTTTTCAGCTTCATTCAGGTCGATCTTGGCAGGTTCTTCCGTTTTCCAGGAAAGGCTTGTAACAAAGTCCAGATAATCATACAGCATTCCATATTCGTGGCTGTCTTTTCCCTCCTGTTTCATTCGGTTCAGAACCTTTTCCGCTTCTTTGTACGCCTCCTCATTCATGCCGGATTCTTTGATTTTTTTCTGGAAACGTCTGACATCGGAAACGTTCTCCGGATGCATTTCATCCAGCTGCTGCTGAAGAAATTCTATCTGCTTTTTAATAGCGGATTCCCGGTAAACCTTCTCATTGGAATTCTTCTGTGCTGTCTCTGCCTCCTCACTGACACGAAAAATCTCCATCAGTTCATAGATAGCCTCTTCCATCAGACGCATGCGTTCTTTTCTGGAATCCACTTCAATTATGTGGTATTTCTCCTCCCAGGAAAGGCTCATATACCCTGCCAGTGCGCTGACAGCTTCCGGGTAGCTTTTCCAGTGGTAAATCATGCTGCGCACCCATACGCCCCACTGAAAGCCTTTTGCAAAGTCCATTAATTCTTTCTTGATCTTGTCAAATTTCGCTTTTTCTTCCTCCGGGGAAATATCCTGAATATCAGGAAGATCAACAGCTTCTGCCTGTACAGCTCCATCTGCATATTCTACAGAAGTCACCCGCACTCTTCCCTTTGTGGTAATTTTAACACTGCCCTCTTCATCAATTCCCTCAATAGTACCCATGACACCCACAGGGAAAATATTCTCCATGGAAATCTCTTCGGGACTCATCTCTTTTTTCTGTAATATAAAGAGAATTTCTTCTCCAATATTCTGTTCTGTAATTCTATCTTCCGGAAACATATCTTTTTTAAAGAAAAATGTAACTTCCGGTAAAAGAAGAAGTTCATAAACTGGTATTGTGATCATACATGTTTCCTCCTGTATTATCAGCACTCTTCCCTCTTGAGTGCCAAAATTAGTTTATAGAAAATGGCGAACTCATATGAATTCGCCATCTGGTTCTATGATAGTTAATTATAACACTTAATTAATATTTTGCAATAAAAAAATATACTGACTTTGCTGCTTAATTTTGCATATGGATCTGCTCACCTTTCACAGGAGCATAGGTATAAAGCTTCTCCTGTTCCAGATCCACCTTATGCATGTCAACTGCACTGATCTGATGATTGCCATAAGTATTATAATAGTAAATTCCCTTATCCGTATTACAACAGGATGTATACAGGGTAATCTCATACTTATCATCTCCAAGCTTACAGCAGCCTCTCTGCTGATCTACGCTGCCCAGTATATGGAAAAACTGGCTTACACTTTCTTCTTCCGAATCACCTGACAGAGAATTCATTTTCACAAAAGCAACCCTTACAAATCTGGACTGGGAGGAAAGATCTCCCGGCAGCCCCATACCGCCCATTCCACGGCTGTACTGATCCAGCTCCAGATCTTTTGAAAAAGTATTGCTCTTATTATCCACGGAAAGATGCATATAATTATTTAAATGAAACATCTGATAGTTAAATGGAGGATTGTTGGTCAGAACCCCTACCGGATTCTCATAGATTTTCAGCCCTTCTTCCACAGATTCCAGCGTAATACACTCTTCCTTATCTGCAATGATCCAATGCAGCTGTGCTGTGGGCAGCTTTTCCATAAATGGCGTGTCAATCAGGTTCATGTCTGCCAGAAGCTGACGGGCCTCTTTTACAGAAGCACATTTTCCAAGAATCCATGGAATCAGCTCAAACTGAGTAATATTATCCCTGCCCTCCACAGGCTTTTTATAATGTGCATTTCCTACAAAATTCAGCCCTGCAACTCCAAGACCTTTCTCATTAACCGCATCATAATAAAGAGGATAATCCTGCATCACACATGCCATTCCGATCATGGCATAATGGCTTTTCAGCTGGCCTCCCTGGCGCAGATCAAACACGTAATTTCTCGGAGTGATCACCACCTGATCTCCATAAGAAATCTCATAATCCAATGTTCTTCCGAAATAAAAATCCTTTGTTTTATAAGTTGCTGCTGTACACATAAAACCTTCCTCCAGTCAAAAAAGTTACAATGAGGCTGCGTTGCATTTTACAAACTTGCATGTTATGATGATACCAGTTGTTCCTCTTGTGAGGTATATTGTAGCACAAAATTTACGATTTTAAACTCTTTCCATATGATTTTAGATTTTTTTAAGAAAGGAACTTGCTATGAATAAGAACATTGCAGTTGCAGGTACCGACTATGTAGGACTTTCCATTTCAGTCCTGCTTGCGCAGCATAACCATGTCACTGCGGTTGATGGCTCTACCTTTTTCGGAAGCCGGGTTGTAAATGACCTTAAGGAATTTAAAGAAAAGAGTCAGCTTACGGCCTTTCTTTTTCACTGAATTCTCAGGCCTTGCAAAGATCTTTCACTACTTCTCCTGCAATGATGAGACCTGCAACAGATGGCACAAACGCCACGCTTCCCGGAATATCCCGGCGTTCTGTACATTTATGTGCGGCTCCAGGAGGACAAATGCAGTTTGTACGACAGCTGATCGACATATCCTCCACTGGTCTTGTAGGGATTTCCTCAGAATAGACCACCTTCAGCTTACGCACCCCCCGCTTCTTCAGTTCCCGGCGCATAACCTTGGCAAGAGGACACACACTTGTCTTGTAAATGTCTGCCACCTTAAACTGACTTGCATCCAGCTTGTTTCCCGCACCCATAGAGCTGATAATTGGCACACCTTTCTCCTTAGCCTTCATAACCAGGGAAATTTTTGCTGTAACAGTATCTACTGCATCTACAATATAATCATATTCCTCAAAAGGAAAATCATCTGCATTCTCAGGCAGAAAGAAGCAATTATACGTCTTTACCTTCACATCCGGATTAATATCCAGCATACGCTCTTTCATAACCTCGGTCTTATATTTTCCCACAGTTTTACGTGTTGCAATAATCTGCCTGTTCAGATTGGTAAGACACACCTTATCATCATCAATCAGATCAAAAGCGCCAACTCCGCTTCTCACCAGCGCTTCACAAACATATCCGCCAACTCCGCCGATTCCAAATACTGCAACCCGCGCATCAGACAACTTCTTCATCCCTTCTTCCCCAAGAAGAAGCTGGGTTCTTGAAAACTGATTTAACATAAAATTTTCTCTCCTCAATTATTGCTTTGTATGTGCTATTTGTGCCTTTATTATAAAGCTGTAAATAAACTGCGTCAAGTCAAGCGGATATTCCAAGTCCGCTTCGCTACTTGCTCATAACCGAATGCTGCTTCGCAGCTTATTCGGTTAAATTATTTCTACCATCCTCACGTCTGCCCATGCATATTCCTGATATAAAATGCAATCTGATAGGGAAGTCTTTCTTCTGGTGTTTTCAACTCGTTTCCCAGAATTTTCCTGATGTTTCCTATACGATATAATACAGTATTGCGGTGTGTAAACAATTCTGCTGCCACTGCCTGGATGCTTCCATTATGTTTCAGATAGGACTGAAGAGTTTCCACATAACCGGCATGATATTTTCTGTCATATTCTTCCAGTGCAGCCAGACATTCTGTTTCCATTTCCTTCAGTATTCCTTTATCTTCCACCATATACAGCAGACGAAACAATCCGCAGTCATCAAACTTTACCATCTGTTTTTTTTGCGTCATCGCTATGTGTGCTGCCGCTTTCGCCCTCTGATAGCTTACTGAAAGCTGGGAAATATCCATACATTTACTCCCGATTCCCACACACAATTGCAGCCCTGGCATACGTCTTTTTCCTCTTTTTATGGCACCTTCTATAAGGTGACACAAAAACTCTTCCGAAACCGCATTAGCCACCAACACAAAATCAGAGTTATAGTAAAAGAAACTGCCGTTGTGAGTGATATCCTCCAGATAGACCTGTATTCGATAAGACAGCTTTTTTCGCTCCACGGTGTCCATGGAGTCCAGACCTTCACAAGTCATCAAAAGCACCTGAAAGCTTCCATCCACATCAAAATACTGCAATAAATCTTTTCTGTATGCATCCTGATTATCCGGAGTCTCAATAGCCGCAATGAGGGCAGATGCAATCTGTTCATCTGTAGTATCCTGCAAAAACACATGAATACTGAAATCTTTTATCATATCTGATAAATGCACCTCCCAGGGCACTGTCAACAAAGGAAGGTCATTTTCGTCACAGTATGCTTTCAATTCTTCCGGCACATCATAAATATACTGTCCCACATTAATGATCAGACCTGATGCATGATACCGGTTCAGCTGCTGTGCCAGATGCATCCAGTCTTCTTTTTCCGGAAAGCCAAGCCCTGTTGTCACTGCAAGCTCCTTTCCCCAGAAATTCTGTATAATTGTTGTATCTTCCAGAAGATGTACCCAGCTGATCGAATTGGACCAGCCATTTCTTCCAGCCAGAAACTTCATTTCATACCTGGCTTCTGCTATCAGCATCATATCCTGTATTGTAAAACTCATAAAACCTCCCTTTTTTGTTTCCCAAACCCGTGCTGTAAAGCGGTAAAGTGTTCATTCGCAATCCGCTTTGCTACTTGCTCATGAACGCAGTTGCTTCGCGACCTGCGTTCAAATTTTATATCCTCATTATATCATATCTTTTGTGCTGGCAACACATATTTCTCCCTTGATTTTTAGAATCTGCCCCCATAGTTTTTCTTTAATTTTGTGCTACAATATAAATAACTTAAAAATCAAAAACAAATTAAAGGAGGCGTAAATATGAAATTCACAGAATATACAAGTTCCCTGGATGCACTTCCAGTTCCAGAATGGATCAGAGCAGAACGTTATATGTATTGTGACAATTTTATAAGTGACTATACGAAGTCTGAGCATTTTGATCTCTTCGCTTTTGTCAGACGTCTGTTCCACAAATAATATACACTCCTTTTTATAAAAAAGGACATCCTGGTTTTCAGGATGTCCTTTCTTTTACTTTTTTCCATAAATGCGAAGCAGCAAAGGCGTTTCTACAAGCAGCATGGCAATCCATCCCGCCAAATAGGAATATGGCAGCGCCTCAATACCAAAATTCCATAACAAAATCATCGGTGCTGCTGCAATGACCCGGACTGTCATATTGGTAAAGCTGCTCATCAATGTCACCTTCAGATCTCCGATTCCACGGAAAAAGCCCTGAAGCGCATTTGTGATAGCCGGAAGAATATACATTACTGCGATCAGATGGAGATAAACCACTCCATGTCCGATAACTTCCTCATCTTTTACAAATAATGCCATCAATGGTCTGGCAAACCCCAGACAGATCAGCATAACTGCTGCCCCATAAACAAGTTCCAGTATCATTCCGCAGCGGAAGCCTTCCCTCATGCGGTCATTTTTTCCAGCTCCTTTGTTCTGGGCCATCAATGCTGTCATAGCATGGGCTATATTCTGTTCCGGTGTGATTGCAAAATCATCAATACGGTTAACCACCGCAAAGGCAGCTGCCACTGATACTCCCATTGTATTAACCAGTGCCTGTATTGCGATTTTTCCCATTTGTACAGTTGCCTGCTGCATGGCAGAGGCCCATCCATAGGCGATGGTTTTCTTCAAAAGCCCGGCATCAAATACCAGCCATTTCTTCCCCAGCCGAAGGATCGGCACTTTTTTCTGTATATAGATAATACAAAACAGACAGCAGAGTGCCTCACTGAGTACTGTGGAAATGGCACAGCCGTTGCTTCCCGCCTTCAATACGATAACAAAAAACAAATCTCCGAAAATATTCAGAATCGCACTGATGATCAGAAAATACAAGGGGGATGCACTGTCTCCCAAAGCCCTTAGGGTACTGGAAAAAAAGTTATATAAAAATGTAAACATTAATCCCAGAAAGATAATCCGCAAATACTGCACTGTCATATCCATAATAGACGGATCAACCTGCAATAACAGAAGAATGGGTACCGCAAATATTACACAAACCAATGTTAGAAAAAATGAAAAGGCCGCTCCAGACAACATGGTTGTACTGATCTGTCTGTGTAAAGTCTCATAGTCTTTCGCCCCATACTGAATCCCCATCAGGATACTTGCTCCCATACACAGTCCGTTCAAAAATAATATCATCAGCGTACTGACCGGATTGCAGATTCCAACAGCCGCCAGGGCTTCTTTTCCTACAAAATGCCCTACAATAATGCTGTCAACTGCATTATAAGTCAGCTGAAACAGATTTCCCAGAACAAGAGGCACTGTAAAATTAACAAGAATGGGCATGATTTTCCCGGTAGTCAGATCTTTTGTCATATTCTTATACTCCCAATCAAAAGTCTCTAATTTTTCACAAGCACATTTTAGCTTAAAATAAGTAATTTCACAATGCCATATCTTAACATTTTGTATAGCATATTCTAATCAGATGTGTTAAACTATTATTTGTCAACTTTCCCGTTTCATTGATCGTTATATTATAAATTCAACTAAGGAAAACTGTAACATGCTAAATAAAAAAGATTTTTTTAAATATGCATCAAAATTGGCATTTCCGATCATGATTCAAAATCTGATCGCAACATTGGTAAATATTGCTGATACTGTAATGCTTGGATATGTAAGCCAGACTGCCATGTCGGCTTCATCACTTGCCAACCAGTATACTTTTATTCTTTTCTGTTTATATTACGGTATGGCCACAGGTACTTCTGTTTTATGTGCCCAGTACTGGGGAAAAGGTGATAAAAAGACAGTAGAAAGGATTCTGGGACTGGCAGAACGAATCTCCCTGATTATCTCTCTTGTATTTTTCATTATCTCCTTCGCCATGCCAACTACGATTATGAAGATTTTTACAGGCAGTCCTGATACGATTGCCGCCGGCAGTGAGTATTTGAGGGTAATTTCATTTTCATTTATATTTATGGGATTCTCTCAGGTTTTTATGAGTGCCCTTCGAAGTATCGGAAAAATAATGTTGCCTTCTGTTACATACATTGTTTCTCTTTGCGTCAATGTATTTTGTAACGCCACCTTCATCTTCGGTTTGTTCGGACTTCCAAAGCTTGGGGTTACCGGTGTTGCTCTTGGCACTGTGATTGCCAGAATCGTAGAGGTATTGATTTGTCTTATCTACTCCTTGAACAAATCAAATGTGAGATTCCGAATAAAATACTTCTTTGCGAAATCAGGAATTCTGTTCCAGGATTTTATGAAAATTGCAACTCCAGCTGTAATAAATGACGTTGTCTGGAGTTTTGCCAGTTCCGCATTCGCAGCAATTCTTGGTCATATTGGTAATGATATGGTTGCAGCAAATGCCGTCGCTGTTATGGTGGTAAACATTGGTGCTATCGCCTGTCGTGGTTTTGCCAACGCTACTACCATCATCATCAGTCAGGAGCTGGGCAAAAACCACATTGATACAGCCAGAGAATATGGAAAACGGATGCTCAGAATAACCATTCTTGTAAGTCTGATCGGATGTGCCGTTATTTTGGCGATTCGCCCCCTGATACTGGATTTCTATCGGGATAAACTGACTGAAACAGCCATTTATTATCTTGGTGTTTTTATCATTATGACAACCTGGCGTCTTGTTGGAGAAGGTATTAATACCTGTCTTATATGCGGCTGCTTCAGAGGTGGTGGTGATTCCAGATTTGGAATGATCATCGATTCCATATTTATGTGGCTTGTTGCAGTTCCTCTCACATTCCTTGCCGCATATGTTTTTAAACTGCCGCCGATCTGGGTATACTTCGTAATGTCTCTGGATGAGTTTGAAAAAATGCCTGTGGTATTTATTCACTATTTCAGAGGTAAATGGCTTACAAATATTACAAGAGATTTTGATTGATCATACTTATTTATCACACATTAAATGCTCCCTCCTGACAGGTTTTTGTTATTTCATATTCCTGCCAGAGAGGGAGCATTTTGATAGCCTATCATTTTATCCTTTTTTTGCAAGTATCATCTTTATGCTGGAAATTGAAGCTATAGCGATAATTAAACCTAAAGGAATTGCCACACAATAAAAGACAAAATTTACCAGATTGTTAGACGGACGGAGTTTATAAATTCCTTTTGAAGTTCGATAAACCTCAACCTTGATTTTATCACCAACATACACCTTCTGATTATAGGTTTCTTCTCCTTTATAAGTTTCTCCATCAACCTCAAAAGCCAGTTTCGTCCGATATTTCACTGAACTTGAATAATTGTCATCATCACTGTCCTCAATCTCACGACAAGACTCTACAACCGCAATAACTTCTCGTTTATCTGTAGTGTTTTTGTACTCCTTACTTTCAGTTCTGTTTAAAATCATACCATATATTCCAACACCACACATAGCCAGCCCCAATACAAGCCCTAAGATCGAATACAAGATATTGTTTCGCTTCTCTTTTTTATCCTTCTTCATACCACACCCTCCTCTGCAAGAATTTTCCCTCAATTGACTATATATTCTCTATACTTATAATAATCCATATAAAACCGATTTTCACTATTACTTGTGCTAGTAAATACAGAAATAATACTACATTTCACTCTGTAACCAGTAAATGCGAAAATACTTTTTGAAATATTCGCACAATTCGTGTATGATGATGTTATGATTAAAAAAAGGAGGATTTCCAATGATTTGTATTAAGAATGGAACACTTCACACAGCAGTAACAAAGGAGACCTTTGTCGCTGACATTCTGATCGATAACGGAAAGATTGTAAAGATCGGAAAACATATCTCTTCTGAAAATACTGAAGTAATCGATGCGACCGGACTTCACGTGTATCCCGGCTTCATAGACGCACACTGCCACACTGGTCTTGACGGCTATGGAATCGGCTACGAAGGACAGGACTACAATGAACTGAACGACCCGGTCACTCCACAAGTACAGGCTATCGATGGACTCAACCCATTTGATCCCTGTATGAGTATGGCTGCAAAAGCCGGTGTTACCTGCTTCGCAACCGGTCCTGGCAGTTCCAATTCAATTGGCGGTACCTTTGCAGCTATCAAACCTGTCGGTACCCGTATTGACAACATGATCGTAAAATTTCCAATTGCCATGAAATGTGCTTTCGGAGAAAATCCGAAGCGCTGCTACCAGAAACAGGGAATCTCCAGCCGTATGACAAATGCTTCTAAAATTCGTGAAGCATTAAACACAGCAAAGCTTTATAAGGCGAAAAAAGAGGCAGCTGGTGACGATATTTCCAAACTTCCGTCTTACGACCAGAAATCAGAAGCTCTGATTCCGGTATTGAATCACCAGATTCCGTTAAAGGCTCACGCACATCAGGCAAACGATATTTTCACTGCGATCCGCATCGCCAAAGAGTTTGGCGTTGGCCTGACTCTGGAGCATGTAACAGAGGGACATATGATCGCAGATGAGCTTGCAAAAGAGAATCTTCCCCTTGCAGTCGGTCCTACCTTTGGTCATGCCACAAAATTTGAGCTTCAGAATAAGACCTGGGAAACCCCGGGAATTCTTGCTAAAGCAGGCTGTCATGTTTCCATTATCACAGACGCGCCGGTAATTCCCCTCCACTATCTTCCACTCTGTGCAGGATTTGCGATCAAAGCCGGAATGGATGAATTCGACGCTCTTCGCGCTGTAACAATCAACCCGGCTGAACATATCGGCATCGCAGACCGCGTTGGCTCCCTTGAAGAAGGAAAAGACGCTGATATCGTGATCGTAGACGGCAATCCATTTGATGTGACTGGTGTGATCAGGCATGTGCTGATTGACGGTAAGGAAGTGGAATGATACCGTTTTCTATTGAATAATTAATTCTGAAAGCAGCTGTCCGGATTTTTTCTGTCATATGAGGAATACATGAAATTATCCGGATGGCTATAAGTTTTCTTCTAATTCCAGCATATACTTATCAAAGTCAGACATGAATAATCTGTCCTGAATCACGCGATATTTTTCAAATTCCGTCTCCGCATGAAGCTTTGCAATTTCTGCGGTCACCTTGCCTGCATCTTGCAAAATACCGTAATCAAACATTTCAATGAAACTGTTGAGCCTCTTTTCCTAGTCCTGCATCGTAAGCGGAATATGTCGTAATGTCATGTTTTCCGCAAAATCCAGGTATGCTGTAACCATACGGTTCAGCTGTTTCATTTCATCCTGGTTCAGATAATTCTTCGCAACCGTAACATCACTTTTCTTAATCTTTCCTTCAGGAGCATCTGCCCAGGTGGTTAATCCCATATGCTCTTTTGTATGATCAGCTCTTCCCACGATCAGCTCCGTCGCCGTATGTCCATGAACTGCATAATGCATTTTATTCTGGACTGTTGCGTAGAATCTTCTCGTCGTTGCAGCATTTTTATCATAATCAATGGCTGTCGCATACAGGTCGGTAATCTTCTGATAAAACTTTCTTTCGCTGGCACGAATCTCACGAATGCGCTCCAACTGTTCGTCGAAATACTTTTCTGTCAGATACGTACCTCGCTTCAGCCGCTCATCATCCATCACCCAGCCTTTGATGGTGTAATCTTTCGCAATCTGGTTTACCCATTTACGGAACTGTACCGCACGCTCGGAATTGACTTTAAAACCTACGGCAATAATCATTTGAAGGTTATAGTGCTTGATATCGCGTGTAACCTGACGTGTCCCTTCGGTTTGAACTATTCGGAAATTCCGAATAGTTGCCGTCTCTTCTAATTCACTATCTGCGTAAATCTTTTTTATATGTTCATTTATCGTCGGCAAGCCAACATCATACAATGTGGCCATCATCTTCTGTGTCAGCCATATATTCTCATCCTCATAACGCATCTCAATGCTGTCCTGCTGATCACCAACAGATGCAACATAGGTTAAGTACTCCGCTGCGCTGGAACGGATGGTTATTTCATCTTTTTTCTTTGCCAAATAAAGCGCCTCCTTTATAAATCGAAATGCGTTTTCGCAATTGTGTTTAACTGCTCCGCAATTTCTGCAAATGACAAAAAGTTGCACCATTCCGACGGTCTACTATTTGTTCTCAATGCCAGGCAAATTGCTTAATCCATCATATTCCCTGTCAAGCTCCAAAGTATCAATGCTGTTTTCTATCTGTTTACGGCTTTCCTGCTCAAACCAATCTGTCCCACATCCTAATAGTTAACAATATCATTTGCCATATCAACTTTCTCTGCTTCCAGCTCTCTAAAAATTCTAACTCTTTTCTACTCTGAGAGCTTTGCTCTGTTTTTAATCGTATTTTCAACCTCTGCAATCCGAACTGCAACCTTCTTTACCTCCAGAAGCCTCCATGCCTCTAAGCAGGTTAAGAATTCCTCTGTTCCATCTTTTTCTATTTTATCAAGAACAAGCATGGCAACCTGTCTGTTTACATCTTTCATTTCAAAAATGACGCGGGCATTCTTTTCTTTTATATCCAGCCAAAATCTCTGATAAAGCTCTTCCGCAAATGTTTCTTTCTCTATTTCCCATCCCTTTTCTGAAAACACTAATAACGGAAGACGATAATCATACTTAATCCTAAGGTAATCTTTCTTAATCATCCAATCAATGCACTTGCTGATATCATCTAATTTCATGTCATGATAATATCCATAAACAGGACATTCATTCAGTTTATATTCTAATATCTTTTTATCCTTTGAACCTTTTAATATTTTAGCCAGCATACTTCTCCCGCCTGTTGAAATCAGTTCATCTGCACCTCTTAGAATCATCCGGATATCTTCCAGTGACAAATCCCTTATTTCTCCTGCATCAAGAACAACTGGCACTCTGCGTACTTTCCTACTCATCCGTTATCCTCCTGTAACCATGGGAGCGAACATCATCAAATAAATCCCCCCATATTCCAACTACTATAAGTAATATACCCAGCATTCTTCCTATAAGTTTTGACTTTTGGTACCCTAAAAGAGCAATTGTTTCAGGAGTAGCAAATGGTAGTAAAACGATATCTATGCCCATTGTCATAATTCCAATTCTTATTATAAGAGCCTTACTACTTGCCATAATTCCATAAATTATAAAAAAAGCCTAAAATTATACTCAAAATAAAACATTTAATTTTATGGCTATCTTTTTAAATTATACCACACTGTTAATCCTTTTTCTATATACGTTCCTTAGATACAGCCAAAAGTTCCCGAAGGAGCTTTCCACACTCCTTGAAATCAGCGATGTCCTTAAATCATCACAAAATATTTCAGGGCTGCCTTGATAGCATTTTCTTTTTCTTTCTGGTATTGTGGAACTTTTGCATTTTCTGATTTTGTCAAGCCAAATTCTTTCAGCACATAATTTTTGATTTCCTGACAGGTTACCTTCAGCTCGGCATTTCCATCTGAAACCTTGACCTTCTCACAATCGAAATAATGAACCACATGTGCGCAGAAAGACTTTGATTTGTTTTAGCAGAAAGAAAGCTATTGCTTGCTATATGAGTCAAATTAGTGTATAATTGTTTCAAAAGCAGAAAGGAGATGCTTGAAATGAAAACCATCAGTATCAGATTAGAGGATTCGATTTACGAAGAACTGGATACGATGCTTAATGCAATGGGGCAGACAAAGCAGACTTTTTATGAAACCTTTACCAGAACTGCATTAAGAGAAAGAAGCATTCCGTTCATTATCAGGGCACCGCTTTCAGATACACACACCAATAACAATAGCAAGTTAGAAGCTTTCGCAAGACTTGAGGCATCCAGAAAGGCAGCTACAGAGACAATTGATTATGGTGCTGAAAGGGAGGAAGCAATGAATGAGAAATTTGGTATTATTGATTGATACAAACATCCTTCTAAATTACATCACGAACCGTGAGGATCCGTATCTTGAGCAGTCTGTGGAAATTGTAAGAATATGTGCAATTGGTGAATGTACTGGTTACATTGCTTTCCATACGCTTTCCACTCTCTGGTATGTGTTAAGAAAACGCAGTGACAGTGTTCGCAGACAAAATCTGAAAGATATATGCGAAATTTTTACTGTCGCAACTGCATCACAGACAGAGATAATTGATGCAATCGAAAAAGATTCCTTCAAAGATTTCGAGGATTGTCTGCAGGATAAATGTGCAAAAGATGTCGGAGCTGATTACATTATTACCTGCAATGTAAGAGATTTTGAAAATTCTGAGGTTCCAGCGATTACACCAGATGATTTTATAAAAGCATACAGATAAAGATATAAAAAGAGATTGGGGGCTGTCGGTGTCCCAGTAGTAATTGAAAGGATTCCTGCAAGGACGAGGCTTGTTAGCCTTCTCTCTTGCAAGGGATCCTTTTTTCTATGAAAGATGAAATTTATTTTTGGCCAGAAAAATCTAAATCCTCCATCACTTTTTCAGGGTATAGACTGAATCGTCGTCGGGTAAACTCAATTCATAGAAATCTTGGTTCTTAATGTATATTCTTCTTTTCCGGCAATTCTTCCCACATAATCTCAACCAGTTCACACAAAAACTGCCGATCATCTACATTATCAACCAAAATCATTTCTTTAGCACCAGCATACGGCAGTTCCATCTCGGCATCCGGCATTAGCCTCAATGCCATCGGGACCGGCTTCACCAAAAGTCTGTCATCATATATTCCACCAAAAATCTTTCCACGGTAATAAAGGATGTATTCGCCCATCATTGCCCTGCTGCTGATTTCGTCCAGTCTTGATAATTGTTCCATAACAAAATCTAAATACTCTTTTGTTGATGCCATATTATTTTCCTCCACACCCTCAGACTCTCTTTATCGGGTGCCTGATTACAGTCTTTAGTTTCTCCGGCACTACCTTCCGTGCATCGCTCAGATAAATCTCGTGGTGCATTCTCTGATCCGTTATATCAAGTGTATATCCCTGTTCTTCCATAAATCTTTGCATTACATCTACCGTAGCAGGCTCATCGTCATACGATCCGATATGCATACACTGTACACATAAGCCCTCCTCATAGGAAAAAAACTCAACCTTAGAAAAATCTTGTTTTTTCTTTGCCGTAGCTTTCCTGACAGCCCAGTCGATATCTTCCCTGGTAACAAAATCCGGCAATCGGATAACAGAGATCCACTTAAAATCTTCCTTACGTGCATAATCAATTCCGGATACTCCATCCTGCCACCAGAATCCCTCTAATGGCGGCACGACATAATCGAAATATCCATCAATCTGATGATCTTCCTTTTTGCTCATTTTAATCGTAAATGCAATTCCATACAGAAGTCCGATAGCCTGCTTGTATTCTCCGTCTGCATCATTTGGATTGCCGCTTCCCCTTACCGCTATATAGTTCATTTTCGGAACAGTTACGATAGACGGTGTGCCTTTCGGCATATAAAATTCTTTATATTCCTTCTTGTAGTCAAAAGCCATATCCTTTACACCCCCTCTAAGTCCTTCTCTTCATAGATTTTTAATATTTCCTCTGCATTCCTGCGAATAATGTCCCGCACTTCTTCCGGCTCAAGCACCTCTACTTTTGCTCCAAATGTCATAAGCCATGTCACAAGGTTTTCCATATCCGTATAGTCTGCTGAAAAGAGCAGCCTTCCATCGTCCGTTTCTGTAAAGCAGTTCGGTCCAAATTCTTCAACCAGCCGCCACTTCATATTCGGTGTAAAAAGAGCTTTTACCTTTATCCCACCCGGAAATATCTTCTCATTTGACAAATCCGGCATTGGTACATCTCTGCGCAGAAATCCACGGTCTGTTTCAACAACACAATCCATACGGTTCAGTTTGAACAGCCTGTAATCTTTACGTTCTAAACACCACCCCCATACATACCAGCTCGACCACTGGAAAACCAGATAATATGGTTCTACCCTTCGGTTGCTCTCTCCGGACGGAGCATAATACTTAAATCGTATGATGCGCCTGTTTTCTATTGCACTCTGTATTACCTCGATCTTTGGAGCAAGAGAACCCTTATACCATGAAGATAAGTCAATCAGCATAGAGTCTCTTCCACTGATGAACTCTGATGATCCGGTCTGGATTTTCTCCATCAGCTGACTGTAGTACCTGCTTCCGCTCACACTGTCAAGACTCCGCAAACCCGCAAGAATCATCTGCATATCTTTGGAACTCAAAATCGTCCTGTCCATACGATATCCATCCATAATACTGATACCACCACCGGTACCCTGTGCAGTTTTTATAGGAATACCTGCTTTACAAAGATCTTCAATATCCCGATTTATTGTCCTTCGAGATACCTCAAATCTTTCTGCCAGTTCAGGAGCCGTTGTCTTTTCTTCCTGCAGTAAGATTGACAATATACCGATAAGTCTATCTATTTTCATCGTTTCTTACACTCCATACATATCATACCTAATTCAACACGACAGCTATATGTCATGTTTATTATATCCGCGAAAAATTTTTCTGTATACAATAGAATGCGCGCTCCGCAAACATTATATTGTCATGAACAAAAAGCCTACGAACATCAGGTTTTATTCCCAATGCCCGAAGGCTCAATAACATTAGTTAAATTTTCTCCATCCGATAAGCCAAGTTAGCCTATGATTCACTTGGAATCATCTGAAAATACTTCAACGTCTCGTTCTGCCTGACGTTCTGCAAAATCAAGATATCCCGATACCAGCTGTCCCATTGCACGTAATTCTTTTTCTGCATCTGCTCTGGTATAAATTACTTCTGCTGCAGTTTGTCCATGAATCGCATAGTGAATTTTGTTTTGCACTTTTTTGAAAAATGCAATGGATATTTCCGCTTTCGGATCATAGTCTATGCTCGTTGCATAAATTTCCAGAACCTGACAATAAAACACTTTCTCGGATGCACGAATATCACGGATTCTCTCCAACAATTCCTTGAAATATCCACCGCCACCCAAATTTTTCAAACGATCATCATCTAAAGCAAAACCTTTTCTCATGTATTCTTTTAAAATTCCGGTTGCCCAGATTCTGAACTGTGTTCCTCGTTTTGATTTTACACGATAGCCAACAGAAATAATAACATCAAGATTGTAATAGTCTACATTGTAAACTTTTCCATCAGAAGCAGTTGTTGCAAATTTTGCAACAACTGAATCCCGCTGTAATTCACCTTCTGTAAATATATTTTTTATATGTCTGGAAATGGTTGATTTATCTCTCTGAAACAATTCTGCCATCTGATCAATAGACAACCAGACTGTATCACCATCAAAAGTAGTTTCAACTTTCGTCAGACCATCCTCTGTCGTATAAATAATCATATCTGCTTTTTCTTTATCCATAAATAATTTTTCCTCCAAAATCAGATACATTATCAACGTGAACGAGTCACTATAGCGAAATCATCATTCCTCATCTTTACCATTTATAATACGGTAATAATCATCCATATCCACGCTGAGTTTTACCGTGGTATCTGGTTTTCGGTTGCCCAAGAGGCACACAGTCTCAACGGTATTACCTTTTTCCCACAAGAGCCGCCTTACCTCTTGACCATCCCGATATATTGGGAAATTAAACTC
>NZ_CAKRNY010000030.1 GCF_934371575.1 uncultured Blautia sp. | reverse complement strand
GCTGGAAAAGACAAAATTATGGCAGCATACGAAGAGGCAGTGAAAGAACGGTACAGGTTCTTCTCGTTTGGTGATGCGATGATCATTTTGTAGACCAAATTCTTACAAATGTAACTGACCGTCATAAATGTCGGCCACAAAAAATACCCGACAGGTGTATGCCTGCCGGGTATTTTTATATACTGGAATATTCAAATGTTGCAGCAAGACCATTTCGGAAGACAATGGACTTGACTTTTCCGTTGTAGATCACAATGTTATCAATAACACTGACAACGAAAGTCTTTAGTACAGATGGATCTACAGACTGGGCGAGATTCTTATAATTGATATACAGCCGGTTGGAAAGTTTCTGCCCGATGATGAACTGAGAAGCCTTGGTGAGAAATTCGCTATCAGTCAGTGCCATTTGCACCTCTTCAGACTGAGCTATGCCGAGTTTGTCATTGACATCGGAGAGCAGGGTTTCCAGATCTGTTCGCTTTCTGATATATTCATTCTCAGAAATAGGACGGTCGCTCATAATGTAAGTGTTGAGCAGACGATCCAGCGCACGTTCCAGACGCTTTTTCTCTTTGCGAAGCCGCACAAGCTCTGGATCTACCTTGGCGGTCTTGGGCTTGCTGACGGCCACGTCTTTTCCGTAAATTGCACCGCTGATATTGCCGGATGAAAGAAGATTGAAAAAACTGTTCAAGCCGTCGCTGTCAATGGATATGACATTATGGAAAGCGTCTCCAAAGAGCAGCCGGTCTTGTAGCTGCGCCGGAGTCTGTATATCTTTAAATCCTTTCTGAGCATTCAGCATATTCAAAATGTAGTTGAATACGAATTCACCGACCACCGGATCCGATGTAGATTTTCCTGTACATTTATTCGAAGATCTGCGGCGGGTAGGGCAAGGATAATTAGAATATTGCCAGCCGTCCGCCTTTTTATTAGATACAGAGTTATTCAATGGTTTTCCACAGTTTCCGCAGAACAGCAGACCGCCAAAGATATGAACACGTTCCCGGGACGAAGCAGGAGCCATATCTTTTCGGTACCGCTTATTTGCTTTTAGAATGGCTTGCACTCTGGCGAACTGTTCTCTTGAAATGATTGCCGGGTGGTGATCCTTGACTATGATCCATTCGCTTTCCGGCTTAGGTTTTGAACGATCGCCCTCACGAAGAGCATTATACCGATAATCTCCTACGTAAAAAATATTCCTGAGAACCAGATGAACGGTCACAGGCGACCATTCATGTCCATAACGAGAGATTGCGTTCCTGTCATTCAGAATTTTGGCTTCACGGACTATGCTGCGCTCCTGCTCATAGAGATCAAATATTTCCTGTACCAATGCGGCCTCGCCTTTGTCAATCTCAAAAATCTGCTTTTCCTTCTTTTCGCCTTCTGTCCGGTATGTGTATCCGAAAGGAACACGCCCGCCGTTCCAACGACCACTCTGAGCCATAGCAATCATAGTATGGGTAACACGTTCTGAGGTCATATTCCTTTCAAGCTCTGCAAACACAAGGATAATTTTGAGCATGGCTTCACCCATAGCTGTGCTGGTGTCAAACTGTTCGTTTTTACTGACAAACGTAACCCCCAATTCTTTTAACTCTTTATACATCATGGAAAAGTCCAGCAGATTTCGGGAGATACGATCAATTTTCCAAACGAGAAGGTGAGAAAATTTGCCAGCTCTGATTTGCGACATCATATCTTGAAATTTGGGCCTGTCCATATTTTTACCGGAATATCCGGCATCTTCAAAAATAACGATATTCTCAGGCAGTGCATTCAGCATCATTTGAGCGTAGGTCGTGAGCTGGGTGCGTTGCACGTTAAGAGACTCGCCGTTTTCCGCTTGCATAGCGGTGGAAACACGAATGTATATCGCTACTCTTGTCAATTTTGAAAATTCCATCAATGCTCCTTTCGTAAAATGAAAGCCGCCTGAGATCAAGCGGCCATCACTTCCAATATTGTTTTATCCAATCTTTTTCGGCGGCATTGCCGTGGCTTCAAAGTAAGAAGCCCATCGTATGAGATATACCCAAGCCTTTGAACGGCAAGCGGTATGGAAGAGGATTTCAACACATAATATTTCCACTTACTTCCTGAAGAACCAGAATGCCCCTCTGAGTTTCCTTTTACACAGAAGATATAAATACTGTGTATATAGCTGCTGTATGCTGCTTGCAGCGGCAGCACAGTATGAGCAGGGTATGTGGGATCGTAAGATTCATCAAGTGAAGCCACACTGATCCCAAAGGAATATCTGCCTATCTGTTTGCTTTCAAAATAAGCCATGTCAACGCCTCCTCTTGGAATAATCACTCAGCCGGACAACTTACTTTCATTTATCTTGGCTGCCATTTCACGCTCATACGCCACCTTGATGGAATCATAGATGAAATCCTGATTGGCTGGCGGGAGCTGCTGGTACATTGCCAACATTTCACTCTCTCTGGTACGTGTTGTCGGGAACGAAGTTTCTCCTGTCAGCAAAAATTCTGGCGTTACTCCTAGAAACTGAGCAATCTGCATAATGTATTTTGCGGGCGGATCGCTGTTTCGCTGTTTCCATGCGGTTGTCTGTGCAGTTCCGATCTTTAGAAGTTTGCAAAGATCAGCAGGTCTTTTTCCTTGTTCTTCCATAATAGAGAACATTCTTTCACATATCGTCATAATATCTACTCCAATAACTTAAAAATGTATAAAAAGAGCTTTACAAACTTACAAACGTATGCTATCATCATAATAACTTACAAATGTATGCTAACAAGCACACGAACGTAAGCAGAAACACAGGTTCCGGGACGAACCTTAGAACTATTTTACAATCTTAACTTACAAATGTAAAGATTGAAATTCCAGAATAAAGGAGGGACAAACGTGGGAGAAAACAAGGAGTTTTCTGACTGGGTAAAAAGAGCGAAAGTTGCAACTACAGAAAAAGGCGTAACGATTGTAGAAATTGCTGAAGAGCTTGGGACAGCGACCAATTATCTGTATGGCATTATGAGCGGCAGAGTTTTCTCACAGCCCATGATCCAGCGAGTAAGTGACTACCTTGGAATAGAGGGCGTTGCCAAACGTGATAAGAAAGAGCTGTCCGTGTGGTGCAAAAATGCGAAGATTGCAATGCTGTCACAGGGGATTTCTACAAATCAGCTTGCGGATAGCACTGGCATGAGAAGAGAGTATGTATCTTCAATCCTCAACGGACGTGTGGTTTCACAGCCTGCTATCCAGAAGATCAGCGATTTTTTGAATATTGCATGTAACGCTCTTTGATTTGTAACTATTGTAACATGAAACTATGGAGGACAGCATGGGTAACGGCTATAGGAAAGACGGTAAGAATGTATATTTTGAAGCCAGAAAAAAGGCTGCAATGTATAACGATACCCTAAGTAGCAGGGAAGGGGCTGCAAGGCTGCTTGGAATATCTGCGGCAACATTGACGGATTATGAGCGTGGGATCACGAAAGTAGTGCCGGTAGAAAATGTAGTGCAGATACTGTAAAAGACGCAAAAGCAGATGTGGCGGCACTGAGAAAGCTGCGCGGCGAAGTTGAGAGCCGGAGAAAAGAGATCAGAAACAAATGTCTGGAGCCATACGGCGTAATTGAAGAACAGGCCAAAATCCTTACAGGCATGATTGACAAGCCGATAGCCAAGATTTCCGAACAGGTAGAGGAATACACTGAGAAAAGGAAACAGGAAAAGAAAGAAGAGATTTTGACTTTTATGCGAGATACCTTTGCAGATCTGCCAGACAATGTTTCTGCGAAGCTGCGCTTCAAGGTATATGATCCGAAATGGGAAAATGCGACAGCTACGAAGAAAGCATATAAAGACGCTATTACCAGTGCTTATCAGGCTACAAAATCTGATCTTGCGATTTTGGAAGGTGTTGATCCAGATTACAAGGAAGCTGCAATGCAGGCATATATCAAAGATTTGAGCTTGCAGGACGCTATGGCAAAGGCGCAGGAACTTCAGAAGCAGAAAGAAATTGTTCTGGAAAATGAGCGCAGACGCAAGGCGGAACAGGAACGGCTTGAACAGGAGAAAGCTGCCAGAGAAAAGGCGCAGGCGGAAGTTGCGGCGCGGCAAAAGGAAGAGCAGGAAGCGCAGGCACAGGCTGCCCCGGTATTCCCGCCGAAGCAGGAACCTGTAAAAGAGCCGGAAATGCCATTTGGAGAACCAAGCGTAGGAGCTTTTGAAGCAGAAAAGGAAATTGCTGTGCGAGTTATGGTACCTGAAAGCCGGATGAAAGAGTTTGAGCAGGCAATGCAGGATCTGTTTATGAGATATGAGGTGATCTGATGGCTGACACAGAGGTAAAAGCAGGAAAAATCTATGCGGCAATATCAAATGTGATGGCTGCAATCAATGCAGTAGGCAAGAATCAGAAAAATCAGAAACAGGGATTTATGTACCGTGGAGTTGACGACGTAATGAACGCCCTGTACCCGGCACTGTCCGAATACCATGTGTTTATAGTGCCGCAGATCATTGAGCAGAAAAGAGAAGAACGGCGTACGAATTCAGGAAATGTACTTCTGTATTCTATTTGCCAGATACGCTTTCGGTTCTACACGGACGACGGAAGTTATGTAGATGCCGTTACAATCGGTGAGGGCATGGATAGCGGAGATAAAGCTACCAACAAGGCTATGGCTGTGGCGTTTAAATATGCTTGCTTCCAAGTATTCTGCATACCTACGGTAGAAATGAATGATCCAGACGGCGATACGCCAGATCCTATTGAACCGTCACAGGAAGCGCAGCAGAAGGAAATTGACGCGGCAAATAACTCCCCGATTGATAAGACAAAGATTTCAGTGATCCGTAATACGATTGCCAGCAAGGGGCTGAAAGAAAGTAGCATTCTGGAACATTATGGAGTTAAGAGCTTCGAGGCAATGTCCTTTGGAATGTGGAATAATGCTATGCAGCTTTTGGGTAAGTATCCAGACAAAGCATAGCGGACGGAGGTCAGAGATGGTAAGAACGTCAGACGATAAAAAGGCATTTTACTTATACAATGATTACATAGACCATGTGAAACTGATGTCTGACGAGGACGCAGGGAAACTGTTCAAGGCGATCTTGGAATATGAGAACGACTTGGAAGTACAGGAGCTTTCAGGGGTTGCAGCTATGGCATTTTCCTTTATCAAAAATCAACTGGACAGGGATTCCAGTAAATATGAGGAAATATGCAAAAAGAACCGGGCAAACGGCATGAAAGGTGGCAGACCCCGAAAGAATGCAGAGGAACAGCCAAACCGAACGGTTACGGAAGAAAACCCAGAAAACCGGACGGTTTTAGAACAGGGAACAGAAGAAATGCAGGACAAGAAGCCGGCGAAGAAAGCGAATTCATATCCTAAGAATTTTGAAGAGTTTTGGGCTGTATATCCCCGGAAGGATGAAAAAGGTGTTGCCTATGCGAAATATGCAGCAAGGATCAAGGACGGATACAGCCCGGAAGAATTGCTGCAAGCGGCAACAGCTTATGCGGATCAGTGCAAACGGTTGAGAACAGAGAAACAGTTCACAAAGCAGGCAAAGACATTTTTATCCGACAAGGCACCGTTTGCAGATTTTTTAAAGAACGACATTAAGCAGGAACCCGAAAATGATGGCTACGGAGAAGTTGACTTCTCAAAACTGGTGGAGGTATAGCATGGACGTCACAAGTTATCTTCCGATTGAACAGAGTAAAAATGCAGAGAACATAAAAGATGGAGATTATCAGAAAGATGGACTTTGGTACTGTGGCGTTTGCCACAGACCAAAGCAGCACCGGATAGAGCTGGGATCGTTTAAGCGGACAGTGTGGTGTATATGCCAGTGCGACGCTGACCGGTTACAGGAAAGAAAGGAAAAGGATGATTACGAGGAACGAATGCGATATGTACATCGGTTGAAAATGGCAAGCTGTATGCCCCGGGACTGTATGGAAGCGAGCTTTTCTGAGTATAGAGTCCGCAAGGAAAATGAGAAAGCGTTCAATATTGCAAAACGGTATGTGGAACGCTTTGGGACTATGAAGCAGGAAGCACAGGGACTTTTGCTGTATGGCCCGCTGGGAACCGGGAAGTCCTATACAGCGGCGTGTATCGCAAATGCGCTTATGGAACAGAGCGTGCCGGTAATAATGACATCCTTTGTAGAGATCCTGAAGGATATTCAGGGCAGAGGAAGTAAAGAGGCTGAATATATGGACGCACTGAATGCAGCTACCCTGTTGATTATTGATGATCTGGGCGCAGAGCGTGATTCAGCGTATGCAGTAGAAAAGGTATATAGCGTAATTGATCGGCGGGTACGCTCCGGGAAACCAATGATTCTGACAACCAATTTAAAGGTGCAGGATATGGTCGGGTGTGCGGATCTGAGCTTACGCAGAATATACGACCGGATTTTTGAAAAGTGCTATCCGGTGGAAATGCTTGGAACGTCCTTCCGTTTGGAGGAAGCGGCAAGGCGGCAGGCGCAGATGAAAATGTTATTTGCTTAAAGGAGGAAAAGCATGGGAACGAACAAAGTAGGAGAAAACATCAAGAAGCTTCGGACGGAAAGCGGTCTTTCACAGAAAGAAGTTGCACAGGCGATTGGCAGAAGCGAGAGCCAGATCGGCGCTTATGAGAATGGATCAGTGGATATGCCGCTGAGCGTACTGTTCAAAATTGCAGCCTGCCTGAAATGTGCCCCAGAGGAACTGATTACTGGTAAACAGGAAAAGCCGGAAAAGAAGTGGGACGCGGAGCTGAAGATATTCCATCAGCAGGACAGATTGACAATGATTCAGATTCTTGCAAAGAACGGATATGAGGTGGGGCAGAACAAACGCTACCCGAGTCCAGACAGCAAGACACTGAGCTATTATGTCCACGCAACATTGCTGGAAGACAATGCAGATACCTCCAGAAACGACAAATAGGAGAAATATGCAGTATAAAAGAAAAGCGGAAATGGTAGAAGCATTTCAGTTCGGGGCAACGGTAGAAATATCAGCCCCGGACTGGTTTATGAAAGAACTGGAAAAGGAACGGATTTTCATTGACAGGGTAATTACAGATGGAGCGATCAGAATTTATGGCTGCACCATTGCAACGGTCTATGGGAAACAGAAGGCAAAGAACGGAGATTATATTGTGCGTGCTGCTGATGGCAGCATTTTTCCAGTTAAGAAAAGTAAATTCAAATCACAGTATGAAAGGGCAGAAAAATGAAAGTAACGTTTATTGTAGATGGGGAGCCAAAGGGGAAGCAGCGCCCGAGAGTTGTACATACAGCAAGTGGAGCCAGCGCCTATACTCCGGCACAGACAAGATTTTATGAAGATTGGGTGAGATGCTGCTATATCAATCAGGTGGGAAGGATAAAACTGGAAGCACCGATACAGGCAACCATTACCGGCGTGTTCCCTATTCCGAAAAGCACCCCGAAGTATAAGAGAGCAAAGATGCTTGCCGGGGAGTTGTTGCATACCAAGAAAATTGACTGTGACAATCTGGCAAAGATCATATTGGACTCTCTGAATAAGATTGCATATGACGATGATTCAGGAATTTCAAAACTGGTCGTCGATAAGATATATGGCGAATCGCCAAGGGTAGAAATCACACTGGAAGAAATCAGATAAGGAGGGCAAGTGCGTGGGAAAGAAAGAATTGACCGACGAGTATGTTGCTATGATCGCAGGCGTGGCCGCTGAGAAAGCTGTTGAGGCTTACCAGAAAATGGAAGATATGGAGCGAAAGAAAAGGGAGCGTACCGAGAGCAAGCCTGCGAAGACTAAGAAGCTGCTGACTGCCTACAGGCGCATGAAAACAGACGTTGCAGATACAGAAGAACTGACAGAAGCAGAGAAGCGGGAGTTTCGCTGGAAATTCATTGAAGATCTTATGGGAAGTGCCGGCGGTAATTGCGACCGAACCGAAAAGGACATTGAGAAATATGAGACAAAGCGGAAACAGAATTTGTTCTATGTGCAGATTATTGATCGTGCCATGAAGCTGTATAAACAGGAGTGTGAAAGTTCGCCTTACGAGGAAGATGTTCGTCGGTACAGAGAGGTACATGCCATGTACATTGCTGATGAACCAAAGACCGTGCAGCAGATTTCTGAATTAGAAAATGTCAGCGACAAGACTGTGTACAATGATTTCAGAATTGCATGTGCCGCCATCTCTGTGTATTTGCTTGGAGCCTGAGTTTTACAGGCTTTATGGACATTTTACCACGCATTACAATTCGGGCGCTCCCTATGGCTGTGAGGGCTTGTGGGAGCGTTTCAAAATGTTTAGGTTTACCTTAGAAACGTACTGCGGTAATATGGTAGTGCGAGTTCCCATGGTTTCGACCATAGCAGGGGCAAGTATTTCTGTTCTTGTATCCTCCAATCACAAGGACACCAGAAAAAGCAGGTGGCTGGACTTACCGCCAGTCACCAATGCCCTGAGGAAAAATGCAGACCGCCAATAAGGCGGTTTTTTTATACCCAAAATTAAGGGAAAGGAGAAAAAAGAATGGACAACACTGTAATGATGGAAAAATCTGAGCTGATGAAGCTGACTGACATTACGCCGTATGCAAACAACCCACGAAAGAATGATCGTGCGATTGAGCCGGTAAAGAACAGCATTATGGAGTTTGGATTCAACCAGCCTATCGTTGTAGACAAAAGCAATGTAATCATCGTGGGACATACCCGGTATCTGGCGGCATTGGAATTGGGATTAGAGGAAGCGCCTGTATATGTTGCAGCGCATCTCTCAGAAGAGCAGGCCAGGGCGTACAGACTTGCAGACAACAAGACCAATGAGTTTTCCGAATGGGACGCAGGCTTGCTGGAATTGGAACTGGACGCTGTGGAAGACCTAGATATGTCCGACTATGGATTTGAGGACGATGATGTGGAGCTGGATATTCCAAAAGACAGCAAGGACGACAGCGAGAGCCTTGAGACACAGGAGTACATGAAGTTTGCCGGTCATAATGTACCCATGAGCGATTATGAAGTGGAGCTGCTGGAAAAGCGGCTGGCTGAATACACCGAGGAAGCCGGTACCGCTTATGGATTTATCCGGCATATTCTGGGCGAGTAATGCGGTTTATTGAGAACTATCCGATAGACCAGATCACACCGGCAGATTACAACCCTAGAAAAATCAAAGAGAATGCTTTTGAAAAGCTGCAAGAAAGCCTTTTAAAGTTTGGCGTGTGCAAAGCTGTTATCGCAAATCTTGACGGTACAATCGTTGCAGGACACCAGAGGACAAAGGCCATGAAAGCAGTAGGCATAAACCACTGCCCGATTTTCATTCTGGAAAAGAACGTGTCTTTGCAGGATGAAATCAAATTCAACCTTATGCACAACAGCGTAGAGACAGAAACGGCAAAAATGCGGATTGATAATGCTGCGGATCTTCCGTTCGGATTCACACTGATTGAGAACACTCATCTGGAAGCGGTACATAAGGGCAAAGGATCAATCATAAAGGAAATCAGCCGTCTGATCTCAAAATATGGAGATTACGGAAACATTATCGTGGACGAGGATGGCAATGTGATCCACAATGCAGATTATGCCTATTGCTGCAAGCTGTTGGGAAACGATTGTGTGGTTTATAAAATGCACAATGAGCATGTAAGGGAATTTCTCATGTATCTGGGAATTGATTACGGCGAGTACAATTATGAGACGCTGGGAATCAAGCCCTATGTGCAGACACATTGTCAAATGAGCCGCAACGGTTCCAGTATCAAAAGCACACTGTATGAAAATTATGTGATCCCGAGCTTAACCAAACAGGACAGGCTTGTGGATTTTGGCGCAGGCAAATGTTTCTACAGCAAGAACCTGCGGCAGAAGGGCTACGATACACATTGGTACGAGCCGTTCTACAAAACGGAAGGAACTGAAAAGCTGAATGTAAGCGAAGTCGTACGCATGATAAAAGCCCTTGATCGGGATATAAAGGAAAAGGGGCTTTACAATGTGGTTGTGCTGGATTCGGTAATCAATTCCATTACGAGCAATGAGTATGAAGACTGGGTGCTGACATGCTGCAATGCCCTGATGTCAGAAGACGGAACATTCTTCACCGGCACACGAAACCTGCAGGTCGTACAGGACAGAGGCAATCTGAACACAAGCACAGATTCTGTAAGATACATTGAATTTCTGGATAAGGATAATTTCAGCGCCACATTCCGTAAGGGAACATGGACTATGCAGAAATTCCATGATAAGGAATCCCTGACACGCACACTGAAAAGATATTTTGAGGATGTGCAGGTCGTCGATAAGGGAGCAACACAGATCTGGGCGGTATGCAGAAAGCCAAAAGACCTCGGAAAAGAAAGATACGAGAAAGCGCTCAATATTGAATTCAATCTGGAATATCCCGGAGGATACAGACACAATCAACATGAGCGCTTGGTTGAGACTATTTTAAGTTATCATTGAACCAGTTAGCAAACTGCCAGTTCCGGCAAGTGCTGTAAGATTTATAAATCATCTTCGGGTGATGATTAAAACGAGGGTCGATAGGTAACTCAATGGCGTCCTCTATTGTGATGGATATGCCATTGCTTTTGTAAGTGAGTACATTTCCTTCACATGGCCGGAAAGCAAGATGAAAGTTTTTCGACCAGTTATACGGATAGGCTACACCGCACAGGTAGTAGACACTGTTCGAGAGGGGGATGTCTGCAGCTTCGGTGATACGGTTGTTGATTCGAGTATCATATTCACCGATAAGACATTTGGCACAATGCTGTGATAGATCGACATCCGTTACAGTTTTCAACCACAGATATTTGAATGTCGATGTGACCGTCATGTTTTTAATACGCATGATACATGGCCTCCTTTCACTGTATATTCTAACATATCCGAGGGGATACATAAAGCAAAATACAGACCGAAAACAAAGGTAGGAAAGTGAGGTGAGAATGTGGGAAATGAGGGCAATCTAAAGCCTGTCCGAACCGAGGAAGAAGCAAGAGAGAAGGGGAGGAGGGGTGGAATCAAATCTGGTGAATCACGCAGGCGCAAGAGAGACATGAAAAAGGCAGCTCAGCTGCTCATGGGGTTGGATATAAAAAGCCCCAAATTGCAGGAGCAGGTGAAAGGCTATGGGCTGGAAGATGAAGACGTGAATAACCAGATGGCAGTCCTTGTTTCCATGTTCGTGCAGGCCACAAAGGGAAACGTCCGGGCAGCAGAGTTCATTCGGGATACGATGGGTGAGAATCCAGAAACTCTGTACAAGATGGAAGAGCTGAAGCAGCGCAAGCGTGAATTTGAATATCAGAAACAGAAAGACCGGGAACAGGCAGGAGGAACTGAGAATGATGCACTGAAAGCATGGGCGGAAAAGGTCAAATCTATGAGAGAAGGTGGCGACAGTGGATGATAAGTGGCTGACCGATTTCATAGAAGAATCCATACCGCTGTGGCTGAATGATCCAGTGCTGTTCTTCCGGGAAGTTCTTGAATTTGAGCCGGACGACTGGCAGGTGGAAGCAGCTCATAATATTCGGACTCACAACCGGGTGGCAATCAAGTCTGGACAGGGCGTTGGGAAGACTGCATTTGAGGCTGGTATTTTCCTATGGTTCCTGACCTGCTATTACAATGCCAGAGTGGTAGCAACTGCGCCTACTCAGCAGCAGCTTCACGATGTTCTGTGGAGCGAGGTTGCAAAGTGGATGAATAATTCTCCACTGCTTCCGGCATTGCTGAAATGGACAAAGACCTATGTGTATGTCAAAGGCTATGAGAAACGCTGGTTCGCCGTAGCGAGGACAGCAAACAAGCCAGAGAACATGCAGGGCTTCCATGAGGATAACATGCTGTTCATCGTGGACGAGGCTTCCGGTGTTGCAGATCCAATTATGGAAGCCATAATGGGTACACTGTCCGGTGACAATAATAAGCTGCTGATGTGCGGCAACCCAACAAAAACTACAGGCACGTTCTATGATGCTTTTACCGTAGACCGTGCCATTTTTGCGTTACAGACCGTATCCTCCCGGGACAGCAAGCGAACCAACAAAGACAACATTGCTTCACTTGACCGGAAGTATGGCAAGGATAGTAATGTGGTTCGAGTCCGAGTGGACGGTAAATTTCCAGAGCAGGAAGATGATGTATTCATTCCAGCTTCATGGATTGAGGACTCCATTTCTACTGAGATGGAAAAGGAAACGGCACTTGCTTTTGGAGTATATGTTTCTGAAAGCGGCGAGAAAATCCGAGATGTGCGCGGCGTGCTGACGATAGATATTGGGTGCGACGTTGCCCGATTCGGAGATGATAGAACTTGTATCACATTCAAGGTCAATGAGGTGGTACAGATCTACAAGAAGTACAACGGCAAAAATACTGTCTGGACAACCGGAACCATCTGCCAGCTTTACAACGAGTTGAAAAAGATATTCTGCTTTTCAGGAGTTATCCCTGTAAAGGTAGACGATGGCGGAGTTGGAGGAGGTGTTACGGATCAGCTCAAAGCTGCGAAGAAAGCAAACCCGGAAGTATATGGGGATATGGACGTTGTGCCTGTGAATTTCGGGCAAAGGATCAAGCATAAAAGATTCTACGACAGCACCACATATATGATGGGAGTTGTCCGGGATATGATACAGCCGTTTGATGAAGAGGGAAAGCCCCGGAAGTCGCAGCTGATTCTTCCAAATGACAACGATATGGTGGGACAGCTATCCTGCCGTAAATATGATTTCGTGGAAACCCGGCAAAAGGTGGAATCGAAAGCGGAAATGAAAAAGAGGGGATTAAGCTCCCCGGACGAAGCTGACAGCGTACTGCTTGCAGTATTGCCGGTCAAATCAAAGAAGAGAGGTGAGAAGAAATGAGTGATTCAGCAAAAACAGCAAAGCCACGTCCAGTCCATGCGAGAGTTATCAAGGAAATGCAGCCAGTACAGAAGCCGGTGCAGAAAGCAGAGACTTCCACACAGATTGAAATTCAGGAAGCCTTTAATGGCAGCGAGTGGATTCAGCAGCCTATGGATCTGCATGTGCTGGAACGTTATGTGTCTGAAAGCTCTATCCTGCCTCAGTGTATTCATTCATACCGCAATAATATTCCGGGATTTGGTATTGGAGTCCGCTACATTGAAGATGTTGAGGAAACACCGGATATGGTAGATGAGTTCAACAAAGCGGAAGAAATCATAGAGCTGCTTACCATTGAGCAGGACACAAAGGAAATCTTCGAGGACATTATCGAAGCGCGGGAAACCTACGGTATAGCTTATGTTGAAGTTATCCGCAATCTTGCAAATGAAGTGGTACAGATAGAGTTTATCCGTAACACTCCAAGCATAATGAAGACCGAACCACTGGAACCATATGTGCCATTTACCTATTACCATCATGGAACCAGCCTTGTAAGACAGCGGAAGTTCCGTAAATACCGACAGGACATTGGCGGGAAAACGGTGTATTACAAAGAATTTGGAGATCCAAGAATCATGGACAGGCGCAATGGCAAGTATCTGGAAGCTGGTGAAGCTCTGGATCGTAAATGGCAGGCTAATGAAATACTTGAGTTTGCCATTGGAACCAAGCCATACGGTGAGGTCCGGTGGATAGGACAGCTTTTAGGAGTAGACGGCAGCCGGAGAGCGGAGAGCCTGAACAATAATTATTTTATCAACGGACGGCACACGCCGCTGCTGATTATGATTAAGGGCGGCACTCTGACAGAAGACAGCTACACAAAGCTTCAAGAGTATATGAACGGAATTAAGGGCGAGCAGGGGCAGCACGCCTTTATTATTTTGGAAGCGGAAAATGCAGAGCAGCGCACCGATTTTGACACCAGCGACAAGCCGGAAATTGAGATCAAGGACATTGCCAGTATTCTCCAAAAAGACGAGCTGTTTCAGGAATACTTGGAAAATAACCGGAAGAGAGTGCAGTCAGCGTTCTTACTGCCAGATCTGTATGTGGGCTACACCACAGACTTCAATCGTGCTACAGCGCAGACTGCGAAAGAGGTCACTGAAGAGCAGGTCTTCCAGCCAGAGCGAATATCTCTGGCATGGGTGATAAACAATAAGCTGCTGAATGGCTACCAGTTCAAACATGTGGAGGCATACTTCCTTGCACCGAATATCACGAACCCAGATGATCTGTACAAGATTCTCACAGTAAGCAACAATGCAGGCGGACTGACTCCGAATAAGGCAAAAGATGTGGTTTACCGTATGCTGGGAGAAACCTCAGAGGATTATGAAGAGGAATGGGGCGATATTCCGTTGAAGATATACGCTGAACGGAACTCTTCCACTACTGACATGAACGGTATCGCGGCGCAGCTTACACAGCAGATACAGAAGGCTCAGAGCAATAATACACCGGACGAAGTAGTTTCAGTAATGAAATCCGTCCAGAAACTGTTGAAAGAAATCAAAGAGCAGGAGGGCAAGCAATGAAAATCAGTATCAAAACCAGCGATAAGAAGAACAAATACATGACTCACATCATTGTAAACGGCATTGACCTTGGAATGTGCGCCAGTAGATACCAGCTCAAGCAGGAGCCCGGGGAGATACCGGTACTCAGTGTGGACATTCCTGCGACGGATATTGATATTGACTTACCGGAGGGTTGTGTGATCGTAAGACAGGAGGCTGGGAAACATGAAGCTGAATGTGGCACCTCTGCTGGAAGCGATTGAGCAGTACATAGCCAAAGCGGACAACGACCTTGAGGATCAGCTCAATGAAGAGGGGTATGTGGAGGCGGGCGTTGCGGTCAGCCATATGGGAACCATTGAGGACGGCGTTACGGCAGCAGTGGAGAACAATGTGGACGAGGTGCTGGCAAGATTGCAGAGTGCTTCCGGGATAGATGATTTCATTGAAAACATCTGGCTTGAGATCAGCAGCTCTGATGAAATGGAAAAGGCTCTGTATAATTTGTTCTATCAGCAATTTGACGAATTACTTCACAGATTTACGAAGCAGTGGATCATATCCGCAGATGCGGAACTGGGAGAAGTCGTTGACGATAGGATAACAAGACCGGCAGAGGCTTTTATCAAAGGATGGAGCCAGCAGCTTGCCGATATTATGCACCTGAACACGAAAGACAGCATTGAGAAAATCTTGCTGGACGCACAGGAGCAGAAGCAGACCATTGACGAAGTGGCACAGGCCATTGCGGACAGTGGTATCCGGGAGTGCGGTTACCGTAGCCGCAGGGTTGCGGTAACGGAAGTTCTCCGCGTGGAAGAGTATGCACATCAGGAAGCCCGGATACAGAACCCTTCCTGCTATAAAAAAGAATGGGTACATACCGGCGCAGCGCACCCGAGAGAAAATCACGTTGCCATAAGCGGGCAACAGGTATTCAAGAGGGAACCATTTACGCTTACCGGCAGGAATGGCGGCACATACTATCCTATGTGTCCACGAGATACGTCACTCCCTGCGGAAGAAAGCATTAACTGTCATTGCACCACGAAGGACATTGTGGATCAGGAAATCCTTGGAATGTCACTGGAAGACCGTGTGGCGTTGCGTGAGAAATATATGAGCGAGGTTAATGCGGAGTATGACACATGGGAGCAGAAATTCAATGAAGAACATGGAATCGAGGAATTGAGAGATGACCCGAGTATCACTTGGGACATTTACAATTCCTACTACGAAGCATGTAGAAATGGAGAAATTTAATGAAAAAGTCTGATATGCAGCATGGGACAAGAGCGCCTTGCTGCTTTTTTGTGCCATGAATTACTGAAAATCTAAAGAAAGGAGTACGGCAATGCGGAACAAAGTAGCAAAAGCCATTGCCATGAGCGACGTCAAAGCTCTTTTTGTGTCTCTTGTGGATAAGGCGGCAAATCAGCGGCAGTTCCTGATTACCAAAGCAGAGGACGGCAGAGCGATTTTCCAGACATACGGACGCATTCTGAAAGCGGACAGCGAAGCTCACTACGTTACCGGAATCGTGTATGAGCCTATGGTCGAGGATACACAGGGGAACTACATGACTGCGGAAGAAATCGAAAAGGCGCAGCGTTGGTTTGCGAAGAATGCCAATAATGTTGACCTTCAGCACAACTTCGAGAAGATGGAAAGTGCTTCTGTGGTTGAGAACTGGATTGCGAAATGCGACTGCCAGATTAACGGACAGGACGTATGCAGGGAAAACACTGGAAGAGATCGGCGAAGAATTTCTTGATATTGTGCAAGCACAGATACAGGGCGCTCACAATGTTGACAAGGGTACACTGCTGGGATCATTTACGAAAGGCGGAGCCGGTAATGTTTTCCAGTTGGATATGGGAGCATTGACACTGACAATAGGAACCGATGTCTATTACGCAAAATGGGTGAACAAAGGTCATGGACAGCAACCGGGCCGGTTTATCCCGGGCGTATGGGAAGGTTCGCATTTCAGGTATATTCCCGGTGCAAAGACCGGAATGGTACTGAAAGCATCAGCAGTTCGAGGCTCCCATTTCTTTGATAAATCTGTAGAAGTGCTTGAGCGCATGTTCCCGGAAATGGCACAGTCAGCGTTCGAGCAGTTCTTCAGCAGATATTTTTCATAAGAGGTGAGCAATGGGATCAGAAATTATATTAGAGCTTGAACAGAGCATTGCTTCTGTAATCCGGTATATCCAGAACAAAGCGGATAACAATGCTGCATTGTATTTTAATGATCTGCCGGAAGCCTTTGCTGTTCCATCTTTATATTTTCCGGTTCCAAGGACAGATACCCAAAAGGTTACGTTTGATACTTACCTTACGACCCTGTATCTGGACACATGGTTCATGGAATCCACAGACTGGCTAGCATATGCCGACGCTGCTACAGTGCGAGACAGTCTGATGATGGACGAGTGCAAAGTAAACCTGATGAATAAGGACGGAACATTGGACGGAAAGTATATCCGTCTTACGAATCCGACTACTTCATCAGTAGATACAGGCATTGTGAAAATGACCTGTGGAATCAAACATTACTACTCACTGAACCGGGAAGGCGGCGGGGTAGTATCAAAATTCAATATATCTGGGCTTTTTGGCACCGATGCAACGTATGAGGCGTGGTACAAGGCAACCGAAGAGCTACGCAAAGAACAGGAGGTACAACATAAATGCCTACAAGACGTACTGAACCGGCTGTAGTGGAGCCTGTGGAAACTGTGAAGCAGGAAAACAAAGAGCCGGAAACTAAATACAGAATGGACAAGCTGCGTACCAAGTGTATGCAGCTTTTTCATATCACAACCAGCACCTTTGATGGTGCTATGTATGGTTGCACAGCAACCGAAATGACCATTAGTGAAGCGCAGGCCAGAATCAATAAATGGCTTGGAAAGGAGTGATAAAGCATGGCAGGAGGTACTTTTAAATTATCTTCACCGAAAGTAAGACCGGGAGCATATGTCGTTACCAAAAACGGAAGAAATCATGGGCAGCGATCAGGCAGCAATGCAGGACATCTATAAAGCCATGAAACCGGACGTTGACAGCATGACAGGGCTGATTGATGAATACCGGGAAATGGGACAGGCTATACCTCAAGATGTTATGCAGGCGTTCAATGACGCTATGATGGTCGGCGCTGCGGCTGGAGATGCGGACGCTGCATGGCAGGTATTCGCAAGCCAGATGGTGGCAGATCCAGCGAATGCAGCACTGGTGCAGGCAATTCAAGAAGGGACGATAAACGTACCGGATGAATTGCGGACGGCAATCGAGAGAGCTACCGCGGAAACCACCACTGATCCGGTGACAATCGAAGGTATGCAGACGGACGTCGAGGATATAGAAGTCAATGAGGCTCATGTCCAAGAACTGATCGACACTGCGTTTGAAGGCCTCACCTATGTGGGAACCACAACTCTTGATGGCGGGGAAATTGCATTGCAGTACACCGTCAATGAGGGTGAAACGCTTTCGGGAATCATGGAGCAATATGGTGTTGTCTGGTCGGAAGTAGAACAGCAGATCCGCGAAGCAAACCCTGAGATAAAAGACCTCAATCTGATTTACCCAGATCAGGTTATCAATATCCCGGAGGCAATCGTTGAAGCGGCGAGTGTGGACGCAAGTCAAGTTGGCGAAGCTGCCAAAGAAGCTGCGGAAAATGAAACCGGGCAGACCATTGAGGAAGAGCAGTCAGTAAAAACAACTCTGAAAAATGAGGGTGTGGAATCTTCCGAAGTGGGACAAGCGGCAGAAGCAGCGGCAAAGAATGAGACAGGAGAAGTTCTGGAACGCGAGCAACCTGTGAAAACCAACATGACAAATGCTGGCGTTGATGATTCACAGGTTGCACAGGCAGCACAAGAACAGGAAACACAGGCGGAACCAAAAGAAACACAGGTTCCAACCACTATCAAATTCGAGGTCGCAAGTCTTGATGATAGCGCTCTTGCATCTGCTATTTCTGAAAAATTGCAACAGGGCGAGGCGGTGCCAGTTACCGTCCCGGCAAATGTTACGATTCAGGCAGGAACGATTGATGATGGAGCATTATCCTCTGAGATTGGTTCCAAACTGGGAGAACAGAACCCTGTTCCGGTGACAGTGCCAGCGGACATTACAATGACCGCTGGATCCATCAACAGCTCCCCGGCAGTAGAGACGGCACAGACAGATATAATATCTGCATTTGCGACAGCACTTCCGGCAGATGGAACAGTTGATGTTACCCTCGCAAAAGGGGCGGACAATATTGCTGCACTGTATGCGGAAGTTGGCGGACTTGTGCGGAGCGCATGGGCTTCGCCTTATTCTGCGTCTGGAGTAGTAAATGTAACACTGACAGCAAATTATTCTCTTGCGAACCCGACAAAAACAATCAGCTTTGGCGGCGGGGCAACTGGATCTGCAACGGTATCTGCTTCGCTTCATGCTCTTGGTGGTATCTTTGATGAACCACATTTGGGTATTGTGGCAGAAGCCGGACCGGAATCTATTATCCCTCTGGACGGTTCCGACCGTTCCTTGTCACTGTTTGAGCAGACCGGCGAAATGCTTGGTGTTCTGAATAGTGGCGAAGGAAAGAGTGTGGAAGCACCAGTGCAAACAGTAAATGCACCTCAGAGCGTGTCACAGCCTGTAGGAAGCCCTCAAACCAGTGAAAGGGTAATTAGGTTAGAAATAGGCGGACAGGGCAGTATAAACGTTTCTGGAAGCGGAGTATCAAAAGAGAAGATTGTAGACGCTATGATGGAAAACCTACGAGACGTATTTATGAATATCGTGCAGCAGGAAATTATTGAGGAAGGAGAAGGGGCGTATGAGTTTTAAAGCTTCCAAGTATACGATCTGGATGAATTACGACAACGATAAGAAGCAGTATCAAATCCCGATGAATCCGGAATCAATAGAAATTAAAATAGATGGCAAGGCGGTCACTTCTGATATTGACCGTCTTGGCACTTTGCTTCACAAGGGGAAGAGAGGACCAATGCAAATTAACTGGTATTCTCGCTTCCCGGCAAGCTACGGCAGCTATTGTACTTGCCAGAAAAAGAATTTCAAATCGCCACAGACCATGCACAAATGGGTTTTGGCACTTATGAATGCAGCAAACCCACTGCATTTAGTCTTTTCTGGGGCATTCAGCTTGAATATATACGCTGTGATAACCAGCTATTTTGCCAGGGAAGAGGGTGGTGATGTTGGAACAATCAGCTATACCATCACGCTGAAAGAGTATCGGTCAGTAACCATAAAGAAATACACGAAGCCGAACACCAAGAAAAAAGCTCCGGCAAAACAGACAAAAACAAAGAAAAGGGTAAATAACACCCAGAAGAAAAAGACTTACAAAATCAAACAGGGCGACTGCCTGTGGAATATTGCGAAAAGGTATTATGGAGACGGTAAAAAATGCACCAAAATCTATAATGCCAATAAGAGCGTGCTGAACAAAGCTGCAAAGAAACATGGATATTCTAACTGCCGGAATGGAAATCTGATTTTTCCCGGCACGACGATCACAATACCGTAGGAGGCGTTATGGCAGATTATAAGTTAAAATTTATGATAGGCAGAGGGCGAACCTTTTACGATTATAGCGAGTTGATTTCTTCCGTTACGGTATCCGGCAGGAAAGGGGCGGCACCAAGGAGCATTTCTGTTGTTCTGTTTGATTCGGAAGGGTATGCAATGAAAAGAGCTTCCGTAGACTGCGGAAGCGGCCAGACTTGCGTGCTGTATCTGGACGGCAAAGAGATTTTTCGAGGGCTGCTTATGACGGAAACAAAGAGCAGTGCCCGGAAACTTACTCTAAAGGCGTGGGACAACTGTATATACCTCAGCAACAGCAAAGATTCTTTCAGCTACAAGAAGAAAACGGCAACTCAGATCTTTAAAGATTGCTGCAAGCGAGCTGGTTTGACGGTTGGCAGTGCAGTAGATACCGGAAAGAAAATATCAGAGCTTGTAAAATCCAATTCCACATACTGGGACGTGATTCAAGAGGCTCTGAGTGAAACGTACAAATCAACCGGCAGACGGTATTATGTCAGATCTGATAAAGGAAAAATATATCTCTGGCAGAGAAAAGATGTGAATACCATGCCGGAACTGAGCGTTGCGACCAATACGGAAAGCTACGAGCAGACACGCTCCATTTATGACACCAGAACTCGGATAAAGCTGATTACATCCAAGAATAAAACCAAGAAATCGTATACCAATAAGGAATTGGAGAAGAAAATTGGTAAGTTTGCAGATGTTCAGTCAGTGGACAATGATGCAAGCGCAACGGAGCTAAACCAGAAAATTGCGACCTTCAAAGAAGAGAAGAGCGTAGTGGCGCAGTCCTTAACATGGACTGGCACAGGGGATATTTCAGTAATTTCGGGAGGCTGTGTTCATGTGAAAATCAGTGCATTGGGGCTGACGAAAGTAATGTATGTTGATGAAGATACCCATACATTCGAGAATGGAAAGCACCAGATGAAACTGAAATTGAATTATGTACCTGACTATAAAACCAGCGGCGGCTCTTCTGGTAGCGGATCTGGCAGCTCATGGAACAAAAAGTATCGGGCGACGGCGAGAAGCGGATTGTTTATCAGAAAAGAGCCAAATGAAATGCAGGCGGAAATATTCCCAGTTCATCGTGTGTTGCTTAACTGGTGGGAAGGCTATGGAACTCTGGACGGAATGACAAATCTGGACGGCAGCCTATTGTTGAATCATACAATGCCACCTGCTGTTAAGGAAACATACCGCATGGATATAGGCGCACAGGAAGATATTGGAGTAAATCTTTTTATCCCAGCGCACGCAAAGCCGTTGAATGGAGATTTTGCGCTGGACGGAACTATAAATCTTAACTCTGGAAGGGAGGAACTGTAATGGCAGGAACAACCGTTACGACAAGAGCAAAGAAGAAAATGCTGGAAGCAAGAGCTGGTATCGCTGCGCTTCCCAAAATCGTAGGAATGGCATTTGGTACAGGCGGTGTAAATTCCGCTGGTGAAATTGTGGCACATTCACCGGATCAGAATGCACTTCACAAAGAAGTCCTGAGAAAGAACATCGACGGCTATACGGTGGTGTCTGATACCAAAATCCGGTATAGCTGTACACTGACAGCCAGCGAGCTTGCCGGTGAATATATTTCAGAAGTTGGCCTGTATGACGCACAGGGCGATTTTGTTGCATTTAAGGCATTTATGAAAAAAGGCAAAGACGGCGATATGGAAGCAATCTTTGAATGCGACGATACATTCTAAAATGAGGAGGCTACAAAATGAGCTTTTTTGATGTGAACAATGCGGTATTCAACGAATATCTGCGAAAGCTGGAAACAACTGACCGTAACCATGCGGACGTTTTCAATGAACTGTTTGGACAGCTCATTCAAAATGATGTTGCCCTGAAAGAAGCGGTCACAAATTTTGCCGGCACCAAAAATGAGCAGGCATTATTCCTTCTGAATCTGCATAAAGACGGAAAGAAATACGGCGTTCACTTTGATAATTACGATGTGACACCTGCCAGTACCGGAACCAGATTATACGACGCTGTTGGAATGACCGCAGTGCCTTCAACTAACACTGTCCGGGCAAAGAATGATTTCGATGGAAGAGGCTGTTTTACTTATCTGGAAGTTAATGGATCTGTTAATGAGAATGGAGATTTTCAGGTTCAGTACATCAAGGATATTGATAATGAGTTTTCCCGGACAAAGTACGATACATGGTGTCTGTATCTGACTCAGTATGTGTATCGTAAATTTGATGCCAACGGTGAGGATACCATTATTTCTGATACCAGACACTCTGCGGAATGGCTACCAGAGGGCGGCGCAATCAGACCGGACGGAACAATCAGACCATTTGTGGCGATTGCAAAATATATGTCTGGCGACAATGCGGACGGCGTTGCGTCCTCAATCAGTGGTATATCTCCGAAAAACTACAGCTTCCAGAGTTCCCTCACAAAATTCCGGGCAAAAGGTACACAGTATTGTGCTGAAACCTCACAGGATTCTGAGAGAATGACGAGGCTTATGGAAATTGCCTTTGCTACCAGACACAGCCAGTCGGTGATGGCAGGCTGCAACTGGTGGTGGTTCCAGTATGCTGCAACGGTGCAGGAAACCGATGTGGAGAGAATTATTATCTCTAAATCCAATGCCAATAATCTGGTTGTAGGCGGAACCGTTTCTATCGGAAATGCAAATGCACTTGATGGTAGCAGTAAGCCGAATCTTGACAGAGGACAGAGCGGACTTCATGCAAAGGCAAATAAGGTTCGGATCACAAAGATTGAAGATTATGACGACAATAATTCTGCAGTATATGTGGATAATGGCGGACAGAAATTCTCAACAGCTCCGACAACTGTATCTGGTGTGACCTGTGAGACTTACATCAGCACAATGCCTTGGAACACTGGCGGTTGTGATGATGTGCTTGGCTCCTGCGGATCGCCGACAAGCAACACCAGTGGAAAAGAGCCATATATTCTGTTTGGTGTGGAGATGTCTTCTGGCTTCTGGGAACCAAAAGGTAACACAGTTATGAAGATTGAAAACCATGTTATGCGTCCGTATATTTGCTATGACTGTACCAAAATGACTACAGCAGGAGCGACAACGGACGATTGGATTGCTCTTGGCTATGTGATCCCGGACAACAAAGGAAACTGGAAATATATCAGCAAACTGGGATATGTCGTAGATGATCCAGAGGTTCGCTACCCTGTTGAAGTTGCAGCAACTTCCAGCACTGGTTATGCTGATGGGCTTTATACAGAGAACCTCGAAAACGCTGGCGACGGCCAGCGAGAGGTTCTTGGCTCGGGCTCCCTGAACGGCGGTGCGCTTGGCGGCCGTCGGTATGCGAACCTGTCCGGTGGGCTTTCCCACTCGGACTGGGGCTGTGCCGCTCGTCTTTCTGCCTGTGGGCGTTGCGGACGCAAAGCGGCAGCATAGCGCCGGGGGTGAATTGCGACAGCAAGAGGGGATCTCCCCTTTTAAGGCAACATAAGAAATTGTAACTATCAACGATATTTCAACAGGACTTACAGCACAGTGGCTTCCGTTCTTGGCTCGGGCAACCTGAACAACGGTGCGAATGACGGCCGTCGGAATGCGAACCTGAACAATGGGCTTTCCAACTCGAACTGGAACTATGCCGCTCGAATTTCTGCATAACTTAGATGTGCTGTATTTCGTTCTCTTAAAGGGAACCCCGAAAGGGCTGGGGCGGAATGCCCGAAATTGACGAACCAGCACCGGAGGCATGGCAACATGTCTCTGGCTCTGTGGCGGAAGTGGACACAGATGGGGGCTAGTAGTAAACCCGAACGTCCTTGAAGCAGAAAGAAAGAGAAACATGAAAACATATTGCAAGAGACTTGTGGTTTCGGACGCTGACAGGATTTACGACGTAATCACAGATTATATGCACGATAAATACAGAAAGAATAGCTCCGTGAGGTTCTTTGCCTGCTATACCGGGGAAAGCCGGGAGCATGTAAAACAGTATCTAAAACCGCAACTGACGAACCTAGAGCCGGTAGACCGTAAAGAGTTTGCGGCACTGAGCGTTGGCAACCTTCCTGAGAATGATTTCTGGAGGGCGGCACATTACAAGCTGGCGTTGGAAATGGCATATCATATCCGCACCAGAACCGTTAGGGAACATTTGCTGGCGAATACTTACGGACAGCCATTGATCCGTTATACAAAGATCAATGACCCGGGAAGCGGAAAGGAACGTATGCTTGGGCTGGAAACGATATTGTTTCGTCTATATGAGCAGGTTGCAGCAAAGGCGGCAGAACCATTGTTCAAAGCAAAGCTGGGGACATACCAGTGTGCTTCTATCAAAGGTAGAGGTCAGAACTATGGCAAGAAAGCGGTTCTGCGCTGGCTCTCTAACGATGTTGAAGGCACAAAGTACAGCGCAAAGGCGGACGTGAAGAAATGCTATCCGTCAATCCGGCATGGAAAATTGTTGGAACTGCTGAAAAGAGATCTGCACAAATCGGATGAGCTGCTATATCTGTTTACTGTATTTATTGAGCTATATGAGGAATGGCCATCGCCAGAAGCGTTGGCACCGGACAGAGGTATTCTGATAGGTTCTCCTGTATCAAAGGATTTATGCAATTATTTTCTCTCATACGCTTATCATTATGCAAGCGAGCGACTGGTTAAAGAAACCTGCCGGAGAGGGCAGACGAAAATCAAAAGGTTAATCTCACATATCATTTTCTATATGGACGACATAACAATGTATGCAGCAAATAAAACCCATTTGAAGCAGGCAGTTAAAATGATGATTGCCTACATGCTGAATTTCCTTGACCTGAGAATCAAGCCAGACTGGATTATGCAGAAAACCATGTATGAGGATCAGGTCGGAAAAACAAAGGGCGCCCTACTGGATTTCATGGGATTTCGGTTTCATGGCGGAGATGTAGAAACGAAGTCATATTTTGGGAGACAGAAAAAGCACAAGAAAGTATGGGTAACAATCCGCAGGAACATTTTTCTTACCGCACGACGGAAGATGAATAAATTTCTGAAGCTGGTAAAACACCATGTTACTGCAAAAATCAAATTTGTAAGATCAGTCATATCTGCATATGGCTGGTTCAAAAATACCAATATGGTGAAATACCGGATCAGAAACAAGGTAGATGAACTTATGCGGATTGCAAGGAAAATTGCAAGCGATCACGACAAAGGAAATGGCTATGTTGAGAAAAAATATTTCAATATGTGGAGGCGATATTATGCACAAGGTTCAAAGTCCCGAAAAAATGGAAAAGGTAGTGTACAAGGCAAAGCCGAATGGCGTAGCAGATGTGTGGCTCAGGAACAACCAGCATGAAATTGTACAGGAAACAGAAGATGGCCCGACAGGATATGAGGCTGACGAGATTTTTTGCAGGGTAGACGCAGCAGTGATTTCAGAAAAGGAAATTGCTGCTGATTTTGGTTTCTGGTTTTCTATGTTGGAACAGATTCCTGACTTAGATGCAAATGAACTTGGGATTGAAGCAAGAAGAGCTGCAAAGTTGTCGGAAGTATCAGCAGCGTGTGAAGAAAAAATTGTTTCCGGCATCGACGTTAAAATCGGAGAAGAAACGCAGCATTTCAGTCTGACTATTCACGATCAGCTCAATCTCTTTGGCAAACAGGCTCAGCTCAGTGCCGGCGCTGAAAAATGCGAATACCACAATGACGGCAATCCATGCAAGTTCTATACTGCCGAAGAAATGAGGCTTGTCGTAAAGGCTGCGATGGAGCATGTGTCTGTCCAGACCACCTACTGCAATAGTATGTATGACTGGGTAAAATCATGTACGAAAGCTTCCGAGATTGAAGCAATCCAGTACGGTGATGAAATTCCGGGAGAGTATCAGTCGGAAGTCCTGAAAGAATATTTGAAGGAGGCGCGGTAAAATGAAATTATTCCTGAAGAAGCTGTATAAGACCATGTATCTGTGGGTGATAGGAGGACTTCTTTATTGCCTTTTTGAATTGATTTTCAGAGGACATACGCACTGGACGATGTTTGCCGTCGGGGGATTCTGCTTTGTTATGTGTGGGCTTTTGAATGAACATATCGGATGGGATATGCCACTTCCGTTGCAGATGTTGATTGGCTGTCTGATTATTACCGGCACAGAGCTGATTGCAGGTGTCGTCCTGAATATCTGGCTTGGTCTGAATATCTGGGACTACAGTAATATGCCGTTGAATTTGTGGGGACAGATCTGTTTACCATTTTCGTGTCTGTGGTTTTTCTTGTCTGCGGTGGCAATTATACTGGACGACGAATTGAGATATAACATATTCGGAGAAGAGAAACCACATTATTATTTCTGGAGGAAGAAATGATTAAGATAATCTCCCGACTCTGGTCGAGCATTTATGACCTCTTGCTTTTGGTAAAAGGTCAAGGAAATAAGACACTCGAACAGATTGAACAAGACCTTGATGTACTCGAAATGTTTTGCCGTCCATACGCAGGCGTTGACGAGTCTGAGGATATATTCTTAGGAGAGGAGGTAAAAGCCAATGAGCATGAAAGAGTTCGTAGAGACTGGCGGAAGTGTCCTGCTGATTGTCCTCACGCTGGTACAGGTTGCTCCGGTTAGGATCAATCCTTGGAGTGTAATCGCGAGGACGATTGGGAAAGCACTGAATGCGGATCTCAATGAAAAAATGGATGCAAACGAGGCGAAAACTGCCCGGTATCGCATCCTTCGGTTTGATGATGAAATACGTCATAAGATAAGGCATTCAAAAGAACATTTCGATCAGATTATCGAAGATGTTGATACTTACGAGCGCTACTGTCAGGATCACCCCAGATTTCCAAACGGAAAGGCAGTATCTGCGACAGACAATGTGAAAAGAACTTACGAAAAATGCAAAGCCGAGAACTCTTTTCTGTAAAACTTACAGGAACGTGCAGAACAGCTCAAATTCGTTAGTTCTATTGCAGGTGATAATTTATGCACCAAAAGGCAAAAGAACTGCGCTGTGGGCTGTGACAAGCTCACAGCAGCATTATAAACAGGAGGGACATATCTATGAAGAATTTTAAAGTATGGATCAAAGCAGCAGGCATTCGTGCAGCGAAAACAATGGCGCAGACCGCAGTAGCATTACTGCCGGCTTCCGCTACAATTTCCGCCGTGGACTGGAAAGTGGTAGTTGGAACCGCTGCGCTGGCAGGCGTAGCGTCTGTACTCACATCACTGGCAGGACTGCCGGAAATTGATGAAACTGAATGACGAGTTGAATAATCAACTCATAAGTCAACTGGGAAGGGCGGGAAACCGTCCTTCTTTTGGAGAAGAATATGAAAACACTTGCAGCGATTATTCTGGTGGTGCTGGCCCTTGTAGGCGGTGCTGCTTTTTTATTTGTTCTGGAATTCGGACGATTTATAGATGATGTATGCCCTTGTGGGCGGGAAGGAGTAGAAGATGACGACGATTAACTTTGAAGCAGAGAAAAGAGCTTATAAGAAATTTATTCAGGCAGGTATGACGCCGGCTGGTGCCTGCGGACTGATTGCAAATCTGGAACCGGAAAGTGACGGATTTTACCCGAACAGAGTAGAGTATCTGTGTATTAAGCGTTTGAAGGAAAACGGAAAAAGTTATACAGATGAAAGCTATACCGCCGCAGTTGATAGCGGAAAGATTTCGTGTGAAGAGTTTCTCCATCCGCTTCCTGGCAAGCAGTATGGATATGGCCTAGCGCAGTGGACAAGCCCGGGGCGAAAAGCTGGACTGTGGAATCTGGCAAAGCAGAAATGCGTATCCATTGCCAATGAAGATATGCAGATTGAATACCTGCTGAAAGAATTACAGGAGAGCTACGGCTCTGTCTTGAAGGTACTGAAGACAACCACATCAATTCGTGAAGCGTCGGACATTGTTCTGAAAAAGTTCGAGATCCCAGCGAACACAGGAGAGAGCGTGTGCGCTGGCAGAGCTGCCAGAGGGCAGAAGTTTTACGACAGTTATGTAAAAGGAGCGAACGATATGACAGTACAGCAGAGAATCGAAAAAGCAATTTCGTGGATGGAAGATACAGCGAATGATGATAGCCATGGCTATTGTCAGGATCATAGATGGGGAGCTGACGGAGATTACGACTGTTCTTCGGCGGTTATCACAGCATGGGAAAACGCTGGAGTTCCCGTCAAGACCAAAGGGGCAACCTATACAGGAAATATGCTCGGAGTATTTACGGCAAACGGTTTTGAAGTTGTCACCCATGAGGTAAATCTTAAAACCGGAGCCGGCCTGAAACGCGGTGATGTGCTGCTGAATACTGATTATCATACCGCCATGTACTGCGGAAACGGTAAAGAGGTTGAGGCTTCCATCAATGAAAAAGGAACGGCGCATGGTGGGCAGCCGGGAGATCAGACCGGCAAAGAGTTCTTGATCCGCGATTACAGAAAAGATTATCCGTGGACACATGTTCTGAGATACACCGGCGGAGAAACTGCACAGACCTCCAAAAGAAATTATCTGATGAAAGGCGACACAGGGGCGGCAGTCAAAACTATGCAGCTCATGTTAATTGATCTCGGATACTCCTGCGGTTCCAGTGGCGCAGATGGCGATTTTGGAACCAATACAGATAAAGCACTCAAAAAGTTCCAGAAAGTAAACGGCCTTGAAGTTGATGGAAAATATGGCTCTGCTTCAAAGGCAAAACTGGTTGCACTACACAATGCAAAGGCTGCCGGAACAGGAAATTCAGCCAGTAAGACCCCTGCATATACGGTTGGAAAGATTTATACTACCGCGGTAGATAATCTGAGAGTTCGGAAGGGCGCAGGTACAGATTACTCCGCAAAGAAATGGCAGGACCTCACCAAAAATGCGAGAGAACACGCTTACACGTCTGGCGAACTGAAAAAAGGAACCGAAGTTTCTTGTCTTGAAATCAAAAATGACAGTGCAGGAAATATCTGGATGCGGATTCCATCCGGCTGGATCGCAGCGTATTACAAAAAGAAAAAATATGTCCAGTGAGAAAATGTACCCCGGAGGCAATACGCTTCCGGGGCTTTTTGACGTTGTGAGAAATTCTGAGACAGCTTGTAGAAATTTTTTCGTATATGTGGTAATATAGTCACGTTACCGCCTCCAAACTGGTGACAGGAAGGAGGTGAGCCATGTGGAATTATTTACATCTCTTATTGTTGCCGTTGCGGGTGGTGTAATTTGCCATTACATCATCAAATGGCTGGACGGCGACAAATAGTCGGTAACCAGCCTATGGATTTAAGCCCTTCCATCTGAAATTGGGAATAGAAAACCCCAGTGCTGGAACACTGGGGTTTTTGTTGTAGTTGAGCCACATGGACTATCTACATCTCTTTGCCTACTGGCATTATATCATATGCACTTCCGAAATTCAATATTCATTTATTGACGAAATCAGCATAATAACCGTTCGGTTTTCTGGGATAATTTCAAAAACCCAAAAAACCCGATACAGATACGGATACGGAAACAGATAAGGATACAGATACGGAAATCAATTATTGAGCTGCATTATATGCCAAATTTAAAAGTGGCTTTGCCTTTTCATAGTCTTTTGCCGTTCTGATCGTAACCTGCAGGTCGCCGGTTCCGTAATGTCCGATGTTCCTCATATCTCTGGTAAATCCATCTTCCAGCTCTATATTATCTGGATTTATTTTAAGGTGCAGCAGGATCATTTTCCTAAAAATCTCAATACAGATAATATTCTTTGTCTTGCGGTATGCGAGATACAATTTTAGCTGGTTCGGAACAATATCATCCCCAAGAGATTCTATGTAGTCACAAAGAGAGTGGTATATATCCTGCAATTCGTGCGGCGCGGCAGATAACTTTTCCAGATGTGTTTTCTGATCGCCAGACTTCTTGCCGGCGGAACTGTTTGGAAAATCCGAATTGTTGACCGGAATAGGCGGTACAGCAGGGGCGTTCAAGTGTTCAAACAGAACCAGATCATTTCCGTATTTCTGGTATCGCACCAATTTAATATTGCGCTGCATTTGATTTACTGCATGGAGATCATATTTCGTGAAGCCGCTTGCGATACAGATCACGCATGGCATTGACCAGTCTATGGAAGTGGCTGTGTCCTGTCCGAGAATATCAGCAACAAGGAGCTGAAAATCTGCTTTGTGATCCAGTAGCCAGTCCAAATAGAAAAGCCCCTGATTTATGACATTTTCATTACTGCTTCGCTTATATTCAAATATGACCGGGCAATTATTTTCATCTATGCCTATACTGTCCATTCTGCCATTTGTAATGACGTATTCACTTTTTAGAAAACGCACACCAAAGAATGCGTCCATGTTATTTTCAATCAAAGTCTGCAATTCTCTTTCAAGAAGCACTTCTGAAGCAACCATTTGCCGGACCTCCGGGTGGACGGAGAAGAGCTTAATATCCGACATATCCATCACCGGCTTTCTGCAATTCTCTGTCAATATCAATTTCGTGGAATTTCTCCAAACTTTCCGAGAACAGATCTATTATGGCTTCGTCATTCTGGAAGTACAGGAGCCCCAATGTTTCTGAAACAAGAATTACATTCTGACTATCGTCAATCCACATGGAACAGCCGCCCCAGCCGGTTGATGGCTTCACAATATCTGGATCTCCATACTTTTCCGAGATTCCATTGCATATATCCTCATAATTGGAATCGTCAATATCCATATCATATCCACCAGACACCAGCTTATCGTTTAGAAATAGATATTCAACGTTGGTATCGTATGTATCCACAGATCCATTGTACATGCACAGATCTGTAAGACCATCCACGCTCCCGACTTCATCAATTCGGTAATCTCTGTATTCCAGCATATCTGATGTGATTTCTTTACTCTTTATATCATCGAATGTTGTTCCCCATTCATACCCTCGAAAGGAATCAATCTGGGATATTTCAGTGGTTGGCTCCGCAGATACCGACGAACAGCCGACCAGACAGAAGCACAGGGAAATTTTTGCTATATTCAGAGAATTGTGCAAAAATTTCCGGGGGGGGGGTAAAATAAAATGTGATATTTTTTTCATACACTCTCTCCTTTGTGAGTTCACTTTTTTCTATCATCATATCCCAAAATTGGAAACTCCACAAGGAGAAAAGCACATATTATTCTGAATCTGATTCGGTATCTTCGTCTGGAATATATTCCATAAGATCTCCGGGCTGGCAATTAAACGTCCGGCAGATTTTATCCAGAGTCTTGCTGTCGAGACCACCGGACTGGTTCCGCAGGCGAGTAAGAGTTCCCTGTCCGATCAGTTTCTCTTGACGCACCCGGTAGAAAGACCAGCCTTCTTCTCTCAATTTATCAAAAAGTTTCTGATAGCTTATCATGGCGATTTTCTCCCTTCAATCTGAATGAATGACTTTTCTATAATACAGATTCTAACACAAAATATGCACTCAAACAAGTGTATAATTTTGACAAGTTTAGACACTTAACTTTGTGCATGTCACCTATGGACTCGGCACTCAATCTAGTGTAGAGTAGAGACATAAGGAAAAAGAAATGGAGGCTTTAAGATATGGCAGCAACAAAAGAACAGGAAAGAAAAGTATTAGAGCAGATTAGAAAAATGGTTGAGGAGCTTGGCACAGACAGCTACATTGCAATGGCTTTTGAGGGATGCTTTGAAATTGCAGAAAGCAATATTGATAATGATTTTGGATGCAGCATGAAGCAGAGAGTAGAAAGTGCGGAGCGTAAAGCGGAGACAGCGGTACAGAGAGAAAAAGCGGCTGAAAAAGACAGAGATTATTTCCAGAAAGAAGCCAGCAGATTGAGCGGGATTGTAGAAGAACTGGAGGAAGAAAAAAGAAACCTTGCGAAAGAGCAGAGAGAAATGGGCGAGAAGTACAGCTCGACAGTGAGTAAATGCAAAGAACAGCAGGAACGAGCAGACAGACTGGAAGATGAAAACATCAGATTAAAAGCAAAACTGTATGATCTGATTTGCAAATAATGAAAAGCGATCCTTCCGGTGGAGGTTAACCGGAGAAAGGATAAAATAATGGCAGTTATGGCAATGAGAAATGTTATTTCAGCGGTTAATGACAGAACAGAGATCAAGATTTACAAAGATGGACACATGGTGGCTAAAGGCAACTGGTTTCAGGACCAGATTCTTGAGTACGCTGCTGAAAAAATGGTAGAAGCGGACTTAGATGGAGTTTGCAACAAGTGCAAGGTAACAATTTTACAATAAAGAAAGGGGACTGCGAACAATGAAAAAACCAGAATCACTGAATACAGTTACAGTAGCGCAGACAAGAGAAAAATTTAGAAACAACCAAAAGTCACTTGACAACATGATGTACCTTGTGACGACAGGGGTTTATGAGGAGGTTAAGGGGATTGCTGGTGAAAGCATTATAAATCAGGTGATGGCAGAGATTTTAGTGCAGCAGGAATATATTCGAGAAAGAGAAAAAGCTAACTGGGGCTGGGACAGAGAGAGCGTAGATTTTAGCAAAGACAAAAATAGAATCGCATAGGAAGAAAGGGTGGGATAAGATGCTGGAAACATTGATGAAAAGCCCGGAGGGTGCAGGGTGCGTTTTGAAAGCTATGGTGAAGATGTTTGGCGTGCAGGATTTGATTTGGTGTATCTACGATACATTCTGTGAAGCGGATCAGCAGGAGTTTGTGAGAGCCGCGGCGCAGGCATATGAGAAAATGCAGAAAGGCGAGGTGATGAACTGATGGTAGATAAGAAAAGTGCATTCAAAATTTACGGCAGCTATGCGGAACAGGTGAATGCCCTGACCGATAGCGAGGCGGGCCGGCTGTTCAAGGCACTGGTGAACTACAGGAATGGAGAGGAACCAAAAAATCTCAGTGGTATGGAACAGATTGCATTTCTGTTTATCAGACAGCAGATGGATTATGACTGTGAGAAGTATGAACGCCGTTGCGAACAGAACAGAAAGAACGGCATGAAAGGCGGCAGGCCAAAGAAAGGCGTGAAAAAGACTGAAAGTGCAGAGGGGGTATTAGAACCAGTAAAAGCAGAAAAGAGCGATCCTACAGGCGGCAGCGTAGCTACGGAGCTGGTATCAAACGGCGTTCCTGTGGAACCGGCAGCAGGCACAGAACCAGCGGAGAAGAGTTATCTGCTGACATTGAAAGCTGTTGTGTAGCGTAAACCAGACGGTATGATTTATGTGACGAAATAACCGGTGGGTTTTCTGGGATATTTCCGAAAACCCAAAAAACCCGATACGGATACGGAAACAGATACAGATACGGTCACAGATAAGGATACAGATACCGAAACGGATAAGGAAATCAACTTACCTGTGTAAGCGATAAATCAAAAATAAATCACAAAAGTAAGTTATTTTTCTTTACAAACTTACATATGTATGCTAGAGTAGAGATAGAAACAAAGGGAAGGAGGACACAGGAAATGGCACAGGTTTCAATGCAGTTTTATGAAGATCACCGAATTATAGGACGGTGTGTATCAAGCATAAAAGCTGCACAGGAGATTCTTGTGGAGAGAGGAAAAAGAGCGGCCAAGCTGCTGAGAGAAACTGGTGCACAGCACGTCCTTTATGGATGCAAGATATACTCTGGTGATACGCTGGTAGCTGTGCAGCTCTATATGATACCAATGGATGATGCAGAATTTGAAAGAGTTACCGGAAAAGCAAATCAGGTTATTGTTTATGCTATTCACAGGCATGGGGAGGCAGTATGACTGAAGTAGGAAGAAAGAAAAGAAAGCAGCAGAAGAAAATTGAGATGCTGCATGAGAAAAAGCAGCAGGGCTTTAATGTGGATGCTGATCTTGAAATTGCTTACGACGAGCTGACGAGATTGGAGTGCATGGAATCTATGGGGATCCTGTGTGAATCCGAGGTACCGATAACAGAAGATGAAGCGGAAAAGCGTGGGATGTCGGACCATGACATTGCTTTGGGCTTTATGGATGGAACCATAATTCCGACAAAAGATCATAAAACACCTGCAGAAAAATTGCATGGTAAAATCGTAGGATGGCGAACCGAACCGTACCATGATGTAGCGATTTATGAAGATGGCTACGAAGAATACAACTATATTGGAGAATAGAAAGGGAAAAGCCATGGCATATAAGCGGAAGACCAAAGACAGATGGGACATCATGACGAACTGGGGATACGGCTGGGAGTGTGAAAACAGCGAGTACACCCGAGCAGATGCCAAAAGAAGCCTGCGAGAATACAGAGAAAATCTGGCTGGCAGAGCAGATGTAAGATTAGAAAAACACAGAGAGCCGGTAGTGGCATAAGGAGGAAAAATTATGGCAGAAGAAGTAAAAGTCAAGAAAATCAATGAGCAGGAAATGGCAGCACTGTGTCAGGATATGTGGCCGCATATTTGTGCAATCAGAGAGGCGCTTGAAAAGCATGGTGTAGAGGATGTGATTTCGGTATCAATGGCGGTAGATGGATATGTGAGCTTCAGTCCGAGCGGAAGCGACTGGGAACTGTTGCAGATCTCGACAGACGATGGCCCGGAGCTGCGGTGCCGGATCACACGAAAGTTGATGGAATAATCTCAGGTGTATTTGCTGTGCTCGGAAGACCAACAAATGTAAGCTAATTCATAAAAATAACTTAAAAAAGTGTGTGAAAAGTATTGACAAACTTACATATGTAAGCTAGAATAGAGACAGATAAAAACAAGAGAGCTTTTACAAGGAGGATACGAGCATGGCAAATACAACATTAAGATTTAAGGATATGACTTTTGAAAAGGTTGAAAATTATGATCCTGAGAACGCAGCAGCAGACAAGAACGGTATGGTTTCTTACTGGTTAGCAAAAACGCCGGATGGCGAGCAGGTGGTTACAGGCGAGAACAAGAAGAAATGTATTTCAGCAGCCAGAGCTTATGTACATGAAATCAATGAAGCTACTGAAACAGCAGAAACCAGCGAAGTTGTCGAAGAACAGGCGGCGGAACAGCAGGTAACAGAGCAGTCGGAAGCTGTTGAGGAAGAAACACAGGAAGTTGTTTCCGAAGAGGAAAAGGCAGAAATTACCGAAGCGGAAACCAGTGAGACGGCAGCAGAAGAATCTGCAGAAGAGCCAGAGATCAATATGTGGCTTATGGGATATATTCCGAAGAAAAAGCAGCCGGCAATCTTAATGCTCCGAAAGGACGACGAGGGCTACTGGTGCAGAATTGGAAATGGATACATTGTTGATGTCGGTAAAGGTGAATATGACGATGTTATTCACGAAGCCAAATGGAAGGAGTTTTTGAAGTCATTAAGAAGCGTTATCAAAGCGGCGTAAACTGATGAAACAGAAAGGAGAAAACAATGAAAGCACAGTGGAAATATGTTGAGAAAGACGGAAATCCAAAAGAACCGGGAGTTTACTGGGTAACATTGATTTATCCAGCGTGGGTAAACAATCAGTGTAAGGGCAAGTATTATGCAGAGGTTTGCTCAAGATATTTTGCAGATCTTGATAAAAACCCAGATCTGAAAGGCTGGATAATGGACAACGAACCAGAAACTGGCATGGCATGGACGGAAGAGTGTGGAAGCATTAAAGGCGAGAGAGTGCACGCATGGATGCCTATGGAAACTATAGAGATTGCTGATCTTCCAGCAGGAGTTGAGAAGATATGAGCAACAAAGAACTGACAATTCGGCAGATTGGAGAGTTTTGTACGAATACATTATGCAACAAATGTCCGATTGCGCGGTGGAATGAAGAAAGTGGACTTCACAATGGATGCATGGAAAGCCTGCGATTGCCGGAAGTATCAAGGATCATGCTGAATGAAATTAAATACCGCAAGACAGATAAATACGAGGAGGGCCATTAAGAATGGACGCAACCAAAGAAATGATGAAAAAAGAAGCACTTAGCAGAATGCTTTACTTGGGACTGCATCCTAATGCAGTTCAGGAGTTCAAAGAGGAAGACAAGCTGAACAGATCCGAAGGACCGGGACTGCTTTACTGGCTGACGGAAGAGGAACAGCAGATGGTAAAAGAGTTTGAAGAGACTCATAATAAAGTAGTATATCATCTGATTAAGACACCGACGAATATTGGGCTGATGTACAGTATCCTGTATGTTGGAGTAGATGTGGGCGAATGGACACTGGATAATGATGATTTGATGGCAGGTCAGCAGTTGGTGTATGTAAAAAATATGGACGCTGACGATTGCAGCGAATTTGGCAGCATTGGAATTAGAAGAACAGTAGCCGGAGGGCTTGAAAGAACATGGTAATACCGCAGTAATGCAGCGGTCTATTTTTTTACGACAATGACTTACAAATGTATGCTGTAATTGCCGTATAAGCATACAAAAACGAGCAGAAGGGAGGGAGAACATGTTCAGAATGGAGATTGAAACCGGCGGTGCTGCATTTAAAGATCCAGAAACCGGCGGCGAAGATAAGGCTTTTGAAGGAATTGAAATTTCAAGAATCATGAGAAAAGTAGCAGCAGAGTTGCGAGAAGGAAAAGAGTCTGGATCAATTATGGATCTCAACGGAAATAAAGTTGGATATTGGACAAGGGAGGATGAAGAATAAATGCCAAATCATGTAAGAAATGTAATTAAAATGCAGGGAATAACAGAGTTTCCATTATTCCGAACATATGACGACGGAAGTAAGGGATTTGATTTCAATAAAATGATTCCAATGCCAGAGAGTCTGAATATGGATAGTGGGTCTATGGTAGACGACTATGCAATCTATTATTTAACTGATAGATGTACAGTGCCAGTAAGCAGAGTTTCAGCAGAGAAGAAAGCTGTGATCGCAAAAATAATCGCAAACAACATGTTTGGAAGCGAAGAATGGATTCAGAGGATGTTCAACAGGGTTATGGAGCGAGCGTTTGATGAAACAGAGTCAAAGCGCAAGAAAATGTATGAGGATGGAAAAACCTATGTGGAAAATCTCGAAAATTATGGCTACGCCTCATGGTATGACTGGCGCATTGCAAACTGGGATACAAAATGGAACGCTTACGACAACGAGGCAGAAGGAACGGACTGTATTAAGTTCAGCACAGCATGGGCGAATCCAGAACCGGTAATCAGAAAGCTGGCAGAAATGTATCCGGGAATAAAGATTGAGCATTGGTGGGCTGATGAAGATACCGGAAACAATACCGGGTACAGAATTTTTGAGAACGGCAAAGAGGCAGAGGAATCAGTTGGATATTATGAAAATTGCTCAAAAGAAGCCTATAGCTGCTATGAGTTGTGCTGGGGTGAAATGTCAAAATGCTACCACAAGGACGAGAACGGTAACTGGGTACAGCATGACTGTAAAGGTTGCACAGGGTGCAGTTTGGGTACAGTATGATTGCAAAGATCACGCAGGAGGCAATTAAAGAAAGGAGAAAACTATGGGACAGTATTATAAGCTGGTAAATTTTGATAAAAGAGAATTTGTAGAACCTTGGCCGCTGGATTGCGGTGCAAAGCTGATGGAATGGTCGTATTGCAGAGCAGACATGGCCTGCGCTCTTATGAACCTGATCGCTGGAAGTTGGAAGGGAGACAGGGTGTATGTGGTTGGCGATTATGCAGATCTGGAATATAGCGATGAAAACTGGTTTGCCGAGTATAAGGAAATGGCAGATGAACTTGGAACTGATAATGTGTATGGCTATGCCACAGAGAATTTCAAGGATATTACAGAGGAAGTGGACGCAGAGTTCCATGACTGGAAGAGGATTTACAACCACCGCAAGAAACAGTTTATTGATCTGAGTAAATGCCCGGTTGAGTGGGTATGGTGGGACGATGAAGCAAAGAAGCCTGTTCTTTCGAGTGTTGCACCACTGGGCTTGCTGCTGGCAATGGGAAATGACAGAGGCGGTGGCGATTACCGCAGAAGTAATGGAGAGAATTTTAATTTGGTTGGAAGTTGGTGCAGCTCTACGAGATACGTAGAGGTTTCCAATGATGAATGTACACCAGCAGGATATAAAGAGTTTGCACCAGATTTCACAGAGAACAATCCACTGATTCCATATACCAAAGCAGAGGAAATGATGGAAAAACTGAGAAAGAAGAAAATGGCAGATGAAAAATGATCTGAGGAAGAATGGCTCCGGCTATTATGACGAAACTGCTTACAAAGCAATCAAAAATACAATGAAAAATCCAACGAGGGGGGGATCCACCATGAATAATGGAGAATTTTTTGAAAAAGACATCGTAACTGTTGAATGCGCAAATGGTGCACAGGACTTCTTGCTGCTGAAATGTCATGAAGACTATGCTACCGCTTTACTGCTGAGAGAGAAGAAATACAGAGAAAACAACGTCAAGATTATTGGCAGATCTATAATGTACGCGGACGCGGGCAGACCGGCTTATGTTTACTATGATAAGATCAATGGTTACGTGAAAACCATTAAGGATCAGGAATTTACAGATATTCAGGCCAGCATTGCAAAAGCTATGGGATTGGTAATTGACCGGGAAACAGCACCGGCACCAGAATATGTTCCACAGGGCGGCGAAGCGATGGTGACGGAAGAACTGGAAATGTTGTGCAAGCAGGTTGCGGATTGTTGCAAGAAGCTGGACAATATGCAGCCAGAAGTACCGCAGGAGAATGTAGAAAAGTTGAAGACCAGCATTATCCGACTGGAAGCAGAGCGTGATGTTTACAAGGAGCTGTTTATGATGGCAAATGGTACGAAAGGAGATAACGATGGATCTGAGAATAAGTCCGAGGAGTAAAAATGACCGAGGCGGGGTGGCGTGTATGCCACTCCGTAGAAACGTCTCAGAAGGGCGAGAAGGCTGGAAGCTAACCACATGTCCTAATTGTGGAAGGGAGTGCTGGGAAATGCCCCTGCTGGATGTGGTAAAGGCACAGGGGGCTTCTACATTGTGTACAGAGTGTGCATTGAGACAAGGAACTACGGCGGCACAGTATGGGCGATATGAACTGTGTTGGGCAAAGCGAAACGCCTTGGAATTTCTGAAAGAAAGAGCCTGCGGTGGATGGAATGATATCGGTGAAGACATGCAGAAGCTTTTTAAAAACTGCGGAGCTTCCGAAGACGAGGTTATCATTACCAACATTGGTGGAGTAAAAAGAGTTGTTGTAGAGGAAGAAGCAGGGAAAAGAATCATGCACGCTGTCACTAAAGAAATGGTAGCCGCTGGGGTTATGACACCGGAAGAGGCGGAGGAATATTTGAAAAATGGCAGTGATCCAGCAGATAGCGAGGGTGAGGGAAAATGACAATCAGAGAAGCTGGAAAAGGTGTTGTAAGAAAGGCATATGGCGGACGAACATATACATATCGGATTGGCTTTATCAACAAGTGCGGAACAGAAGATGAAACAGAGTTGGACGCAGAAGATATGAAAGATCTCGCAAGCCTTTGGAGTTCCCTTTGCCCGGAATTTAATTGCAGAGCAAATAGTGTTCAGTATGTGGAGGCAGTACGATGACAAAAGGCGATATGATACGTTCAATGAACGATGAAGCATTGGCAGAGTGGATACATAACATAGATCATTTTTACGACGAATACGATAATCTTTGCGTTTCCTTGATGGTAGAAGATGATACACAGGAAACAGAAGATAGTTATGGTTGTCTGTTGGAATGGTTGCAGGAGGAGGCATAGCATGGGACTGACAATCAGAATTCCGGGAATGCGAGATACTTATAATTGCGGATATATTACATATGGCGTATTTCTTATGAAATTGGCAACAGCATACAATCAAGAAATGGGAGAGATATACGAAAAATATTTCAAATCAGCGATACCGCTTTATCCAAAATTAACAGATACGGAAATTGCAAGATACAATGAGCTGTGCAATACGGATTTAGACATATTACTGTTTCATTCGGACTGTGACGGAAAACTGACACCGAAGGAATGCAAAAGAATCTATAAGGCAATCAAAGATCTGAAAATGGATATGCTGGGACATAACTATGGTGGCATGAAACCGTACAATATGCTGGAGCGATTCAAAATGATGCTCCTGCATTGTTGGAAGTTTCGAGTGAATATGTACTTTGAGTGAGGTGATTGGTATGTGCGACGGAATCAAATTGGTATGCAATGAAGCTGGGGAATGGGAGAAATACGATGATACTTGGGACATTATAATTCATTGCAGAGATGAACAGGAAAATGAAAAGATAAGAGCGATTCTCACAAATCTAAATCTTTCCGGGTGGATTGCGACAAAAGATAAGCTGCCAGAGAAATTTAAGACGGTTTTATGCTGGGTCAGAGACAAGACCATTGCAGGAGGCGAAACCTATATTCTGGGATCACAGGATAATGGGTGCTGGTTCCTGAAGACTTATGGTATTGGCACGCAGAGCTATCCTGTGAAAGATTATGAGGTTGTTGCATGGCGAGAATTGCCGGAACCGTATGCGGAGGTAGAAAAGTGAATAAGCAGAGAAGAAAGAGATTAGGTAAAGCATTTGATCTGGTAACAGAAGCGATGGATATTTTGGAAGAAGTAAAATCTGAGGAAGAGGAAAGCTATGACAATCTTCCAGATTACATAGAAATGTTGGAAGAGGCCAGCGGCTATCTGGACGACGCAAATAGCGTGATCAAGCAGATCTGATGGACGAAAGAAGATTTTAACAGGAGGAATTTCAAAGATGAATAAGGTTATTTTGATGGGACGACTTACCAGAGATCCAGAGGTCCGGTATTCTTCCGGCGAAAATGCGCTTGCGATAGCGAGATATACTTTGGCGGTTGATCGAAGATTTCATAAGGACAATGAAGCGTCTGCGGACTTCATTGGCTGTGTTGCGTTTGGAAAAGGCGGAGAATTTGCGGAAAAGTATCTGAGACAGGGAACCAAAATCGTAGTCACAGGTAGAATCCAGACCGGAAGCTACACCAATCGGGAAGGACAGAAGGTATATACGACGGAGATTGTTGTGGAAGATCAGGAGTTTGCAGAGAGCAAAGCAGCGAGCCAGAATAATTCGCAGACCAGCGCCGGAAGCCGGCAGCAGCCACCGCCACCAATGCCTACTGATAAAGATGGATTTATGCAGATCCCGGATGGAATTGATGAAGAACTGCCTTTTAATTAAACATGAAGAAATCATAGCCGTTGTGTATGCAGCGGCTTTTGATTTACTCACAAATGTTGGTAAATAACTTACAAAAATGCGTTTTATCTATTTACAAACTTACATATGTATGCTAGAGTAGATACAGATAAAACAAAGGAGGGTACAAGGCATGAGAAAGAAATCTGGTATCTACAAGTATAACGGTAAGTGCTTCAGATATGATTACGAACATGCAATCGTAGAGTATGTGTCCAAAGCAACAGTGCAGGAAAAGAAAGACAATGAGGAATGGATAGCAAAATTCGGTAAGCCTTTATGGGACATTGATGAAAGCGGCTACCTGCTGATCGACAGCATTGGACTTTCAAGAGAAAACTGGAAAGACAAAGAAGCCAGAAATGAGTATCTGGAAGAGTATTGCTACCAGCTTGAAGATTTTGTTGCAAGTGAACTGGCTGGAATGTTTTGAGAGGGGAACTGGCATGGAAAAAGATTACAGAGAGAAGATTAAGAAACTGCTGGCACTGGCAGAAAGCCCGAATGAGCATGAAGCTAAAGCAGCATTGTTGAAAGCAAAAGAGCTGATGGCAGAACACAAACTTTCTGAACTGGACGTAAAGGACGTAGGGAAGAAAGAGGTTAAAGAAGTCATACTGGAAGGTATGCAGGCAAGCACAAGATATAATCCTTGGATCATTCCACTGAGTACAGTTATAGGAGAAAACTATTGTTGCAAAGCCTTTAATAACAAATATAGTGGAAAACAGCTCAGAACAATCGGATTCGTTGGATTTGAGGAAGATGTGCAGATCTGCGAGCAGGTGTTCCGATATGCTGTGAACTGCGTGGAATCAAAGCTGAAAGAAATCAAGAAAGAGAATAGCTGCTATAGCGCTCAGTACCGCAAGAAGCTGTGTGACGGCTATGGTTACGGATTTATGATCGGCGTGCAGGAAGCCTTTGAAAAGCAGAAGGAAGAGAATGAGGAAAAAGGCTGGGGACTGGTAATGGTTATGCCGCAGGAAGTTGTGGAACATGTGAAAGATTTCAGAACCGAGAATTTCAATAAAAACGCTGGCAGCAAACTTGACGCTGACGCATTTGGCATTGGATATACGGACGGAAAGAAATTTGATCCGACGAAAAGACTGGAGGCGTAGGTAGCATGGACGAAGAAATGATAAAAGCCCTGCGGTGTCTCGGAAGCCAGAGTTGTATGGGAGACTGCTATGCTGATGTATATAACTACAAAAACCGATTTGATGTGAAAGCCGCAGACATGCGCTGCGGCGAAACAGACGAGAAAAAGAATTGGATCGGCTGCCCGTATTATCAGAGTAAATATGAGACTTGCATTGATGATGGCTGTGAATGGCTGGATAAGGTAGCTGATATTTTAGAGGGAAAGACAGGAGGCAACAAGGATGGAAGGTAAAACTTTAAGGTTTGGCATAGAGGACGCATGGCTGACTGCGTTTGTGCGGCAGCAGGTATTTTCTGAGGGAAAAGATCCGAAACACATGATTGAAATTATGCGCGGATTTATGTGCGGAACAGATCAGACAGAGGCAGAAATCGACAGACAAGCAGAAGATGTACTGCTCGGAAGGGCGGAGTTTAGAGGAAATCCCAGAGACGGTTCATGGTGCCTTGCTATTTTTCCAGCCGGGGAAGAGCCTGGAGATTGGGATATGTTCGGAAAAATTGCGGAAATTATGAAGAAAAATAAACTTCTGGAAGATCAAGTGGCTGCTTATAAGGGAAAATATTCTGCGGCGCTGGAAGCAATGTATGATTCTCAGAGAAACAATTTTCTGCAATCAATAGGAGAAGCGCCAAAAGATACGATGCCGACAATTCTGCGAGAATTTTTGGATAGAGCCACTGACAACGAATCACACGAAACGGCTGACTATGGTTGGCTGGAGCCGGACGGCACATTCCATGAAGTGGAGTGGGGAGAGCATACCAAATGGGCTGATGATTATATGCGTGAGCATATGACGGATGATGAGTGGCTGGAAAGCGAGTTTTATAATTCAGGAGATTATTTGACGCAGAGAGGCTGGGTGCTGCTTCATAACCCAGCGCAGGGCATCGCTATTCCGACTAAAGACCCAACGAAACGCTACACGAAAGCACAGCAGGACTTTCTGTATGGATATTATATTGACCGAAATCAAAGCGATAGAGCCAATGAGATTATGGAGGAATGAAAATGAATGAGAGCGAAAAAAGAGATATGCAAGAATATGGAATAACCATAGGGAAGGCGTGTGCTGTTTTCCAGCAAATCAAGAGTGAAAAGTACAGTGAAGACGAAAAACTTCGGGCGATTTGGGCTGTGCTGGATATGCCGACACATAATGGCATTACCAAAGCTACGATTTTGGAAGCGTTCCGCTGGCTTTTTGATTATGCAATAGAGATTGATCCAGAAAGCGAGACAGAGAAATGACAGGAAAATGTGCTTTATCATCGCAGTTTTGCGGACATGATGATTGCTGCATATGCTGTCCCGAGAATGAGAGCTGCAATGCACAGTGCGGAGAAAAAGACGGAAACGAATATGCAGAGAGCTGTCCTTATTACTGGGTACCAGAAACGGAAAAGGAGAATGAAGCATGACAGAACCAATGATGATTACAGAAAATATGAGAAATGATAGAGCGGAAAAATTCAGCAAAATTATTGAAAATGTCAACAGGAATATAAAGCGAGCTTCAGAACAGGGACTGCACGAATGCTATTTTGCCTGTTCAAAAGACAGCTACTCTGAAGCTCCTTTTTACATGGAGGTTAGAGAAAGATTTGAAAGCTACGGATACAGAATCAAACCTACCGGATATATCGACGGTGTATGGCAGAGAACAGAGCATATTGAGTGGTAGGAAACGCTGCGAGGTGAAAGCATGAAGAGCAAAACAGAAGACATAAATTACCTTGTGAAGATATGTTTGGATCTTGCAAATATAGTTGATAGAAATGGCGAAAATGGCGTTGGATACCTAAAAGATCTAAAGCTAGGGTATAGAGCATTGAGCATGTCTTTGCGAAGAGGTGTAAAAGCAATCGTTGATCTGCAAGAAGATTACTCCAAAGCCATAGAATACCGGGAATATGCAGAAATCGGAGAAAAAGAGGCTAAAGATTTTTTGAAAGAAATATTTGGTGACGATGAAATATTTGCAATTAACGATGAAGATAAGAATAAAATAACCGAATTTGTACGTCAGCTTATGGAAAAGTGGGAGGAGAGCGTATGAAGATAACAGCAATAGCAAGAGAAGATTTGAAGAAAACGGGGCTGGACTTATTGCCTAATGAAATTGGATTGGAGATACCTGACAACATGATTCCCGACAGCTATGGAGAGCGCATCGGAAGATATGATATAGAATCCGAAAAATATGAGTCTTTTTTCAAAAAGGATCACGAAGCAGGCAATACAAAATTTTTTGACGCATATAGAGAGAAATGCGGGTGCATTAAGGAAAAGAGAAACTCAATTTATACTGAAAAGGAAATTAAAGATGTGCTTGACTATTATGTAATGTATGACATCAAGGAAAGCAGTAAAAATTTACCGACAGAATTGGAAGAACATGTTGACCGCGGATACTGCATAAACGGAAATTATAAGTGCAAATATGAACTTGTGTTTGCTTGCGACGGAATGGTTTCAAGAGTAGTTGTGAATTATACCACGAACAATATTCCTATGTATGATTTTGTGAAAGATCTGGAAGACGATATTGCAGACGCATTGGAAGATGATTCAGACGAAGATAATATTTTCTATGGAATTATTAAAGATTCTGCAATTATAATGCGTGATGAATTTGGAGCTGGAAGCAGCATTGAGATTGAAACGGCAGATGATCTCACTGCAATGCTGGTATCAGTTAGACTACTTAGCTGTGAATTTGTGCGGAGGGAAAAATAAATGGCAAGCCCTAAAGGATTTATATTGCACCGGATACGGTACGGAGAGTATCAAGATGTACTGAAAACGCGCAGAATAGAGGCAGAAACGTGGGAACAGAATGGACAGATGAATATAATGGATTTTTTAGCATAGGAGAAAAGAAATATGTATAATTGGGAAGATGAAGAATTTTACGATGAAAGCCAGTATGCAAATGAAATTGAATGTTTACGAGCTGCAATTCGCGGTTCTGTAAAAAAAGAAATTCTCGATGAAATGAATCGATTGGAGGCAGAAAATAAAAAACTTCAAGGGATAAAGGAACATTTTGAAGATGTAAAAAGAGATTATGAAAGAAAAAAGGAAGAGTGCGACAGAACCATTGCGGCAGCTGAATACAGAGCGAGAAACGCAAGGCTGGAAGAAATTCTTAGAGATCATAAGTTAATTAAATGGAAAGTCACGTGCACTTTGGCATATGGGCCAAAGTGTGAAAAATGTGATAAAAGCAGACAAATCAAAGTTATACTTCCTTCTGGCAGAACTGTTGATGACAGATGTCAATGCAAAACAGGAGATGGACGTTATTATTATCCTGTGCCATATGGGTTACATGAAATTTCAGATAAAACATATGGGGTTAGGGCATTTTATAAAGAATGTAGTTCATGTGACGGCGAAAAATATTATGTAGTAGACAGAGAATTTTCAATGTCAATCCTTGATGATTCCATGAAGAAAAATATAGAAGACTGGAAGAATCACAAAATGAAAGAAGATAAAATTACGAGCTTTTTATTTGATGATAGAGAAGAGTGCCAAAATATATGCGATGTACTGAATGAGAAGCAGGGACATCCGGAATGGATCTATAATTTAGAGGGAGAATCCCTTGTGGAGGTAAAATAGAATGGCAAGTCCTAAAGGATTTATATTGTACCGGATATGGTACGGCGAGTGCATGGCGTATCTCGGCAGGACGAAGCAGCCGCTTCAAGCGAGGATTCGCGGTCATATGTTCCAGAAGCCTATGCACAGGGCAATCAGCATACATAATGTCACAAAGATAGAATATGCAGAGTTTCAGACGGAAGCAGATATGTTCCTGTATGAGATATATTTTATCAATAAGTATAAGCCACCACTGAATGTTGACGATAAAGCACACGATGATCTGACAATAACACTTCCAGAAGCAGACTGGAAAGAATTTGTTCCAGCGAACTGGGAAGAATGGAAGCGAGAGATAAGTGTGCCGGGCGCAAAAGATACGGAAGTATGGAACAGGATAAGAAATCAGCGAGCAACAGAGGCCGGCGGAATTATAGATCTGTTTTGTGAATGAGGAGATAAAAATGAATATAAATGGCGAAAGAGTAGATATTTTAAAAGTCAAACATTGTGGATACGAAATGGAATATGCGTGTTATGTGGCACGAACACTGCGTGAGAGAAGCGGAACAGAACGACTTAAAAGCTGTTCTATAGTGATTGATGATCTGTATGATATCGAGAGGATCATAAGTGCGTTACAGGACATGCGGAACGAAATTATACGCAATACGGGCTGGCAAAAACTTAAATAAAAACATTGAAAAAATTCCCTGCTGTGATAAAATAGCATTACACAACAGGGAATTTTAATAGGCATCGGCATTAAGCTGATATTTTTTGATCGAGAACCTACCTTATATAAGTAAGTTTTTGATTGTAAAAAGAATCATACCGGATGCCATGCTGATATTGTAATGGAATTCTTGGATTGACAAATATAGCCGACGAGAATATAATAATAGCACAAGACAGTCGGAACGATAGCTGAAACCTATCCGTTTCTGGCATTAATAGAAATTAGAGAAATAGCATCCTACTTTTGTCAGAGCGGGGATGCTATTTCTTACTTTTCAGATTTAGAATTTCGATGATGAATAATCCTGTTGTCAAAATAACCATGAATTCTTCATATGTACTCATAAGCCCCACTCCTTTCTGCAAGACTCAGAAACGAGTGGTATCGCATCCTTCCAACTGTTTGAATAGAATATCACAAAGTGAAAAATGATGCAACAAAACATCAGAATTAAATATGGAAAAAGCCGAGGAACATGATCCATTGGATTTTATAATTATCTATTATTGTATCAGGTTTTCCAGTGTTTCATAGAATTCTGGATAGCTGATTTTCACACAATCAGCCCCTTCTATGGTGGTTTCGCCATCTGCACCCAATGCTCCGACAGCGAAGCT
>NZ_CAKRNY010000029.1 GCF_934371575.1 uncultured Blautia sp. | reverse complement strand
CATGTCTCTATTGTATCATGCTTATGTGTATTTTGGATTTCTCATTTTGGCTTGTACTATTTATATTCTAGCATCATTCTGGTTTTCTTCGATATATAATTTTAGTTTCGTTTGATCATTGGTTCTTTTTAAGAAACCGCAAACCTGACGCAGATCTGTTTGAAACCATTCCTCATTTTTGAAATGGCGCATTTCAAAAATCACCAGTGATTTTTCCACAAACAACCGCTTTAATTCTTCGGGAAATATTTCTGTACGAAATAAATCATCCATTTTTCTCGCTGCTTTCCAGCGTTTCCTCCCAAAATATATTACAATATGAATAACTGGGTAAAATTTATCCCTTTTCCTGGCTCCAGAAAGATATTCTTCTCCGTTCTTCAAATCTCCTGCCTCTTTATGTGTCTTCTGGAGTCTCTTCCACTGATTATAGTAATCAGTTCCTTTTTCATGCAGGACTCGCACTGGCATTACATAATGCTCAATTGTCTGCCCCTGAATCATAAGCAGAAACTTCCCTTTACCAACAGTCACCATTACAGACAAATCCGGTGTATTCTCTATTGCTGATACTTTATCGTTCTTTTTAGTGACATCATGCAGCACCGGATTCTGCTCCTGCAGATCACATTCTCTGACAATTTGCTTTCCATGAAATATGACTCCGTTAATCAGATCTGCAACTCGCCTGAAATCTCGAAAGTATTCGATTGATGTGGCGTTTTCTTCCTTCATGCACACTCCCTCCTGAGTGAAATAACAGTGTGCAGAACGCAGCATATACTTTTTTAATACACTTTATATTATAATAATACATAATTTAATTGTGTTTTTCAAGTATTAGTATATTTTTTATTTATTTTTGCGCACCTGTTATTTCCTGTCCTTTTTATACTGTAAAACAACTATGAATTTATCTGGTCGAATGACCGGACACAGATTTTCCTGTGAGATTTTCTGTAGTGAAAGTGAATATAGTATACGACTTGAAAAATATATTGTCAATCATAAAACATATGATTTTGTGGTTATGGTTAAAACAGGAGTGGTATAAGCCACTCCTGCTACGCTTTAAAGAAGGTCTTTATCAATAATCTGGTAGTTCGCCCGGTGTATGTACAGTGCCTTCCCATCGACCATAAGCTTTGTCATTATAGGCTGTCCAAGCTGAGATTTGATAACCACAACCCTGGATTTGCCGAAATCATTTTTATACCGGTTCAAAACCCTTGCCAGAGCTGCATTATCCGTAATCCCGTTTCCACCGTTACTGTTGACCTCGTCTAATAAAAAATCCACCTCCGGTTCCAGTCCATTCTGTACAAATACACAGGTATCTCCGCAGCTTTCGATTTCTTTTCCATCAATGGTAATGGTGATTACTGCAGCCAGTGAACGCAACTACCAGAATTGCGGACAAAAGGACTGCAAATATCCTCTTCTTTTTCTTTTGCATTTTTCTTCTCTCCATGTGTTTTTATGTTTGATATGCTTCCGCTATAACTTGAATCAAAAAATAGTTACAGATTTATAGTAGCATGACAAATCACAGAACACAAGATGAATCACCCTCCTTTTCCCCTTGAAATCCCCCTGTCGAACTGGTACTATTATCTATTATAGGTAAAAAATCAACAAAATAACTGCAATTTTAACTTGAAATATCGGAATTAGAAATGGGGTAGAGAGTTTTTGATGAAGTCTTTTAAAGTCAGCATCATTTTACCGGTGTATAACGTGGAAAAATACCTGGGTGCGTGCCTTGACAGTTTGCTGGCACAGACGCTTGAGGACATAGAGATTGTAGCCGTCAATGATGGCAGTACAGATGGAAGCCTGCAGATTTTGCAGGCTTATCAGACGTTACACCCGGAGAAGCTTTTTATCTATTCTACGGAGAACCACGGAGTAAGCCAGGCGCGAAATTATGGGTTTGCCCATTCTCATGGGGAATATGTATGGTTTGTGGACAGTGACGACTATGTGGAAACAGAGGCATGTCGGCTTCTCTATGAGAAGGCCGTGGCAGACGGTAATGACCTTGTACTTTTCCGTTATTATAATGTAGATTCGGAGACCGGCGAGCGCACAGAGTATGAAACCTCCTGCTATAACCAGAATTTTTGTATTGCAGACAAGCCCTATGAGCTTCCTGCGATCTCGCCTTATCCCTGGATCAAATTTATTCACAGAGACCTGTTTTATGGAATTCGCTTTCCGGAAGGAATCCGTTTTGAGGACCTTCCGGTAGCCTATCTCCTGGCAGTGAAAGCCCATTCCATCGGTTATCTGGATCATTGCTTCTATAATTACCGCAAGAACGTAGGATTTCTCAGCCGTCTGACTCCCTCTACCCTTCATATAAAAGACGCGGTTATTTTTATGAAGGAAGAAATGCAGAAACTGGGATTTTTTGAACGATACCGGACGGAACTGGATTTTATCACCGTCCGCCACTTTTTTTACCGTTTCTGGAAGCTTCTCACCAATTATGAAGCTGAGCAGAAGGATCTGAAGCTCCGACTGATCAATGAACTTTTTGACTACATGGAAGCCGAAATTCCGGACTGGGAGAGCAATCATTATGTTCTCTATTCCCTTCCGCCCCATATCGTAAGACTCCTCTGTCTTTACGGTTCACGACAGGAAATGATCCAATTTACGAATACCTGTACCGGTATGACGGTGCAGCAGCAAAAAGCATGGATCAGGGATTACAAGGCAGCCCACAGAACCGGGTCCGGGGTTCAGCCAGCAGAAATGATCCACCGGGAAAAGACAGCTTCCCAGTTTTACCACTTTGCTTATACCGGAAGCCTGGCACCTGATCCTGAGCAGATTTTTCTGGAATCCGGCCGTGGAAATGAAATATCACCCTGGATTCTTAAACTTTTGGCACATCTGGTTCAGAATTTTGGTGAGCACCGCATTGTACTGTCCCTTGTTTCAGCGAAGCATCCCCTGCTGATGGCGCTTTTGAACCGTTATCTTTCCTGCAGCGGAGCTTTGCCGGACAATATCACCCTGGTCTGTCCTGACACGGAAGAATATGGAAAAGCCCTTGCACTTTCCGGTTATCTGATCACAGACGGCCCGCTTCCTTACTACTTCAGAAAGGAACGCGGACAATTTGTGCTTCTTCACTGCGGAGAAGGATTATACCCGGAAACAGTCCTGAACACACCTTCTTCCACTGCTGATACCGGTCTTTGGCAGCACACCATGTTTCTTGCAGATGCGTTGTATTTCAGCAGTATGCAGAACCGCAGCATTTATATGAACGAATGTATGACAGCCCGTATCTGTCCTACACCGTATATCATCGGAAATTCCCTGGAAGCCCCGGTTGTTCCGGAGCAGTCCCACAGAGAAAAAATCCGCCGCAGCCTGCAGATGGAACACATGCAGACAATTTTGTATGCGCCCCTTCTCCCCGGCTCCTACATTACAGATGCGGCTCAGACCTTTCGGAATTTTATGTCCGCACTTTACATAATTGATCAGGAGCTTGAGGATCATCAGATAATGTATCTTCACCTTGATGTGGAGAAAGACCTGGATTTTTCTGATTTTACACATATAAAAGAAATGCCCCCTGATTTTGATGTCTCTGATTTTGCATCTGCCTGTGATATTTTTATTTCTGATTATCACAGGGCTCTTTCTGCAAAATACAGCTCCGGAACCAGAGTTCTGCGATTTCTTTGCGGAAATTTCGGAAAACAGAATATAAAACAGACAGATTCCCAGGGAAATGAACGGATTACAGATGAATTTTTCTCCGATTTTCCCGCTTTTGACAATGCACCTCAATTAGTACGATTTATTGGACAATTAAACAGCAGCAGCTCAGAGCCGTCGCAGAATTACAGTGCACAGACTGTGACTCCTCAGCAGTATCTTATTACGGACATTGTAACTTACCTGCTTAATGGTCGTCCACTGCCTTATTATTCTGAAAGCAGCGAAGATGCCGCAGAACAACCATCAGAAGGTTCTGTGCATTCCCGCACCCGTGTACTCTTTTTCACAGGACGGAAGCTTTCCCAGAATCTGATACGTGATTTCAATGCCCTTGCAGCCCAGGCACCGGATAAGGAATTCTGGCTTGCATACAATGATTTCCATAATACAGATTCTGCCAGATATCTGGCGCAGCTGTCGCCAAAATGCTCCTGTCTGCCACTGAAACCGGATCCGGAAAAGGGAAACCTCTGGCGGCTTGTCAGTATCCTTACCAGCAGAATAGGATTTCATTCCTTATATCCACTGTCCTATATATTGGAGCTTGGGAAACAGGAATGTGCCAAATATCTTGGAAATGCCCGTTTTGACGAGGTGATCATCACTTCAACTGACAGTATCAAAACAGTTGCTACCCTTCTGGCTGCAGCGCCTTTCGCGTCCTATACCTTTGATACCTTCAACCCGGAGCGTTACAGCATATCCAGACCCTACAGGCGCCAGATTGCATTTTTATGCAGGCTGCTGAAGAATACCGGAAGCCTGGAGCTGCCCACAGAACTTACAGGGCTGAAGCTGGCCCAAAGCTCCGGTGGTGATAAAGACAAGGGCACTTTATAAGGAGGAACCATATGTCAGAAGCTTTTCTGAATAACCATATATTTGACTTGACAGACTTAATCCCGGATGACTGTAGTTCCAGCCGCACACCCCTGACGCGCAGTCAGGCCTACTGCACCAATCAGGCATATGATTCTATCCGTGATGATCTTATGACGGATTATGCCACATGGAACCAGTACAAGTATCTTTACCATGTAAAAAAATATCAGGCTTATCTCTCCACTGCAGAGCGTATGGTACCGGAATACCGCCAGGAATATCTCCAGCGGTTCAGCCGGGAATTTAAACGTGCGCAGGATCTTGGGGAATTGGACCTTGCCTTGTTTTCCCCGGTGGAAAAAGAACGCCTGCTTTTTATCATGAAAGAGCCCAACCGTTTTTACAGAACCTATTATGAAGGCTCTGCCGGCAGATCCGGACTTTTTCACAAATTAAAAAACAAATTAAAGAAAATCCTTAAATAGTATATGACCGAGCTCTCTGAGCGAGGGATACTTCCTGTCCGAAAAGCAAAAAGATATGAAAAATACAGCACAACCGACTATAAGAAAAAATAAAAACAGGTGACAATCTTGGAAAATATAAAAGTTTCAGTAATCCTTCCCGTTTATAAAACAGAACCTTATCTGCGGCAATGCCTAGACAGCATCGTGAATCAGACTTTAAAGGAGATTGAGATCATCTGTGTGAACGACAGTTCCCCGGACAATTCTCTCTCCATCCTGGAAGAGTATGCTTCCCGGGATTCCAGAATACAGATCCTCACACAGCCCAATGGAGGCGCCGGAGCAGCCCGCAATAACGGCATGCGCCATGCACGTGGAAAATATCTTTCCATTCTGGATTCCGACGATTTCTTTGAACCGGTCATGTTGGAGGAAGCCTATCTAAAGGCGGAAGAAATTTCGGCAGATCTGGTGGTTTTCCGGTGCAATCAGTACTTCACCGAAACCGGAGAATATAAGGAAATCCCCTGGACTCTGCGCATAAAGCATGTTCCTCCCTATGAGCCATTTTCCCACAGGCAGCTGACCATGAACATATTCCGGGTTTTCCAGGGCTGGGTATGGGACAAGCTTTATCTCCGGTCCTTTGTGGAAGAAAAGGGACTGCTTTTTCAGGAGCAGCGCACCAGCAATGATATGTATTTCGGCTTTTCCGCCACTGCACTTGCAAAAAAAATAGCGGTAATAGACAAAATCTTTGTCCATTACCGCATTGATGCTGCAGATTCCCTTTCCAAAACAAGGGAAAAATCCTGGCAGTGTTTTTACAATGCCTTATGTGGAATCCGGGAGAAATTGAAAAAAGAAGGAATTTTCCCGGAGCTTGAAAAGGATTTTATTAACTATTCCCTGCGTTCCTGTCTATGGAATCTGGAAACTCTCGCCGAGCCAACCCGCACCACACTGGAGAAAACGCTGGTGCAGGAATGGTTCGGGGACTTGGGAATTAAGGGAAAAGATGCCTCCTTTTTCCAGGATTCCAAGGATTATGCAAAATATCTGGAGATTATAAAAGCATATCCAGACTACAGCAGCTGATATTTTGTTTTCAGGCTCCCCGTCTCACCGACTTCTTCCTGTGCTTTTTCGCCTCATAAAGCTGCTGGTCTGCCAGGGAGATCACCTGCTGGATGTCCGTAGATACATTTGGGTGGAACTCTGTGATTCCAAGAGAAATTTCCACCAGGAACGGTTTTTCTGATTTTTCATTAAACAGATTGCATGCCAGTTTCACGCGCTGACGGAAGGACTCTCCAAACTCGGGGTCCTCGCACTCCACCATAATAATATACTCATCACCGCCTACGCGCCCCAGAATATCATTGCTTCGAAGACATCCCTTCAGAATCTCTGCCACGCTCTTAAGTGCAAAATTTCCTGCCGGATGTCCCCAGGTATCATTGATCTCCTTTAAGTGATCCAGATCACCATAGATCATATATGTACGCTGTCCCTTGCCCGCCTGACATACCCGCTTGGTATGTTCCATGAAACCGCGCAGATTCAAAAGCCCGGTCAACTCATCATACTCGGAAATAATACCAAGGACGCGGTTTCTCTCCTTGATTTCCTCCATATCCCTGGACATCTCAAGCCGACGGGCAGCCTCTGCCTTGCTGATTTCCAGATAGCGAAGGGACAGTCCGATCTGCAGACTGATCACATAGAAAAACGGAAACTCCTCCTGTTTGATATCACAGGCCAGAAGCCCGTATTGCTTTTCACCTGAGAACAGGAGAAATACCATAAACTGATGGAGTTTTCCATCATCCATCAGCTGACAAAGCCCATTTTCTTTCATGACCAGAGGTCTTTCATAGGCAGAATTCGTAATGATCCTGCCGTCCTCATAGCTTGCAGCAAGATGAAGATTGTAAGGACATGTCCATTTTCGTTTTCCATCATAGACAATAGGCTCGTCCAGAAGGAACAAATGAGTGCAGTGGGTATGAAGCTCCTGCATTTTCTCCATAATTTCCCGCAAAAAAGCCTGTTCATCATCCATGCAGTCATTCAGATCTCTGGCAAGAACCGGGATGAACCAGGATTTGCGCTGAAAACCGATCAGTTCCAGCTTCATTTTGGAGATTGTCTTATTCAGCTTGTGTACCTGCGCACCAAGCCCTACAGGAGTTTCTTTCTCCTGAAAGTTCTCAGATATACAGCCGCAGGATTCTCTTTTTACAAGTGAAACAGGTACCCGTCTGGATATGGAATCCTTCATCGGCTCTTTTCCTTCCAGACGATTCACCAGATCGTAAACCGCCATTTTCCCCATCAGCTCGCCATCCTGCAAAACAGTGGTAAGCGGCGGCTCCATGCCTGATGCACGCTCACAGTCATCAAATCCGGTGATCATAATATCCCTGCCGATTACAAGCCCACGCTTCTCGCAGACCCGATAACCAGCAAAGGCCATCTCATCATTGGCAAATACAATTGCCTGAGCATCCGGATTGTCGTCCAGAAGGCGCTCAACCTGGCGGTCGACAAATTCCGAGTAATCTCCCTGCGCGATCATCTTCCCGGTAACCGAAAATCCGTATTTCTTCATGGTTTCCAGATAGGTCTCTTTACGCTCAATGGCATCTGTATTATGCTCCGGTCCTGACACAAACAAAATTCTGGACAGATGGTGATCCTCCACCAGATGCTGAAGGATCATCCTGATACCGCCTTTATTGTCACAGATGAGAGAATGACAGTTGGGAACATCCACGATTTCCGTGAGAAAAACCGCGGGAATCCCGTTATATTTCCTGGCAAATGCGTCAGGATCCTCTTCCCCAAGCTGGATCCCCAGGGTTCCGTAATTAATGATCAGTCCATCCAGTCCTCCGATCAGGCTGTAATCATGTATGGTATTAAATTGATAGTCGTAGGAAGTTTTCTGATTGCCTCCCAGAACATTTTCGAAAAAATCCTTCGTCTGGGTTCCCAGAAAAAAGCAGACATTTACATTCAATTCTTCTGCTGCCTCTGAAATCCCCTTAATATGCTCCTTTGGAAAATAGGTATGCACTCCACCAATAAGGATTCCAAGATTATACCTTTTCTTTTCTTCCATTATCACACCTCTTGCCTCATATATGCAATATTCCAACAGTTCCGTGTCTTTCCTCCGTATTGGTCTATTATAACAATATTGACTATGATGTGTAAAGTCGTTTTTGTCTATTTTCGCTAAATATGTGAATATTTTCCACCTTCATTGCAGTGCATATTTTTTTCTGCTATACTGTTAAACATCAGGTATACAGCTGTAAGGTACAGCAGTAAAGAACTGGACTTTATCGGTAAAAATGAGGGGAACCGTATAAAGTATCAGATATCTGACAGGAGGAATAAAATATGGCAATTAACCCAATGAAATTACTTGAGATCCGAAACATGTGGAGTGCCTTTACCCGGCGACACCCCAAATTCCCGGCATTTCTCTCAGCAGTACAGCAGGCCGGCATCCAGGAGGGCACCGTAATCGAGGTACAGATCACTACTCCGGACGGCAGATCCTTTACCTCCAATCTTAAGGTGCAGGCAGAGGATATTGAAGCTGTGAAAAGTTTACAGAATTACCAATAAAATTTTAGTTATATTTCATCCAAATTTTACAGTTTTTTTGCACAAAAAAATTGTTTTTTTTATGGAATGATTGTATAATATAACACAAAGGAATGAAAGAGAGGGTTCACCATGAAACAGAACAGTATGTTAGCAATGATTCTGGCAGGCGGTCGTGGCAGCCGCCTTCATGATCTTACCAACAAAGTGGCTAAGCCGGCAGTTTCTTACGGCGGCAAATACCGTATCGTTGATTTTCCACTCAGTAACTGTGCAAACAGCGGCATCGATGTAGTCGGTGTACTGACACAGTACGAATCCGTTGAGCTGAACAGCTACGTCGCAGCGGGCGGACGCTGGGGACTGGATTCCAAGAACAGCGGTGTATATGTACTTCCACCACGTGAGAAAGCAGATGCCGGACTCGACGTATATCGCGGAACAGCCGACGCGATTTCCCAGAACATTGATTTTATAGATCAATATGATCCAGAATACCTTCTGGTTCTCTCTGGCGACCATATTTACAAAATGAATTATGACAAGATGCTTGCTTTCCACAAGGAGAGACAGGCAGATGCAACGATTGCAGTTATCGAGGTTCCGCTTAAGGAAGCCAGCCGTTTCGGTATTATGAATACAGACGGAGAGACTGACCGCATCACTGAATTCGTTGAGAAACCACCTGTACCACAGAGCAATCTTGCTTCTATGGGTATTTATATCTTTAACTGGAAACTTCTCCGTAAGCTTCTTCTTGCAGATATGAAGAACACAGAGTCCAACCATGATTTTGGCAAGGACATTATCCCTACCCTTCTGAATGATGATAAGAGACTTTTCGCTTATCGTTTTAAAGGCTACTGGAAGGATGTAGGAACCATTGATTCCCTCTGGGAAGCAAATATGGATCTTCTCAGCCCGGACAATGAGCTTGATTTAAGCGATCTCACCTGGAAAATTTATACTGAGGACGTAACTGCACTTCCGCAGTATATCGGCACAGAAGCCAAGATCCAGAACGCTTACATAACTCAGGGCTGTGTAATTGAAGGCGAGGTTACCAATTCGGTTATCTTTACCGGTGCGAAGGTAAGACCCGGTGCCAAAGTAATTGACAGTGTACTTATGCCAGGTGCTGTTGTTGAAGACGGCGCAGTCGTAGTACGTGCTCTTGTTGCCAATGGTATCAATGTTGGTAAGGGTGCTCTGGTAGGAAGTGCAGACAGTGAGCACATCGAGCTTATTGCGAAACGTGTAAAGGGGGCCGAATAATATGTATAAAGCATTTGGAATTGTAAACTCATCATCAAAAAACATCAGAGTAGAAGGTCTTGAGGACTATCGTCCAATCGGTGCCTTCTCTTTCCTGGGCAGATATCGTGTTATCGACTTCCCGATCTCCAATCTGAGCAACAGTGACATCGACCGTATCCAGGTCTATGTGAAAGAAAAACCACGTACACTGGTTGCTCATTTAGGTACCGGCCGTCATTACAACATCAACTCCAAGAGCGGTAAACTGCAGATTCTTTTCTCAGATGTAGACCAGAGAAACGATATCTACAATACAGATATTGCTTCTTACTATGAGAACCTGGAGTGCATTGAAGCAATGCATCATGAATATGTAGTTATCACACCGGATTATATGGTTTATTCCGCAGATTTTTCCAAGCTGATCGAGCAGCATATCCAGTCTGAAGCTGATATCACTCTGCTCTATCATGCAGTAGATAATGCAAAGGAAGCTTATCTGAACTGTAACATTCTGAATCTGAATAAGCAGAAGGGTGTTCTTTCCATTGAGCCAAACCACGGAAATGCCAAGAACCGCAATATTTTCATGGATACCTATATTATGAAGAAAGATCTGCTTATTGATCTGGTTAAAAAGGCAAGAGCAATTTCTTCTGCCTTTACACTTGCAGATATTATCAACGAGCTTCATGAAGAGCTGGATGTAAGAGGAATTGCCCATCACGGATTCTTCGCTTCCATTACAGACTTCCAGAGCTACTACGATGCAAACATGGAACTGATCGATATCAAAGCAGCTCAGACATTGTTTAATCCTGAGTGGCCGATCTTTACACGTACCAATGATTCCTGCCCGACTCATTATTATGGGACTGCAGATATCTGCAACTCCGTTGTTTCCAACGGCTGCCAGATTGAGGGTACCATTGAGAATTCCATTATCGGCCGTGGCTGCGTGATCCACAAGGGTGCCGTGATCAAGAACAGTGTTGTTCTTGCCGGTGCCGAAATCGGTGCGGGTGTTCATGTGGAAAATCAGGTTGTAGACAAGCAGGTTAAGATCAACCATGTAAAAGAAGTTGTCTCCGAACCTGGACATCCGGGATACATTAAGAGAGGCGACAGAATCTGATCTGTATTTTGAAAGCAGGATTTACACTGTAAATCTGCGAACCTTGAATATCATGACAAAAAATGTCCCGTGCGGAATATCCGCCGGGACATTTTTAATTTACTATTCTTATATTCGTACCTGTTCCAGGAGATCGTCCGCCTTACCAGGCTTACACACGCCCGAAATAGTCAATTCCAGCTTCACTCCCGGCAGTTCTGCAAACACCAGGGCTTCCACTTTTTTGCGGATCTCTTCCAGAATTTTTTCAAAATTCTCACTGGTAATATCAGAAAATACCATCATGAAGTCATCACCTGCATAACGCAATGCATCACCGTTCTTTCCCACAACCTTGTGGATCACTCCGGCAACCTGGCGCAGTACATCATCACCGGTCTGATGGCCAAAGCTCTCATTAATTCGCTTAAAACCTTTGATATCTGCCATTGCAAGAGCGGAAACTCTCTCCCTGCGGCAAAGCCTTTCTGTAAAGTAACGCTTATTGTAAATTCCGGTGACACGGTCTATATACATCTTTTCCCTGTGGACATGTATGGAATTCGTCACTTCCTCTCTGGTATATCCCTGAGGGAGGAAAGAATCCTCAAGCTTCAGAATCAGCTCCAGACAGCAGGGCCGACCCTCAAGCTCTGTATACATTGCTATAACCTGGAAAATATCATTCTCTTTCGTTTCAAACTTCATGGTGCGTTCTTTTGTCCGCAGACAAATGGCAGAAGCACAATTGCCGCAGCACTCTCTGCGTCCCCACATTGCATAACAGGGAACATCAGACTCCCAGGTATGTCCATCCCTTTCAACATGAATCACCCTTTTGGTAACAGGATTCACAAATCGCACCACATCATAAGTGATCTGCAGGTACTGAAGCATAATCCACGCTTCCTCTCCTGTAATTCTAAACCCCTGAGATTTATACCGGTCATAAAGACTTGAAAATGCAGAGCTTCGGCTGTATTTCAGTGCCGCATCCAGCGTATCGCTTACCACACTGTAATCTGCATCAATATCGGTAAGCTTTCCTACAATACCGGCCACTTCACCGGAATCATCCGTGTCCCAGATAACTCTGCAGTCACAGCGGTAACGCTGGGGAAATCTGCCGTCCTTCGCGCAAAAATCACTTACCACATTCGGATTCTCTTTGGTGGCCTTTCTGATCTTTTCAAGGAAACGTTCCAGAGAACTTTTTTCAATCAGATGCTCTAAAGCCCCCTGCTCCAGCGGTGAAAACACCGGCTCGCTGATTCCGCTCCGCTTCATGCCGGCTTCATTCATACTCAAAAGCGGCGGGGATACTGTATATGTAAATATAATCTGATCTGTGCTTTCTGACAGGAAATTGAACCGCTGTCTCTCGCGCTCCAGCTGCTTAACGATCTTCTCAGAAGTTTCCAGTTCAAAATCATGGAAGCGGTTCGCAATATTGGACATATCCGTGCCGCTATAACGAGATTTGGATTTCACTCCCATCTCTTTTTTCAGAGTACCGGAAATATCCAGAAGGCACTCCAGAAGAACAGGATTAAATACACCACACTGTCCGGCCAGTATCATCTCGATAGCTTTCTCATGAGTATATGCATCCTTATAGCATCGCTCACTTGTAAGTGCGTCATAGACATCTGCAAGAGAAACAACCTGGGCTGAAATCGGAATCTCCTCACCCTTCAGACCATCCGGATATCCACCTCCATCATAGCGCTCATGATGCCAGCGGCAGATCTCATAGGCAGTCTTAACAAGCGGTTCATCCTTCTGATCAAAGGGAAGCTGCTCCAGCATATTCGCACCGGCCATGGAATGTCCCTTCATAACTGCAAATTCCTCAGCCGTTAATCTGCCCGGTTTATTCAGAATTTCATCGGGAATGGTGATCTTACCAATATCATGGAGCGCAGACGCTGTGCCAATCAGTCCAATCTGTTCTTTGCTGATACTATATGGATTATCCTTCTTCTGTACCAGATGGCGAAGAAGCATGTCTGTAATCACCTGAATATGAAGAACATGAAGACCGCTTTCACCATTACGGAATTCAACAATATGAGAAAGAATGCTGATCATCATCTTACTGCTCTTCTCTTTCTCATAGATCTGATCACTTACAATGCTTGCCATTCTCCGCTGCTTGGCTCCCAGCAGAATGGCATTTGCAGAACGGCGGCGTACCAGATTTGCATCAAAAGGCTTCGCCATAAAATCGGTTACCCCAAGATCATATCCCCTTTTAATATAGACCGGAGAATCCTCTGTGGAAATAATCACCACCGGAATAGAGTCGATCCAGTGCTCCTTATTCATGTATGCAAGCACTTCAAATCCATCCATCTGGGGCATCACAAGATCAAGAAGGATCAGCGAAAGCTCCTCTGCATGCTTCTGTAGATAAGCCACTGCCTGCACCCCGTCCTTCACCTGCACAATATCATATTCATCTTCCAAAATTGCTGCCAGAATATCCCTGTTCATCTCAGAATCATCTGCGATAAGAATCTTCTGCTTCTGCTGTACGATTGCTTCACTCATTTATATGTCCTCTGCAGACGAGGTTACCCCCCCCGCCTTATTTTCGCAATTTTCTGACAACTTTTAAAATCCTAAGAATTTCAAAAGTATTAAGATATGTAAATATAGTTTAACAGCCTCAAGTTGCAATGTCAACCACGCTCTTGCACAATCGTTTCCCTTATTTTATAATGTTTTACTGTAAGGAGGTTTTCCATGCAAATTACAAGACCTGATTATTATAAAGAATTTTCCTGCATTGCAGGCGCCTGTCCGGACACCTGCTGCGCAGGCTGGCAGATTGTCATCGACGAAAAGAGCCTGAAGAAATACCAGCATTTGAAGGGGCCCTTCCGAAATCGTCTTCACAACGACATCAATTGGAAAGAACATGTTTTCCGCCAGTATAACAGACGCTGCGCGTTCCTAAACGATGACAATCTCTGCGATATTTACAGTGAAGCCGGAAAAAGGATGCTCTGCGATACCTGCAGAAAATATCCTAGGCACATAGAAGAATTTGAAGGTTTACGGGAATATTCCCTGTCCCTTTCCTGCCCTGAGGCTGCGCGGATTCTTCTTTGCAAAAAAGAAAAAACCCATTTCCAGACTGCGCAGGTCCCATCTGAAGAAGAAAATTATGAGGTCTTTGACTACCTGCTTTTCACAGCTCTTGAGGATACCAGGGACTATCTTCTGGAAGTTATCCAGAACCGCCAGATTCCCATGCGTCTGCGCATGTGGAAGCTCCTCGCAGCAGCCAGTGATTTCCAGCTCTGCCTTGACAGAAATGAGCTTTTTAAATGGGAAGAAATCCGCGAAAGACATCTCGCATCCGGATTCGGAGAGGAATTCACTACGAAGGTACAGAAACGTATGAATCAAACCGCTTCTTCCCATCAGCTTCTGAAGGAAATGTGGCAGGCATTTATACCGAAAATGGAAGTACTGTGTTTTGGATGGCATGAGTTTCTGAAAGAAACTCTCAGCACACTGTATTACAACGCAGCCGAAGAAAATACCTCTTCCGCCAACAGCAATCCACTCTATCAGGAACATCTTGCTGATTTCAGCCAGGCTTATCCAGACTGGAATATTCAGGAAGAGCAGCTGCTTGTGTACTGGATCTACACTTATTTCTGCGGTGCTGTTTACGATGGAGAGATTTTCGCCAAGGTAAAAATGGCTGTAGTCTGCACCCTGTTGATCCATGAGCTTGATGTCGGTACTTACCTGAAAAACGGGCGGGTTTTCTGCCTGGAGGATCAGATTTCCATCTGTTACCGATTTTCCAGAGAGCTGGAACATTCAGACCTGAATCTGAATGCATTTGAGGATCTGCTTGCTGCTGATAAGCTGTTTTCACTGGAAAACATGCTGCGCATTTGCTGAAATACCTGAAAATTAACGCTACCCCAAAATGTCTGAGGAGAAATTTACTATGTCATCATCTGTCACTATACGGCCTGCAACACCAGCCGACGCAGAAGAACTTCTTTCCATCTATGCACCTTATGTGGAGCACACGGCAATTACATTTGAATATGAAGTTCCGTCTGTGGAGGAATTTCGGGAAAGAATCCTGCATACCCTGCAGCACTACCCATATCTTGTTGCAGAAAAAACCATAACCAACAGCATCGTGGGCTATGTCTACGCAGGTCCGCTCCATGTCCGTGCCGCCTATGCCTGGTCTGTAGAGACCTCCATTTATGTAAAAGAAGGCGAAAAAAATTCCGGGATCGGCAAAATCCTTTACACTGCTCTGGAAAAAGCTCTTGCCGCCCAGAATATGACTAACTTAAATGCCTGTATCGCAAGCCCTCTGGTGGATGATGAATACCTGAACCATAACAGTATTCAGTTTCATGAGCACCTTGGTTACTCTATGGTGGGAGAGTTTCACAAATGTGCATACAAATTCGGGCGCTGGTACAATATGGTCTGGATGGAGAAAATGATCGCAGGTCATTCGGACAGACCTGCCGATGTGATTCCCTTTGGGCAGATACCGCCGGAAGTTTACTGCTGAATTAACATTTAGATTTTTTGACAAAAACACCCGGGAACAGAGACAGTCCTCTGTTTCCGGGTGTTTCTTCATCAGTTTATTTTTTTCAGCCAGAAGAATCCATATGCAGGCACATTTACACCTGCGGCTTCCATCTCCTGTCCGGTGATCAGATCCTTGTAAATTCCATCACGTTCATTAATCCATGCTGTCTTATCATATTCGCTGAAGTTAAACAGGCCGTAAATTTTCTCCCCTTCATAATAACGGCCAATGCAGAGAATACTGTTATCCCAGGTATCCACAGTCCAGGTATCCGCATTTGTCATAAATGCCTTCTCTGTTTTGCGGATTTTTTCCAGCTGGAGCAGACGTTTGTTCAATTTACCCTCCACAGTTCTGGCGTTGCCGCTCATGGCTGCGCGATCCCAGTTCATAGCCCCTCTGTGAATGTATCGGGAATCCGGTGCTTTGTCCGGATCATTTTTGTATGAATAATCATTTACCTGTCCGATCTCATCTCCACTGTAGATCACAGGAATTCCGGACTGCATGAACATATAGGCATGAAGCATAACATCCATCTGGATTGCTTTTTCCATTGCCGTTTTGTTTTTCTCAAATCCTGCCTTCTCGATACCACACATGGATGCGGTGGTTCCGCAGAATCTTGCATCTCCAGTGACCGGATCCTCGTTGTAAAGTACTCCACGGCTGTTGCTCTCCCCTGCAAAGCCCTGGAAATAGTCATTGAGATATTTCTTATGAGAACGCTCTTCAATGCCCTCCTGCTGAAGTGTTGCATAATCCAGTCCCCAGCCGATATCATCATGGCAGCGCAGATAATTCAGGAATACGTAATCCTTCGGCAGACCATTTACAATATCAAGCTGTTTTTTCAGAAGGCGCACGTCCCTGGTGGCAACAGTATGCCATGTAGTAGCCATTGTAGTTACATTGTAAAGCATATGGCATTCCGGTTTTTCTACAGTTCCAAAGTATGGCACAACCTTTTCAGGCTCCATAACCACCTCTCCAAGAAGAATCACTCCCGGGCATACAATCTCGCTGATCAGGCGCATCATACGCACAATGGTGTGTACCTGCGGAAGATTCCGGCATGGTGTGTTCAGTTCTTTCCATATATAGGGAACGGCATCAATTCGGATTACATCAATTCCCTTGTTTGCAAGGAAAAGGAAATTATACATCATCTCATTGAAAACCCGGGGATTTCCATAATTCAGATCCCACTGATAAGGGTAAAAGGTTGTCATTACATAATGCCCGATTTCCGGCAGCCAGGTAAAGTTGCCCGGAGCTGTAGTCGGAAATACTTGAGGCACTGTTTTCTCATAGAGGGACGGAATATACGAATTGTCGTAAAAGAAGTAACGGCTCATGTATTCTCCGTCGCCCTGACGGGCTTTTTTTGCCCATTCATGATCTTCCGAAGTATGGTTCATAACAAAGTCCATACACAGGCTGATGCCTTTTTTGTGGCAAGCACCGGCCAGTGCCTCCAGATCATCCATCGTTCCCAGCTTTTCCTGTACTTTACGGAAATCAGCCACTGCATAACCGCCATCAGAACGGCCTTTCGGCGTATCCAGAAACGGCATCAGATGAATGTAGTTTACGTTGTTTTTTTCCAGATAGTCAAGCTTGCTTTCCACGCCTTTCATGTTTCCTGCAAAATTGTCTATGTAAAACATCATGCCAAGCATGTCATTTTTCTTGTACCAGTCCGGATCTGCTTCACGTTTTCGATCCAGTGCCTTCAATGTGCCTGTTCGTTCTTCGTAGAAGCGATGTAACTGGTCACATAACTCGGCGAACATAGAATCATTTCCATAAAGCTCCATGTACAGCCAGCGCAATTCATCTGTTTTCTTTGCCATACGATCCTGAAATATCTTATCTGTTTTCTCTCTTTGATTCACTTTATATCCTCCTCGTATCTGCCGGCAATTTTCAAAGCTTCAGCTCGTACTTCGTAACATCCATCTCCACTTTGCCATCTGCAAAGAAGGAAATTCCATCTGCCTCCAGATCTGTATAAATCGTTGCAGTCATCACATGCTCTCCATCATTTACAAAAACCTCAGCGCTGAAGCGATCCAGGATCAGACGAAGCTTAATCTCTCCATTTTCACTGTTCACAAGGCTTCTTCTCTGATGGATAATTGCACGTCTGGAGCCGGAGAACTTACGGTCGATTTTCAACACAGATTCATACGGGCGGAAGCTTACTGCTGTATGGTACGTATCATTCTGGGCAAAACGCACTGCAAATTTCTTATAAATATTCTGCGCATCTGCCGGGCGAAGAGTGATTTCCATGTCCACACATCTTCCATCTATGCCCTCCAGACAAATTACATCCTCAAAAGCAACATTCTTATATTCTGTCTTATTTGTACGAAGATTCTCAATTTCCCGAACCGGTTTCTGGATCAGGCGGCTATTTTTAATGGAAAGCTCTCTTGGAAGGCTCATCTGTCCAAACCATTTTCCCTTCGGAATTCTGTTATTTGCGCATGTATCCCAGTTCTGCATCCAGCCGATCATAATTCTTCTTCCGTCTGGTGCTTCCACTGTCTGCATTGCATAATAGTCGATACCATAGTCCACTGCCTGGTCTTTTTCCGGGATAAAGGTTTTGGTCTCTTCATCAAATTTACCAATCAGGCAAAGAGTTCCATCACCATTGTGGTACTCAAAGTCTTTTGGAAGCATATCCTGAGGGCTTACAAGTACAACGTCTTTTCCATCCAGGGTAAAGAAATCCGGGCACTCCCACATTTTTCCGAATCTGCCATCATTAGAAAGCATTACAGATTCAAACTCCCAGTTAAACCCATCTTCACTTCTATACAGAAGAATACGGCCGCCAGTTCCGTCTGCCCTGTCGTTTACGATCACGCAGCGGTAGGTGCTATCCTCGCATTTCCACATTTTCGGATCACGAAAATCAAAAGGACTGCTGTTTTCCGGCATATCATTTACTGTAAGAATTGGATTTCGCACATCCTTCTCATAATCCATTCCATCGCCAACTGCAAGGCTTTGTGTCTGTATGTCACGGACACCTCCGTCTGGCTGTGTTTCCTTACGTACACTGGTGTACATGAAAAGCTGTTTTCCATCTGGAAGGGTAATAGCGCTTCCTGAAAAACATCCCACGTAATCATATGGCATATCCGGGGCAATTGCTGCCGGAAGGTATTCCCAGTGAAGAAGGTCTTCACTTACTGCATGTCCCCAGTGCATTGGTCCCCACTGGGCATCATACGGATAATACTGGTAAAATAAATGAAATTTGTCTTTGTAATAAGAAAAACCATTGGGGTCATTCATCCATCCGACCTTTGGAGATAAATGAAATTCCGGTCTCTCCAAAGGTGTAATATTCTGAGCCATTGCATCTTCGTATCTTCTGGCATCTCTTAAAGTCTGACTTATCATAATCATATCTCCTGTTTTTATTTATTATTCAAAACATATTCCAAAATAGTAATTATGGGGCCCAAAAATATCACTATCATTGGACCCCATCTTGGTTTTAGCCTTTTACTGCTCCGGAGGTAACACCTTCAACGATGTAACGCTGCAGGAACAGATACAGAACCAGGATCGGAAGCATAGCCAGAAGGAGGGCGGCCATTACCAGTCCAAGGTCTGTTGAATATGTACCATAGAATGCCTGTGTTGCAATCGGAAGAGTATACAGTTCTTTACGTCCGAGAACAAGGCTTGGAAGAAGGTAATCATTCCAGAATGCCATTGCATCAATGATTGCAACGGTTGCGATGGTTGGTTTCAGAAGCGGAAATACAATTTTCCAGTATGTCTGCCATCTGGTACATCCATCAATAAATGCTGCTTCTTCCAGTTCCATCGGAACACTGGTATGAATTGCGCCATGGAACATGAAGGTTGCCATGGAAAGGGAAAATCCCACATGCATAAGAATCAGAGTAATACGGCTGTTCAGCACTCCAAAGATACCACCATAAAGTGAAACCAGCGGGATCATAAGTACCTGGAACGGAATAACCATAGATGCGATCATCAGGGAAAACAGAATACCGCATGCTTTCCATTTATTACGAACAATTACAAACGCTGTCATTGCAGAAAGCAGAATTGTAAGGATCGTAGAAACTGTGGTGATCAACAGAGAGTTTGTAAAAGATGTTGCAAAGTTCATCTTTTTCATGGCATCTGTGAAGTTGGTCAGAATAAATCCGTGAGAGCCAACCAGTGCCAGCGGATCTGCTGTAATATCACCTTTTGTCTTAAATGCATTGACAATTACCATGATAAACGGGAAGATAAATGCCAGAAACAGGATAACCAGCACTGCTATTGTAATAAAATGGCTGACTTTTTTCCTCTGAGCTGCTTTTTTGTTTTCGTCCATTATGCTGCCACCTCCCCTTTCTTACCAATGTAAACCTGGGTAACACCTACGATCGCGCAGACAACAAACAGGATCAGCGCCTCTGCCTGGCCGGTACCGTAGTTTTTGTAAGTAAACGCCTGATTGTATACGTGCATAGCTGCCATTACGGAGGAGTTAAATGGCTCACCTTTTGTCAGGGAAAGGTTTACATCATATACCATAAAGCATCTTGTGATCGTTAAGAAAAGACACTGTACAAAAGAAGATCTCATAAGCGGGATCGTTACGTTAATGGTTGCCTGTGTCTTGGTACAGCCGTCGATCTGGGCAGCTTCCATAAGGCTCTTGGATACGCTCATAAATCCGGCAACATAGATCAGCATCATATATCCTGCGTACTGCCATACAGATACGATGATCAGACATGCCATTGCACCATTGGTGGTTGCCAGCCAGGAGGTGGAAAGCGCACCTACGGAAAGAGATTTTCCAAGTGATACAAATGCACGGTTAAATACGAATTTCCATACATAACCAAGTACGATACCACCGATCAGGTTCGGAACAAAGAAGCCTGCGCGGAAGAAATTCTGACCTTTGATTCCGCTAGTAAGAAGGTATGCAAGGAAAAATGCTACCACGTTTACCAGAATTACGGCGATAACAGAATAAATCAAGGTACGTCCAAGTGCCTGCCAGTAAGCTGCATCCTGAAATGTAGCAATGTAGTTTGCCAGTCCAACAAATGGTTTGTCTTTTGAAACACCGTCCCAGCTTGTAAATGTAAGATATAATCCGTAGATAAATGGAAGGATTACAACTGCACTAAACAGGACAGTGGAAACGCCAGCGAACATCAAGTACTGTTTTACTTTATATTTCATGGTGTTTTGTTCCATAATCACGATCCCCTTTCCCTTTTTATTTCCACCCTTTTCCCGCCGCCTCTGAAAGTCCATTATCCAGTACTTTTCTTTTTGTGAGGGAAAGAGACCGCACGCCGCATGGCACAGGCGTGCAGCCTCTTGAGGGGGGTGGCAAATTTCTATAAAACTACAGTATGTTTGTTAAATTAATAAGTTGTTACCAAAGGATAATCCTTAGTGCTCTACAGGAGTTGTATTCTGCCAGTAATCTTCAAGCTCTGCTGCAAACTCAGCTCTGTCAATCTGTCCTGCGAGATATTTCTGGAAGGTTGCACCGCAAATGGAAAGGTGATCATCTGGAAGATAATTGTAGTTATCAATCAGAGCGCCTTCATCTGCATATTTCTTAACAGATTTTCCAAGTGGATCGGATACTTCTTTATCATTGTTGGAGAATGCAGGTACAAGTGCACATGTCTCAGCAATGAAGCTCTGTCCTTCATCGGAATCAGCAAGCCATGTAAAGAAGTCCTTAGCTGCCTGACGCTGCTCATCACTTGTTGCGTCAGAGGAATCAATCATCATGAATTTGGAAGCTCCACCAACAAGCTTCTCATTGGATCCATCGTCTGTGTTCTGCGGTACTGGCATCATTCCCATATTCTCTGTGTAATCATATGCATTGATTACGGACCAGTCCCAGTTTCCTCCGAACATGAATGCGATCTGTCCTTCAGCAAGCATCATCTCGGTTGTCTCACGCTCTGCAGCAATTGCAGAATCTTTTGCGTAATTGTTCTCCATCATGACATCGAAGAAGTCCATAAGAGAATTGAATTTCTCATTGTTTGCAAGGTCTGCTGTTCCTTCATAAAGAGAGGAAACAAATGCTTCTACATCTGGCTGCTGCTCGTAAACTTCAGCAAGGAAGTGAGCTGCAAGGGACCAGTCTTCTTTCATGATACCGGTAGGTGTTTCCATTCCGCCTTCTTTCAGTTTCTCTAGAAGCTCTTTGAAAGAATCAAGTGTCTTGTAATCATCCGGATTGAAGGTCTCGCCTGTGATTGCTTCAATTGCATCTGCATTGTAAATAACGCCGCGTGCCTCAAGGCAGGTCGGGAAACCATTGATCTGTCCGTCAACTCCGATTGCGTAATTAGTCTCATCAACCCAGCTCTGATCGCTTAAATCAATTGCATGGTCAGCTGCAAGTGAATAGATATCTTTCGGGTCTACCATAGCGATTGTATATGGATCATTCGCAGAATATCTGGTAGCCAGATGAGCTGATACTGTATCACTGTTGTAATAAACCTCTACGCCAACACCGGTCTCTTCAGTGTACTGAGCAGCTAACTCTTCGAACTGGCTCTGAACCTCCATCTTGGAGTTAAAAATTGTGATGTCCACATCGTCTGCCATAACCGGTACAGATACACTTGCCATTGTTGCTGCTGCAGTTGCAACTGCAATTGCCATTGAAATACGTTTTTTCATTTTTGCTTCCTCCTGTTTTTTACGTTCTTGTTCAGACGTTTTCTTGATGATTGTATGATAACATTGCGCCCGAAATATGTCAAGCGGTTGTCATGTTTTTTCGTTGTTTTAAAGTCATTTCGTTAGTTTTATACTATTTTATGATCCTTATTTTGTGCAATATTACATGTATTTTATACTGATATGTCGTGTAATTTCAGTTTTTCTTAAAATTTGCTCTTTTTAATATCGCAACCGCATATCATATCTATCATCGCACAAAGCAAAGCGAGCAGGTATGGTTCAAACTCCCTAAATTTCCCAAGCTCCGAGAGACTTGTTGCGCTTTGCGCACCAGATGCAATCTACTTTAGCAGACAGATTCCACATTCATCTGCCGCATCCTCATAGAGCGTTTTTGCTTTATCCGAACATTACGGAGTAATTTCCTGTAAAATAAAAAAATCAGCTGCTACGCAAAAACCAGAGGCAATTGCTATAACAGCTGACTTGTAATTTTCTATTCTGGAAATTCCACAATTATCTTAAAGGAATTCCCGTTTCCTTCAGGTTGTTCCCCGCTCAACCAAGGTAACCGGAAATACGGTTTTGGTGGGTACCATTTTTCCCTCATCGATCTGCGCAATGGCAGCAACTGCCATCTCTGCCATCTGCTCCACAGGCTGATGAATCGTCGTAAGTCCCGGACTGGTAAACTGCGCAATGTTCACATCGTCAAATCCTACGATTTTCAACTGCTCCGGAACCTTAATTCCCAGATCTGCGCATGCCTGCAGTACATAGGCGCCAATAACATCCGAGCTGGCAAATACGCCATCCACCTCGGGATTATCCACCAGCGCCTGTCTTACATATTCATAATATTCCAGAGAATCAAAAAGACGGTTATCCGTTACCATAACCACATTTTCTTCATTTCGATTCTTACAGATATCACGGAATGCAACCTCACGAAGGTCTCCTGGCATATGGATGTCAACCCCTGCACTTACTCCGCCGATAAACATCAGCTTCCTGCAGCCCTTCTCTATCAGCAGCTCCGTTGCCAGCACCCCGCCCTGATAGTTATCACATTCGATTCCAGAGGTTCCCTCATCCATAGATCGCTCCAGCGTGATCAAAGGGAAATTCAGACCTTCGAATTTTTCTGTTTCAAAACTTCCACTGCAGATAACCACACCTGCAACTCTTTCACTTTTGCACATCTCAATACACTGTTCTTCACGCTCTTCCTTATATCTGGAAACAAAAAGCATGATGCGGTATCCCCGTTTCGCAGCTTCTCTCTCCAGGCGGCTTAAGACCTTGGAAAAATAAGGATGTTCAATACTCGGCAGAATAACTCCGATGGTATTGCTCTTCTGTTTGGACAAAGCACGAGCTGTCTCGTTAGGCTGATAATTCAGTTCTTTCATCACCTGATATACCTTCTCACGGGTCTTATCACTGATATAGCCTCTGTTATTCAGGACTCTGGAAACCGTTCCTACCGTCAGGCCCGAGGCCTTCGCCACATCCTTAAGTGTTGCCATATATGTAAATCTCCTTTATTGCGAGCTGCAGTAATTTTTTAATTTCATCTTGATTTTATCACCTCGCAGTTTCTTGTGTCAACCGGTAAATATATTTTGCTTTTACATTGATAAATATATGTTACCGTTCACTCCTTGACCAGTAACAAATATATTCTGTTTCTACATCCACCCGGCATCCATATCGCTGCATGCCATCACCACACTGTCGATTCCCAGAAGGATCAAATAGACGCCGATGAGGAAGCCTGCTGAAAACAGAGCTATGGTGGGCCAGATGATCATGAGACAGCCCAGGATGATTCCAAAAATATTTACGGTCATAGTAAAGTAATAGAAAAATTTTCCTGCCAGGCGGACCAGCGGAAGATGGGTCAGTCTGGAAACGGAATGGGCGATGAACCAGATTGGGAGAAGCAGGGTCATGATCAGTTCTCCGGTGTTTGGATACATCAGAAGCATTAAGCCGGCAAGAAGACTCAAAATACCGGATATCAAGGCAACTGTAGGTGCAAAACCAACATAATGCTCCGTCTTTGCATAAAATACGATATCTGAGATTCCTGCAATCACAGCGAGAATGCCATATACGACGGTGATTCCCCAGATAGTATTTCCAGGATTAAATAAGGTGTAGATTCCAAGAAGGATCAGCAGGATTCCCTCGATGAGCTCCAGCCATCCATAGCGTGAACGTCTTCTCATTTTTCCTCACTCTCCTCTTTGTTCAAAATTTCCATAAACTCTTCACCAGTTATGGTCTCTTTTTCATAAAGGAACATAGCCAGTTCATCCAGTTTTTTACGGTTATCTGTCAGGATCTTTTTGGCTTTTTCGTGTTCCCGTTTAACCAGTTCTACAACCTTCTCGTCGATTTCCTTCTGGGTATCTGCAGAGCAGGAAAGGGATGCGTCGCCGCCAAGATACTGGTTGGTAACGGTTTCCATGGCCACCATGTCAAACTCGTCGGTCATTCCATAGCGGGTGATCATGGCTCTTGCAATTTTGGTGGCCTGTTCGATATCGTTGGAAGCGCCGGTAGTAATCTCGCCGAAAACAATTTCCTCTGCAGCACGTCCGCCTGTGAAGGTTGCAATCTTATTTTCCAGCTCTTTCTTTGTCATCAGATACTTATCGCCGGTCTCCACCTGCATGGTATAGCCAAGTGCACCGGAGGTACGGGGGATAATGGTGATCTTCTGGACAGGAGCGGAATGGCTCTGAAGGGCTGCCACCAGAGCATGTCCGATTTCGTGATAGGAAACCACCTTTTTCTCCTGGTCGGAGAGAACAGCATTTTTCTTCTGGTAGCCTGCGATTACCACCTCAATACTCTCTTCCAGGTCTGCTTCTGTAACCACTGTACGTCCGCTGCGGACTGCACGAAGAGCTGCCTCGTTAATGATATTTGCCAGCTCAGCACCGGATGCACCAGATGCCATACGGGCGATGGTGTGGAAATCCACGTCATCAGATGCTTTAATCTTTCTTGCATGTACCTTCAGGATTGCTTCACGTCCTGCAAGATCAGGAAGCTCAACCGGTACACGGCGGTCAAAACGTCCCGGACGGGTAAGAGCCGGATCAAGGGATTCCGGTCGGTTGGTGGCTGCCAGAATGATAACACCGTTGTTGCCTTCGAAGCCATCCATCTCTGTGAGCAGCTGGTTCAGTGTCTGCTCACGCTCATCGTTGCCGCCTACCTGGCCGTCACGTTTTTTGCCGATGGCATCAATCTCATCAATGAATACGATACATGGTGCTTTCTCTTTCGCCTGCTTAAAAAGATCACGAACCTTGGAAGCACCCATACCAACAAACATTTCTACGAATTCAGAGCCGGACATGGAAAAGAATGGAACATTTGCTTCTCCTGCAACGGCTTTGGCAAGCATTGTTTTACCGGTACCTGGAGGGCCTACAAGGAGAACACCTTTCGGCATGGAAGCTCCCACATCTGTATATTTCTTCGGATTATGAAGATAATCTACAATTTCTGCCAGGTTTTCCTTTGCTTCATCCTCGCCAGCTACGTCTGTAAAACGAATACCTTCACTGGACTGTACATAAACCTTGGCATTGCTTTTTCCCATGCCAAATGCCATGGAATTTTTGCCCCCGGCCTGCTCCATCAGTTTCTTTGCCATATAATTTCCAAGAACTATGAAAATGATCAGCGGCAGAAGCCCGGTTACCAGGAAGCTGAGAATCGGGGAGGTCTGCTGGTCAATGTCCTTGGCAAAGGTGGCACCGCACTCATACAGACGGTCGGTAAGATCTGGGTCATTCATAAGACCGGTTTTATAAATTTTTTCGTTGCTCTTGTCGGTAAAGACAATCTGGTTATCTTCTACTTCTACTTTACCGATGTTTTTGTCATTGATCATGCTCATGAAGGTACCGTAATCGGTTTCTTCTACCTGATGTTCCATCAAGATTGGGGAAACCACCAGGTTAAAGACGATCAGCACCAGAAGCACAATACCGTAATAGTAGATCAACGGCTTTTTTGGGGTTTTTACTTCTTTCATGGTTGTAGTCCTTTCTTATGTAAACTAACTTTATTCATCAAAGCTTTCTGCAACATTCATATTGTCCGGCGAATCATCATCAGCTCGCCACCTAGACGTGACATCCAGCTCCTTAATTACTGTTTTCAGATTCTTCTTTTTTATCTTCCAGACGCTGGGCTTCAATAGCCTCCAGCGATATCAGAAGTGCCCGGTTTACTGCCTGCATGGCAAAATCAAGGGCGTATTCTGCGGTGAGGATTTTCTCCTCCGTTCCCGGGAGCGCATTTCCAAATATTGGCTCCTTATTTTTCAAATTTATGTTTTCTGCCTCCAGCACTTTTCCAACTGCTGCCTCCACCTGGTCGTAGACGCCTGCCAGCTTCATTACACAGTCTGTCTTGGAATGTCGAAGTCTGTTTTCCAAAGTGATACGGCTTTCCTGACATTCCTGCCGAAGATCCTGAATCTGTTGGTGGAGTCTTTCCGCATCCATACTCTCTGCCAGCCGGATCCTGCTGTGGGTCTGTTCCAGCTTTTTATCCAGCTCGTACATTTTTACGGATAAAATTTCATGTGCCATAATGGTTTCCCCCTCTCCTTGCGGATTACGTTATCATTTCCGGCCTTTCTCAAACAGGCTCTGGAGCATGTTTGAAAAAGGCTTTCTGCAAAATGTACGTCACAATCACGCTCCGTAATCCTGATGATTTTATTCTAGTACAAGTAGAAGAAAGTGTCGATAGTCAGAAATTTCACCGTGTATAGACAAAAAGGGCAAAGTGTAAAAAATACACCTCGCCCGTTTGATCTCTTATTTAGTTCCCTCCATGTATTTGCATCCGGCCTCTGTATTCTATTCCCAGTCGGTCTCCGCCTCCGTCAATTTCACTTTCAAAACTGCTTCAAGGTCAATAAACGCAGGAATAAAACTGTCGCGAATAAACAGGAGCATTTCATCAATCTCATCTTCGTTATATATATGAACAGATGTATTTCTTTTTTTCAGCATAAGCAGCCATACAGCAGAGTCATTTACAAATCCCAATCTGTATCCCAGCTGTAAGATTTCTCTGGGAGAACCCGTCTCCGCACCAGCTGCGCCATGAAGCTTCAGTACTTCCTGTAAAGCTTTCCATGCAAGTTCAAAAGTAAGATTAAATTGTCCAATTACACCTGTTCTGTATATTTCATTATTCTCAGCAAGTTTAAAATCAGCATTTTTCAGCACAGAAAGACAGTTAGAAAAATTATCAAGTTTTTTCATAAATTACAACCCCATCCTTTCTGATTTCATTTTTCAGTTCTTCTGAGATACTTTTTTCTCCATCAACTACGTCAAAGCTTAAAAGGGAATGTGCATTTTCTTTAATATCCCAGTAAAAAGAATCAAAGTCTCCGCCATATACCGCTATATCTATATCGCTTCTTTCTGTATTGTTTCCCCTTGCACGCGATCCAAACAATATAACTTTCCTGACAGAATACCTCTTAGCAAACGTTACAATATCTTTTACAACCCTTTCCGGAAGATCATAGCTCATACTTTGCCGCCTCCATTTTCTGTAAATACAGTCAAACAATATTTTATAGTTCTTCTGGAGCATTCTTTCCCATCATAATCAAATAGACTTCGTGTACGATCATATCCAGATTCTTCGTATCCTCTGGTGTCCAGTCCTGGAGAATACCAAAGATAGCATGGCTGTGGTAACGGAGGATCAGTTTCAGTTCCTGGCGGCTGTAGTTCTGATACAAATTTTCTTCTTCCACAATGCTCTCAAATAACTCGTAGGTTCCTTGCATAAGAGTTTGTTCCAGTTCTTTGCCATAATTACTTTCTATGCCTTTTCGCACTTCTGGTATGGCATTGATGGCAAAAACAAACAGATATTTCAACGCTGCTTCTGCGCCGCCCTGCTCTTTGCACGCCTCCAGCAACCGTCTGGTTCCCTGCTTTATGCTCCACTGAATCAGATCCGGTATTCCTTCGAAATGGTAGTAAAATGCCTGCCTGGTGATCTGGCACTCTTCCACAATATCCTTTACTGTAAGCTTCTTTACTTTTTTCTCCAGAATCAGCTTACGGGCTGCTTCTGCGATGATCTCTTTCATGTCCATATGCTGTGGTTCTCTTTCCTTTATCTGGTGTTGAATCATAAAAAGTCTCTAATTCTTATACTTTAATAGCTACACGCAAATCATATTATCGGCAACAGCGACTAACTACAGCCCATGCAATTTCACAGGATATATATCTTTAACAATTTTCCCACTGCATTTTCCTATGACGCTTATACCCACTGCATTTTCCAATGATGCTTATATTCATATTTTGAATTTCTAATTTGACTCTTCTGAATCTGCAATATTTTCCTCATCTACAGTATCTTGTTTCTCTGGTGCCACTGCATCTTCTCGCACCTGCATAGCGGCTCTCTCACGAATGCTCTTCTTCGGGGCGGCGGATTGAGATTGCTGGGAGGTTTTCTTTCTGGCTGGGTCTACTGCAAATTTGCGTTCCGGATCAGCCTTGGCAACTTTGCCTAAACGTGTGGCACCCCAAAGTAAAAACAGCGGAAGCACAATGGCTGTAAAAAGAAGCCCCAGATTCATCAATCCTGTAAAAAACAGAATTACCTGCATGACAATCTCTGTTATAAGAAGAGATATGGCCAGTTTCACAGAAAATCTGCTCTTATCTACTCTGTTGGAATTTCTTACAGATAGAAAACCAACTACAACTTCCCAGATTCCTACTGCAATAAAACAAATACCAATTCCTTTCAAAAGTCCACTTCCCACTCCGGCATTCTCAAGGAGTTCTACATACTCTGCAGTTCCCTTGTCTGCTTCCAGAGCTGTCATAAAGAAATTGATTCCATACATGATCGTGGAGGTAATGGCTGAAAACATCAGGAAAATACCACCAAACATCAGACACATCCTGCCATTCATCGCCTGCCGTGTCACCTTCATCCTCTCAAATTGATCCATAATCAAACCTGCCTCTCTTTTTTTGCAAATCAACAAAACGCAATTTTAATATTAGTCTAACATATCACTTTTTGTTTTTCAATGTACAGGTTCCTGTTCGTGTGACAAACATTACGGTTCACGATCTTCGCAGAAACACGCTCTAGCTTAATAATTACCTTTACTTTCCAGATTTTGCTTTATATAATGGATTAAGATTTTCTTACTGATTAAAATACATGTTACATATGAAAGGCAGGTTTTACCAATGAACTGTAGTAAAAAAGATCTTTTACTTTATGCCGTTACCGACCGCAGCTGGTTAAATGGCAGAACTTTATATGATCAGGTCGAAGAAGCCTTAAAAGGTGGGGCTACCTTCATTCAGCTACGCGAAAAAGCTCTGGATACAGATAGTTTTCGTAAAGAAGCTGCGGAAATCAAAGAGTTATGTGCGCGCTATCATGTACCATTCGTGATCAATGACAATGTAGAAATTGCAAAAGAGATCAATGCCGATGGCGTTCATGTGGGGCAGGAGGATATGGCTGCTGGTAATGCCAGAGCCATCCTCGGTTCTGACAAAATCATCGGCGTTTCTGCGCATACAGTTGAAGAAGCGGTTCTTGCTGAAAAAAATGGCGCAGATTATCTGGGAGTAGGTGCCGCATTCCAAACCGGAACCAAAAAAGATGCCGGCAATATCAGCCATGAAACTATAAAACAAATATGTGAGGCTGTAAATATTCCCGTTATTGCCATCGGCGGAATTACACATGACAATGTAATAGAACTGGCCGGAAGCGGTATCTGCGGAATTGCAGTTGTAAGTGCCATCTTTGCGGCTGAAGATATTACAAAAGCAACCAGAGAGCTTAAAGAGCTTACCCTCAAAATGAAAGATTCTACTTGCATTTCCAAAGACAATGCATCTTCCAGGAAAGGGATTTCATGTTAAGGGGTGCCATCTGGGACCTGGATGGTACGATTCTGGATTCTATGTCAGCCTGGGATCATGTAGGAGAAAATTATCTGCGAAACCAGGGAATTGAACCTGAATCGGATCTGGATGAAGCAATCGCCACTATGAGTCTCCACCAGGCAGCTGACTATTTTATTGAGCACTATGGCGTAAAACAGACCAGGGACGAAGTGATCAAGGGTGCTGTAGCTATTGTAGATGATTTCTACCGCTATAAGGCTCAGCTGAAGCCTCATCTGAAAGAATTTCTGGCTCAGCTTCATGAGACCGGAGTCAAAATGTGTATTGCCACTGCCACAGAGCGCTCCCTTGTAGAAGCTGCCCTGGCACGTTGCGGAGTGCTTGATTATTTCAGCGAAATCTTTACCTGCTCCTCTGTAGGTGCCGGAAAGGACGAACCGACCATTTATCGGGAAGCCTTGAACTTTCTTGGCACCAACCGAACCAATACCATGGTTTTTGAAGATTCTCTTCATGCCCTTACTACAGCTAAGAAAGATGGCTTCTATACCACTGCTGTGTACGACTCTCATGAAGAAAACCAAAAGGAAATACAGCGTCTGGCAAACTGTCGGATTCATGATTACGGTGAACTGGAAGAGTTTATTGATTTTGTAAAAAATTTATAAAATATTTCTTTATCGGGAAGCTTAATGGCTTCCCGATATTATTTGTGCAGGCAACAAACCAAAGTCTGAGCTTACACGGTTCCCTAGCTTATCTGCCACTTCACATGGCTTCCCTTCTCGTCTTTGCTGACGATCAGCTGATCTTCGATCTCCTGCTTCAGCTCTGTCACATGAGAAATAATTCCAATCAGCTTGCTTCCTCCCGCCAGTTCCTGAAGAACCTTCACAGCCTGCTCCCTGGAATGCTCATCAAGAGAACCAAATCCTTCATCCACGAACATCACATCCAAATGTATAGCAGCAGAGCTCTCCTGGATCTGATCCGCCATTCCAAGTGCCAATGCCAGGGCTGCCATAAAGGACTCTCCTCCGGAAAGGGTACGGACTTCACGCTCTTTTCCGGTAACATTGGAATATACCATGAGGTCTAAACCACGATTCTTTCCTTTACCAGCATTTTCCTCGTTTACCATACGGAGCTCAAACTGTCCGGCAGACATATCTGCGAAGCGGCGGTTAGCAGCATAAAGGATTTTTTCCAGATAGTATCTCTGCACATAGGTTTCCAGATCCATGCGGTTTCCAGACATATTTCCAGACAAAAGTTTATAAAGGGTTTCTAACTTAGCATGTTTTTCTATGATCTTTCCCCGTTTCTCCATCTGTGGGGTGAGGGTATCATATGCATCTTTGTCTGCTTTATATTGCTCTTTATATAGATCCAGTTTATTCTGAGTCTGGATCCGAGTTGTTTCAGTTTCCTCCATCTGGGACTTCGCAGCTTCAATATCCGGCTTATTTCTGCCATCTATGGCTTTTTCTGCAGTTTCTGCGGCGGTCTGTGCGGTCAGTTTTTTCCGATGCCAGACGTCTGCTTCTTTTTGCAGCATATCTGCGGTTTCGCGGGTATAGTTCTCTGCTATGGCAATCCATTCCTGTTCTGCCATATCCTTCTCTTTCATGATTGTCTGATAAGAATCCTGACGTTCCTGGCAAAGCTTCTGGCGTTCTGGAAGTTCCTCTTCATAACGCTTGATCAGACTGGTACAATTAACCAGATCCTCCGAAGCTGATTTCTCCTCTTTTTCGGCTTCTTTAGAAACTTTTTCTGCAGCCTTCCATTTTCCTTTCGCCAGATTAAATTCTGCCATGGCAGCCTCTTCTGATGGGTATTCCCGTGAATCGTTCAGCTGCTTCAAAAGATTCTCTGCGCTCTTAGCCGCCGCTATCGCTGCAGTCAGATTCTGTCCGCATTCCTCTACAGCATTTTTTCCCAGTTTTTTCTGCTCTTCTATCTGCCCCAGAGACTCCTGAAGGTGGTGCAATGTCTTCTGATCTGTACTAAGTTTCATGCCTTCTTTCTGTAAGAAGGTCTTCCAGATTCCAAGAAGCGTTTGTATCTGATCCAGCAATACACCCCAAGTTTTCTCCCTGCACATGATCCGAGCCTCAGTTTTATCAGCTTCTTCTGAATTTTCGTTTTTCTGGAAATCTTCGGTATTTTGCACTAAATATTCAAATATTTCGGCTGCCCCTTCTTCTGGGAACTGCGCACGATCATTCAAAATACGCCTGCACAGTTTCATACCTGTTTCTTCTAAATTTTTTTCTTTTTCCCCGACTAGATCAGCTGCTGACTTAGCTTCACCAGCCGACTTCTCCTGTTTGCTGCGAAGTTCAGAAGTTTCCTTCTCTGCCAGTTCCAGCTGCTCACGGGTAAGATCACCATGAAATGCGGAGGCTGTACAGGGATTGGGATGCTCCACCGCACCGCATACAGGGCAGGGTTTCCCGGGCTGAAGCTCTCTTGCAAGAAAACCGGCCTGTTCGTCCAGAAATATCCGCCGCATAGACTCATATTCCTGATTCTTGGTATCATACTGATTTCTTATCTGCCGATAAGTATTTCTGGCTTTTTTGGCCAGGTTTTTCTGTGCTTCTACATTTTTAAGAAAAGTCGCTGTCTCCTGTACTTCAAGACCAAGAGCTTCCAGTTCCTGGTTTTTCCCTTTCCAAACAGCGATTTTCTCATTTGTATCGGTCAGCTTCTCTGACTGGGCGCGCCAGTCTGCTTCCTGCTTCTCCATTCGCTCTAGTTCTTCCCGAGCTTTGCGGTCTGCATTCTGCGCTTCATTCAGCTTCTTCTGGCTGGTTTTCACACCATTTTCTGCTTCTTTGATCTGTTTAAGAAGTTTTACTTCTTTGTTTACGCGTTCATAAACACTGGTGTATGTTTGAAGTTCTTTCTCTGTAGTCTCTTTCGCCAGCTTCGCTGCCTGAAAAGCAGATTGCGACTGTGCTTTTAATAAAGGGGCACGTTCCCGCTGTTCTTTTAAAGCACTCTCACAGGTCTGCATGTTTCTTTGGGCATCCTGACAGAGTGTGTATTCTCCTTTTATTTCGTACGCTTTCTTGATTTTCTCTGCCAGGATCGTCTTTTCTCCTATCTGGATTTCCACTTCCATGCATTCAGAAAGCTGCGCCTGCGCAGTCTCTAACTGGGCATATAAAGACTTCAGCTGGGTGGCACTGTTGTAAATATCACGCTTTTCGTCACGGAGCTTTGATACAGACTGCAATTCTTCTGCGGCAGAATTCGTATTTTCCTTCAGCATCCTGCATAAGTCTCCCAGATGCTCCAGAAAGGAATCCATCACTACAATTTCGCCATTCAGGACCTGCTTTTTTAAGCCTTCCACTTCCTCTCGCAGCTCGTATTCCTGGGGAATTACCACATGAGCAGCTTCGGTCTGGCAGGCAGTCTTAATCTGCGCAATATCTTTCTCCAATGCACGCTTGCGGTTCATCATCTCATCCACAATATTCTGGTAAAGTTCCGTGTTAAATAACTTCCGAAAGATTACTTTCTTATCGTCAGACTTCGCACGAAGAAGCTCCATAAATTCTCCCTGTGCGATCATGGCTACCTGCATAAACTGGTTTTTGGTAAGACCGAGGATCTCTCCCAGCTTACCATCGGCTTCCTTCTGGGGATATTCAGTGCCATCCGGCATGATCAGACTGACAGAACCGGCAACTTCGCGGCTACTCGTATTCTTCCCAGCGCCTCTTGTGAGAAGCTTCAGATGCCTTGGGACACGCCGCACTGTATAAAGCTGGCAATCTGCTCCTGTCCCTTCTGAAAAAACAAGTTCTACAAATGGCTCTACATTCAACTCTACATACTGGCTCTGCAGTACAACGCCCTCTTTCTTATTGGTACTGGAGCTCGCCTCTCCATAAAGTGCAAACACAATGGCATCAAATATAGTTGTTTTTCCTGCTCCGGTATCTCCGGTCACAAGAAACAGATTCTGATTCGGCTCCTGAAAATCGATCTGTGTCAATTTTCCATAGGAGCCAAACGCCTGTATGGTAAGTTTCACAGGTCTCATTTCGTCACCTCCTGTACTGTATTGATAATCTCCTGAAGAATTTCCTGCTCTTCCGAATCTGCATTTCCGAGGAACTGACAGCAAAGTTCAAATGGATTCAATTCACGCTCACTGACTGTATGTCTGGTATAATCAGCCTGCCGCACAGTCTCACGGCGTATCTCTAAAAGCCCTGGAAAAGCCAGACGCAGACGATCCTGCATATCAATTACGTCCAGATCCACCTTATCTGTAAGAATTACTGTCACATAATCTTTACAGCTCTGTGCCAGAACACTCTCTAAATCTCCCTTGATCACTTTTATCTGGCGCAGCGGTTCCAGCGGAATTACTTCTGTAGTGATTTCGTCCTTTTGCTTTATGTCAACCATTATAATTCCCTTATTCTGACCAGCTTCACTTACAGAACATGCCAGAGGGGTTCCACAATAACGATAAAACTCACTGCCAACTTTCATTGGCTTGTGAATATGTCCCAACGCCGCATAGTCAAATTTCTGCAAAATATCAGCAGATACCTGGTCAATATTTCCCACAGTACGAATCTCTGAATCCATTCGCTCTACCTCTTCTGCATTCTCCCCTACCGGCAAATAAAACTGATGGCTGACCAGAACGTTCCTTTGGTTTATGTTAACCTGTTCATGTTCTATCAGTCTGTGGATCGTATCATTGTAAGAAAGATTATTTCCATTCTCATCTGTACCGGTGATCAGCTTCACCATGGAAGGCTTCACAAATGGAAGCAAATAAAAATTCACCGGACCATATTCGTCCTGGAGTACTACTTTCTCAATGTGATCTTCTCCTGTCTGAGGCGGCATTCCGATCATATATATTTTCTGGCGGTCGAGTACACTCCGAAAGCAGTTCACACGGGGTGCACTGTCGTGGTTTCCGCTGATCATCATAATCACAGAATCTGGAACTGCTTTTCGCAGCTTTCCGATAAAATGATCAAACACCTCCACCGCTTCTGCTGACGGAACTGCTTTGTCATAGATGTCCCCTGCGATCACGATCGCATCCGGTACTTTCTCTGCGGCCTTCTGAATTATTTGATCCAGTATATATTCCTGATCTTCTCTGAGATCACGATTGATTAATTTCAAACCAATGTGTAAATCTGATAAGTGAAATATTCTCATAAACCGTTCCCCATTCTTATCTTCTCAAAATTCCAGTTAAACTATATATTTACCGATTGCATATATAAAACCAACTCCATAGCCCTATACATTTCTGTTATATTCTTTCTCGATCCACGCCATCAACACATCTACTATGTATTCCTGCTGCACTTCTGTGAGCTGCACTCCTGCTGGAATTCTATGCCACTTATACAAACATCCCCGACAGCAACAGCCAGTAGCATGCTGAGCCAGGAATACAGGATGTCCTCGCATTGGAGTCTGTTTGCCATCATTTGGGATCTGGGCTGGAGCCAGGCGCGTTCGCACAAAATCTGCAGCATGGCTGCGGATGGTATCCATTCCTTTCTCCCGGATATACTGTATATCCTTATCCTTCAGATGAAAACGACTGCGGAAATTCGATCGGAACAAGCGGGCAAACAAATCACAAAACCGTTCCTGTTCCGGACTATATTTTCGCAAATATTTCTCATAACCAGCCAGTGTTTCCGCTATTTTCAGGTTGAGATCCGAACTGTTATAAGTATAATTTTCATCCTCTAGCCGAAAATAGAAATCTATATTAGCTTTTCGCTTATTATTTCCACGCGTGATTCCTCTCCCGCTGTTTCGGGAATTATTACTATTCGTCTTATTGTGAATTCCATTATTTTTCCCCTTCGCTCCTGTGTCTTCTTCCTTCACCAGAAGTTTCACTTGCGCTGCATGCTTCTTCAGCAGCGGAATAATACAGAAATACAGCCGGTCATCTTCCATGTGAAGATACCCTAATACCTGTCTATTTTTATTCATAAGCTGGATCTGGTTCCCGTGAAAGGCTTTTGGAAAAAGATATTCGCCTGGGCGTAAACTGGCTATAAGCCGGCCTTCTGGAGAGGATGCTTCCGAAGCCACAAATGCCTTAAATCGATAAATTCTCTGACCTTTTCCATCTGTGCTCTCTGGTTTCGTCAGGGAATCCAGAACTAGTAATGGATTTACATATTGCATAGAAAGATATTCAAACAGCTTCGCCTGGATGCGAAAACGGTACTCCTTCAAATCTGGCATACAGGATAGATCTTCGGAGTTTACAGCATTCTCCGTTCTCTCAAGAAGAGCAGCAGTAGCATGACGAAGACTGGTAAGAAAAAGTGTGAAATCCTCTTCCTCCGGATCCCACATATATTTCCCCTGGGCAGCCTGATAATACAGCTTCCCCTGAGCTTCCTTTCGTTCTTCTTCAGAAAGATTCATACTATAGTGCAGATAAATATTCCTTGGTATAAAAGCAGCCTCGTTCAGTTCACCGGACCATTCCTGGCGCTGCTCCCGCTTTCCATATCTATGATTGTCTGTGCCATGGGCTTCTGTTCCCTGTCCACTCTTCATTTCCCACTTATCGCTCTGGCTCAGTATCCGGTACGCTTCATTTATCTCCTGTGCACGCTGAATATGCGCTTCCCCTACTTCATTCAATGAGTCCGGATGAAAACGGCTGATCATCTTATGATATTTTCGCTTAATCTCCCTTTCATCATCCTTCTGGGTAACGCCAAGAAGAGTCATTGCCTGCTGTAAATTCATTTTTCTCCTGTTTTTCTTATATCTAATACAAATTTTCTGCGTAATGCTTTGGATAATTCTTGATTATTAAATGCTACTTTTTTCTCTTTTTGTAATCGCCCTAACACGATACCAGGATCACGATCAATTTTCTCTGCAAAACTCCGTATTGATTTCTCGTCAAATTTGTTCTCCCCTATAAACCTTTTAAATTCAATTTCTGGAACTAACATATTTTCCGCATAAGAGTCTGCATTATTCTCAACTTCATTTTTTTCTTTGAACGTTATCTGGTAATCACCATTCATAATATGACCAATCTCATGGTATAAAGAAAACCAGAACGTATCCGCATATCCCCTTCGATCGTTTACCATTAACATAACATTATTTCCAATTTTCTTCGTTGCTCCATTTATTCCGGAGTTTTTTAAATTGGGCAACGCAACAAAAATAACACCTGCCTGTAAAAATTCTTTCTGCAAAAGTTCCACAAGATTGTCCTGCTGGCATGTAAAACTCAAAATTTTCTGTATCACTTGTTCAAATTTCTTTTTATTATAAATTGGGCCTGTCGTTTTTACTGCTATATTGATAGCGATTTGAACCATTATATTTGCATTTATAATATTGGATAAAGACAATTTCTCAGAATAGCTTCTAAAATTCACGGATAAATTCTTCTCCTGTAATACCTTAAGTGTTGCAATTCCAAGAAAGCTCCTGACTTTTTCTATCTGTAGTTCTGTTTTTCTAGGTAATTCAGGCATGCCAAAATATTTACAAAAATAGCTATAATCTATAAATTTAAAGATTTCTTTTTCTTTCTGAAGTTCTTCCTGTAATTTAAATTCGGCAACTAGCATCTCATAATTTTTCTGCAAATTAAGCCAATATTCTACACTTGTTCCCAACATTCTAGAAAGTTTCATTGCCATATCAAGAGAAATAGCCTGCTCGCCTTTCAACAAGATACTCAGGTTCTTTGGTGTAGTGTCCATTCTTCTTGCAAAATCCGCCTGTGTCAAACCACTTGCCTCTACGATCTCCTTAAGATAATACCCTGGATGAAATGCAATTTTATCATTATATTCAATATAATTACTCATAATGTTTACTGACCTCTCTTACCCCTACAATTTTTACAGCATCCGCAATTTCATCAATCTTACAAAATATATAACCCTCTTCATTTTCTTTCAAAGGTTGTAAAATAAGCCTCCATGGATCGCGGCGTGTTTTCACATCAATTGCAAAAAATCCTTCATCCTTACCTTGTAGCTTATGAAATGCAATGTAGGTAGTACAATAATATCCTTTATACATTCTGCACTTTCCAATGAATTAATCCGAGCATGCAGACTTCTTGCTAATAATTCATTACCACCAAAAAGTTTTCGAGCTTCCTTCATACTGGTACACTGCTTCTCTACTTTAGAATTAAGATACTTTATTTTCACAAATACCTCCGGGCACAAACATATACCAAATTACCCGTTAGGTAATTTAATTATACTTTTGTTCAAATATTATGTCAATATTCGTTAAATGGGATTCATTAGATATTGTTATGATTTATGGCTGGGAAGCTAGTTCCCAGCCATTTCTCTGATGTGTTTTGTTATAATTTTATCGGATGTGTTTCGAAAATCTTTCGTTTTCTTATTGATCTTAGGTATTTTGGTTGATCTTTAGTGGCTTATGAATCTTTCGTAATTTACAAATCTTTGGTAGAACACAGAACTTTCGTACTTCTAGGTTCTTTTGTACTTTTAGATTCTTTTGTTCTTTATAGCTTTCTTTCGTATCTCAGATTTCTTAAGTGTTTTTCGTATTTCTCTTTCGTTGATGTATTTATACTACCATATCTGTCGCTTTTTGTCATCTGGCAAAGTGAACATATTTTCGATTGTATTTTCATCTATTTTTTATTCTATGAATATATCACACCAATACCAGCACGGAAATCCCAACTATCACCAGAAGTGGAAGAGCTATGTAAATCAGGTGGAAAAGAGGTTCGCAATTCATACCACTTTCAAAATCAATTTCTTCTTGCTGTCAATATCTCCATAAGAATTCCCGCCAGCTCCGGATCCAGGTCACTGGAGCAAAGCTCTCCCGCCATAAGAACAGGATCTGACTGTCGGCGCACAGATGCGATGATCTTCTCTTTTAAGGTAAAAGAAATCTCAGCCTGCTGCAGGAAATCCAGGACGCGCTGTTCCACATGATTTTCGCCCAACATAACCTCATCTGTGAACTGCACCATGAGAGTCTCAGAAGCCGCATGTCCCTTCACCTGGACAATAAGCACATTTTTCTCATTGTCATAGGAAGTCTCACATGGTACTTCTTTAGCACCTTCCAGCACTTTTATCTGGCTTTTGGTAATGCCCCAGAATTCCAGCGTCAGATATCTCTTCTCCGGAACCAGTTCACTTTCACCAGTTACTGCCCCTATCTGAAATTCAGGCTTATCGCTCCAGATAAACTTCATAGGCGTAACAGCACAATGTCCTGTCTCATATCCACAGGTTTCATTGTCATCTTCATAAAGGCGGAAACTGCCATCAGCCCCTGCAAACACTTTGATTCGCAGTGACCCCGGATTCTTTGAAGCTGCATTGCCCAAAATTTCATCCGTCATAGGCACTATGGCACCAGCCTTTGCCAGTACCGGAAGAGAAGTAATATCGCGGTGGAAATCCACTTTACGCTCTTTATCAGACTGATAGATCATACCATTAAATATGTCAATAAAGGTCCCAGCCGGAAGCCAGCCCTTTGTTTTTGCCACATGAAGCTTTGGTATTCTTGGTGTGGTTACCGGGAATGCAAGCAGCTCTGTACCGAAAAAGAAACCATTTTTCACATTATATGCCTCTTCTGCATCTGGATACAGATAATAAAGAGGCTCTACTAATGGTTCGCTCTCCGCATAACTTCTGTAGTTCATGGTATACAGATAGGGGATCAGTCTGTGGCGCAGACGCAGAAAGTCATTCATTACCTGATGGATCTCCATCGGGAATCTCCACGGCTCTTTACCCAGAAATTCATTCTGCGTACTGTGCAGGCGCATAATCGGAGAAAACACACCGAGCTGATACCATCGTGCCTCCATCTCATCATCGCGGTAACCAAACATATGTCCTCCAATATCATGGCTCCACCAGCCATAACCGATATTGGATGCAGTTGCTGTGAAATATGGCTGGAACTGCAGTGACTCCCAGGTAACAATCGTGTCACCGGAAAATCCAATCGGATACCTGTGGCTTCCCGGACCTGCATATCTGGAAAATACCATAGGGCGTTTCCCATCCCGTCCGCTGTCCAGATAATGAAAATGATTCAGCATCCATAAGGGATCAAGGCCCTCTACTTTTGTATTTCCGCCCTGCTGCCAGTCGATCCACCAGAAATCCACGCCCATTTTTTCATATGGATGATGAAGGATTTCAAAATATTTCTCCAGAAATTTCTTATCAGAAATGTCAAAATTCACAGGAAGCTCTTTGGTTTTGTCAACCCCCATAGCGTCTGCCATTTCCTCATACATATCCTCATAAGCCTGTACACCATCCGCCGGATGTACATTCAGGGTAATACGCATCCCACGCTTATGAAGCTCCTTCAGGAAACGCTCCGGATCCGGGAAAAGATTACGGTTCCAGGTATATCCGGTCCATCCATCTCCGTATTTAGGATCAACTTCCGTCACATGCCAGTCCATGTCGATAACCCCTACCGTAAATGGAATCTGCTCTTCTTTGAAACGATCCATCAGCTCCAGATAAGTTTTCTCAGAATATGGATAGTAGCGGCTCCACCAGTTTCCAAGGGCAAACCTGGGAATCATAGGCGTTCTGCCGCAAAGATGATAGTAATCTTTTAGTGCCTGTCGATAATCTCTCCCATAGCAGAAGAAGTACAGGTCCTCCTCAACCTCTTCCCTTACTTTGATCCAGGAATCTTCTCCGATCAGGAGTGCTTTGCTGTCATCAAGAAGTGCATAACCACTTTTTGACATAATGCCATTTTCCAATGGGCAGGCTCCGTCTACCTCATCTAAGGTCCGGACGGTTCCTCCAAGATTATCTTTTTCCTCCCCATAGTACCAGGCAAGACGAGTCTGCCCCTTAATGCTAAGACCATGAGAAGAAAATTTCTTCTTGTTATAGATCAGGTGAAGCCGGCTTGTAATAATCTCCAATTGTCCGTCTTCATCTTTCACCAGATATTCCGGTGTTTCGAAATCACGGTTCCAGACAGTCTGGGTTGCTTCATCTACAAATTTTCCACTTTCACTATACTCCAGACGAAGAAGCCCCTCAGTCAATACGGTAATTCTGTATTTTTCTCCTTTTACCACACTTGCTTCCCGGCATTTTGGAGACGTTTTTACTTTATAATAATCCTTCATTTTTTATTCCTCATATGATATCTTTATTTTCTGTTAGAGCGTGTCTGAAAAAGGCTTTCTGCAAGATGTGCGTCACAATTTGCGGGAGATTGCGGGAATGATTTTTCAAAGTTCTCTCTGTACATTTTGTCACCTCACATATGTCAGGCTTACATCCTCATAATGAAGCCTGAAAAACTCTCCACACGCGGACTCTTCCGCTACTCCCTGTTCCGGATGGGTAAGCACCAGCTCTCCGCAATCCAGATATTTTCGAAAATAAGAATCATCCAATGGCACTTTATGATGCCCCGGACAGATTCGCTCACACTTTCCAGTCTTTTCCTGAAGAAAATCAATGCTTTTCATGAATTCCCCTACCGGTACGGATTCCGGAAAATTCAGCATAACGCCCATACTGCACACAGTATCCCCGGAAAACAGAATTTCATTTTTTCTGTCGTAGAAGCAGACAGAGCCCTTCGTATGTCCCGGGGTGTGAAACACTTCGATTCTACTTCGATTTTCGGATGGTCTTTTATACTTATCTCTGACAATTTTTGAAAATATTATCTTATTTTCTCATGTGCTCCTTTATGTCTGAAGCTATCGATACGTACGGAGTTCCATATGGAATCCATGTCGCTTGAAAGGCATGATACACATCAGATTTTCCTGGCCATACAGTTCCTATTACATTATTATTTTCATCCAACTGATGGAACCAGGAACCATTTTTATGATCTAATACTTTTTCATCTAAATAACATAAAAACTCCTCATAATCTCTGGCATATTTCTGCTTATGCGTTATATGCCAAAGGACTGCTGATGTATTGATTGCTTCTGCCAGCGTCCAATGCATTCTGTCACGAACAACAGGTTTTCCATTCCAATCCGTTGTATATACAATTCCAGGATTTCCATCCACATTCCATGCATCTTCAATTGCTCTATTATAAAGTTTTTCTGCTGCATTTAAATATGGTTCGGCATTTTTCAAATTATCTTTATAGGAAGATTCTGCCCACTGTACGATCAGTCTTGCCCATTCAATTCCATGCCCTGGTGTTGCTCCATAAGGTTTGAAACGATCTGACGGCTGTTCTTTATTGCAATCCAGATCAGCTTTCCATTCCTTTGTAAAATGTTCTGGTATTCTCCATTCATTTGAGTGTGCCCATTCAATAACATGATCTATAATTCTTCCTGCACGTATTCTATATTTTTCAAATTTAATGGCATCTGCTACCGCCAAAAAAGCTTCCACTGTATGCATATTTGCATTAAGGCCACGATAATCATCAAGAACTGTAAATTCCGTATTCCAGGTATCATAGGTAAGTCCCTGCTCCTCATCCCAGAATCGTTTATCAAACAACTCCAATGCTTCTTCAAGCAGGACTTCTGCACTTTTTTCTCCTGCCAGCAATGCTGACGAAGCTGCCAACAGTACAAAGGCATGAGCATAGCATTGTTTATCTGGAAGGATTTTATTATCTGCTGTAATTCCCGGATACCATCCGCCATTTCTATAGTCTTTAAGTTCTCCCATCAGTCCCTGTACAGCTCCATGTACTAATGCAGGACTTTCTTTATCTCCAAGCATAATTCCCATACTGTACACATGAATCATACGGCATGTAATCCAGGTTTCTCTATTTCTATCTTTCCATGGTGTCCCATCATCTCCGAGAAAATAGGCGCTACCTCCTGGTGATAAAAATTTTTTTCCAAAATTCAGGAGATTTCTCTGTAATTCATTGAGAAATTTTTTGTTTTCTTCTGTATCAATCTGATATTTTTTCACCATATTTTCTGTCTGCTCCTCAGAATTCAATTTTTATTGTTACAATTTCGTATGGTTTTAACTGTACTGGCACTTTATTCACTTCACAGCAAAATACTTCTTCCATTTTCTCTTCTAGCATATTACAAATAACTGCACGTTTTACAGGACGTGGGAAGGTCAGTGTAGTCTGACCGCGTCTGTTGTAGCATTCATACAGACGAACGATCACTGCATCGCTGTCTTCTGCTTTCTTAACAGCCTCGATCACAACATTCTCTTTATCTGCCTGAACGAAGGAATAGCTTACAGGAAGGTTTCCGCCTTCGTTTTCTTTCACTGCTGTCTGATATGGATTATTCAGTACATATGCCTTGGCAACTGTATTTCCTTCTCTCCATCCACCTTCGTGAGGTGCAATGGACCAGGTGAAGCTGTGGTGCTCTTTATCTGCATCAGGGTTCGGATATACTGCGGATTTCAGCATGGTAAGTCCGATCTCTCCGTTGTGGATATCGCATCCATATTTACAGTCGTTGAGTACACTGATACCGTAGCCGTTCTCACTGATATCGATCCATTTATGTGCACATACCTCGAATCTTGCGAAATCCCAGGATGTATTGTAATGGGTCGGACGTGTTACATTGCCGTACTGGATCTCATAAGTTGCTTCTGCAGCATGGATATCAACCGGGATATAATCACGCAGAAGAATCTGTTTTTCTTTCCAGTCGATCTCATTTCGGATATCGATCCTGTACAGTTCCGGATAGAAGTACAGATACTGTACAATGGTGGAATCCAGATATTTACGTTCTACACGGATACAGCCGCGTACAGGCCCGTTCTCTGTTACTGTGATGCTCTGTACATCATCTACAGGCCAGGATTTCTCTGTATAATAATTGTTGATATCCCATGCATCGTAGTTATGCGGACGGTCTTCATAGCTCATGATCACGTTGGCGCATTTGCCCTCAGGAAGGATCTCTCTCTTCTGGATCTTGTCATAGATACGGCTGAACTGTCCTTTTTCATTTAATTCTACAATAAAGTATTTCGTCTCTGCACCATGCTCCGTAACCGTCATAGTGCTTTCTGTCTTCGGTGCATCTACTACACCTGCATAAGTGCAGTAACCCTTGGGCGGGATCTCATCCAGAATTGCCAGGTCTCCCTCTTCTGTATGCTGAACCTGGATCACTCTTCCGTCACGTTCCAATGCCCCCCATTGACTGTTTTTCGGCAGATAAACCGGTGCAGGAGCCTGTTCACTTGTAGGGTTGTAAACTACCAGTGTTCCTCTGGCTGTATCTACAGCATCTGTCATTGCCTTTAAAGCAGCACCGGACATCTCTTTTGTTTCCTGGAAAATATGTCTGTATTCTTCTTTGGAATCCTCGTAAACCTGTTTGATACTGCTTCCTGGCAGGATATCATGGAACTGGTTTCTCATGAGAACTTTCCATACTTCATACAGTCTGTTTCCCGGATAGAAAGTTCCTGTTTCCAGACTTGCCATTACATTGAACAGCTCTGTATTCTCGCATGCAAATTCTGCCTGACGGTTCCATTTCTTATTTCTTGCCATAGAGGTGTAGGTTCCTCTGTGGTATTCCAGATAAAGTTCTCCCACCCACTTTGGAAGTTCTTTGCGTCCCTGTACATTTTTCTCCAGAGTCTGGAAGAATTCCAGGGAAGTGGACGGTACGGTTTTCGGGCTGCCCGGGATTCCTTTGGCAAGTCTGCGCTGCATTTCCAGCATTTCCTTGGTGACCCCGCCACCTCCGTCTCCATATCCGTAGGACATCAGCACTGCGTTGTTTAAGTCTTTCTGGCTGTAACGTTGCCATCCACCCATAACCTGGGATGCATTCAAGATTCCATTGTAAGTAGTGAAATGTTCTGTTTCTGTACCGCCTTCCTTCGCAGCTACACCGTAATCTCTAGTTGGGATAAAGTGTGTCAGGATCTCTGTTCCGTCAATACCTTCCCACATGAAAGTATCGTACGGTATTTTGTTCACTTCGTTCCAGCTGATCTTCGTAGTCATGAAATATTTGATTCCGCACTTATCCATAATCTGTGGCAGTGCAGCAGAATATCCGAATACATCAGGCAGCCAGAGGATCTTGTTTCTTACCCCGAATTCTTTCTCGAAGAAACGCATTCCATAAAGGAACTGTCTTACCAGCGCTTCCCCGGAGCTTAAATTACAGTCAGCCTCTACGTACATTCCGCCCTCTGTTTCCCAGCGTCCTTCTGCTACTCTCTTTTTGATCTCTTCATAAAGATCCGGCGCATTCTCTTTTACATACAGATACAGCTGAGGCTGACTGGACATAAACTTGTATTCCGGATACTGTTTCATCAGCTCGATCACTGTGGAAAAGCTTCGTACTGCCTTATCCTGAGTGGTGCGCAGTGTCCACAGCCATGCCACATCAATGTGGGTATGGCCCACACAATAAACCGTACTGTCGCTGTTTCCGCAGTATTTCTCATAAAATTCTTTCTGCAGATATTCATCTGCCTTTTCTACGCTTTCGAAAAATTCAGGAGAATAAATCTGTCTTAAATCTACCAGATTCAAAGAATCATTCAGACTCTGAAGGATCACTCTGCGATCACGGCTGTCTTCCCGGAGAAGTCTGGCAACTTCATAAGGAACCAGAAGGTCATAATAATATTTCTCCACAGAAGGCTCCAGAACCTTAAACTCAGAATCCAGATGAAGGGAGAAGTTATTGTCACCTGTGTATGCGGACAAAAGAATCTCAAATGTCTCACCCGGTACTGCATTTTCTGTCAGTACCGCCTCACGATGGTTCACATCCATTCCCATTCTTCTCTCCCCGTTTATGTACACCATAAACTGAGGATTTACTGCATCCCATTCGCCCTCACGTCCTGTGCGCAGCTCATAAGTCACTTTTTTGCCTGCACATTCCTGTGGCATGATCAGAGTTGTTTTGAAATAAAAATATTCCCCGTTTCCACCCCAGATATCTCTGGACTCGATCTTTTTCCACATATCATCGGAAATCTCCGGAATATCGATGGATCCTTTTTCGGAATGGATCATCAGATATTCATTCACCGGATATTTCTGGCTGTAAATCATATCTTTGATGGAATCGATCAGTTTAAATACGCGTTCCTTCATTAAAAACATATGTCTTATTCTCCCAACTGACACTTAATGTAATTTCACGGAGTATCCCAGATAATCCATTACAAATTCGCAGAATACAGAATTGGCCCATGAAAACCATGGTCTTGTATATTTGGTATCATCATCTGCGAAAATGGATTCATACATGAGGTTGGTACCGCCGTCGCTGTTCTCTAGCATTTTAAAGATTGCTTCTTTTTCTTCTTTATTATCAGAAGTGATTCCCTGCATACATAAAGACATACTCCATACATAACGGGTATCTGTATGCTGGCTTCCGATTCCTGTAAGTACCTTGCCCGGGAAATAATATGAATTTCTTTCACTTAATACCATTCCCCTTGTGTTCTGATAACGTTCGTTCTCTTTGTCACAGTATCCGATGTACGGCATGGACAGAAGGCTTGGCAGGTTGGCATCGTCCATTACATTGTACTGTCCGAATCCGTCTACCTCATATGCATAGAAGTCTTTCGCTTCTCCGGCTACAATGGCATATTTTTCCACTGCCTCGCGGATCTCTTTTGAAAGATCTCCTGCTTCTTTTGCAAGTTCCTAATCCTTATATACTTCTTCTGCGATCTCTCTGAGATTATCCATCACTACAATTTTAGTAGCATAATCGCTGTCGTTTGCTACGATTGGCTGAAGTTCCAGATCTACTTTATCTTTATCTGCCCATTTTTCATAAGTACTGTTGATCCACTGTTCCAATTATTTGGCTCCAGTGCTATCGCTGTCTTTGATAAAACGAATTTTCCATTTATTCTTCAACTGCCTTTAAAAGATCTGCAAATGTTGTCAAATTACAGGTGGCTTTTCCACATCCAACCGCATCACCAATAGCAGCGCTGTCCATATGTCCGGCAATTGCAGCATCGATTCCGGCTTCCGCATCCTCTACTACCATGCATTTCTCAGCCGGCAAACCAAGAAATTCTGCAGCTTTTACAAAAACTTCAGGATCTGGTTTTGAATGAGTAATATTATTTCCATCAGAAACCGCATCAAAGAAATTTCCAAGTCCGATTCGTTCCAGAATATAAGGAGTGTTCTTGCTGGAAGAACCAATTGCAAGCTTTAATCCCTTCGCTCTGAGCGCATTAAGAGTGTCCGCAACCTCTTTGGAAAGATCTTTTTCAGACATATTGCCAAGAAGCTTTTTATAAATGTCATTTTTCTCTGTTGCATACTGCTCTTTTTGCTCGTCCGTAAGCGGCGCACCCTCATAACACTCCAGAATGATCTCCAGGCTGGCCATACGGCTTACCCCTCTGAGACGATTGTTGATTTCACGGTCAAAGTAAATTCCAAGCTTATCCGCCAATGTTTTCCAAGCCTGATAATGATATTCATCGGTATGACAGATTACACCGTCAAGATCAAAGATAATTCCTTCGTATTTCATTTTTATATTCATTCCTTTCTTAGTGCTTCGCTACTTGCTTGATTCGGTTAAATGCTCTCGTGCAAACAGCCCGGCGAGCGTCCGCACATACAGACAAGTTTCCCTGCCCTCAATTTACAGACACCCGCCGGGCTGTTTCACAAAACTGTTTTTATTCTCTACTTCAGCGGAAAATGCAGGCTGTTCTCCAGCAGGCATTCTTCACCATATACATGAATCTGTACCGGCTCACCACTTTCAAGAGTGAAGGTTGTACCTTCTTTGTTTACTACTACCTGAATATGTCTTCCCAGATAGATCAGCTTAAAGCGATATGCATCCCACTGTTTTGGCAGCGCAGGTGCAAACCATGCTCCGCTCTCCTTCAGCCGGAAACCGCCGAAGCCATACACAATTGCCATATAGTTTCCACCCATGTTTGCAGTGTGAATTCCATCTTTGGTATTCTGATGTGTATTGAAAAGATCCAGTTTCGCAGAATCTCCAAAATACTCGTAGGCTTTGTCTGCCAATCCAAGTTTAGAAGCCACAATACTGTAAATACAGGTTGAAAGAGAGGAATCATGTGTGGTAACTTTTTCGTAATATGCAAAGGATTTGCGGATTGTCTCCATGTCCTGCGCATCCTCAAAAATAAAATGTGCCAGAACTGTATCCGCCTGCTTGCATACCTGATATCTGTAAATATGCATCGGATGATAATGAAGAAGCAGTGGATAATCCTCTTTCGGTGTATTCTCAAAATCCCACACCGCTTTATTCAGGAAAGAATCATCCTGAGGATTAATTCCCAGTTCCTCATCATACGGCAGATACATTGCTTTTTCTGCTTTTTCAAACTCTTCAATTTCAGATTCCTGAAGTCCGATACGCTCCGCCACAGGCTTCAGTTTTCCAGCTTCTTTCAAAAGCTTATACAGTCTTACTGCCCAATGTAAGTTGTACTGGGCATCCAGATTTGTATAATAGTTATTGCTTACAAGACAAGTGTATTCATCCGGACCGGTAACTTCGTGAATCTGGAAGGTTCCCTTGTGCCAGCAGCCAAGATCCACCCACATACGTGCTGTTTCGAAAATGATCTCCGCGCCTTTTTCCGCCATAAAATCCAGATCTCCGGTTGCCAGATAATAGGCAACTGTAGAATAAGCAATATCTCCGCTGATATGGTACTGTGCAGAGCCTGACGGGAAATAACCGGAACACTCTCTTCCCCGGATTGTACGCCAGGGATAAGCGGCTCCCTTTTTATGTCCTAGAATACGTGCGTTCTCTCTGGCTTTATCCAGTGTAGAATAACGATACTCCACAAGGTTTTTGGAAACCTCAGGGTTGGTCAGCGTAAAGAATGGCTGCATGTACATTTCGGTATCCCAGAAATAGTGGCCTTCGTATCCCTCGCCGCT
>NZ_CAKRNY010000028.1 GCF_934371575.1 uncultured Blautia sp. | reverse complement strand
TTTGCGTAATACGGAACGAGTTTTTCCTTACACGTCAGTACAAGTCCCTTACGTCCCTGCTGCCTTGCTTCGTCAATGATCATCTCCTAATGACTTTTGATGGCATAATGAACCTCCGAATATAGTTCATGTTATATATCAATAAATAAACAATGTCAATCAGTGAACTACTCGGCAAAAGTTACCAGAGCATCTGGAATCTGGCGGGATACCGCCTTTTTTCAGGGTGCGTCCATGACACCAATACTGCTTGCCTTTCGGCTATGCAGCTACTTTTATTATTTCTGGATTTTTTAGTCCGGTTACGGACAGTTTCTTCTGCTTTCCGGATACGGAAAGATATTTCCGCAGGATATTAAATGCGCCTACTGCATCTGTTCCAATGTTCCTCAAACATTCTCGCAGAAGTTTCAAATATCTTATACGAATTAGGAGAAATTTCTGGAAAACATATATTTATTGATGGCACAAAAATCGAGTCAGCTACTAACAGATATACTTTTGTTCATGGTATTGGCAGAAGATCTTGAACGCATAACCAGCCCATACGGAATTCAACTTAGAGTGAATTGAAGTATACAGGCAGAAGGGTCCTTCGCTTCTGTAAAACAGGACAGCATCTGTTTAGGCTGAAAGAAACAGCATAAATTTTGATAATTCAAAAAAAGAAAAAGAAATCCCAGGCTTTCTTCAAAGAAGGTTTGGGTAAGTATGCTTAAAATCAATAACGGATAGGGAAAAGAGCTAAATCTAACCGTTTTTCCTTAAAATAAAAGGGTTGCAGTAACGATTTTTAAATCGTTACTGCAACACATCCGTAAGTATCTTCTTAATTCAGATTAAGCGATTGCTTTCTTAGCGATCTCAGCAAGTGCTGCGAATCCCTGTGCATCGTTTACAGCCATCTCAGCAAGCATCTTTCTGTTGATGTCGATGTTTGCAACTTTGAGACCGTGCATCATTTTGCTGTAGGATAATCCGTTCATTCTTGCAGCAGCGTTGATACGTGCGATCCAGAGCTGTCTGAACTGACGTTTCTTCTGCTTTCTTCCAGCATAAGAGCTGGTAAGTGCACGCATAACAGACTGTTTTGCTACTCTATACTGTTTGGAACGAGCTCCTCTGTAGCCCTTTGCCAGTTTTAATACACGATTATGTTTCTTCTTTGCGTTTAATCCGCCTTTAATTCTTGCCATTTCTTATTTTCCTCCTGTTCGTCTTCTTCTATGCTATATCTTATAAATACGGTAATGCTTTCTTCATGCTCTTAACATTAGTAGAATCAACAACAGTAGCTTTTCTAAGATTTCTCTTTCTCTTCTGAGATTTCTTTGTTAAGATATGGCTCTTGTAAGCTTTATTTCTTACTAATTTTCCTGTTCCTGTTTTTTTGAAGCGCTTTGCTGCTGCTCTACAAGTTTTAATTTTTGGCATTGTAATTTCCTCCTTAATATCGTATCTATTTAATGTCCCTCATCCAGCCTGACGCCCGTCACACGGGTGCCTCTCCAAATGAATGCAACATCCTAGTGTTTTTGTGCTAAAAACATTGTCATGCTTCTGCCTTCTACCTTAGCTGCCTTCTCAACTACGGCAACGTCTTTCAGCATGTCGGCAAAATCATCCAGAACGTGCTTGCTGCTGGACATATGCGCCATCTCTCTTCCACGGAAACGAAGAGTAACTTTAACTCTGTCGCCTTTGGCAAGGAATTTACGCGCTGCCCCAGCCTTTGTGTTCAGGTCATTGGTATCAATATTTGGTGAAAGACGCACTTCTTTGACATCGATGGTCTTCTGCTTTTTCTTGGCTTCTTTCTCTTTTCTGGCGAGCTCATAACGGTATTTACCATAATCGATGATCTTACACACCGGCGGCTTTGCCTGTGGGGCAATCTTTACTAAATCAAGCTCTGCCTCCTGAGCCTTGGCCATTGCTTCTCGTGCGGACATAATTCCAAGCTGTTCTCCGTCCGGACCGATTAAGCGTACCTCTTTGTCTCTGATTTGTTCGTTGATCATTAAACTGCTAATTGTTGTGCACCTCCATACCTGATAGATGATCTGTTCTGATCCAGTCTTGGTCTCTGGACTCTCATTTCCCCGTCGCAGGAAATCCCTGCCTCATACGCGCCCCGCAACATAAAAAAAGTGCGGACAGAATCCACACTTCTCCTATTACACCCGCGAACTAAGTCACGCGCTGCTGTGCAATATGAACCCGAGCCGCATCTGAATGTGCGCTGAGGTGAGAGTGAACTCTGCTTTCTTTTCATCACGTACTGTTGAATGATATCACGTATAATCTTGAAAGTCAAGCTGTTTTTTTAATTTTTCACCTAAAATTTATCACTTATTTCTTTTTACGAAAAAACATGTATATTTAATTTTTTTCTGGAAAAGATAAAAAAAGATTCTGCAGCGCAGAAATCAAAATCCAATATTATGATCAGGAGGTAAACTACATGACCATCTTAAAATGTCACGCAACAACCTGTGCCTACAATGAAGATACACTTTGCTCCAGAGGAGAGATCAATGTCATGGGCGACAGTGCCAGAAGTGCAGATGAAACATCCTGCGGAAGCTTCCGGGAAAAAGGTTCCGGTACAGTGAACAGCACAAAAGGCTACTGTGGCTGTGAAACAGTCCAGATCGATTGCAAGGCGCATAACTGTACCTATAATGAAAACTGCAAATGTACCGCAGCTTCTATCAATGTTGACGGACGCGGTGCAAAAGCATGTTCTGAAACAAAATGTGACACCTTCCAGTGCCAGTGTTAGAGCGTGTTTGAAAAAGGCTTTGGCCCATATCTTCAAAACAGCCCCCGCACAAAATGTGCGAGGGCCTTTTCATCTCTGAACTGATTCGGTTAATTATCTATTTCTTAAGAAATCCGGAATCTGGATGTCTTTCTTCTGAACTGTGCTGGATGGTGTCTTAGCTGTGAATGGTGTAGCATTCATAGTCGGCATGCTGAAAGATGGCATGTTCAGGTTTACACCGCCGGCAGTTGCTGTGGAAGCAGGTCTCTTATTTGCAAATACAGAGTTGCTTGCCTTATTTCCAAATGGATTGGACGCCTGTACATTATCAGCAAGTCCTGTAGCGATAACAGTGATTCTTGCATAATCAGCAACAGAGTCATCATACATAGCACCAAAGATGATGTTTGCATCCTCTCCTGTAAGCTCCTGTACATAGCTTGCAGCATCATTAGCATCCATAAGGGAAATATCACCGGAAATATTAATGATAACATGTGTAGCACCCTTGATGGTAGTTTCAAGCAGCGGAGAAGATACGGCCTGCTGAACAGCTTCCATAGCCTTATCATCGCCTCTGGCCTCACCAATACCAATATGAGCGATACCCTTATCTGTCATAACAGTCTGTACATCAGCAAAGTCAAGGTTAATAAGAGCCGGCAGATTGATCAGGTCTGTAATACCCTGAACTGCCTGCTGCAGAACCTCATCTGCCTTTCTCAGTGCTTCCGGCATAGTTGTACGGCGATCAACGATCTCCAGAAGTTTGTCATTCGGAATTACGATCAATGTATCAACAGCCTTCTTCAGGTTCTCAATACCTGCAAGCGCATTATTCATACGTGTCTTAGCTTCAAAACGGAAAGGTTTGGTCACAACACCTACAGTGAGGATACCCATTTCCTTAGCTGCTGCTGCGATTACCGGAGCTGCACCTGTACCGGTTCCACCACCCATACCGCAGGTAACGAATACCATGTCAGCACCTTCGATGATCTGCTTCACTTCCTCAATGCTCTCTTCTGCTGCTTTCTGTCCAACCTCAGGCTGTGCTCCTGCACCAAGACCTTTGGTAATCTTCTCACCGATCTGAAGTACAGTTGGAGCTTTACACAGAGTCAGAGCCTGCTTATCTGTATTCACTCCTACAAACTCTACCCCGCCGATGGCTTCTTCAACCATTCTGTTAACTGCGTTATTTCCGGCGCCGCCTACTCCGATTACAATAATCTTAGCAGAGGATTCCGCCTCATTTGACATTATCTCTAACAATGTACTTCCTCCTTTATTTCTACCTTATATCCTTTATCTTTAATTTCAGCAAATATATACCAAGCTGCATATGTCTATATCATATATTTTTTTTGTGAATTTATCAACCACTAATTTTGTTTTTTTATACTTTTTTCTCGAAATCCGCGGTTATTTCCTTAATATTCCTCGTCATAGCTGTCATAATCTTCGTCATTATAGCTCTCATCCATGTCTTCGCTGTAATCTTCACTATAATCCCCGGAGTCTTCCTCCTCCCCGTCATCACTGCCTTCGTTTGGATTCGGTCCTACATAATTTCCGTCTTTATCCAGCTGTCCGTATCCTGTGTAGCTTCCATCCTCCATATATCCGCCAAGCCAGCTGCCATTTGCCGCAATGCTTTCTTCCGTGGGCTTTGGACCTACGTAATTCAGATTCTCATCGTATTCACCCTCACCGGTATAATCGCCTTCCTCATCATATCCGCCATGCCAGTTTGCAAGGGCATTTTCGTACGCCGCTGCCGAATCCACACGCTCAATGGTTCCATCTTCGCCAAGATCCTGTTCAAAAGTAATGGTCTTGGAATTATCATTTACATTTTCCAGATGAAGAATTCCCTTTTTGCCTGAAAGCTTAGGTAAAATAGCACTGACACGCGTCATTTTATCCTCGAGATACACATCCTTGCCAAGCATCACCCGCACATCTCCGTAAGTCAGAGTGATCTCATAGCTGGCATCAAATTCAATATGGTCCGGTATCGCATCATTTTTCTGGAAAATCGTAGACAAGGCTACCGCAGTGGTAAGAACAGAGCCCCCCTTAATCGGAAGCTTCTCTCCTTCAATCACATAATTTACCTCAATGCCATCAAAAAATGGTACCAGCTCGTCCCTAGTATGGGAGCTTTCAATGAAAATTCCATTGCGGTCAAAATACACATAACTGTCAAGATAGGGAATACAGCCTACTGCCTTCTTCTCACGTACACTGACACAGATACTGTTATGGGAGAGTCTTGTAATATTAAACCCTTCCACAAAAGGCACGTCCTCCACATCTACCCTGGAATGGAGCAAAACTGCAAGAACGGAATTATCCGTAAACGCTCCCTGCAAAGCCATCGTCTTTACTTCCTCATCTGAATAACGTGTGGTTCCCATTACCTCCACATTCGTCACATGAAAATAAGAAAAGAAAAAGACAAGACCTGCCAGCAGAACTGCCCCCAGGGCAGCAAAAATTGCTTTCTTATGTTTTCTATAGATCAGCTTCATTTTCAGTGATTTCATATATTATTATTCCTGCATCCTTTTTACTGCTGCTCCCAGCGTATTAAGTTCCTGGCAGATATGCTCATAGCCACGCTGTACATAGGAATAGCCCTCCAGTACGGTGATCCCCTTCGCCGCAAGTGCACCAAGGATCAATGCTGCACCGCCTCTTAATTCCCAGGCTTTTACAGTGGTTCCATAAAGGATTTTACCGCCATGGATCACAGCATCGCTTCCCTGTATCCGGATATCCGCTCCCATCTTTACCAGCTGCTGTGCTGCCCTGTACCGATTCTCAAATACATTCTCGCGAATACAGCTTCTGCCCTCTACTGTGGCAAGAACAGCCATCACAGGAGACTGAAGATCTGTGGGAAACCCCGGATAAACTCCTGTCTCCAATAATTCCACCGGCATTTGAACATTTTCTCCATTGACTAATAGTTTACCACTGTTACCTTTGTATTGTCCACCCATTTTCCTATATACTTCCAGAAAGGTCTTCAGTTCCTCTTTTGGTACATTTTCCAGAGTGATCTCACTTCTGGTAATTGCTGCAGCGCAAATATAGGTTCCTGCCACAATCCGGTCTGGCGGAACACACATCGATCCGGCATTTAAAGTTGCAACGCCCTGAATAACAATTCTGGAAGTACCATCCCCTTTAATTTTTGCCCCCATGGACCGGAGATAAAGACAAAGCCACTGTATCTCCGGCTCTCTGGCGCAATTTTCAAGCACGGTTTCTCCTTCGGCCAGTACTGCTCCCAGAATTCCCTGCTGAGTAGCTCCCACACTTCTTTTTGGAAAAGAAACCGTCGTTCCCTCCAGCCTGCTGCACTTTGCAAGCAAAAGGCCTTCTTCTTCCGTGATCACGGCTCCCAGCTTCTGAAGTACAAAAAGATGCATATCTATAGGTCTTTTTCCGATTACACAGCCTCCTGGATAACCAAGGCTTCCTTTTTTGTTTCTTGCAAGAAGCGCTCCCAGAAGGATCACGGAGGATCGCATTTTTCCTGTATATAAAAAAGGAACTGACCATTCATCTGCATTTGTACAATCCATATAAAGGTCATGCCCTTCCCACCAGGTAACTGCTCCCAGCTTCTGCAGAATTTCTTCCATGCAAAAAACATCCGTAATCTGCGGACAGCCTTTCAGCACACTGACGCCCCTGTGTAAAAGAGATGCAGCCATCATGGGCAGTGCTGCATTTTTGGAACCCTGTATATGAATACTTCCATTCAGCTTGTGTCCTCCCTCAATGTAGATCCGGTCATCCAAGCCATTCACTCCTATAGGGCCTCTTACCTTTTATTATATGTGATTTTTTTCATCTGGTGATAAAATCTTTTCCTCAGTTTTCCGGCTTACACTTAGTGCCAGCCCCATTTCCCCCAGAAGAAACACAACTGAAGTTCCTCCGTAGCTGATAAACGGAAGGGTGATTCCGGTATTTGGAATGGTATTTGTCACAACCGCAATATTCAGGATCACCTGTATTGCCATATGGCTCATAATTCCGGCACAGATCAGCGTCCCCTGCAGATTCCTGCACCGAAGAGCTATCACCATCAGCCGCCACATGAGAAGTCCGAATATGACAATGAGGAAAAAAGCACCTGTCAGTCCCATCTCCTCACATATAATGGAAAAAATCATATCATTCTGTGCTTCCGGAACGAATCCCAGCTTCTGCAGGCTGCTTCCAAAGCCCCTTCCAAAAAGGCCGCCGCTTCCAATGGCATAGAGTCCCTGAATGGTCTGAAAACCTTTTTCATATTTTTCCGGATTTCTCCAGATGGCAAGGCGCTCCAGGCGATAGCTCTCTGCAGCAAGAAATACAGCGATCACTGCCACTCCGGCCACTCCCATTCCCATAAATCTGGCATATCCCGGATCCGATACAAAAATCAGAACAGCACCAATTCCAAGTATTATGATTGCAGTGCTGAGATTGTTGGAGCCTACCAGTCCTACAATAGGAAGCAGCGTCAGCATAGTCCGGAACATAAATCCAAATCCGGCTGTAACCTTTTTACTTCCGGCAATCTGCCAGGTGAGAAAAAGAATCACAGCTGCTTTTGCAAACTCTGAAGGCTGAAAAGACAGAGGGCCAAAATTCAGCCATCTTTTTGAACCATTGATTTCCTGTCCCACAAACAAAACAGCTGTGGAAAGTCCAAGAGACAAAAAGTAGGCAGCAGGCGCCAGTCTGACTAAAAAAACATAATCAGCTTTTGCTACTACATACATAGCCAGAAGTCCCAGTGACGTCGCAAAAAGCTGCTTCTTAAAATAATAGGCAGAGTCGCCGAAGCGCACTCTGCCATTATATTCGCTGATAGAAAACAGCATGACCAGTCCGAATACTGCCAGAAGCAGAACAAGTATCAATAAGACCGTGTCTGTTTTTGTTTCTTTATGTCTCTCCCCGATCATAGAAGACAGCTCCTGACATTCCAGACTCAATTAAAGCATATGCCTGAGCTGCTGCTCTTATTACAAAGCTCTTACATACTCCTTAAACATCTGGCCTCTCTGCTCATAATTGTCAAACTGTCCCCAGCTTGCACATGCAGGAGATAACAGCACTGCGTCCCCGGGGTTTGCTTTGTCAGCACATACCTGAACCGCTTCTTTCAGATCTTCACATAAGATAATATCATGGAAACCATTCTTCTCGGCTGCTTCCCTGATCTTCTCTCTGGTCTGTCCGATAAGAACCAGATATCTTACCTTGCCATCAAATGCCTGAATCCATTCATCATAGCTGGATTCCTTATCATAGCCGCCTCCAATAAGAAGTGTAGGACGGTTCATCGCCTGAATTCCCTTGATTGCCGCATCCGGATTGGTTCCCTTGGAATCATTATAATATGCCACACCATTCTTCTCTGTTACATATTCAATTCTATGCTCAACAGCCGTAAATTCGCAGATGCTCTTACGGATGCTCTCCATGGAAACACCGGCATAATAAGCCATCGCAACAGCTGCCATAACATTTTCAAAATTATGTTTGCCAAGAAGCTTCAGCTCTCCGGTTTTTACAACCGGAATTTCCTCTTTTTCGGTACGAAGAAGGATCTGATCCCCCTTCAGGAAAATTCCCTGTTCAAGCTCTCTTTCACTGGAAAAGTAAACTGTTTTCGGCACAATGTCCCTTCCAAACCCGCGAAGGATCTCGTCCTCATAATTCAGTACACACACGTCTTCCGGTCCCTGATTGCTGGTGATCAGCTCTTTCACACGGATATATTCAGCCATTGTGTGATGACGGTTCAGATGATCCTCTGTGATGTTTAAGATTGCACTTACCTTCGGAGCAAATTTCCAGATTGTTTCAAGCTGAAAGCTGCTGATTTCTGCAACCGTAATGGTATCATCCTTCATCTCCAGTGCCTTTGAAGTATAAGGTGTTCCAATATTCCCAACAACAAACACAGATGGACGGGCATCTGCCATGATCTTACCAAGAAGAGCTGTTGTAGTAGTTTTTCCGTTTGTTCCTGTAATTGCAAGAACTTCGCCCTTACCAGTCTGGTAAGCAAGCTCAACCTCACCCCATACCGGAATTCCCTGCTGATAAAAGCCCTTCACCAACGGAAGGTCTGTTGGTACACCAGGACTTAATATCACAAGATCGAGACTTTTTTCAACTTCCTCTGGCAGTTCTCCAGCATAAACGGGAAGCTGATAATTGCCGCTGATTTTATGTAATATACTCTCTTTATCCAGATCTGCTTTTCCATCGTAGAGAATCGGACAGGCGCCAACTGCATTCAGAAGATCAGCTGCTCCGATACCGCTTTTTCCAGCTCCGAAAACCAGAACCTTTTTTCCTTTTAATTCCATGATCAATTCCTCCTTAATGCCTTGCAGATTACTGTCAGAGGCATCTTCTTCTGCCCTAAAGCGTATTTGAAACGGACTCTGGCGCGTGTTTGAAACAGGCTCTAGAGAGCTAAAAGGCCAATCAGGCACATAATTGCAGTCACAATGGTAAATACTGCAACCACACGGGCTTCAGACCATCCACAAAGCTCAAAATGATGATGGATAGGAGCCATTTTAAAAATACGCTTGCCATGTGTCGCCTTAAAATATGTTACCTGGATCATAACGGACAATACCTCAACCAGATAGATCAGTCCTACGATCAGGATAAACAGAGGCATCTGCAGCATGTAAGCCACACCTGCCACAAATCCGCCAAGTGCCAGGGAACCTGTATCTCCCATAAATACGCTGGCAGGATATACGTTATAGAGTAAAAATCCCATCAGTCCACCGATAACCGCACAGGTAACCGGTTCAATCCCGGACTTTGTTCCAATGGATACGACTGTAAAAAATACTGCCACGATCAAAGTAACACTGGTAGCAAGACCATCCACACCATCTGTGAAATTCACGCCATTAACAGTTCCGATCACCGCAAAAAACAGCACCGGCACAGCCAGCCAGCCAAGATTCAGATAATGTCCGCCCCAGAACGGAATACGCATGGTCAGTGACACATCTGTGTATTTCATCAGATAAAAGGTAAAAATACCGGTTACCACTACCTGCAGCAGAAATTTCTGCCAGGGAAGAAGTCCGTCAGATCTTCTGAGCACTACCTTCAGATAATCATCCAGAAAACCGATCAGTCCAAATCCCAGTGTCAGGAACAGAACCGGAATGATTTTCGGATAATCCTTCACATAAAACAGTGATGTAATGATCGTAGAGAGCAAAAAGATCACGCCGCCCATAGTAGGGGTTCCGGCCTTTTTCAGATGAGACTGTACGCCCTCAGTTCTCTCTGTCTGTCCCATTTTCAGCTTACGCAAAAAAGGAATAATAACAGGTCCTAATACTGCACTGATCGCGAAGGAGATCAGTACTGGGATCACAATATGAAATTCCATTCTCACACCTCTTCAACTCTTTCGTTTTTTCGTTTTTAACTTTTAAAGCATCTTATAGTATAAAGCTTTTCCCCTTATTTATCAACCCATAGGTTAGTTTTCATTACGATTAATCACTGCCTCAAAAATATTTTTTATCACAGGTGCGGCAATGGTTCCTCCATAATACACGCCCTGGGGATCATGGATGATGCAAAGCCCCAGAATCTGTGGATTTTCCGCAGGCATAAATCCGAGAAACGAAGAAATATAACGATTTGCGCTTCTGGGAAGTGTCTGGGATGTAGCAGTCTTTCCGCCCACTGTACAGCCTTCGATCTGCGCATTTCTTCCTGATCCCTCTGCCACAACCTTTTCCAGGATTCCTCTTACTGTTTCCGATGTTTTTTCCGAAACAATGCCCTCTTCCACCGGATATTCCAGTTTCCTGCCGCTGGTTCCGTCCGGACTTAACACGGAAACCCCAAAATGAGGTATGATCCTTTTTCCTCCGTTGATCAAAGCACTGACTGTAGCTGCAAGCTGAATTGGCGTAATCTGAAAGGACTGGCCAAAAGCTACTGTTGCAAGCTCTACATTTCCCATATTTTCTTTTTTATGCATAATTGTACCAGCCTCTCCCGGCAGATCCACCCCTGTTTTTTTCAAAAGTCCAAACTGTTGAAAATAATGATAATATTTTTCCACTCCCAGGCGCAGTCCTACTTCAATAAAGACCGGATTGCAGGAGTTCTGTGCGCCCTCCACAAATGTCTGGGAACCATGACCGGTTCGTCTGGCACAGTGGATTCTTCTGTCATCCACCAGCTTATAGCCCGGGCAGTAAAAACGGTCATTTGTAGTCACCACACCTTCTTCCAGTCCGGCAGACATTGTAATGATTTTGAATGTGGATCCAGGCTCGTAAGTATCGTTAAGACAGGGATTTCGCCACATCTGATTCAGAAGTTCCTGCTTTTCCTTTTCTGTTATCCCGGATGTGTCCGTATCTGTATTCAACGTAAAGGGATCATTCAGATCAAATTCCGGTACATTAACGCACACATAAATTTCCCCATTCTGTGGATTCATAAGCAAAACCGAAACCCGGGCAGCCTGTTTTTCTTCCATCACCTTCAGCGCTGCCTGCTGGACATACTGCTGCAAATCCACATCCAGGCTTATTTTCAGAGTTTCTCCTTGTTCCGGATTTTCCCGGCGTTCCCCAAGCTGATCAATTTCCACACCTCGTGCATCTGTTGTAGTAAGAATTCTTCCAGTCTGTCCTTTTAAAACATCCTCGTATTTCACCTCCAGGCCGATAATCCCCTGATTGTCCCCTCCTGTAAATCCCAAAACCTTAGAGGCCAGAGTTCCATATGGGTAATATCTTTTGTAATCCTCATCCACTTTCACACCTTCCAGCTGATAATCACGGATCGTATCTCCCACTGATTTTTCCACATTCGTCTTAATTTTTTCAATTGAAGATATTTTTTCGACTCTTTTGCGAACAGTGTCAGCATCCATCTCCAGCTCTTTCGATAAAATACGAATTACCTGTTCCGGATCTTTTATCTGACTGTGAATCACAGAAATCGTACAAACCGTCTTATTATCCGCGAGAACCCGTCCCCTGGCATCCAGGATCAGACCTCTTGCTCCTTTGATCTGACGTTCTCTTTCATGAAGTGCCTGTGCTTTCTGATAATAATAATCAGATTTAACTCCCATCAGATAAATCAGTCTTCCCACAAGCCCCAGAAGCACCAATGCACAGAGAAGAAATACAAGCCATATTTTTTTCCTGTGAAAGGTCATTGTTTTTTTCATAAAAAAGTCCCCAACCGGAATTATCATAACTAATATATGATAATTTCAATTGGGGGTATGTGTTATATTATGTGGAATTTATTAGTCAAGCCCTGCCTCTTCGTTGGTAAGACCTTCACTTTCCATATTGTTATCCTCAATTGGATTTGTTGTGTCCTCCGGCGGTCCGGGTACATTTGTATCGGAAACGGCCTCCGGCAGTGTTTCTCCTGCAGAACCGCTGTATGTGTTATCAATACCTTCCAGATTGGTTGATTTGATGTAATTTCCATCTGCATCCATCTGATAACTTCCATCACTGTTCAGAAGATAACCATTCTCGTCAACCCTGTTGCCATCCCAGTCGATTTTATTTCCTTCACCGTCTACCAGATAACCATCTTCGTCAATCTTACTATCAGATATGGAATTTACATAACCACTGAAATTCTCCCACAATTCTGTCTCCGGAACGGTTCCATCTGTGGCTTCATCCGGCTGAACATTCATATACGGAAGGAGCTCAGAAAGAATCGCCTGTGCCACATACTGGGGATAAACACTGCTGGCCTGATCCTCTACCTTTGGCTCATCAATTACCACATAGATCAAAACCTGCGGATCATCAACCGGTGCAAATCCAATAAAAGAAACTACATATTTACCATTTCCACGTGGAAATTTCTCAGCAGTTCCGGTTTTACCACCTGAACTGTAGCCCTGTACTTTGGATGTCCTACTGGTTCCCTGCTCCACACTTGCCGCCATATAGCTTCTGATATCCGCGGAAATACTGGAAGAAATGGTCTGCTTCTGAAGCAGAGGGTTAATTGTTTTTATGGTTGCACCGCTGGCATCCTTAATCTTTTTTACAAGATGAGGCTGATAATAATAGCCTCCATTGATAACGGAGCACATTGCATTGATCTCCTGGATCATGGTACAACTGAATCCCTGTCCAAAAGCTGAGCATGCAAGCTCTGTTTCCTTCATGGTATCAATTGTATGCATAATACCATATCCTTCATTTGGAAGATCAATTCCGGTACGACTTCCAAAATTGAAGGTACTCTGAGCCTTCAGGAAATTTTCCACTCCCATTTTAGCACCAATCTGCATCATGGCATCATTACAGGAGTTTGCAATTACTTCTGCCAGAGTTTCCGTTCCGTGTCCATAAATATTCGCACACTTGATCGTTGTCATATTTCCCGGGACACCGAAATTCTGAAATCCATCGCAATAGAAAGTATCACTGGTAGAAATTTTCCCCTGCTCCAGTGCTGCGGCCATAACAATGGGCTTCACAACAGAACCAGGTTCAAAAATATCTGTTACACAATAATTATTCCACATTGCACTTAAAGCATCCATGGTCTCACTGTCATTCATTGCAGTGATTTCATCTTCTGAATAGACAGAAGACATATCACGTGGATCGTTCAGATCATAACGATCGCCCCCATCCATGGCAAGAATCTCACCTGTAGAGGGATCCTCCACAATTACACCAATATTTTTTGCTCCAGTGGATTCCATGAAAGCATTCACCCACTTTTCCACGATCTGCTGTGTTCCAAGGTCAATGCTTACCTCCAGACTGTTTCCATCTGTAGCTTCAATAATAGTCTGTTCCACGTTGGAATCATCATTGAAATATCCATACTGACGGCCATCTGTTCCGGTCAGACTGGTGTTGTAATAGCCTTCTATTCCATAATCTGCTGTATCTCTTGAAAAAGTAAATCCAATTGTATCACACGCCAGTTCATTGTATGGATAAACCCTTAAATAATCCTCTTCAAACCAGACACCCTGAATATTATTTTTTTCCTTAATTTCTGCAGCAGTCATATCGGTATCTTCCGGCACACTGCAGTAATCCTCAAATGCCTTCTTGTCATCCATGGAAACCTGTTTTTTCAGCACCTGGTACTGGCTTCCCTTTGTCTCTTCAGAAGTTAACTTCGTGCGAAGCTCCCCTTCATCCAGACCAAAGATTTCCACCAGAGCTTTCACAGTGGGATCCATATAATCTTCATCTTCATTTACAGCCTTGCAGTCCAGTACAACATTATACACCTTGTTGCTCGTTGCAAGAATGTTGCCATTCCGGTCATATATTGTGCCTCTTTTTGCCGGCATGGTACGATTCTGATATTTCTGCTGTGCCTGGCTTAACACCTGCTTCTTATATTTTTCACCGCTGTGCAGATTATAATAAGTTACAACTGCCAATAAAACGACTAAAGCTCCCAATACTCCTAAAAAAAGTATTGACAGCTTATCTTTCATAATGTGGTTTATTTTCTTTATCGGTTTTCTTTTCTTTCTTCTCTCTAAAGTACTCAATCAAACACCTGCCTTTTGTACCTTTACTTCCCGGTTACATCCTGATACTGCCTTACATAGCTGCCGCCTTCTGTAGTATAGGTCTCTGTCTGCTGGTTGCTTGGATAACTCATTCCCAGACGTCCGATAGCAATTTTTCTGATTCTCTCAAGATCAATGTTTGAGGTCACCTGACTTTCATATGCATCATTATCCTCTTTCAGCTCTGCAAGCTGTGACTCGAGAGATGCCAGCTGACTTCTTTTGCTCGTACATTCTGTTTTAAGTCTTAAATAATTAATACTGAACATCACAATCACAATTCCCAGTGCAGCTAAAAATATAGCAAAATTGCGGTTCATATTATTGGCTTTGGCACGGTTTCTGCGAGCCTCCCGGCTAAGAACTTTATTCTGACGCAGCACCTGCTGCTCTGGTGTATATTCCGGCCGTGCGTTTTTTCTCCGAGCTGAATGCTCCGGCTGACGGTATTCCCTCTTCGGGGTAATCTCCTGAACCTTACGGACAGTATTTCCGTCAACATACATATTCTGTGAACGTCTCCCCGACGTAATATGTCTGCCTGTCTCCGCCATTTTTTACCCTTCTTCTAAAATCTTCTTTCAAATATTCTAAGTTTAGCGCTCTTAGAACGCGGGTTCTCTTCCATTTCTTCATCACTTGGAAGAATTGGTTTCCTGGTGATGACTCTCCCCTTGGATTTCTTCCCGCACACACACACCGGAAAATCCGGTGGACAAGTACACGGGTTCTCATTCTTTCGGAAAATCGTTTTAACAATTCTGTCTTCCAATGAATGGAACGTGATAATGCAAAGCCTTCCGCCATCATCCAGAAGATCGATCATCCCGTCAAGGGAATCACGGAGCACATCCAGTTCTTTATTCAGCTCAATTCGAATCGCCTGGAAAGTGCGCTTGGCCGGATGGCCTCCTGCAGCCTGTATTTTCATGGGAATAGATTCCCTGATAATCTGTGTCAGCTGACCAGTTGTCATAATAGGGGCCTGCTGTCTTGCTGCTACTATATGCTTCGCAATGTTTTTCGCAAATTTATCTTCACCATAATCGCGTATAATGCGATACAGTTCTCTTTCTTCATAACCGTTAACAATATCACTGGCTGTCTGCGTCTGTCTCTGATCCATGCGCATGTCAAGAGGCGCATCTACTCTGTAAGTAAATCCGCGTTCTTCATTGTCCAGCTGATATGAGGATACTCCCAGATCCAGAACAATACCGTCAACCTTGTGAATTCCCCTCGCGGCAAGTTCCTGCACCATGTAACAATAATTGCTGCGAATGATTGTCACCTGATCAAAGGCGGCAAGCCGTTCACTCGCAGCAATTATCGCATCCTGGTCTTGATCTATACCAATAAATCTCCCCTTGGCAGAAAGTTTCCTGCATACCTCTATGGCATGTCCCGCGCCGCCTAAAGTGCCATCCACATAGATTCCATCCGGCTTCACATGAAGTCCGCCAACGGTCTCGTCCAGTAATACAGATTTGTGTTTAAATTCCATTTCCGTCTCCTGTTGGATATTCGCTTATTCTATGCTCAGATGACGATTCCCATGTTCTCCATGCTGGCAGCAATGCTGTCCATATCGTCATAATCACAGTTCTCGCTCCATTTCTCCTTGCTCCAGATTTCCACTCTGCTTAAGTTTCCAGCCAGAATAACATCCTTCTCCAGACCAGCGAACTCACGTAACGTCTGTGGTACGAGAATTCTCCCCTGCTTGTCCAGTTCACATGTTGTAGCACCTGCCACAAAGAATCGCGAAAAGGCTCTAGCGTCTTTGTTTGTAAGTGGTAATGCTCTGAGCTTCTCTTCAAAGGCTTCCCATTCATCCATCGGATAAATATAAAGACAACCATCAAGCCCTCTGGTCAGAACAAATTCCTCACCTAAGGGTTCCCTGAATTTCGACGGGATAATCAAACGCCCCTTCGCGTCGATTGTATGATTGTACTCACCCATGAACATAAAAACTCACCTACTCTCGTGAGATATAAGTCTCCCCCTTATATCTCATGATGGGAAACAACTGGAAAGTTACTGTTCACTCTGTGCACAGTAACAAATGGAAGTTCTGCCACTTCGTCCCCATTTGTCACCACTTTTCTCCACTTCCTACCACTTATGGAATTATTCTAACCCATTTGCGCTTAAATTACAAGTGGGAAATTATGAATTAAATTACATAATTCTGTTACAAACTCCTTACGCATTGGGAACAAAGCGAAAAAAAAGACGCTTTGACAGGATCATCCCCCATCAAAGCGACGCTTTTTTAATCCAGATTCACATATCTGGCAATCATATTATCAATCTTCCTGCTGATCGGCAGGCTTTTTTGCAAATCTCCGCGGCTGGCTATACAGCCATTCATCTTCTTCTGAAGATGACAAATTCTTTTCAGCAGCATTTTCTTCTTCAGAAGCAGCGGCAATGTCTTCAGAAGATTCTGTTTCTTCTTCAGTTTCTTCTTCAGTTTCTTCTGCTCTCCCTGTTTCTTCTTCAGTGTCCGCTTCATCCTGGTGTATTTCAGCCGGAGTTTCTTCCACATAGAAAGCAGACTCCTGCACTTCATCCGCTTTTTCATTTGCAAAAGCTCTCTCCAGTCTGAGCCGTTCTCTGTATTCTTCTGCTTCAGCCTCTCTGGCAGCTTTTTCCTGTGCTTCATAATCCTGTTCTCTCCTGCGTCTGCGCCTTGCAGCCCGTTTCTTCGCCATAGAACCTTCTACAGCAGCGACCAGTGCACAGATCAGGAACAGCACAGCTGAAATAAACTGTGAAATCCCAATAGATGTTCCCGGGATCATAAGCTTGTCAGTCCGAAGGTATTCAATAAAGAATCTTCCCAATCCATATCCTGCCAGATATCTGAGAAATACCTGTCCCTGAAAACGCTTTTTTCGTTTCCATACCAGCATAAGCAGGAACAGAAACAGACACCACGCACTTTCATAGAAGAATGTGGGATGTACCTGAATATAAGAGGTACCTCCTATAGTTTCCAGATTTTCCCGCATGGCAGAAGTCACTTCACTGGAGCGTACAGCAGTTAACGGAAGCTGCATTGCAAATATACTGTTTGTATACTCTCCGAAAGATTCCCTGTTAAAGAAATCTCCCCACCTCCCTATTATCTGCGCCACAACAATTCCCATACTGGCAGTATCTGCCATCTGCATAAATGGCTTCCTGCGTATGCCGCAGTAAATGACAGCTCCAAGCATTCCTCCCAACAGTCCGCCGTAGAAAGAAAGACCGCCATTTCGGATATTCAAAATCTGAACAATATTACCATCGTAGAGATTCCAGGAACAGATGACATAAAGCAGTCTGGCTCCGATCACACCAAAAACCAGAGAAACGATCATCATTTCCAGATATTCATCTTTATTCTCGCCGCAGCGTTTCGCTTCCAGAATTACAAAACCGACTCCCAGAAGCATTCCCAATGCTATTATAAGTCCAAAGAATGTAATTTCAAATCCAAATATTTGAATGGATTTCCCCACATAATCCAGGTTTATCCCCAGATTCGGAAACTGAATTGACATTTATGCTATCCCTCTATTTCTTATCATACATTGAAACGGAATAAGATTACATCGCCATCCTGTACTACATATTCCTTTCCTTCCATTCTTACAAGACCTTTTTCTCTCGCACCGGCGTAGGAACCGCAATCCAGAAGATCCTGATAATTTACTACTTCAGCTTTAATAAAGCCTCGCTCAAAATCAGAATGAATCTTACCTGCTGCCTGTGGTGCCTTTGTACCGATCTTAATGGTCCATGCTCTTGTCTCATCTTCACCGGAAGTAAGGAAACTCATAAGACCAAGCAGATGATAGCTTGCCTTTACCAGCTTCTCAAGACCGGATTCCTTAAGCCCCAGATCCTCCAGGAACATTTTTCTCTCATCCTCGTCCAATTCAGAAATTTCTTCCTCGATCTGGGCGCAGATTACAAAAATCTCACTGTTCTGCTCTGCAGCATATTTTCTCACAGCCTGTACATGTGCATTGTCAGCACCGTCATTTGCAAGATCGTCCTCTGCAACATTCGCCGCATAGATAACCGGTTTCTGGGTGAGCAGGTTATATGTACCCATCCAGGCTTCCTCGTCCTCACTGTCCAGTTCCATAGTGATAGCCATCTTACCATCTTCCAGCCATTTTTTTACCTTCTGAAGGAAATCAAGCTCTTTGGCAGCTTCTTTATCCATGCGGGCTGTCTTAGTCACCTTGGCAATTCTTCTCTCCAGGATCTCCAGATCTGAGAAAATAAGCTCCAGGTTAATAGTCTCGATATCACGGATCGGGTCAATGCTTCCATCTACATGGATTACATTTGAATCCTCAAAGCAGCGTACTACATGAACAATTGCATCTACTTCACGAATATTTGCAAGAAACTGATTTCCAAGACCTTCTCCCTTGGAAGCGCCCTTTACAAGACCGGCAATATCTACAAACTCTATAACAGCCGGAGTTACTTTCTTGGAGTGATAGAAATCTCCAAGCAGTGCAAGTCTCTCATCAGGCACAGTGACAACACCCACATTTGGATCAATGGTACAAAATGGGTAGTTTGCAGATTCTGCACCAGCCTTTGTCAGAGAGTTAAACAGTGTACTTTTTCCTACATTTGGTAAACCTACGATACCTAATTTCATTTTATCTTATATCTCCTTATTTCTTTCACTAATACATTAGTTTATTTTAGCATACCATGCCCATTCCTTCAAGACAAAAGGCTCAGCCAAAATGAGAATCTCGGGACATGATCATAAGCAGGCTGCCCTTTTCGTAGAAAACCTGAGCATATGTGTCCTGAATTTCATTGCTGACTGTAAGTCCACAGTCAGCCACTGTCAGGCAATAACCGTCCAGTGAATATTTAAATCCTTTCAGTGTCAGTCCTTCTACATCTCCTCCTACCGGAAAGAAAGAGACATACCTGCCAAACTGTCTGTCCTTTTGAATCTTTCTGCCGCTTTCAGCAAGACAGATATAATTCTGCTCATCAGCCAGTGCAACCTTTACACCCTTTATTTTTCCCAATGTGAGAAGTCCCAGATTTCCAAGAAAATGATCCAGTCTTCCACCAGTTGCCCCAAGTATGAGAATACTCCTGGCGCCTCTTTGGATTGCCAGATTTAAAGCTGACTGGGTATCTGTGTCATCTTTTTCCGGCTGAAGCTGCACAATTTCTGTATCAGTAAGACTTTCCAGATAAGTCTTCCCCTCACTGGATACACTGTCAAAATCCCCATCTGCAAGATCCGGTGTCAGCCCCGTCTCCCTGAAAAAATCAAGGCCTCTGTCTGCCGCCATCAAGGTGAGCCTCTCACCGTTTCTCTCTTTTTTTAATTTTTTAATAAAATCGAGGGCAAAATCTTTCTGGATCATGCCCCCGCTTACGATTACTGTATCTATCATGCTATCTCTCACTCGATCCTGTCGCTGATTTCTTCGACTTTTTTCTGAATGTGACGCACATTTGCAGCAATATCACCGCCAAATACCCATGAACCCGCAACAAAAATATTTGCGCCAGCCTTCATAACTGTCTCCAGAGTATCCTCATTGATTCCTCCGTCAACCTCTATATCCACATCCAGTCTTTCTTTATCGATCAGTTCTCTCAGTTCCTGAATCTTCTCTGTACACTCATCCATATATTTCTGTCCGCCAAAACCTGGCTGCACGGTCATTACCAGTACCATATCCACATCTTCAAGCATGTGACTGATATCATTTACCGGAGTAGCCGGTTTAATCGAAACACCAACCTTCACTCCTGCATCCCGGATACGCTCTATGGTTCGTTCCAGATCCTCACAGGCCTCTGCATGAACAGTAATAGAATCTGCACCGCAGTTTACAAAATCCTGAATATATCTCTCTGGCTCTGTCACCATAAGATGAACATCAAAAAACATCCTGGATTCTTTACGGATTGATTTGATCACTGGCATTCCAAAAGAAATGCTCGGCACAAAATCTCCATCCATAACATCAATATGGAGCCATTTGACTCCTTCATTTTCAAGGATTCTGATCTGTTCACCCAGACGATTAAAATCCGCTGATAAAATGGAAGGGCATAGCTGATACATAATTTTAGTATCTCCTTTTCTCTTTTAATTCCTCATACAATGCCAGATAGTCATCATAACGCAGCTGGCTGATTTTTCCACTTGCAAGGGCTTCCTTCACTGCACAGTCCGGTTCATGGATATGCATACAGCCCTGAAAACGACATTGCGGTTCATACTTCACAAATTCCGGAAAATAATCCCGAAGTTCTCCCTCCTCCATATCCGTAAGATACAAAGAAGAAAATCCCGGAGTATCCACCAGAAACGTATCTTTTTCTACCGGAATCACCTGGGAATGTCTGGTGGTATGCTTTCCCCGTTTCAGCTTTTTGCTGATTTCACCGGTTTCCATCTGCACCTCACCCTGCATACAATTGGTGATAGAAGACTTTCCTACGCCGGAAGGACCTGCAACTACAGTTGTCTTTCCTTTCAGGATCTGCCGGATCTCATCGATTCCCTCCTCTTCATAGGTACTGGAAAGGATTACATGATATCCGCACCCTGTGTAGGTTTCATACAACAATTCCAGTTCTTCCTTTTCTCCCAGATCCTTCTTGTTAAAACAGATAACAGCAGGAATTCCCTGCTGCTCCATCATAATAAGAAAGCGGTCCAGAAGAAGGAAATTAGGTTTTGGGTTCTCCATTGCAAAAATCACAAACGCCTGATCCACATTGGCTACTGCCGGACGTATCAGAGAATTCCGGCGGGGAAGGATGGCTGTTACACTGCCTTCCCTCGCTCCTTCATCCAGAACTGTAATCTCTACATTGTCACCTACCAGCGGCTTGAAATTATCCTTTCGGAAAATCCCTTTCGCCTTGCATTCATATATATTTCCATCTTCTGCATAGATATAATAAAATCCTGCAATTCCTTTAACGATCTTTCCCTGCATGGATTACTCTGCTTTCTCAAAAGTAAGCGGATAATGACCAAGTTCCTGATAGCTTCCATCAGACTGCTGTTCTGACAGATATAAGGTTCCCTCAGCAACTCCAGGTGCACCTGTAATATCCAGCTGATATGGGAAAGTAAGCTGCTGTCCTCCTACGACAGTGCTTGCAGTTGGTACTCCATCCACATCCTGAACCAGCTCCAGTCTGATCAGACCTCCTGTATATCCGGTAGGTGTATTCAGTCTCTGTGTACATTTCCAAACCTCACCGTTTGCCACAGCCTGAGAAGTGTTTGAGGAAGAACTCTGAGTCTGAGCCTCATCTTCTGCGGAGGTATCCTGATTACCGCTGCTTACAGTAATGGTAATGGTATCCTGATCCGGATCCGCATATACCGGGTCATCATCTGTAAATCCTGTAGGATCCTGAGAAATAACCGTTCCTTCTGCAACATCTGTGCTCATCTGCATTTCTACATTAATATTAATGAATTTTCCAAGCTTGGCGATAGCCTCATTTTTCTCCAGACCTGTTACATCCGGAACCTGTACGCTGTCACCATAATTAATGCCTCGGCTGATGGTAAGAGTAACCGTATCACCAGCTTTCACAGTACTTCCTGCTGCTGGGTCAGTTTCAAGGACGCATCCGATATCCACATAGGAGTCACTGTCCTCATCCGGATAAATCTTGTTAATCTGGACAGTTACACCCTGACTTTCCAAAGTTTCCTGTGCTGTGGCACCATTCTGTCCAAACAGATCCGGCATTGTAATCTGCTCTGCACCTTTGCTTACATAATAAGTGATTGTAGAATTTTTAGCAATCTGAGCTCCCTTTACAGGATCCTGGGAAGAAATTTTTCCTTTTTCCTGTGTGGAAGCCTCTTCTCCCTTATAACTCATTCCAATATTTAAAGAAGCACAAAGCTCCTGAGCCTCAGCCTCTGTTTTACCGATCAGATCCGGTGCAGATACCATTCCGTCATCTTCACTGTCCTTCGTGTTATCCGTATCCTGCTGTTCCTGCTGGCTTTCTGTGCCATTTTTATCTTCACCAATCAGACCTGCTGCTTTTCCTGCCACAAGAATCACAGCAATGAGAACTGCAGCTCCCACGATCAGTGCAATAATACTTCCTACAACACTGACGCCTCTTTTCTGCTTTCTGATACGCCGCTCTCTGTCCTCACGTTCTCTGTCGCGTTCCCGCTCTCTGCTCTTACGGGAACGTTCCGGCTTCTCATCCTCATCCTCGTAATCGTCATCATAATTGGTTTCATTCAGCTCTTTTTCAAGCGCTTCGATATCCGGCTTAACGGTCTGCTTCGGAGTATGCTTGATCTCACCAAGCTCTTCATCAGAGATCACAACGGTCTTGGCATCTGTATCTACAGAAGTCAATTTCACAAAATCCCCCTGGGGATCGATCAGTGAATGCTTCAGGTCAGCAATTACATCCTCCATCTTATTATATCTGCGGTCCACACTCTTCTGGGTACATTTCATGATGATCTGCTCCAGACTGTAAGGAAGATCCGGAGAGTATACGCTCGGAGGTACCATTTCTTCCTGAAGATGTTTGATTGCAATGGCAACTGTAGTATCCCCGTCAAAAGGAACACGTCCTGTTACCATTTCATATAATGTAATACCAAGGGAATAAATATCGCTCTTCTCATCGCTGTATCCCCCCCTTACCTGCTCCGGTGAACTATAATGTACAGAGCCCATAACATTGGAGCTGATGGTATTGGAAGACGCTGCTCTGGCAATTCCAAAATCCGTTACCTTAACTTTACCATCTGTAGAAATAATAATATTCTGGGGTTTCACGTCACGATGTACTATTCCGTGGCTGTGTGCAGCCTCCAGACCCATGGATACCTGAATGGCAATACTTGTGGCTTCCTTTACAGAAAGCTTGCCTTTCTTGGAAATATACTCTTTCAGAGTGATTCCCTCAATCAGTTCCATTACAATGTAATAGACGCCCTCGTCATCCCCCACATCAAAAACATTTACAATATTTGGATGTGTAAGACCAGCTGCTGCCTGCGCTTCACTTCTGAATTTCTTTACAAAAGTAGCATCTTCCCTGAATTCCGGCTTCAGAACCTTAACCGCAACAAAACGATTCAGTTTATGGTCCATTGCCTTGTATACGTCCGCCATTCCGCCGGTACCGATTTTACTTACAATTTCATAGCGTTCTGCTATAATCATACCTGTCTTTAACATGTTTCCACCTCATTCGTGAATGGTTCTATCAATATGATTGCAATGTTATCCTTGCCGCCGTTATTGTTGGCTTCCTGTATAAGAGTATCTCCCTTCCAGGTGATATCCTCATCAGAATTCAATATGATTTCTTCCATTTTTTTGTCTTCCACCATATTGCTGAGACCGTCGGAACACATCAGGATCGTACTTCCCGGTTCCAGACGCATATCAAAGAAATCCACATCTACAGTTTTCTCTGCTCCCAGAGCTCTGGTGATAATGTTCTTATCCGGATGGTTTCTCGCCTCTTCCACAGTGATCTCACCCAGTCTTACCATTTCCTGAACCAGTGAATGATCCCTGGTGATCTGCCGGATCTGTTTGTCAACCACATACAGTCTGCTGTCTCCTACATTGGCAACATAAGCATACTGACCTACAATGGTGGCCACTACCATGGTAGTTCCCATTCCCCGAAGATTCTCATCCTTCTGTGCCTGTTCTATAATCTCTGTATTTGCAGTCTCAATGGCATGGCGGATTACCTTCACAGGATTGTAATCCGTATCCTCCCTGATTTCATCTACCAGTACCCTGACAGCGTGAGAGGATGCATAATCACCCGCATTGTGTCCTCCCATTCCATCAGCAACAGCAAAGAGATTCGGGAGATTTCCAACCGGGGCATTGGAAGCGAACACATAATCCTGGTTCATCTTCCGCTTCATTCCTATATTCGTAGCTGAATATACCCTCATGTCACTTCTCGCTTTCTGTCCTTTTCGTGCTGCTGTTTAATAATCAACATCAGCTTTTTCGTTACTGCGGATCGCAACTTTTTTCCATGTAGCTTTTTCTTAATTGTCCACAGGCACCGTCTATATCACTGCCCATTTCCCTTCTAATAGTAACATTAATTCCGCATTTTTCAAGTTTTATTTTAAAATTCTCCACAGCCTGGTGTGTGGAACGCCTGTAGGAGCGCTCCTTAATCGGATTTACCGGAATCAGATTCACATGACAGTTTATGTCATGAATTCGGCTGCTCAGCTCTCTTGCATCCTCATCGCTGTCATTAACACCAGCCACAAGACTGTATTCAAAAGTAATTCTCCTGCCTGTTTCCTCAAAATAATTCCTGCAGGCATCCAGAACCTCATCCATGCTGTAACGCTGTGCAATGGGCATAAGCTCCCGTCTCTTTTCATCATTTGGGGCATGCAGGGATAAGGCAAGGGTAATCTGCAGTTTTTCCTTTGCAAGCTCGTAAATTTTCGGAACAATTCCGCAGGTCGATACGGTAATATTCCTCTGGCTGATATTAAGGCCGCCTTCATCAGAAAGCAGATGTACAAAACGTACAATATTATCATAATTATCCATAGGCTCGCCGGTTCCCATGACTACCACATTTGATACCCTCTCACCTGTAATACTCTGGATCCGATATATCTGATCCAGCATTTCAGAAGGCAGAAGGTTTCTGGTCCATCCTCCAATCGTAGAGGCACAGAACCGACATCCCATCTTGCAGCCAACCTGCGAAGAAATGCATACGGAATTCCCATGTTTGTAACGCATGAGAACGCTCTCGATCACATTTCCATCTGAAAGACGAAACAGATATTTTCTTGTACCATCAATAGCTGAGATCTGCTCATCCGCCATTTCAAGGGCTGTAATTGGATAATCCTTTAATTTTTCCTTCAGCTTACCCGGTATGTTTCCCATTTCATCATAGGAAGTTACCAGATGTTCATGAAGCCAGCTGTAAATCTGCTTCGCCCGGAAAGGCTTTTCGCCCAGTTGGGTCATAAGATTTTTCAGCTCTTCTTTGTTCATAGACTTAATGTCTGTCATATTTTCATTCCTATTTTCTTCTGAATTTTGCAATAAAGAATCCGTCTGTCTTATGTACCCCCGGAAGTAACTGCAAATATCCAAGGGCTGTTGTCTCTGAATGAAGCTCTTCCGGAAGATACGGATCAAGGCTTTCCAGCTTAAACGGATAATTATTCAAAAACCACATCATATTTTCTTCGTTTTCTTCTTTTGCAATAGTGCAGGTACTGAAAATCAGTTCCCCTCTTGGCTTTACATAGTTGGCAGCCCGGTCCAGAATGGTTCTCTGCAAAATCACGATCTCATCCTGTTTCTGAGGAGTAACGCGATATTTAATTTCCGGTTTCTTGCCGATCACACCATATCCGGAACACGGCACATCTGCAATTACAATATCTGCAAGAAGCTCTGAATCCTGATCAAAAACAGTAGCATCCTGAACTCTTGCCTGCACATTGATAGAGTTCGTGCGCTGGATATTCTCCTCGATCAGATTTACCTTATACTGACTTACATCTCTGGCATCTACAGTTCCATAGCCTTCCATCTTATCGCCCATATGAAGACTTTTTCCACCAGGTGCAGCACAGACATCAATCACATAATCACCCTTTTTAGGGTTTGCCACCTCTGCAACCAGCATGGAGCTTACATCCTGAACCACAATCTTTCCATTAATAAAAGCATCCAGTGCAAGAATATGATTAAAATCCGAAATACTATATGCATAGGGAAGATATGGTGCAGGTGTTACCCGAACGCCCTGGCTCTCAAGACTTTTCACAATTTCTTCCCTGGAATTCAGGTACGTACGACATCTTATTGTAAGCGGATGTTCCGTCAGAAAATCTGCCAGGATCTGCTCAGTTGTCTCTTCCCCATACGCATCCAGCCATCTGGTCACAAGAACCTCCGGCATAGAGTATTTAACAGAAAGATATTTCAGCAGATCATCCTCTTTTTTCGGAAACTGAACCTGATCCATTTCCCTGGCAATCGTTCGAAGAACACCGTTTACAAAAGGTTTAAGATTGTAGAAGCCTTTCCTCTGCGCCAGTTTCACAGCTTCGTTGCACACAGCACTGTCCGGCACGCTATCCATATATTTCAGCTGATACACAGCACTTCTTAAAATTTCCCGGATTGCAGGCTTCATCTTATCTACTGTCACCTTGGAAAAAGAGTTGATAATATAATCAATCTGAATCCGGTATTCCAACGTCCCTTCACAGACACGGGTAATAAATGCCCTGTCCTGTTTGGGAAGGAACTGGTATTTGGAGAGGGCATTGCGAATAGCCACATGGCTGTGCTCCCCCTCCTCAATTTCAAGTAAAATTTCCAGGATCATTTCCCTGGAATTGATTCCATTAATCATCCCGTCTTCTACCTCCGGAAAGTATGATCAGTCTTAAAAGCTGCAAAACAGATGAAGCAAGAGCCGCAACATAGGTGAGTGCCGCCGCTGTAAGAACCTTCTTTGCACCTTCATTTTCCTCATGGCTTAAAATACCGGTACTTTCCAGCATTTTTAATGCTCTTGAAGAAGCATTGAATTCTACCGGAAGTGTTACAAGCTGAAACAGTACTGCCAGCGAAAACAGTACAATTCCTGCCGTTGTAAGAGCAGGTATGGAAAGGATCAATCCAAGGACAAAAATCGGCCAGGAAAGAGAGGATCCGATATTTGCCACTGGTACAATGGCAGAACGGATATTCAGCGGTGCATAATTTACATTATGCTGAATGGCATGGCCGCACTCATGAGCTGCCACACATACAGCTGCCACAGAAGTTCGTCCGTATACATCCTGTGAAAGTGCCAGCCTCTTTGTTCTTGGATCATAATGATCCGTAAGGCTTCCTGAAATCGGAACAATGGTCACATCGTAAATTCCGGCTGCATTTAAAATCCGCTGAGCTGTCTGAGCACCTGTAAGACCGGAATGGCTTCGCACCTGCTGATAGCGGGCAAAAGTACTTTTCATCTTGCCGGATGCAGCAAGAGCCAGCACCATTCCAATGATCAGTAAAATATAAGTAGGATCGACATAAAATCCATAAGGATATCCATATCCGTACATAAGATCACTCCTTTTTATCTGTGAATCTGCTTCCGGCTTCTATATGGCATCCGCGAAGGAATGCATCTGCATCCATTCTCTTTTTTCCTTCTAACTGTACCTGTGAAAGTACCAGAACATCTTCACCGCAAGCCACGTAAATCCCATTTTTGTCTGTTTTTATTACTGTTCCAGGTATTACCTTTTCTGACTGTATTTCCTCAGCTTTTATGACAGCACTTTCCCATACCTTCAAAGTCTTGCCGTTCCAGAAAGTAAAAGCACTTGGCCATGGATTTAACCCACGTACCAGTCTTTCCAGTTCTTCCGCTGATTTTTCAAAATTCAGCAGTCCCATCTGCTTGGTGATCATTCCTGCATAGGGAGTGGGGCTTTCTTCCGGCTGCTTCTCATAAACAGCTGTTCCGTCAAAAATATGAGGCAATGTCTCCACAAGAAGCTTCGCGCCTGCATCTGCCAGTTTATCAAACAGACTTCCGCCTGTCTCATCTGCCGCAAGGGGTACTACAGCTCTGGAAATCATATCTCCTGTATCAAGCCCGGTTCCCATTTTCATAATGGTAACACCAGACTCCTTTTCCCCATCAATAACAGCCTGCTGAATAGGTGCTGCACCACGGTATTTCGGAAGCAGGGACGCATGAATGTTGATACATCCATATTTGGGAAGCTCCAGAATACTTTTTGGAATGATCTGCCCAAAAGCAGCTACCACAATAATATCCGGATCCAGATCTTTCAGAACCTGCAGAAATTCCGGGTCCCGCACTTTTACCGGCTGATAAACTGTAAAACCATGCTTCAGGGCTTCCTCCTTTACAGGAGTGGGAAGCATGGTCTTGCCTCTTCCCTTTGGCTTATCCGGCTGGGTTATAACACCAGCTACTTCATAATCTGTCTCTGCCAAAGCATGAAGAGGCTTCACCGCAAAATCCGGTGTCCCCATATAAACAATTTTCATTTATTCCTCTTCCTCCTCATTATCATAGCTTACATGATGTAATTCACCTTCAACCAGACGGGTATACATTTTTCCATCCAGATGATCGATCTCATGACAAAATGCACGGGCAAGAAGTCCCTCACCCTCATATGTCTGCTCGTTCATATCCAGGTCAAAAGCTTTTATTTTTACGTAATCAGGACGGGTGACCTGACCGGACATTCCCGGAACGCTTAAACAGCCTTCTTCACCAGTCTGCTCACCGGATGTCATAAGGATTTCCGGATTGATAAGAATAAGCGGACCGTCTCCGATATCGATCACAACGATTCTTTTTAATATGCCTACCTGCGGAGCCGCAAGACCAACACCACATGCATCGTACATTGTCTCCAGCATATCGCCAACCAGATCTTTTGTACGTTTATCAATTTTCTCCACTGGTCTGCAAACCTTTTCCAAAACGGAATCGCCTTCTGTTCTGATTGTCCTAAGTGCCATTTTTATATTATCTCCTTTATCTTTTATCTTAAAATTTCATTTCTGATATTTCACTTTATGAAAAATCAAATTGTATATTAACCTTTCTGAAGCCGGAATTGATCTCGATATATTCTTCCAGTCTGTCCTTGATTCGGACAAGCAGATCGTAATTCTCATGCTTCAGATAAAGTACTCTTCTGTATACATCCTTTACTTTTCCAACAGATGCCGGAGCCGGACCTATTACATGAAGATCCTTTCCGGAATACAGTTTACCTGTAAACAGACTAAGATAATGCATTGCCGTCTCCAGAAGCTTCTCATCCTCAGAAGAGCCAAGCAGAGCCATCATATGGGCAGCCGGAGGATAATCCATCAAAAGGCGGTAGCCCATCTCTTCCTCATAAAATTCTTCATAATCCTGTCTGGCTGCAGTCTGAATACTGTAATGCTCAGGGCTGTATGTCTGAATCAACGCATGCCCCTCTTTCTTTCCTCTTCCGGAACGTCCTACCGCCTGAGTAAGCAGCTGAAAGGTGCGCTCACCACTTCGATAATCATCTGTATTCAGAGACAGATCAGCCGCTATAACTCCCACAAGAGTTACATCCGGAAAATCATGTCCCTTAACGATCATCTGCGTTCCAATCAGAATATCTGCTTCGTGTCCGGAAAAAGCAGCCAGAATCTTCTCATAGCTTCCCTTCGCCCTCGTAGTATCATAATCCATTCGAAGGACTCTCGCTTCCGGGAATTCTTTTTCCACAACCTGCTGGATCTGCTGGGTTCCAGCCTTAAAGCCTCCTATATACGGTGAGGAGCAGACAGGACATCTGTCCGGCTTCACAGTTTCATATCCACAATAATGACAGATCAGTTTCCTTCCACTATGCTCACTTAAAGAAACATCACAGTGCGGACATTTCATCACATGACCACAGGAACGGCAGGAAACAAATCCTGCATAACCACGGCGGTTAAGGAACAACATTGCCTGCTCCCCTTTTTTGAGACATTCTCCAAGCTTTTCTCTAAGCTCCAGACTCAAGGCAAGACGATTTCCCTTTTTTAATTGTTCCCTCATATCAATAATTGATACCTTGGGAAGAGGACGTTCCTCAAATCTGGCCTGCAATTTTACAAGTGCATATTCCCCTTCCATTGCCCTGTAATAGGCTTCCATGGAAGGAGTAGCCGAACCAAGAACTACCCTGGCATCCTCCAGCTTCGCTCTGTAAATGGCAGTTTCCCTTGCGTGATACCGGGGGCTGTTTTCACTTTTATAGGAGGATTCATGCTCTTCATCAATAATGATCAGCCCCAGATTTCCAAAAGGGGTAAACAGAGCAGACCGGGGGCCAACCATAACCTGAAGCTCCCCCTGTTTTGCTCTTTTAAACTGATCATAGCGTTCCCCCTGGGAAAGTCTGGAATTGATTACAGATACCTTATCTCCAAATCTGCCATAAAACCGCCTTACAGTCTGATAGGTCAGGGCAATTTCCGGGATCAGCACGATTGCCTGTCTGCCTTCCCTTATCACCTTATCGATAAGCTCCATATAGACTTCAGTTTTCCCGCTTCCGGTAACGCCATGGATCAGAACCGTCCTGGGCTCAGGTCTTTCCCATTCTGCCAGAATCTGCTCCACAGCCTGTTTCTGAGGCAAACTCAGTACTGCAGGTCCTATGTGGGGAATGCTTGCAGCGTCTGCAATTGCACTTCTATATACCTCATCTGAATCCACAGACACAATCCCCTGCTCCTGAAAATACTTCAAAACAGAAGCATTCGTTCCAAGCTCTTTTCCTGCTTTGGAAGTCTCAATCTTCCCATCTTCTGCCTGTAAAAGTGCTTCCAGAAGGCGAGTACGGGCTTTAAATCTGGTTGTTTTCATTTCTTCCAGAAGTTTTTCCCCATTTTCTCTGGAAATCTGAAGGGTTATCCACCTTTTTTCCTGGGCTTTCATCTTTTTCTGGATTGGAAGAACTGTCTTCAACGCCTGGATCATTGTGGATCCATAGTGTTCCCGCATCCACCCGGCAAGTGCGATCAGTCTGGACTCTGTGGTTTCCTGATCATTCTCGATTCCTGCAATAGATTTGATCTGAATTCCTTTCACCTTAAGTTCTTCGGAAATTCCTATCACATATCCCTTGCGTACCTGGTTTCCTTTTCCAAAAGGAATGGAAACCACCATTCCCACATGTATCTCGTCCTTCAGAATCTCCGGTATCAGATACTGAAAGCTTTTGTCCAGCTTTTCATGGGAAATATCTACAATAATATCTGCATACGTCATGTTTTACTTTCCGGCAAGAATATCGGCAATCAGCACACGCTCATCCATCGGATACTTTTTACCTTTGATCTCCTGATAATCCTCATGACCTTTTCCTGCAAGAACTACAATATCACCAGATTCTCCATGATGAATCGCATAAGCAATTGCTTCCTTTCGATCCGGGATCTCCACATATTTTCCCTCGGTTTTGCCAATGCCAACCTTAATATCATCGATAATTGCCTGAGGCTCTTCATCTCGCGGATTGTCAGAGGTGATAATCGTCAGATCTGCCAGACGTCCTGATACCTCTCCCATCTCATAACGGCGAAGCTTGGAACGGTTTCCACCGCAGCCAAACAGACACACCAGTCTGTGGGGATGATATTCACGCAGTGTAGTGAGAAGACTCTCCAGAGCCATGGCATTATGTGCATAATCAATCATCAGGGTAAATTCATCTGATACCTTCACCATCTCAATACGGCCTTTTACCTTTGCAACCTTCAGAGCTTTCAGGATATTCTCCTTTGAAACCTTAAAATGGCGGCAAATAGCGATGGCTGTAAGCGAATTATAAATACTGAATTTACCAGGAATATCAATTTCCACTGGGAAATCCATAAGTCCTCTCAGGTGATAGGAAATTCCAAGATATCCCTTTCCTCCAACCAGCTTTGCATCCTCAGCGCGAAGATCTGCTTTTTCTGAAAAACCATAAGTCTCAAGATTACAGGTATGTCCTTCAATAATTCTGTCAAAATGCTCATCATCGCGATTTACAATTCCCACACGGCACTGCTTCAGCAGCATGGATTTGCATGCCAGATAATGATCAAAATCCTTATGTTCATTTGGTCCGATATGATCTGGCTCAATATTTGTGAAAATTCCAAAATCAAATACAAATCCCTGTGTACGGTGCAGCATCAGTCCCTGGGAAGAAACCTCCATAACCACACAGTCACAGCCAGCCTTCACCATTTCGTGAAAATACTCCTGAACCACATAGGACTCAGGTGTGGTGTTTGACGCCGGAATCACTTTATCTCCAATGATTGCCTCAATGGTACCGATCAGACCAACCTTATATCCTGCATTTTCCAGAATGGATTTTACCATGTATGTAGTGGTAGTCTTTCCCTTGGTTCCGGTAATTCCAATCGTCTTCAGCTTCTCTGCCGGATGTCCGAACCAGGCAGCTGAAATAAATGCCATGGCGTATCTGGTATCTTCTACCTGAATAACCGTAACATCAGATGGCACTGTGACCTTCTCTTCCACAACCAGAACTGTGGCACCTTTTTTTACTACATCCGGAATAAATTTATGTCCGTCTACAACAGCACCTCTGATACAGATAAACAGAGAGCCTTCTGTTACTTTTCTGGAATCATAAACAACGCCAGTGACTTCCTGCTCTGTGCTTCCCTGCACGCAGGTGTATTCTAACTTTTCTAATAAGGATGATAATTTCATAATATATGCCTCCCTATATTTGGACGCTGATAAAAAAAGTACCTCCAAAGTATCTTTTTGCATCAACGCATACTCTTTTATAGAATAGCACACACAGAATTTGTTTTCAATCTTTCCTTGGAAAAAACATACGCCGCACAGATACTGCTGAAAGGAAAAAAGAAAGCAGGATCAATGCCTGAAATACCTCTTTGTGAGAGCGGTCACCTGTTTTCGGGGCTGTGGACGCAGCCATTCCACCACTGTGGGCACTGCCATTTCCTGTATTACCTCCATTTCCTTTTTCCTCTTTCTTTGCCTGCACATGAATAGTTGCCTGGTCTCTTACTGCACTTTCCTCTCCGGTTTCATCTGTAACTACAATAATCTGATTCACCAGATCCTGATCCTCCAGATTTTCAGGAAGAACCACTCTGGCCTTTAGATTCACACAGCCTCCCGGCACGATTTCCGGAATTTTTGCCTGAGTTTTACTTCTGTTTAAGATTACTCCATCCTGTTCGAGAAATCTGGCAGTTACACCTGCAAGGCCGAAACGTTCTGTAGTAATCACAGAGTGAAGTGTTATTTCCCCTGTATTGTGAATACTAATCTGATAATTCACAGAATCTCCGGGGCTGGCATTCTCACAGTCAGCCGTTTTTTTCACTGTAAAAGCGGGCTTTAAAGGCTGTATCACCATCTGATATTCTGCGGTTCTTTCCAGAGGAACCGGATTTTCCGCCTTTGCAAAAGCTTCCAGCATCAGATTTCCTTTCTGACTGACTTCTGTATCCACATAAAAAGAGAGCATCCGCACTTCCCCTGCTGAAAGACTTTCCAACACAGCTCCATCTTCGGTAACTTCAAAACCAGGCTCTTTTTCCCACACCGGAACCACTTCCACATCTTTCGCCATAGCCTGAAGGGATATTCCATAAAATGGAACCTGTCCATTATTTGTCAGGGTTACCTCCATATAAATTCGACTTCCGGAAAAGCAGTCAGCTTCCCGTGGATTCATTTCCACCTTAAAATCCATATTGGCAGCAGCTACTGACAGCCCCTGTGAACCTGTTTTACACAAAACAGCCTTCTCATTTCCAGATTTTTTCAGGATATAAACCCCACTTCCATTTTCTTCCTCACTCAGAACTCTGTTTCCATGCAGTATATCCTGACAGGTGGGAAGCACTGTATTTTCCTTCGGAAAGCGGTATTCTTCACGTAAAACAACAGGAATCTCAAGCTGCTTACTTATCTCTCCAGGAGCTATTTTCCATCGAAGCCCCATAATACTGCTGGATCTGCCATCCGATGTGATTATGGGGAGTTCCTCTCTGAGACACCCATCCGGTACGACAAACGATGAGGCCGGCTGAAAGTATTCCGAGAGCCAGACTACCAGTTCATAAGAATTTTCTGTACTTAATGACTCACCCTCCTGATCTTCAAAATTTTCACTTGTATTTTCCCATATAAGTCCCTCCAGTCCAGCTGCTCTCACGCAAATCTTTGCCTGAAAATTCTCAGAGTCAGTCCAGACAGCCTCCTGAGAGATTGTTACCCCATCTTCTGTTCCGGCAGCCTTTGCCACAGCTGGCTGAACTGTACATCCAGCCAGGATTCCCGCCTGGGCAAGCAGACATACCCCTGCTGCCAGTATCTTTTTCCATATTCTTTTTTTCATCCGATCTTCTCCTTATCTGCTACTATTTTTATTGTTCTTCTTTGTAAAGCGTTCACTGACAGCACATAGGAATCCCACCCTTCTTTCCGGTGCGAATATGAAAATAGTCAAACCAGCTCAGTCTCAATCCGCAGCCACTTTCAAAAAAGCGTATAAAACGCCTGTGTCTATAGGTTGCCTTCCAAAAAACGGGTTATCTTGCGTCGAATCGACGCTGTAGAAATTCTTTCCTGCAGAATGCAGAAACAAGATAGGATTACTTTACCACACTTACCTTTTAAATGCAATAAAGTGTCGGATTTTATTTTCATTTCATATTTTTTCGATTTCTTTTAGATTTGAAACACATTTTCCTCACAAATTACCGATATAATATATCTCGGATAGATGAAAAACCACTCTCTATCTCCCCCCTCAAAAATATAGGAAATAAGCCATCTGCTCTTCGCGGATGGCTTTTCCTGTTTCCCGGACTTTCTTAATAATCTATTGCAATTCCTGTCTTTACCTTTTATAATGGAGAGTATTACAAAGGATATTCTGGAGAGCTATTTATCTCTGATATCCCCATTATATTTTTGACAGAAATGAGGTATCTCCTATGAGTGAAAAAATCGTAGTAGTTGCATTAGGCCACAGAGCTCTTGGCACCACACTTCCTGAGCAGCAGGTAGCCACGAAAGCTGCAGCAAAGGCAATTGCAGATCTTGTTGAAGACGGTGCTAAAGTAGTGATCTCCCACAGCAATGGTCCACAGGTCGGCATGATCCACACTGCAATGAATGAATTTGGTAAGGCACATCCGGATTATACATTTGCCCCTATGTCCGTCTGCTCCGCAATGAGCCAGGGCTACATTGGTTATGACCTTCAGAATGCGATCCGTACAGAATTTATCAGCCGTGGAATTTATAAACCGGTTGCTACTATTCTCACCCAGACTGTTATTGATCCATATGATGACGCTTTTGCAGATCCGGAGAAGATCATCGGACGTGTTCTCTCCGAAGAAGAAGCAGAGGCAGAAGAAGAGAAAGGAAACTTCGTTACCAGAATTGCGGAAGGCGAATACAGACGTATTGTTGCATCTCCTAAGCCACAGAAGATCGTGGAGATTGAGACTGTACGCGCACTGCTTAACGCAGATCAGGTTGTTATCGCAGCCGGTGGCGGCGGCATCCCGGTACTGGAGCAGGGAATTAAGCTTCACGGTGCCAGTGCTATCATTGAGAAGGACCTTGCTGCAGGACTTCTTGCAGAGGAATTAAATGCAGATACCCTCCTGATTCTTACAAGCGTAGAGAATGTAAGTCTGAACCTTGATCAGGCGGATGAGCAGAAGCTTGGTGATATCACTATATCCGATGCCAAGAAGTACATCGAAGAGAACCAGTTTGAATCCGGCTCCATGCTTCCAAAAATCGAAGCCAGTGTCTCCTTTATTGAAAAAGGTGAGGGACGCACAGCTGTCATCACAGACATTGCGCATGCAAAAGAAGGATACGAAGGAAAAACAGGAACTATGATCCACTGATACGAGATTCAGATTCACTGTTTTTTGTAAACAATAAAGGAACCTCTGACCAAGCAGTATTTTGCTCAGATGAGGTTCCTTATTTATTCTGTCAGTATAACGTAAGCAGTAATGCTGAATCCTCTGACTGCACATTGACCACTCCAATTAGGTCACCCTCTTTTAAAGTAATCTTATGCTCTCCATCCTCAGTCACCGTCATACTCCCTTTTTCTCCATCTTCTCCTAAAATCATAAAGCTTACAAAACCATCTTCACAGGATGCCATATAATATCCCGGCACAATGCCGCCATCCACATCATTTCCAACCTCCAGCATGTCCCCCATTTTCATCCTGTAAGATACTGCTGTTGAATCCGAATCAGTCAGGCTTCCAACTTCCTGCTCAATTATCGGCAAAATTCTATCTCTCAGTGAATCTCTGATTTCTGGTATGCCGGTACAAAGCGCCACCAGCATAATAAGCCAGCCAAGAAGAGAACCTTTTTTCTTCTTCACAGTCTTCGCCTTGGCAGTCGCATGGCGGTAATGATCTCTTCTGCTCTCATTCAGATGATATAGCGTCTCATCATTTCTGTAAGGCATTCCACACAGCTTGCATCTGCCATTCACAATAGGTCCTTCGCAGACCTGGCACCTTTTCCTCTCCATAGATGTCCTCCCGGTTATCTGATCCCCCAATTATGATTCTGAGGTAAAAAATTCTTTTCATTTATTTTTATTGTAACTTTTTTGTATATTTCTTGCAAGGTGTAAATTGCCAAGCGGGAAATTTCCTGTTATAATAAACCGAGATTAGCAAAACCAACAAGGAGGATTCCCATGGAACAACTGAAAATTCCTATGGGCTATCATGCAGACCTTAATCTTCATGATACTCAGGTAGCAATTAAAACTGTTAAAGACTTTTTCCAGCAGACACTTGCACAGAAGCTGAACCTTCTGCGTGTCTCCGCGCCTATATTTGTAGACCCGACTTCCGGCCTCAATGATAATCTGAACGGAGTGGAGCGTCCGGTAAGCTTTGACATTAAAGGCATGGATGGTAACGCCGAGATCGTACACTCCCTGGCCAAATGGAAACGTTACGCACTGAAAAAATACGGTTTCTCTGTAGGAGAAGGTTTATACACCGACATGGTTGCCATTCGCCGTGATGAGGATGTGGACAATATCCACTCTATCTACGTAGACCAGTGGGACTGGGAAAAAGTCATTACCAAAGAAGAGAGAAACGTGGAAACTCTTATTAACACCGTACGTGCCATCTACAGTGTTCTGCGAAAAACCGAGAAATATATGGCAGTACAATACGACTACATCGAAGAAATTCTTCCAAGGGAGATCGCATTTGTCTCCACAGAAGAGCTTGTAGATATGTATCCGGATCTTACTCCCAAGGAACGTGAGTATAAGATCGTAAAAGAAAAAGGTGCTGTTTTCCTCATGCAGGTAGGTAAGAAGCTTACCAACGGCGAACGTCACGATGGACGAGCTCCGGACTATGATGACTGGGAATTAAATGGTGATATTCTGGTATACTACCCTGTACTGGACATTGCCCTTGAACTTTCATCCATGGGTATCCGTGTAGATGAAGACGCACTTGACAGACAGCTTACAGAAGCAGGCTGTGACGACCGAAGAGAACTTCCATTCCAGAAAGCCATCCTGAACAAGGAACTTCCATATACTATCGGCGGCGGTATCGGCCAGTCACGTATCTGTATGTTCTTTTTGCGTAAGGCTCACATCGGAGAAGTTCATGTTTCCCTGTGGCCACAGGAAATGCAGGAGGAAGCTGCCAAGAACGGTATTCCGCTTCTGTAAAGCCAGCAAGAAACGAGGGATTAAATTGAATATACTTTTTTTCTTAACACCCAAAAGTGATATTGCCTACATCTTTGAAAATGAAACCTTAAGACAGACACTTGAAAAGATGGAGCACCGGAAATTTTCCTGTATCCCAATCCTGAGTCCGGATGGAAAATATGTAGGCACTATTTCAGAAGGTGATCTTCTCTGGGGAATGAAGAATCTTAATATCACAGATATAAAAAATGCTGAAGAAGTTCCGGTAATGGCTGTCTCAAGAAGAGCTACATACAAACCAGTCCATGTTGACTGCGATATGGAGGATCTTCTTGATCGCGCCATCAACCAGAACTTTGTACCAGTCATTGATGATCAGGATCACTTCATCGGAATTGTAACCAGAAAAGAAATAATTAAATACTGCTACAAAGAAATGCAGAAAAACGCATAAATCTTCAAAAAAGACAGCTTCTATCACATTTTAACTGCGATAAAAGCTGTCTTTTCTGTTTACAGTTTATTTATTACAAAACCTTGGATAAAAACTCCTTCAGACGTGGATTCTGCGGGTTTTCAAAAAACGCCTTAGGTTCATTCTGTTCCTGGATTTTTCCTTCATCAATAAAGAGAACTCTTGTTGCAACCTCTCTTGCAAATCCCATCTCATGAGTGACCACGACCATGGTCATGCCACTCTTCGCAAGCTCTCTCATCAATTCCAGAACCTCTCCTACCATTTCCGGGTCCAGCGCGGAAGTCGGCTCATCAAAAAGCATAACATCCGGATTCATGGCAAGGGCTCTTGCAATTGCAATACGCTGCTTCTGTCCACCGGAAAGCATATCCGGATAGGCATCCGCTTTGTCTGGCAGGCCAACACGTGCCAAAAGCTCATCTGCACGTTTGGAAGCCTCATCCGCTGTCATTATCTTCAATGCAACAGGAGCCATCATAATATTCTGTTTCACGGTCTTATGAGGAAAAAGATTAAACTGCTGGAAAACCATTCCGATTTTCTGGCGATGCAGATTTATATCCACCTTCGGATCTGTAATATCGGTTCCCTCAAACAGGATTCTGCCTCCTGTAGGCACTTCAAGAAGATTCAGGGAGCGAAGGAATGTTGATTTACCGGAACCAGATGGTCCGATAATGGCAACAACCTCACCCTGGCAGATATCTGTGGAAATCCCATCTAACACCTGATTGCTTCCAAATGATTTTTTCAGATCCTGTACCTGGATCAAAACTTTACTCTTATCAACGCTCACTGGTTCTCAGTCTCCTCTCCAGTTTATTCATAAAGAAGGTCAGCACCATAACCACGATCAGGTAAATTGCAGCGGCTGCCAGAAGAGGCATAAACGCATTATACGTACGGCTCTGAATCAGCATTGCTCCTCTTGTCAGATCCATCATTCCGATATAACCGATGATGGAGGTCTCCTTGATCAGCACGATAAACTCATTTACCAGCGCAGGAAGTACATTTTTAAATGCCTGTGGAATAATGATCAGGCGCATGGTCTGTGCAAAATTAAGTCCCAGGCTTCGACCTGCCTCTGTCTGTCCCTGATCGATGGACATGATTCCGGAACGGACGATCTCAGCAACATAGGCACCTGAGTTGATACCAAATGCCAATCCTCCTACCAGAATCTCATTAACACTTACAGAACCAAAAACAACAAAGTTCATGATCAGCAGCTGGATCACGGTAGGTGTTCCACGGATCACAGTCAGGTAAACCTGACAGATAGCATTCGCTATCTTAAAATTTCCGGATTTATCATGGGAAGAACGGATGATTGCCACAAGAAAACCGATACAAATACCAAGTACCAGGGCAAAGACTGTGATGATCATGGTATTCTTCAGACCATCCAGCAGCCACATAAATCTGTTGTCTTTTATAAAATTAATATAAAAATCGTGTCCAAATTTTTCAAACATATTTCTTTCCTTTTATCCAATCCTGATAATGCCAAATAGTTATCATAGCTTATTCTACATAGGAAAAGCTGCCCAGGTTTCTGATTACTCAGCCCTGTAAAGCAGCTTTTGATCTAGGTAACTCATGCTGTCTGACAGCTTATGTCATAAACCTTCTATCAGTCAGCCTTTACAATGATAACCTGGCTTGCATTTGCATATGTATCTGTGAAGTCAACACTCTCCAGACGATCCTCTGTAACAGTCATTCCTGCTGCACCAAAATCAGCCTTACCGGACTGTACAGCTGCAAGGATTGCATCAAACTCCATATCATCAACTTCAAGCTCGTAACCAAGCTTATCGCAGATTGCCTGAGCAATGTCAACGTCAATACCAACAACATTATCACCATCATGATACTCATATGGCTCAAATTCAGCGTTTGTAGCCATTACAAGAGTTCCATTGGAACGGTCTACATCTTCCGGAGACTCATATGGTGTCTCGCCGATATTGTCACCGATGTAGTTGTTCATAATATCATCAACAGTTCCGTCCTCTTTCAGTTCTTTTAATGCACCGTTGATCTTGTCAAGAAGCTCATCATTACCTTTCTTCAGGCAGATTGCATACTCCTCCTCAACGAATGGCTCATCCAGAATCTTCAGTCCGTCAGCATTCTCAACGAACTTCTGTGCTGGCTGGGAGTCAATGATCACGCAGTCGATCTGACCTGACATAAGCGCCTGGATAGCTTCGCTTCCTTTGCTGAAACGCTTAACGGTTGCACCCTCCTTCTCATACTCAGTTGCATCAAGATCACCTGTGGTGCCAAGCTGTACACCGATAGTTGCATTTTTAAGATCATCCTTTGACTCAACAGTAGCGGCAGATACGCCAGCTGTCATGGAAATTGTCATTACTGTACCAAGTGCAAGAGCTGCTAATTTTTTCATTCTTTCTTCCTCCTCTTCATCTCATATGCAAAAAACGATGGTATATCATAGATCAGGCTGAAATTTCCAAACTGAATCGTGACATAATTATTCATGTTTTTTGCATATTCATTCATCTATCTTTTCCTCATTTTATCAGCTTTTAAAAAAAATGCAAGACTTTCCTTAAGATTCTTTATTTTTTAATTTTAATTTTCATACTTTCTTTGTCAATATCTGGAAAAATTCACTTTTTGATAACAGATCTGTGTTATGATATGATTTATGAGGAGTAATTAGATGATTAAATAATGAAGGCGTTTACCCGCCGGAAATGGAGGAATTATTATGAAATTTACAAAAATGCATGGTATCGGCAACGATTATGTATATGTGAACTGTTTTAAGGAAACTGTGAAGGACCCGTCAGCTGTTGCAAAGTTTGTAAGCGACAGACATTTTGGGATTGGCTCTGATGGATTAATCCTGATCAAGCCATCTGATATTGCGGACTGCGAGATGGATATGTATAACCTGGATGGTTCCCAGGGTGCCATGTGCGGCAATGGAATCCGCTGCGTAGCCAAGTATGCTTATGATTATGGCATTGTAAATAAAACCAGCATCAGCGTGGCAACCAAAAGCGGTGTGAAATATCTGGATCTTTCTATTCGGGACGGTAAGGTCAGCATGGTAAAAGTAAATATGGGAGCTCCTATTCTTCAGTCCTCCCTGATTCCGGTAGTAGCAGAGACCGAACAGGTAATAAATATGCCTATTGAAGTGAACGGGCAGACTTATTATTTCACTGCAGTTTCCATGGGAAATCCTCATGCCATTGTATACATGGATGATGTGGACGGACTGGAAATCGAAAAGATCGGACCTTCCTTCGAAACTCACGTCAGCTTTCCAGACCGTGTAAATACGGAGTTTGTAAAAGTTATTGATCGTCACACGGTACAGATGAGAGTCTGGGAGCGCGGCTCCGGCGAAACACTTGCCTGCGGAACAGGCGCTTGTGCCGTTGCCGTTGCTTCTATTCTGAACGGATTTGTTGACCGCGACCAGCCAGTTACTGTAAAACTGCTTGGCGGTGACCTGAATATTTTCTGGGACGAAAATGACAACCAGGTTTATATGACAGGTCCGGCAACGACTGTATTTGATGGAGAGATCGATCTGGCATTTCTTGGAGAATAACTTGCTACACCTGTAATAAAAATGGCCCTTGCGGACCGTAAACACATTAGCGTGCTTACACCGCAAAGGCCATTATTCTTTCTGCAATAAACACTGCTGCGCAGGCCAGAAGTGCCACGGTCAGCAGGCTTTTCTCTTTATAAGCTGCAATCAGCGCCGCAATAAATCCCACTACAGCAGAAATCACACTTGCAGTTGCCGACAGGATTGCCGGAAATGTCATTGCTGCAAGACAGGCATATGGTACATAATATAAGAAAGATTTTACGAAAGGATTTGTAATCTCCTTCTTTGCCAGTGTCAAAGGCAGCATACGGATCAGATATGTAACCCCCGCCATAACCAGAATGTAGATATAAATATCAGGCTTCATAGACTTCCTCCTTGACATTTTCTTCTCCAACCGGGCAAAGCCATGCTGCCAGACCTGCTGCAACAATTGTTGTTATAATGATTGCAAATCCGGAGGATACCTTTGACAAACCCGGAACCCAGGCGAACACTGCACTCAGCACCATTGACCCCAGAACAACAAAAAATATTGCTTTGTTTTTCTTTGATGGAGGAATAATAATTGCCAGAAACATTCCATAAATGGCAACACCAAATGCACTCATAATAAACTCCGGAAGAATACTTCCTGAAATAGCACCAAGCAAAGTTCCCACAGTCCATCCCGGGATTGCCACACTCATTACACCATAATTATAGAAGGCACTGACTTTCCCAGGCTTACCTGCACTGACGCCAAAAATCTCATCCGTCACACCAAATGCCACTGCATAACGGTGTCCCCACGGCTCATCACGCCGCAGCTTCTGGGAAAGAGAAAAAGACATCAGACAGTATCTCAGATTAATGATCAGCTGTGTCAAAGCCATTTCCCATAAGGATCCTCCTGCTATAATAATATCAAGACCGGCAAACTGTCCTGCTGACGTAAGATTTGTCAGAGAAATAAGTACGGCCTGCCAGATTGTCAGACCGCCCTGTACTGCCATCATACCAAACGTAAAGGAAACTGCCAGATATCCCAGGGCAATCGGGATACCATCTGTAATTCCCCGCTTAAAGCTCTCTTTCTTCATGAAAGATTCCCTCCGGTTTCTTCTGCCTGAATTTCTTCTCCTGAAGTCTGTTTGAAAATCATTCCTGCAATCTGCACGCCCCACTTTGAGGGAGATTTCACCCGAATTCTCAGAGATATCTTCAGACTTTTCGCATAAAGAGCCTGGGAAGCAAGTTTTGCCTCCCAGGCTCTCTCATTGTAGCACTTTACACCGATAAATACAACCCTGACTAATACTTTGGCTACTGTTTACAAATTGTAGGGCTGGATCCTTTTCAGCATTCCTTTTGCTTCCATTACTCCACATATATTTTTTCAGGCTGCAATCCTGCCGCCTGTGTCAGATAATACACTGCATCCGCTGCCACACATACCACATTCTCTTCATGCATAAACTCTGTAATCTCTGAATCAAAGAGCATATTCGCCTGAGCCTCAAATTCCTCGTCCTTGTCCCAGAACAGCACTGCTATGTTAAGAAACGGAAATACAGGAAGCATATAACCTACATCTCCCTGTGGTAAGGGTATCCCTCCCAGAGACTCACAGGCCATTTTCAATTCAGCAGTTTTCCCTGAAAAAATCTCCTGAAGCCTGGAAATAATAGTTCTCCGGTACGCCGCCTCAAATGGATAAACACGCTTCACCTGCCGGAATGCCACCAGATTCCCGGATGCTACCGGATGCTCTGCAGCATAATAAAAGGTATTATAAATATTCATCACCGTATCAAATCCGGGACGCGCTCCCTGATCGGTGATCACTCCATTCTTTCTGTCAATCCGCAGTTTTCTGGAAAAATAAGTAATATATAAGGCCTCTTCATCTGCCTCTAAATCGAATTTCCGAATCAGTGTCTCCTGATCCATCTCCAGAAATTTTTTCCGCCAGTTCTCGATCACCTGCTCATAATTGGACTTCTCTGCTTTCATCCGTGCACCTCCAAAACCATTTTCTCACATTTCCTCTGTTTTTAATGCTTTCATTTTAGCAAAACCAGAAACATCATACAATGAAAAAAAGAACCGATAATATCGATTCTCTTTTCCATTTCAGCTATGCCAGATAACCTGAAACTCTCCGCTTTCAGTTATTTTTACCAGCTGTTCCAACTCATCAGAATACCAGCTTTTTGCTTTTTCTTCAGAACCTGTAAATTTCACACAGGTTCCGCAGGATGAACTTAAATTTCTTGGCACTGGCATGATCACTGCCGAAAAACCTTCTTTATCACATTTTTTCTTAAACGCCATTGCCCCAAAGTGGGAAAAAAATGTAGCTATATAGTCTCCCATTATTTCTCCAGAGTGAGGATAAAATCTTCACCGTCTTCTTTTACGGATACCTGATATCCCTGATGCATTGCAAATCGGGACACATTTTCTTTTGCAGTTACATTATCGACCATCACAGTATACTCTTTTTCACCGGATGCCAGTGCATTCTTTGTGCGGATCACCGGTTCCGGACAGGAAAGTCCTCTTGCATCGATTGTTTTCATAAAGGCAGATCTCCTTTCACATTTCTTATTCTGTTCACGCTTCGCTCTTTCTCATGGAGTTCACCATGGCAATCACGATCAGCACAACAAATCCAATAACAACAGCAATTTTTCCATTTGCAGTAGGTCCCTCTCCAGAAGAAGCAAGGCCAAAGTTATGTGCCACAGCTGCACCTGCCATCAGACCAAATACGGTAATTGCAGAGTCTGTATTTCCCTCTCCTGCCAGTACCAGCTGACGAAGCGGGCAGCCTCCAAGAAGGACACATCCAAATCCTGCCAGAGCCATTCCAAGTGCATTCCAAAGACCGTCTGTATGTGCCACCGGCTGACCTGCAAATCCAGGATTGAAATATCCAAGGACCATATTTCCAATAAGTGCACTTACCAGAATTGCAATAAATCCAAGCAGCAGCTTCCACTCTCCGAAAAGAACTACGTCACGGATTCCGCCAACCATGCAAAGACGGGTTCTCTGTGCCATAGCTCCTACCAGAAGTCCTGCAATCAGGGAGATGGCGATTGCAGCATGTTTTGCACCAGGACCTCCGTCAGCTTCTGTGAAATGGATAAATGCCGGGGCTGCAATAAGAAGCACAAGAATTCCGATTTCTACTACTGGGAAAATACCGCCTTCAACTGGCTGCATTTTATAAGAGCGTTTCAGGGTGTAGCCTTTTTTCAGGAAAAATACACCGGCAAGAATTCCTGCTATAAACCCGATCAATCCGAAAATGGCGTTGAAATCACCGCCTGCCAGACGAAGGATCATACGGAACGGACAGCCAAGGAACATCAGGCAGCCGATCATGACGAACATTCCGATCACGAAACGGGTAACTGGGGCAGAGCCGCCTCTTGGCTTGAATTCCTTAGTTGCAAGGGCCAGAATGCAGGAGCCAAGTACCAGGCCTACGATTTCCGGACGTATATACTGTACCGCTGCTGCGCTGTGGAATCCAAGTGCACCTGTAGTATCACGCAGGAAACAGGCGATACAAAAGCCCATGTTTGCAGGATTTCCAAAATACACCAGTGCTACTGCAATGATTCCGATAATGACACCTGCGCCAATGATCACCGGTGTCTCTTTCTTTGACAATGTTTCTTTCATAACTCTTTTCCTCCTTAGATAACTGTCAAATCTTTCCTCTATTTTATCATTTTTTGTCAGATAACTCTAATTGATTATGTGGGATTATTTTTAGTATTTATAGATATTTTCGATAAATTATGATATGATACAACTTATAAACATGTAGAAAGGATTCTCTTCTTATGGATCGAATTTACCTTGATCAGGCTAGCACTTCTTTTCCAAAGGCTCCAGGTGCTGCCCAGGCCATGATGGATTATATGACCATGAACGGAGCCAATGTAAACCGCGGCTGCTATTCCAGCGCTTATTCAGCTGAAGAAATACTCTACGAAACCAGACAGCTGCTAGCTGAGCTTTTCCACTTTCCCAAATGCAAAAATGTGATTTTTACACCAAATATCACTACCAGCCTGAATTTTATCTTAAAAGGACTTCTAAAACCAGACGATCACATTCTGGTTTCTTCCATGGAGCATAATGCTGTCATGCGGCCTGTTGTGCAGTTAGCCGCCCACGGCGTTTCCTTTGACCGGATTCCCTGCCAAGAAGACGGTTCCATGATTCTGGAACAGGTGGATTCCCTTATTAAGCCTGAGACAAAAGCAATCGTCACACTGCATGCATCCAATGTGTGCGGAACTGTCATGCCACTTACTGAATTAGGCGAAATCTGCCAGCGGTATCATCTTTATTTCATTGTAGATTCTGCACAGACAGCTGGAATTGTACCAATCGATATGAAGAAAATGCACATTGACGCCCTTGCATTCACCGGGCACAAAGGGCTTCGCGGTCCCCAGGGAACAGGAGGCTTCCTTATATCCCAGGAACTGGCAGGGCAAATAGAACCTCTGATTTCCGGAGGAACAGGAAGCGTATCTCACACAGAAGAAATCCCGGATTTCCTGCCAGACCGTTTTGAATCCGGAACGCCCAACCTACCGGGAATTTATGGGCTGCATAAGGCACTGTTATTCCTGAAAAGTACAGATTCGTTCACTGGTGAAAATTCATTTTCTCCTCATATGCAATCACTCTATGAAAAAGAGCTATCCCTTACAGGTTGCTTTCTGGAGCAGCTGCAGGCACTGGATGATACAGGCAAACATCTCCGTATTATTGGAAAAAAATCTCTAAAAGACCGGACCGCGGTTGTCTCCATCCAAACACCGGAAATCGACATGTCTCAGGTTGCATGGCAGCTGGACAGCGAGTATGGCATTATGACCAGAGTTGGTCTGCACTGCGCTCCTAACGCCCATAAAACACTGGGAACTTACCCGGCAGGAACCATCCGTTTCTCCTTCGGACCGGAAAATACGAAAGAAGAGCTGGATTTTGCCATTCATGGATTAAAGAAGATCCTGGATTTATGATAACGTGAAAGGAACCAGTATTTCATACTGAAAAATGCCTATGGAATTCAAACAATTAGAAGCCTTTGTCGCTGTAGTAGAAAATAAAAGCTTCTCCGAAGCTGCCCGCCAGCTAAACCTGACTCAGCCCACCATCAGTGCCCACATCAATTCCCTGGAGCAGGAGCTGAATTCGCGACTGCTGATTCGTACCACCAAGAAGCTGACCATCACCCAGCGTGGTCTTCAGCTTTATGACTGCGCCTCCAATATGCTGAACATGCGCAGCAACATTATAGAAGAATTTACCGGACAAAATAAAAAGATCATTGACCTGGCCGTTTCCACAATCCCCTCATCTTATCTTCTGCCAGACATTCTCAGTGCATTTACCAGCCAGATACCGGATGTATACTTCCATTCCTGGCAATCCGACAGTCTCGGCGCTGTGGCAAGAGTGCTGGATGGCAGCGTGGATCTGGCATTGGTGGGAAATACCTTTGATGAACCGGACTGCTGTTTTATTCCTTTTTGCAAAGATAAACTTATAATTGCCACCCCAGTCAATGAGCATTATCTGCAATACCAGCAAAAAACAGATTCCGGTGCCCTTGATTTCTCAGATTTTCTTGGAGAACCATTTATTATGCGCGAAACCGGTTCCGGCACCAAGAAAGAAATTGACCGTTATCTGGAAAAACGAAATATTCCAGCCTCTTCCCTTCGCATTGTAGCCCGTATGAACGACCTGGAAGCCATCCGCAAATCTGTAGCAGGAGGTCTTGGTATTTCTATTCTCTCAGCCTGCTCTGCCAGGGATCTGGCTGACACCCACCAGATTCTTATGTTCCCTTTGAACCACGAATCTGCCACCCGGACTTTTTACATTGTCTATAGTAAAAATCGGATTCTGAAACCACATGTGAAGCAGTTTTTGAAATTTGTGAAAAGTTTTTATCAGTAAATTTTACAGACAGCAAGAAAGAGAATCCAAGGACTTTAAATCCAGGGATTCTCTTTCTTATCTGTTTTCTATTTGACTGTTACCTTACATTTTTTAGTAATTTTACCAGAAGTAATTATAATTGTAGCTGAACCTTTCTTTTTTCCTGTTACTACACCGCTTTTGCTTACAGTTGCAACACTTTTTTTCGAAGATTTATATGTGATTTTTTCTGCTGTTGCCACATAGCTGAGCCTTGGTTTTAATGTAAGCTTCTTTCCCTTTTTCACACTATAAGAAGACTTAATATTTTTTATTGCAGTTGTGCCTGGAACAGTGATCGTATACACAATTTTTTTCGTTCCTGATTTTACAGTAATCTTTGCAATACCTGAACCAACTGCTTTTACCTTACCCTTTTTATCAACAGTTGCTACTTTCCTATTAGATGAAGAATACTTTTTATTTTTCCACGATGCACTTGCCTTTACGTTCGCTGTTTTACCACGCTTTATCGTAAACGCTGTTGATGATGCAGCAGAAGGTTTAGGTGTTACCGCTGGCTTTGGTGTAGTCACCGGTTTCGGTGTAGTTACCGGTTTCGGTGTAGTTACCGGTTTTGGTGTGGTTACCGGTTTCGGCGTAGTTACCGGTTTCGGTGTAATCACAGGTTTCGGTGTGGCTGCCGGACGAAGTTTCGGAATACTCTGTTTCTCCACTTGTTTACAATGAACACAGGAGCGCTGTTTTTCACCTTCTATAGCTGTAGTTGCATTTCTGACAACCGTCCAGCCACTCCATTGATGCTGTGTAGCACCTGCAGTTGTAAAAGTTTTCACATTACCAAAGTATCTTTTTCCTCCATAATCAGCAAACATCTGATAGGCATATGTATGTCCTGGTAAAAGCGTAACGCCAAGCTCTGCCTGCACATTATAACTTATCTGCATATAGCTGTAATTTACTGATGTATTCTCTACAGTCTGATTAATGATATCATTTAAGTGTCCCGCATCTGTGAGTGTCACACCAGCTTTCGTAAACTGTACTCTTGAACCAACATCAATTTTTCCATAAATACATGCATTCGTCTCAGTAACATTATCACACCATTCAGACCAGGAAGGACCTGCGGACGAACTTCCAGGAGTTAAATATACATATCCCAGAAAACCTCCAGACTCAACAGCTGAAACGGTTGTATTCCTTATAACACAATATCCATTATTCGGATAATATGTATGACCACCTTCACTAATGGTAACATTGTTTCCGTTCACACTTTCTATCACTGCCACATGTCCACTATAACAAGCCAAAGCCTTTGCCTGAATTGTTTTTCCTCTGGAAAATCCTGAATTTGCATATCCGGAATTCCACCAGGTCTGTCCGTCATAATTTATAATCCATTTTCCAGTAATTTCACTTGCCCGCGCCGCAGCGAACCATGCACAGCCCACAGTGGTATACGCATACGGATAAGTTGCAGCATAATCTGCATAATGCTGTGACTGAAGGTTAATATAAATACCATTGGTGCCATTTCCGGCAATTGTATAACCGCCCGCCTCCTGTAGGTTTTCTTCATCCGTAGATCCAGTCACCGTCAGATCCTGCAGGTTTGATGCAGAAACATCTGAATTGTTTTGTGCATTCACATTAACAGGCGCAATCAGCATTCCAACTGTTGTTATAAGTGTCACAATTTTTTTCCAACTCTTCATACTCCATTTCCACCTTTCTTTTACAGATTGTAGCCTGATCTGTTCATTTCTTTCTGTAAAACCTTTTTGATATCACTACATTTTCAAATTATACTTTCTGTTATACGCAGTATTTCTGTAAAACTGAAGGGTCCTCGTCTGACGTGTCCACTTTCTTGTTATCTGCATAAATTTGTTAAATGAAATTCTTTTTCCGTTATACAGACATTTATATTGAGTATTTCCATTTTTTATTCCATTCACATATGCTCCACACATGATCTGCTTTATCTTTCCACTTTTGGTTAATGTATAATACCAATACTCAATACCGCCTCCGCCGCCTCTGCAGGAATGAATCCTTCCACTTGAAGTATTATATAGTATCCCATGAGAAGGATGTCCAACTCTGCCGGCATACTGTACTTTTCCTTTTCTATAGGTATATACATCTCCCTGCATTGCTCCAATCCCGCCAGTCGGATACACAGATGTCACGATCAGTTCCTTTAATCCATCTTTGTTAATATCCCACATTCTGTAATATCCGTAATTATTTTTCTG
>NZ_CAKRNY010000027.1 GCF_934371575.1 uncultured Blautia sp. | reverse complement strand
TCCTATCACACATATATTGATATTCCAGATACATTGTTACATGAAAAATTAAGCATTTCTAAAAACGGTTCAAAATACATATATGGAAAAAATGACTTGTTTAGTGTAGTCATTACTTTTCGTTATCTACTTCCAAAGACCGATTTTTTACTGTTTAAAAAGCAATTATTGCATATTTTTGACCGATATGAAAAGCAGAATTCAAATTTGAAGTTGAATGATCTTTTTGAATATATGGGATTTCCGAGTAACTGGAAAGAGATAACAAAATTTCGCAAAATATAAGTGGAGATATTAGCAAAAATATTTCCACTTATATTTAAAGCTATTCTATTTTCTGCGATTTCTTCGTACTATTCAACCCATCCACCCAATTACACAAAATCACAATCGTCTCATAGTTTACATTGATATATGTACGCCACCCTTACGACCGCCAAGAACTCTCTTATCTCTCAGATCATCCCATGTGAAATCCGGCATTTCTTCTCTTGCCACAAGGAAGTTTCCAGCCCTCTGGGTGAGCTGTGCGAAATTCACAACCGGATCAGTGGCACCTTCCTGATAAGCATAGATAGACGCCTCGGCCCCCATAAACCCAATATCAGCTTCCCCGGAAATAACAGCAGTCATGGTCTTATCTGCCCCAAAGCCTGTGACAAGTGTCAGATCCAGCCCTTCCTCTGCGAAATATCCTTCTTCAATCGCTACATACTGCGGCGCATAGAAAATTGAATGGGCCACTTCGTTTAAGGTAACTTTTGTAAGCTCCTCTTTTGATTCGCCATCCTTTGCAGCAAAGACTGTGGCTGGCAGTGCAGTTACTGTAAGAATCACAGCTGCTGCCAGTGAAATCCATTTTTTATTCTTCATACAGCGACTCCTTTTTTGACTTCTGCTGTTAGGATATGCAAAATATGGGAAAGATGTTCGTAATAAGCATATTGCAAAGCTAAAAAAGAGTGTCGAGAAAAGTTATTTACCTGCCTCTTCTGATAAAATTTGTAAATGGATTTTTAACTTTCCTAACAGTTAAAAAATATGAAACGTACTTAACAACAATTCAATTGTGCTCATCTGTTAATTCTGCTATGCTTTAATCACAAAAGCTTTTGGAGTTTCAATCAGGAGAAAAATATGATGAATATTGGAAATGTGATTAAAAAATATAGAAAAGAATTAGGTTACACGCAGGAAGAAATGGCAAATCGTCTGGGAGTAACCACTCCGGCGGTGAATAAGTGGGAAAATGGGAACTCCAATCCTGATATTGAATTGTTAGCTCCTATTGCAAGACTACTGCATATTTCCCTTGATACCCTGTTGTCTTTTCGCGAAAATCTGACTGACCTTGAAATCGAAGAGCTGATCCACAAAATGGACAAAATGTTTTCTGAGGAAGGCTTTGAGAAGACCTATCAGTGGGCTGTAAATACTATAAAAGAATATCCAAACTGCAATCTGCTGATCTGGCAGCTGGCAGTAATGCTTGATTCGCGCAGGATCATTGGCATGTGCGAGAATCCTGACAGGTACGATGAGCAGATTAATTCCTGGTACGAAATGGCGCTCGGTGATAAAGATGAAAAAATCCAGCACCATGCAGCTGATTCCCTGTTCGGCTTCTATTTGCGGAAAAAGAATTATGAAATGGCAGAAAAATATTTAAACTATTTTTCCGATTATGATCCCATGAAAAAGGTGAAGCAGGGACAATTATATATGGAGCAGGGGAAAACAGAAGAGGCATTTGAGATGCTGGAAAAGGCTGTTTTTTCAGAGTATACCACTTTAAATATGGCTTTTGGAATCATGATCACTAAGGCTCTTGAGGAAAAAGACCATGGATACGCAAGGTTTCTGGCAGAGAAAATGTGTACATTAGCTTCAGGCTTTGATATGGGAAAATACAATGAATGTGCAGCAATGTTGAATGTTGTGACCGCCGAGAACAATGTGGAGGGCACTTTCCAGGTTGCAAAGCAATTGCTGAACAATGTGGATACCCTAGGTGATTTTCAAAAATCCCAATTATACAAGCATATGAAATTCCGGAAAGTCGAAAATCCATATACGGAAGAAATGAAAAAAGAATTGCTGGAAGGCTTCAGAAACGCGGAAGAGTTTACTTATATGAAAGGATATGAACCCTGGGAAAAATTGTTATCAGGGAATTAAAATTGTCACTTTCCTCAAAATGGTTGTATATAAATAAAGAACGATGTATAGTATTTGCAAGGTTTTTCTTTTATTCCAAATCATGAACATGCTTATGTGGTAAACAGAGTAGTATAGAAAGAACACACTTCAGAAAGGGAGTTTTATTATGGAAAAAACAATTCGTGAATTAACCGGGGATTTATTAGCAGCACCATCCGCTTGTAAAGAAATCAAAGACGCAGCGCAAAATTATCTGGATTCTGTTGGAACGGAAAAAGAAGCAGATGCGGCCAAAGCGTACGTTGCAGAGATGGAAGCGGATATTATGCCTATCGAGGGATTAATTTCCTTTGCTGAGTCTGATATGGGAGCTAAGGTTTTTGGTGCAGATGGTGTAAAAAATGTTTTGCTTCACGCAAAAGAGCGCAAAGCCGCAGGAGAAAAATATTGTGATTGTCCGGCGTGTGCAGCATGCGAGGCACTGCTTGCGAAGAAAGATGAGATTTTAACCGAATAAACTGCGGAGCAGTTATTCGGTGTAGAGCTACGTAGCGAAGCAGACCTGGAATATCCGCTTGACAATAAAGAAAAATCAGGAGCACGACCTTACAGCGTGTTCATGAGTGAGGATGATTGGGGAAAATCCGGAAATCAAGTTCAGATACAGACATACGAGGAGTGACAGCAATGGAAACAATCACAAGAGACGAGGCTTTTACATTATTAAAAAAATACAACAAGGATCCATTTCATATCCAGCATGCACTGACTGTGGAAGCGGTCATGAAATGGTATGCAAACGAACTGGGATATGGAGAGGATGCTGAATACTGGGGAATCGTAGGACTTCTTCACGACATTGATTTCGAGCTTTATCCGGAAGAGCATTGCCTGAAAGCACCGGAAATGCTTCGCGAGGCAGGTGTAGGCGAGGATGTGATCCACAGTGTGGTATCTCACGGATATGGAATAACCGTAGGCTGCGGTGTAACGATTGATGTAGCACCGGAACAGGAGATGGAAAAGGTGCTCTTTGCAGCAGACGAACTTACCGGATTGATCTGGGCAGCAGCTTTAATGCGTCCGTCCAAGAGCACCAAGGATATGGAACTGAAATCCCTGAAGAAAAAGTACAAGAGCAAAGGCTTCGCAGCAGGATGCTCCCGGGAAGTAATTGAGCGCGGTGCGCAGCAGCTTGGATGGGAACTGGAAAAACTGCTGACCATGACACTGCAGGCGATGGCAGCCAGTGAAGATACGATTAACGCGGAACTTTCTATATAATGAAAAATCCTCTTGAAATGACAGGACTATTAAGTACCCATCAATTCAAGAGGATTTATTGTATTGAATTATTCTTTAGAGGACTTATTTAAATTTACTGGCTGATCAGTTCCTGTAATTCAGCATCATAATCAACTCTTTCGCCACTTGTGGTATCGAATACCATAGTAGACTTGTTATCATCTGTATAGGTGCTCCATGCAGGTACATTATCTCCATTTGGATCTCCGGTACGTGCAAAGTTTACCCATGCACTTGCCATTACATCCTGCAGATCATAAGCATCCTGGCTTCCGCCATAGCAGTCAGATACCAGATCTACATTGTGGAATACAAATGGAATCTCTCCACAGTGCCATAAGTTTACACCACCGTCAATTGGAGATTCATAGGATACAAGATAATTATAGTTTTTATTATCTCCGGACTCCAGTCTCTTTGACAGTGTTTTGAAGTTACCTGTACGATTGGATACGTAATAAGCATCACAAGCACTCTTTTCTGGATAAGCTTTCAGGAATGCTTCTTTTACAGATTCAGCTTTATCACCATATTTTTCAGTTAATTTTTCGTCTACTTCTTCTTCAGTCCAGGAATTCTTGTTAGGTTCATTCGGATCCAGAGCAGTCCAGCAATTGAATTCTCCAAATACAGAACCTACCATAACTGGAACATCATTTGTCCAATCCAGGAAATTAGTCTGAAGATAATCTTCATCAAGAACAGGACTCCAGCCTACAGAAGTTCCCAGTTCCTCGCCTACCTGTTTCTGTGCTTCAGTTGCAGCAGCATCAAGAGTATCATATGGAACCTCTTTTAACTGTTCAACCTCGTTATCTGAAATTCCTAAAATTTCAAGAGTTTTTGCAGTTACTTTTTTTGCAGTATCCTGGTCAATATGACTTTCACCGCCACTCTGTACAACTGCCTGATTGAATAATCCTTCTGCTTCAGAGGTTGCAAACATGTTGAGAACCTTACCGCCGCCACCGGACTGTCCGAAAATAGTTACGTTGTCAGGATCACCGCCGAAATTAGCAATATTTTCTTTTACCCACTTTAAGGATGCAACTAAATCTGCTGTGCCGCAGTTACCGGAGTACTGATAATCCTCGCCATAATCGGAAAGATCCATGTAACCCAGTACATTTAAACGATGGTTTACAGTTACCACAACTACATCACCATAGTCGCTGAGATTCTTTCCATCATATGCAACGCCTTCAATAGAGGAGCCGTTGTAGTAGCCACCACCATGGAACCATACCATAACCGGTTTTTTTGCATTGGTGTCCAGATCCGGTGTCCAGACATTTAGATTCTGGCAATTCTCGCTCTGAGCCCAGTAACGATGAGGAATGATGAAATCTCCACCATCCGGATCGGTCATCTTTGTAATAGGAGCTGTTGAACCATAGACAAGGCAATTGCGGATGCCGTCCCAGCTGTCAGGAGCCTCTGGCATTTCAAATCTGTCAGCTTTTGCATAAGGAATTCCGCGGAAGGTGTAAATTCCGTTGTCAATAAAACCACGAACTTTTCCAGATGTGGTATCTGTAACGCCATCTGTTCTGCTGACTACAGTACTTTCTGTGGCTACTGTGTCATCAGCTGCTGCAGCAGAAACTGTTGAAATTCCCATAGAGAAAATCATAACACTGCTTAAAAGAATAGTTAAAATTTTTTTCTTCATTTTTTAATTCCTCCTTCGAATCAAGTGACCTTATTATAAAAAAACAGATCTGTCAGCGCTATAAGTTTTTGAATCAGTCACTATTACTTTTTTGATTGTTTGGGAAATCCGATTGAAAAACAATTTGATTGGTTGTAGTATGTTTTATAAGAAAAGCTATAGTTATAAGAAATTCAAAGAAGAGAGTGTACCTATAACATGAAAAAAAATCTGAAGATATTTTTATTGATCATTGTCTGTGGCATTGCAGGGTGTTGTCTTCTAAATTTCAAAATAGAAAATAAAAAGCCGCAAACGCACAGTGAAAAAAAAGAAAAGGAAACCTTGTTTTTTCTTACCTCTAAAAGAGAAACAAGACATATTTTTGAAAAAATCATTGCGGATTTTAATGAATCACAGGATGAGATACATGTAGAACATATGGAGGTACCAAATCCTGATCAGGAGTTACAAATACGTGCCGTTCAGGGGGAATTTCCGGATATTGTTGAATTTATCGGAACGCAGAAGGATGATGTGGAAAAATATGTAAAAGGCGGATATTTGCAGGCTTTAGATGATTTTTCTGCAACCCATTGTGTAAATGAACATTTCCTGGAAAAATTTAAAATTCTTAATAGAACTTATGTACTTCCATTGTCTGTGAATTACAGAGGGATATTTTATAACAAAAGGATGCTGGAAGAGAACGGATACCAGATTCCTTCTACATATGCAGAACTTATTGATACAATGGAGCAGATAAAAAAAGCAGGAAAGCTTCCCATTATTTTTGCAGATAAGGATGGCTGGACGACTCATCAGGGATGGGATGCAATTGATATGTCCTCCCGGGGAAGTCAGGATGATTTAATTCAGAAAGTGCTGAATGGTGATAGGGTTATAAATGAAGATTCTATCGCACTTGATTCTACCAGAAAATTTATAGAAATAAGAAAATATGGGCAGAAACAGACCATAAATACAGGATATGATGAAGCTGTAAAAAAATTTGCAAATGGGGAAGCATATATGTTTATTCAGGGAAACTGGGCATATCCTATAATAAAAAAGATAAATCCGGATATAGATTTATTATTTATGCCATTTCCTACAGATAAAAAAGGCGGCGAAAAGGTTGTTGTAAAAATAGATGCAGTATTGGGGGTGTCCGCTTCCTGTAAGCATTTAGAAGCAGCTGAACAGTTTCTGGATTATGTGGTTTCCAAGAATGTCAGTGAATATTATGCAGACAAAGCAGGGGCATATTCCTGTATAAAATCTGTAGACGTAACAGATCATTATGCAAATGCGTTTACGGATAGCATCAGTAAAGGTGATTTTTTTCTGGAAGAATTTGCATACGAAAGTGATAAATCAGATGAGATAAATACTTTGTTTCAGAAATTAATCAGCTCGAATCAAAAGGTCACGGAGGAATCATTCTTGAAAGAATTGAATGATCTATTAATTCTGCAGAAAGGAGACTGATTTTGAAAAGGATTGCGAGATTGCCTGTGTGGTGGCAGCTTTTTATTGGATTAGCATGCAGTTTCCTGTTTTCTTTAGTAGTAATTTGTGCTTCCTTTTTTATTGATGTAAAAGAGGCTGAAAAAAACAACTGGTCTTATTTGCACAGAATGAACAGTCAGTGGGAGATGGAGATTGAGACCATAACAAAGAATCTGGATTACTTGAAATACTTACCCTTAATAGATAAAAATATCATGTCAGATCTTCGAAATGATTATGAAAAACAATCTTTAAAAAAGCAGCTTTCGTCCAAGGAATATGTAAATGGTATTCTGGAAGATATCTGTGGAATTAATCCTTATATTTTACGCGCTACGATTTTAACCGAAAATGGAAATATTTATGGTAATTTTGTAGAAGATTCGTTGACACAGGTTGAGCAGGCGCAAAAACACATTGTCTATTCAAAGGTCAGTCATAAAAGCGAAGAATACATTACAGACGTATATGAAGGCGAAATAAACATGCTTCCCTATAAATTGCTGACAATCGCATATGCTATGTATCCGGTGGAATCTGACGAAAAGCTTGCTACTATTTATATTGATTTGGACTTTGAAGAAATCAAAAGAAGTTTTTCGGTGTTTTCAAATGATGAAATTGAATGCTGTCTTTTTAATAGAAACGGGGTTATTTATTCTTCTGAAAAAGAAAACAATTTTCTTCTTGAGGATGTGAAAGAAATTTATGAAAGCTCAGATCATCAGGGAATATTGGAAGCGGATGGTTCTGTCTGGAACGCATATGTTATTAAAATCGATGATCTGGACTGGTATCTGGTTCAATGCATGCAGCAAAAAAGTTTTGTGTTCAATAGTCTAAAGAATATTTTGTTTTATAGCTTCTGGGTTTTACTGATCTTTGTTTTTTTACTGATTGGGGGAATACAGCTGATCAGTCGCATTACAAAGCCTATTTCTGAATTTTCCGATGCCTTAAATCAGGTAACCTTACATAAAAAACAAAAACCTCAGCATATTCAATTGGAAGAGGACGTACCAAGGGAAATTTCCACAATGGTAAGTGGCTATAACGATCTTGTATCCCGTATTGAAGAAAATATTATTCTGGCATACAAGAACGAAATAAGCCAGAAAAAAACAGAACTTCAAATGCTGCAATATCAGATCAATCCTCATTTTTTATATAATACATTAAACATTGTCAGTGCGTTGGCAAAACTAAATGGGGTTGATGAAATATCGGAAATTTCAGAATGCCTGTCCCATATTTTCCATTATAACGTAAAAGGGGGAAATATCGTACAGCTGAAAAAAGAGCTTGAGAATCTTCAGTGCTACGTAAAAATACAGTCCATCCGTTTTCCGGGAAAATTTGATGTGATTTATAATGTGGAAGAGGAAATGCTGACCTGTGAAATGTTAAAGTTTATATTACAGCCATTAATGGAAAATGCAATGGAACATGGTGTTATTCCATGCAAAAAAAGAGGCCGGATAGAAGTGACAGGAAAAATCACTTCCGATCATATAGCGGAGATCAGCATTTGCGATAATGGGAATGGAATAAGCGATGAAACGCTGCAGAGGTTACGCCAGGAGCTTAAAAAGGACTTGCAGCAGGGAGTGAATCATAATTCATCAGGAATTGGGCTTATAAATGTGCATCAGAGGATTAAAAATTATTATGGGGAAGAATTTGGAATTTCGGTTGAAAGTAATCAGGGAGAATACACTTGTGTGAAAGTCTGTTTTCCGGTATTGGGGAAAGAGGTATGAAAATGAATTTTAAAATTTTAGTTGCAGATGACGAATATTATGCGAGAAAAGCGCTTGTTATGATGCTTGAAAAATCAGAACTGCCGATTTCGGTGAATGGAGATTTTGAAGATGGAGAAGAAGTGATAAAATTTCTTCAGGAGAATGAAGCAGATATTATCATTACGGATATCAAGATGCCTAATATGGATGGTCTGGAACTGGCAAAATATGTGCAGGAACATGCGCCAAAATGCTCAGTAGTGATAGAAACCGGATATGAAGATTTTCAATATGCAAGAAATGCGTTGCGCTATCATGTAAAGGATTATTTGACAAAACCAATCAATGAATCAGAATTGCTTAAATGTATAAAGGATATTCTTGCCGAAAAAGCACAGTCTGAGAATCTGGAAAATATAAATAAATTAAAGGGTGCTGTTGAGAATCTGGATTTTGCACAATTGATACAGAATAAAAAATTATTTGACGATCTGATGCCAGCGGATCTTTGGGATGCTCATTCCTGGTTCTTTATGGTGAAGGGAGAAGTTTCACATTCAGGATATCTGAAACTAAATAAATATTTGCAAAATAACAGAAATTCTGCCGACATACAAAGCTGGTATTTTAAAAATAAAGGGGAATGCATCTTACTATTTTTTTGCAATGAGAAAATGGATTTCAAAACATGCATTGGAGAAGCTGATTTTTTACAGTTAAAAAATAGTATAGACAATAATTCCTGGTTTGGAATTAGTGGTATTCACAAAGGAAGAGTGGAAATTGAAAAGGCGTACAGAGAGTGTATTTACGCAATTAATAACCGTATTTTAATAAATGAAAACCTGTTTTTCTGGAAAGAAGAGCTGGAAATCACGGATTTACTGGAAAAAGAAACTTTGGAAATATTCAGCAGGTTCATAGAATTCGGGCGCATTCATGAGGCGGAAAAAATTATAGACAAATTATTTGCCAAATGTATAAGAGAGCATGCAAACATTTACAGCCTTTATAATGCGGTCATACAGCTTTTTTCTGTTCTCAGAAAAAACTATTACAACGGATGTCAGGTGCCCTCTGGAGAAGGGGGATATTTCCTGTTTGACTTTAAAATCGATCTGTATCAATTCCACACCGCGGATGAGCTGAAAGAGCATTTGCTTATGATTTTGAAAGAAGTCTGTGAGAAAAGCGAGGAAAATGAAAATGAACTTCTGATAGAAAATATTTTAGGATATCTTGAAAATCATTATGCGGATGATATTACATTAAATGAGCTTGCGGAGCATAAATATTTCGTAAGTGTGGGACACCTCAGCAGAACATTTAAAAATAAAACAGGATTGACATTTTCTAAGTATCTGACAGAGCTGCGACTGAAAAAGGCAATAGAATTTTTGAAAAATACAGACTTTGACATTACGGATATAGCTACCTTTACAGGATATAATGATGCTTCCTATTTTACTCAGATTTTTCGAAAATCCTGCGGCATGACGCCTTCAGAATATCGCATGCTGGAAAGAGAAAAAGAAAAGCAAAATAGTGATATTTAATAGGTAAAGTCGCCAGCTTAAAAGGCCGGCGGCTTTTATTATGTAATTTGAAGGGGACTTGTCCGCTTTGTTTTGGGATATATCAGTCAATTATGGTATACTGCATCATTTCATAATGTAATCTGCATCCTTCTGTAATGTCAAAAGGCAGAAGCGCTCTTGCTACCAGCTTCAGTTCTTCTTCGGGAAGATCTGTCCTGCGCAGATGAGCGTAGTCGCCGTCAATAGATTCTACAATATAATCACAAATTAACATAGGAATTATCCCTCCAGTTTGTATTATTTATATGCTTATAGAATACCACAGAGAAAAACGTTTTTCAAATACCAATTCAGGTGCTATAATAGAATTCACAGGTGAAAATATTATCAGTGAATAGCAACAGGAAATGAGGTATCAAAAATGTCAGCATTAACAATCAGTCCGGAAGATGAAAAAAGAGTAAAAGGAATGGGCTTTCTGAATAACAGAGGAACCGATCTGTTTTCAGCAAGAGTTCTTACAACAAATGGAAAAGTAACTGCAGCACAGCATCGCTGTATGGCAGACGCTGCAGAAAAATTTGGCTGCGGTGAGATTCTGTATACCACCAGACTTTCTGTGGAAATCCCGGGAATTCCCTACGATAAGATTGAAGAATTTCAGAAATTTATAGCGAAGGAAGGCCTGGTAACAGGTGGAACAGGGGCAAAGGTTCGTCCTGTAGTGTCCTGCAAAGGAACCACCTGTCAGTATGGACTTCTGGATTCTTACGCAATCTCTGCTGAAATCTACAAGCGCTTTTATGAGGGCTACGGAGATGTGGCATTGCCACATAAATTTAAGATTGCAGTAGGCGGATGTCCAAACAATTGTGTGAAGCCAAATTTGAATGATGTAGGCATTATCGGTCAGAGAATTCCGGAAGTGAACACAGAAGTCTGTAAAGGCTGCAAAAAATGCGCCATTGAAGCGGCTTGCCCCAATAAAGTGGCAAAGGTCGTGGATGGAAAGATCCAGATTGATAAAGAAGCCTGCAAGCACTGCGGCCGCTGTGTTGGAAAATGTCCGTTCCACACCATTGAGGATGGCGCTTACGGCTATAAGATATACATAGGTGGCCGTTGGGGTAAGAAAGTGTCAATGGGAAAAGAGCTTGGCAAAATATTCACATCCAAAGAAGAAGCCCTGGATGTGATCGAGAAAGCCATTCTTTTCTTCCGTGACAATGGAATAAAGGGAGAACGTTTTGCGGAGACTATCGAGAGAATCGGTTTTGAAAATGTGGAGAAGCAGCTGTTGGAGCAGCTGTGAAAAGACGTTACCCGGGAGAGTCATTACAAGTTGTGGAAATGCTCTGCAAAGATAAAATAGAATTTGGAGGAAATATAACACCTATGAATACAAGAGAACAGATCCATGCATTATCTGAGGAAATGCTTGAAAATCTTGGAAAGCTGGTTGCCGTTGATTCCCAGCTTGGCACCCCGTCAGAGGGGAAACCTTTCGGAGAAGGACCGGCAGAAGCACTTGGGATCGGGCTTGAAATTGCCAGAGAGCTTGGTTTTAAAACCGTAAATCTTGATAACTACTGTGGTTACGTCGAAATGGGAGAAGGCGAGGAAATCGTGGGTATTGCAGGCCATCTTGATATTGTACCTGTAGGCGGTGACTGGACCTACGATCCATTTAAGCTGACACGAGATGGCGACCATGTGTACGGACGTGGAACTACAGATGATAAGGGTCCTGTAATTGAAGCACTCTATGCTATGAAGCTTCTTAAGGATTCCGGGGTGAAGCTGAATAAAAGAGTCCGTCTGATCATGGGATGCAATGAGGAGACCGGTTCCAAATGTATGGCGCATTATAATGAGGTCGAGGAAGAGTTATCCTGTGGATTTACACCTGATGCAAATTTCCCATGTATTCATGGTGAAAAAGGCTATATGTCCATGATGGCATATTCCAAAAATACCAGAATTATCTCCATGAATGGTGGTTTTGTTTCTAATGCAGTATGCGATAACTGTACCACTGTGATTCCGGCAGAGACTGGTCTTAAGGAGAAACTGGAACAGATGCTTTCCGAAACAAAACTTCAGGAATATAAAGTTACAGAAGCCGAAAATCAGATCACCATTTATGCAAAAGGTGTACCGGCTCATGCCAGCACTCCAACCCTTGGCATCAATGCCGCAGGTGTTACCATGGAATGTCTTGCAAAAGCAGGCTTCGAAGACGATTTTGTTAAATTTTATAATCAGCACATTGGAACAGCCTGTGATGGTTCCGGTGTTGGCCTTAAAATTTCCGATGAGTTTGGTGAGCTGACCTTCTGCAATGGAATCGTAAAAACAGAGAATGGTGTGATTTCCTGTACCATCGACATCCGTGTACCTGTAACCTTCAAAAAGGATGATATTCTGAATCGTATAGAAGGTAATCTGGAAGATGAAAATGGCCGTATTGAGGTGGGGGAAATCGGTAATCCGTTGTTCTTCCCAAGAGAATCTCCGCTGGTAAATGCCCTGTACAAGGCTTATGTGGATGTGACAGGCGACACGGAGAACAAACCAATGGTAATTGGCGGTGGTACCTATGCCAAATCTCTGAAAAATATCATTGCATTTGGTCCGGAAAAACTGGGTGTGGATTACCGTATTCACGGAGCAGATGAATTCATTCTGGTTTCTGAGATGGAAGAGGCTGTGGAAGTGTATATGGAAGCAATTAAGAATTTGTTAGCAATTTAACCGAATCAAGTAGCGAAACGGACCTGGAAAATCTGCTTGCCCAAAATTAAACAAGTTTTGAATACAAAAATAAAAGAAGAAGTCCTCGAATGTTACTGGCGTTCGAGGGCTTCTTTGCGTGAACAGGAAATTACTTTGTAATACTTCTTTTACAAAAAAATGTCAATAACTGTATCAGAAATGACAATGTTAGAATCGTCTTTTCTTAACAGGCAGGTATATAATAGGCGTGCATTGAAAAGAAAGTGTCAACACAGGTTAAACTGAGTTAGCACTATTCCTGGCTTTTCAGAGAATTGTATTCACCTGGATTGCAGCCGAAATATTTGCGGAATCCGCTGGCAAAACGGCTGGCATTGCTGAAGCCTGCCATGGCAGCAATCTGAGTCATGGAATATTGTCCGCTTTGTACCAGGGAGAAGCTCTTTTTTGCCCGGTATTCTTCCAGATAGGAAGTGATGGTTTTGCCTGTCATTTTTTTGAAAAGACGGCAGCATACCTCTCTGGACAGATGCACATGATCTGCAAGCTGCTGTAAGGATATTACAGAATCAAAATGCGTATTCAGATAATTCAGCATTTGCTCCAGACGTTCAAGCTCCAGCTGATTGGAAGGTGAGTAATGGGAGAGATATTTCTGACTCTCAAAGAGAATATCGCTGAAAACCTGGCATAGAAGTCCTTTGATTTTCAATTCATAACAGTAAGGCTTGTGATCAAAAAGCTGTTCGATCAGATTAAGCTTTTCCAGGATCTGTTGGTGCGAAGGCGTGTCAGGAGACAAAAGAACACATGGAATTGCTGCGTTTTGGAGAAAAGGTCTGAAACAGTTTTTCTCCACATCACTTCCAAAGTCTCCGTACATAAAGTCCGGGCGGACCAGAATGGTGCTGTATCTGGCAGGTTGATTGCCCGGTGAATGGCAGCTGTGAGGCACATTTCGATTTATGAGAAGACCTTCTCCTGGATTCAGATGATAGCTTTTTTGATAAATCTGATAGATTGCTTCTCCTTTTCTGGGAAGGCTGATCTCCAGATCATTATGCCAGTGAATGGGAACACTTTTTCCTTCAAAATCCCAGAGATCATCATGACTCACTGTCATTGGAAAGCTTTCGGTTCCATGAGGGCAAAGTTCTCTATTGGTATCGTCTACCAGAATTTTTCGCATTGACATATACAATTCTCCAAGTGGTTTATATTTTTATTATAGCGCCAGCACATGTGCAGCGCAAGAGGGAGGTTTAGATGTCTCGTTCAAAAGAAATGGATCTGACCACAGGAAGTCCGTTCTGGTCTTTGCTGAAATTTGCTATTCCTGTAATTCTGGGAAACCTGTTTCAGCTTTTTTATACTCTGGCAGATTCGGTGATCGTGGGAAAAACGCTGGGAGCAGATTCCCTTGCAGCAGTTGGTTCTACCAGCATTATTATCTACTTTGTGTTCTGTTTTATCAATGGATTTACCGGTGGATTTGGTATCTGCCTGGGGCAGCGTTGTGGTGCAAAGGATGAAAAGGGAATGCGAAAAAGCATTGCTGTTTCTACTCTTTTGAGCATTGCCTTTACGGTGGTTCTTACCCTTGTCTGTTGTCTGCTTGCGCATCAGATACTTAGCTGGATGCAGATTCCTGAGGACATTTCAGGAGAAGCCTATGACTATATGTTTGTAGTGCTTCTGGGCACCGGCGCAACTGTTTTTTACAACATGATTTCTAATATGCTGAGGGCTCTTGGAGACAGTAAAACACCACTGTATTTCCTGGTATTTTCTTCTGTTTTGAACATTTTTCTGGACATATTATTTATTGTTCCACTGCATATGGGGGTGGCAGGAGCAGCCTGGGCTACCATACTTTCCCAGTTCCTTTCCGCTGTACTTTCTTTGCTTGTAGGAATGAAAAAATTTCAGATTCTTCATCTTCACAGAGAAGATTTTCATGATCTGAAAGATGCAGCAGCCCTTCATTTGAAAACCGGTTTTCCAATGGGTTTCCAGATGTCGGTTATGTGTATTGGACAGCTGGCTATGCAGGCTGTGGTAAATTCTCTTGGAACGGCAGCAGTAGCCGGTTACACTGCCGCTTCCAAAGCAGACCAGCTTTCCGTCCTTGTAAATAATGCTATGATGACTGCAATTTCCAATTATGTGGCGCAGAATTTTGGGGCGGGAAAGAAGGATAGAATCCGTCAGGGAGTACGCGCCTGCCTGATTCAGACAGAAGCTTTTAACCTGTTCATGTGTGTGGGAATTCTCATCCTTCGCCATCCGATCGTGCGGATGTTTCTTTCTGATCCTACACAGGAAATATATCATTATTCCGATATGTATCTCACAATTGTGGCACCATTTTATTTCATTCTTGGTCTGCTTGCCGTATACCGCACTTCCATCCAGAGCATGCAAAACGGCCGGGCTCCTTTCGCAGCCTGCATGATCGAGCTGGTGATGCGAATCATTGCTACTGTTGGAATGGCAGGAATCCTTGGTTATACGGCTGTCTGTATTGCCAGTCCACTGGCATGGTTCGGTGCATGTGCACTTCTGATCCCCTGTTATTACAGGATGATGAAAGGAAGTGCGCAGACCGCAATTTAAAGGTAATATTGGGGCGGAAGATTTTTATATTGCAAAAATATGAGAATATTGCTGACGGCATGACTCAGACTATATTGACTTGAAAAACAGATATTTCTCAGTATCATTATGAGGAATATCTGTTTTTTATGGAAGCAGTAGATATTGGCATGGCGAGATGGTATAATTAAAGTACTTATGTAATGGGGCACATTTTATTTGACGTATAAAGTTGGAAGTGCTTGAAAAGAGTGGGAGCGTGAGCGGATATGAAGCAGGTAATCAGTATTGGAAAACAGGATTTCGCGTCACTTAGAGATGAGAATTATTTTTTTATAGATAAATCCGATTTTATAAAAGAATGGTGGGAAGCGGGAGATGAAATTACTTTAATTACCAGACCAAGACGTTTTGGAAAAACCTTGAATATGAGTATGCTTAACTGCTTTTTTTCAAATAAATATACCAATCGGGGAGATTTATTTAAGGGCTTATCTATCTGGAAAGAAGAAAAATATCAAAGAATTCAAGGCTGCTTTCCAGTAATTTTCCTAAGCTTTGCAGATGTGAAACAGACAAATTATCAGGATGCAGTCAGCAAGATTAAACGAATTATTTCTACCACTTTTCAGCAATATAAAGAACTGTTTGATTCGCCAAAATTAACGGAACAGCAGAGAACGCAGCTTCAAAATGTGACTCCGGATATGGACAATGTAACAGCACAAAGTGCACTGCAGGAGCTTTCCTGTTATCTGCATCTTTATTATGGAAAGAAGGTTTTGATCCTTCTGGATGAGTACGATACACCCATGCAGGAGGCATATATTCATGGATATTGGAATGAGTTTACTGCATTTATCCGTGGGCTTTTTAATTCTACATTCAAAACAAACAGGCACCTGGAACGTGCAATTATGACAGGCATTACACGTGTTTCCAAAGAATCTATATTCTCAGATCTGAACAATCTGACAGTAATTACTACTACTTCAGAACGCTATTCAGATTGCTTTGGATTTACGGAAAAAGAGGTTTTTCAGTCTCTGGAAATATTTAAAATGGGAGACCAGAAGGAAAATGTAAAGACATGGTACGATGGTTTTACATTTGGAAAACATAAGGATATTTACAATCCATGGTCGATTACAAATTTCTTAAAGGAAGGTCAGCTGCGGCCTTACTGGGCGTCTACCAGTTCAAATGGTCTTGTAAATAAAATGCTTCAAAGTGCATCGCCAGAGATAAAAACAGGGATGGAAACATTGCTGGATGAAGGAATAATTACAGTTAATTTTGACGAGCAGATTGTATTTGAACAACTTGAAAAAGATGAAAATGCAATCTGGAGTCTGCTTTTGGCAAGTGGGTATCTTAAGGTGAAAAAAGTGGAACATCGTGGAATTACATTAGATCCATGGTATCATCTTTCCATTACCAATCTGGAAACAATTGGGATGTTTTCCAATATGTTTAAAGGATGGTTCAGTGCAAGCCAGTCAGAATATAATGGGTTTGTCAAGGCATTGATGCAAGGAGATGTGGAGGCTATGAATCATTATATGAATGAGGTGGCTCTTTCTACATTCAGTTACTTTGATACCGGAAAAAAATATTCAGATGAGCTGGCACCAGAGCGATTTTATCATGGCTTTGTATTGGGGCTTATGGTGGAACAACGGGAGAATTATATGATTCGTTCCAACCGGGAAAGTGGTTTTGGACGCTACGATATTATGCTGATTCCGCGCCCTGAAAAGACAGGCAGGCTGCCTGCTGTGGTTTTGGAATTCAAGGTCTATAATGAAAAAAAGGAAAAAAATCTGGAGGATACTGTAAAAGCGGCATTGCAGCAGATTGAGGAGAAAAAATACGATGAGGAGCTTATAGAGCTCGGCTTTGAAAAAGAAGAGATTCATCATTACGGCTTTGCATTTAAAGGGAAAGAAGTGCTCATAGGAGAGTAAATGTTCGAGTGATTTGAAATGCTGAAGTTTGAAAATAACAGGAAGGGAGATTCGCCATGAAAAGAATTAAGCAGATCCAGTTTCATGCTGGGAGCCAGGAAGAACTGCTTCCGGATTTTCTGGCGGATTTTCCTTATATTGCTTCGCGGGCGGAGCTGGATTATTATGTGAATCGGTTTGTTCCATGGCACTGGCATAGGGCGGTGGAGCTGTTTTATGTGGAAAGTGGGGGTGTGGAATATTATCTTCCGGGTGGGAAAATTGTTTTTCCGGCTGGAAGTGGTGGGCTTTTGAATTCCAATGTTCTGCATGCCACAAGGGGAATGTCTGCGGCTTCAGAAAATATTCAGCTTTGTCACATTTTTGATTCTGCGTTAATTTCCGGCGGAACTGGCAGCAGGATTGAGAAGCAGTATGTGCTGCCGCTGATCACGGTGCCACAGGTGGAGATGATCTCTTTAGATCCGGAGAATCCAGAGCAAAAAGAAATCCTGGAAATGATCTGTCAGGCTTTTCAGATTCAGGAGAATGAATACGGTTTCGAAGTTCACTTGCGGGCTCTTTTGTCCGAAATCTGGCTTCGCATTTTCCAGTTGGCAGGGCTGCTTTTTGCAGAGCCTCCAAAAATGCGGAAAAATAATGACAAGATCAAAGATATGATGGTTTATGTACATAAACATTATGGAGAGAAAATTACGGTTTCGGAATTGGCTGCCTCGGTGTTCTTAAGCGAACGGGAGTGTTTCCGAATTTTCCAGGAGTGTCTGCACATGACACCTATGCAGTATATTCAGAATTACCGTTTGCAGATTGCCTGCCAGATGCTGGCAGAAACTGAGGCTTCTGTTACAGAAATCAGTCATGGCTGCGGGCTGGGAAGCAGCAGTTATTTTGGAAAAGTATTCCGGGAGTATATGAAGTGTACACCGGGAGAGTATCGGCAGAGAATAGAAAAGGTGTAAAACAAAAAAAGAAAAATTAAAGCCTACTGTAATTTTATGAAAATATGTATTGAGAATTTAATATGATTTATACAGCGAGATGATGGGAGAATAACAAAATGGCGGAATTTTGATATATAATGGCAGAAAAATTGTATTCTGCAATTACAGAATACACTATAATGATACTCGGGAGGATGAATAGCAGGGGATGCAGCTGTGCTGCATTTTCATCCTCCTTACCTCTCAAAATTAAAGCTAATCCTTCAAACCGAATTTCTCCAAATAAGAATTGTATTGTAACTATTCAGCATGCAGTATTCCACGAGCGTGTAACTGTGGAGGTACTGAACAGTTACATTATACCAAAGAATCCAGCAAATCATATCAATAAGTGTGATTCGCTGGATTCTTTTTCTGAATTGAGGTTATTTAATTGTATTTTTAGCCAGGCTGTGTCGGCAGATATACTGGAATACAAAATAAAAAATAATTCCCTTTGAAACGGTGGAAAGTGTCAGTGCCCACCAGATTCCATTCAGTCCCAGTGCAGTGTTTGACAGAACCAGTGCAAGAGGAATTCGTATAACAGTCAGTCCAACGCTGATCAGACTGCAAAGCTGTGTCCGTCCAAGACCAGACAGGGCGCCCACAGTCATCATTTCCACGCTGAGAAAAATTTCGGAAAATCCGATGATCCGCAGGTAATCAACGGAAAGCCGGATAACCTCCTCCTCGTGGAAAAAGAGCACAGAAATCTGCCGTGGGAAAAATACAAAGGCAATGGTGATCAGTGCAGCCCAGCATATCAGAAGCCGAATGGAAATATGGTAACCTGATTTGATTCGGTCTTTTTTTCCAGCTCCGTAGTTCTGCCCCATGAAAGCGTTTAGGGCAGAGCCGAAACCGTCAGCTGTGTTCCAGGAGAGAGACTCAATCTGTCCGCCTACACGCTGTACGGCAATTGCACCGTCACCGAAGCTGGCAACCATTCGGGTGAGTATCATGGAGATGATACAGTAAAGGCTTCCCTGAAGTGCAGTGGGGACTCCAATGCGAAAGACCCCTTTTACACAGATAATGTCCGGTCTGGAAAGCAGACGGATTTTGCGCAGTACATTGGCCTCGCCGTGGTCACGGAGAATTTCTGCAACAAGTATCAACAGAACTATAATCTGTGCAGTAACGGTTGCAACTGCTGCTCCTATAACTTCTAATCTGGGAAATGGTCCTACACCAAGAACAAGAAGCGGATCAAGGATCATATTCAGTATCAGGCCAAAGAAGTTCGCCTTCAGTGGTGTTTTGGAATCACCCTGGGCTGTGAAAAGACCTGTCAGTACCTGGGAAAGGAAGGAAAACAGGATCAGTCCGCAGGTGATCCGCATATAAATTCTGGCACTGTTGTAAGTCTCTGTATCATTTAATGCAAAGAACTGCAGCAGCGGATTAGTAAATAACATACTGATCAAAGTAACAAAAAGAGAGAAGAGTATGGTAAGCTGCAGGGCCGCCTGTGCAAAGCCTGCGGCAGCCTTTTGATCACCTCTTCCAAGGGAATGTGCCATGTTTACCTGTCCTCCCATTCTTGCCAGAGAAGAAAGTCCCTGGGAGAGCCATACGTACATACCTCCTACGCCTACGCCGGCCACTGCCTTAGAGCCCAGCATTCCAATCCATGCCATGTCCGTGATGTTATAGGCGGTAGAGAGAAAGGAAGAAGCCATGATTGGCAGTGCAAGTTCAGACAAAGTCCGTAAAATAGGACCGGATGTAAGATTTAATTGTTTCTTTTTCATTTTATTTCTCCTGAAAATAGTAAAGTATTATCATTATACCATAGAAAATGCATTTTAAGAAGATGAATATGACTTGAAAATCCTCTATCACTATGTTAAACTTTTTCTCATCTAATTAATTAATCAAGTTATCTATTTTTTATCAGGCGTATCAGCCATTTTTCAAACGAATTTTATTAATAGGAAAATAAATATAATTGACAATATGTTGCATGCGACATAAAATGAAAGGAGAGAATATGACTACATATGAAATTGTTTTTTATGAGAAGCTGGATGGTACAGAGCCTGTAAAAGATTTTATTATGAATTTACTGCCAAAAATGCAGGCGAAAACAATACGAATATTGGAGATACTTCAGGAGTTTGGACCTGATTTACGCATGCCATATTCAAAAATGTTAAGAGATGGAATTTATGAGATAAGAATTATTCAGGGGAATAATTGTGCACGAGTTTTGTATTTTTTTACTTGTGGGAATAAGATTATATTAACGAATGGTTTTATAAAAAAGACACAGAAGACTCCTGGAAGAGAAATTGAAATAGCTCAGAAATATCGGAAGGATTATGAGAGGAGAAATAAGAATGACTAGTTATGAGGAGTTTCGCAAAGGATTATTGAATGATCCAGATGTGGCGGCTGAATACGAGGCACTAGAGCCTGAATTTGATATTATTCGCAGCTTGATGGAAGCAAGAATCAGTCAGAATATGACACAAAAAGAATTATCAGAGAGAACTGGGATTACGCAGGCGGATATCAGCCGAATTGAAAATGGTACTCGAAATCCAAGTCTTTCTATGTTAAAGAGGCTTGCAAAAGGACTGGGATGTAGATTAAAGGTGGAGTTTATTCCAAACCAGGCGAAGTAGTTTTTGAAGTTGATATGCCAATGTGAAAAAAATATGAAATTATGTTCCATATCTTGACTTTAATAAAAATGAATGTTATATTACAAATAGAACAAAAAGAAAAGCTATTTCCCGGGGCTGTTCGGGAGATGGATAACAGCATTCCCCGGAAGAGATTCCGGGGAATTTATTTCGCAATATGAGGAGTCAGAGGTGACCAATATGGGAACAAAGAGAGATTATTATGAAGTGCTGGGAATTAACCGCAGTGCAGATAAAGAGGCTATAAAGAAAGCTTATCGTAAGATGGCAAAAAAATATCATCCGGATTCAAACGAGGGAAATCCGGATGCTGAAGAAAAGTTTAAGGAAGTCACAGAAGCATATAATGTGCTCAGTGATCCTGAGAAGAAGAAACTCTATGATCAGTTCGGTCATGCAGCATTTGAGGAAGGCGCTGGCGGTGCCGGATATGGCGCAGGCGGCTTTAACGGAAACGGTGGCTTTGACGGCTCTGGATTCGGTGGCTTTGGCGGTTTTGGAAATGGTCATAGCGGTGCTTATCGAAGTCCGGATGGCAGCTATCAGGAATTTCATTTTGAAGGAGGTGACATGGACGATATTTTGAAGAATTTGTTTGGCGGAGGTTTCGGAGGAAGCAATTCTGGAAAGACTGGTTCCGCACACGGATTTGGAGGAAGTGGCTTTGGCGGTTTTGGTGGCACAGGTTATGGAGATGACTTCGGAAGAAGCTACAATAGCGGCTTCGGTGGCAGCCGACAGCAGAAAGGCCAGGATCTGAATGCTGAAATTTCTATCAGCTTTAACGAAGCCGTATTCGGCTGCGATAAGCTGATCAATCTTTCAGAAGCTGACGGCAGAGGCAAACAGACACTGAAGGTTCACATCCCTGCTGGAATTGATAACGGCAAGAGCATCCGTCTGAGAGGCAAAGGCAACCCAGGATACGGAGGTGCTCCGGCAGGAGACCTTCTTCTGAAGGTTCATGTAGGAGAACGTCCTGGATTTGAGCGAAAGGGCACCGATGTTTACACTACCGTAAATGTGCCGTTTATCACAGCGGCTCTGGGCGGCGAGGCAAAAGTCCAGACCTTGAATGGTCAGGTAATGTGCCGTATCCCGGAAGGCACACAGTCTGGCAGTAAGATTCGTCTGAAAGGAAAAGGTATCCAGATGATGGGTAAAACCGGAGTCTACGGTGATCTGTACGTAACTGTCCAGGTTCAGGTACCGAGAAATTTAAGTGCGGAATCCAGACGGAAACTTCGTGAATTTGATGCAAGTACCAGAATGGCTGGTGAGAGAGGAAGCCGAACAGCATAAAGGTATCATATAGCTTACATGTATAAAGCCTGGTTTATGAAATCTAAGCGGAATGCATGTAGGCTTTTTCTATATCTTGACAATAATCCGAAATCGGACTATAATAATAAAAAAGTCCGATTTCGGATTATTTGAACGGCTATATTACGAAATCGAGAATGCAGAAAGGAAAATAAGACGTATATGGCAGAGATGACTTTCAGAGATTTCCTGCGGGATGTAAATAATATTTATAAGAAGAACTGTGCAGTGTATTATAAACTGGCTTCTTATTATGGCCTTACAGAGACAATGTTCGATATTTTATATTTTGTCCGGGAAAATGAGGATTGCACGACTCAGGCACAGATCTGTAATAATCTGTACCTTCGGAAACAGACGGTAAATACTGCACTGAAAAAACTGGAAAAAGAAGACTATATTTACCTGGAAAAGAATGCTGGAAACCGAAAGAATAAAACCATTCATTTTACAGAAAAAGGGAATGAGCTGGTCAAAAATACGGTAGATCATGTTTTTGAAGTGGAGAGAAGAGCCTTTGAAAGGCTTTCTGAGGAAGAAAAAAATGGAGTCCTTTATTATGGACTGAAGCATGTGAATGTGCTGGCAGAAGAGACTGATCAGTTCCTGGCAGAAGAGAATGTCTTGACTGAGTAGAACGTGTATTAGAAAAAATTAAGGAGAAGTATTATATTTATGCAGATCAGACTATCCGATCACTTTACCTACAAACGCCTGCTGCGTTTTACCTTACCTTCGGTGGTTACTATGATAATCGCCTCAGTCTACAGTGTAGTGGACGGTTTATTCGTATCAAACCTGGTAGGTGCAATGGCACTTTCAGCCATAAATATTGCCTTTCCGGTGACTATGATCATTGGTTCAGTTGGTTTTATGCTTGGCACCGGAGGCAGTGCGCTGGTAGCGAAGACTTTGGGCGAGGGGAAAAGAGAACTGGCGAATCAATATTTTTCCATGCTGATTTACAGTATGGTTGTAATTGGTGGAATTCTGACCGCGCTGTCACTTATTTTTGTGCGTCCAATCATGCGGTTTGCCGGAGCCAGCGATCTTCTTATGGAGGACTGTGTCATTTATGGGGCAATCCTTCTGGCCGGTAGTGTCCCATTTATGCTACAGGTCAGCTTTCAGAATTTTTTTGTGGTAAACGAAAAGCCGACCCTGGGACTGGTACTTTCCATTGCGTCAGGTGTGACAAATATGGCACTGGATTATTTGTTTATTGCAGTGTTTAAAATGGGCGTTGCAGGAGCGGCGCTGGCAACAATTATGGGATATGTAGTTGGCGGTGGAATCCCACTTATTTATTTTGCAAAAAAGAGAGAACATGGTCTTCAGCTTGTAAAGACAAAGTTTTATGTAAAACAGCTTCTTCAGGCTGCATCCAATGGTTCTTCGGAGCTGATGAGTAATATTTCTGCATCCCTGATCAGTATTTTATATAATATCCAGTTGATGAAGGTAATTGGGGAAATGGGCGTAGCTGCGTACTCAGTTATGATGTATGTGGATTTTGTGTTCCTGGCAGCGTTTCTTGGATTTTCTTCCGAAAGTGCACCGGTTGTCAGCTATCAGTACGGAGCCGTAAATCATGCAGAGCTGAAAAGTGTTTTCCGTAAAAGCGTTACGATCATAGGAATTACGTCTATTTTGATGGTGACCGTTTCGGAGGCAGTAAGTCATCCCCTTTCTGCTTTTTTTGTAGGTTATGACAAAGAACTGCTGGACATGACTGTCCACGGTTTTCGGATTTTTGCAGTTGGATATCTGCTGAGCGGAATTAATATTTATGCCTCTTCTTTTTTCACTGCGCTGTGTAACGGACCACTTTCCGCATTTTTATCATTTACAAGAACATTGCTTTTCCGAGGTGGAATGGTTATTTTGCTTCCAATGCTTCTGGGGCTGGATGGAATTTGGGGAGCAATTATAGTGGCAGAAGGACTGGGACTTATCTGCGCGGTGTTCTGCCTCGCTAGAAACAAAAAGAAATATCATTATTAGAAAAAAATACCATGTTTCTTGAAAAAGTGATATTGATTTTAGTACATGGATTGTGACATGATATAAACACGTATGTTAAAACGTAATAAGTGTAACAATATGTGTTAATGCTTGAGTTTTGTGGACAGGGAGGAAAAAATGGGTAATCAGAGAGAATGCGGTGTATTGCTTCCAATCAGCAGTCTGCCGTCGAAATACGGAATTGGTTGTTTTTCAAAAAGTGCCTATGAATTTGTTGATCAGTTAAAGGTAGCAGGACAGGGATGCTGGCAGATTTTGCCTCTTGGCCCTACCAGCTATGGGGATTCACCATATCAGTCCTTTTCAACCTTTGCAGGAAATCCTTATTTTATCAGTCTGGAAGACTTGATTGAGGAAGGGGTTCTTACTGAGAAAGAGTGTGATGCTGTAGATTTTGGTTCCAGAGAAGATGATGTTGATTATGAGAAAATTTACAAAGGACGTTATAAACTTCTTCGTAAAGCCTATGAGAGAAGTGAGATTTCCAAAAATCCTGATTTCGTAAGATTTCAGCAGGAACAGGCGCACTGGCTTGGAGATTATGCTCTTTTTATGGCTGTCAAAGATCGGTTCGGAGGAATTCCCTGGACAGAATGGGCGGAAGATATCCGTCTTCGTTGGAACAATGCGCTGGACTATTACAGAAAAGAACTGTATTTTGAAATTGAATTCCAGGAGTATATGCAGTTCAAATTCTATGAGCAGTGGGCGAAGCTGAAAGCTTATGCAAACAAAAGAGGAATCCGTATTATTGGAGATATTCCTATTTATGTTGCCATGGACAGTGCTGATACCTGGGCCAATCCGGGATTGTTTAAGTTGGATGAAAATAATGAGCCTACCCAGGTGGCCGGATGCCCTCCAGATGGATTTTCTGCAACAGGACAGCTTTGGGGAAATCCTCTGTACAGATGGGATGTGCATAGGAATACCGGTTTCGAGTGGTGGATCAAGCGTCTGGCACATTGTTTTAATATGTATGATGTTGTCCGTATTGATCATTTCCGCGGATTTGATGAGTATTACGCAATTCCTTATGGGGACAAAGATGCAAAACGTGGCTGGTGGGAAAAAGGTCCTGGCATGGATCTTTTCCGTACCGTTTCCTATCGGTTGGGACACAAGGACATTATTGCAGAGGATCTTGGCTTTATGACAGATTCTGTGAAGCGTCTTGTGGAAGAGAGCGGTTATCCGAATATGAAGGTAATCGAGTTTGCTTTTGATGAACGTGATACGGGAAATGCCAGTGATTATCTGCCTCATAATTATAGTAACAATTGTGTGGTTTATACCGGAACTCACGATAATGAGACTCTTCTTGGATGGTTTGCTGATATCACTCCGGAAGAGCGGCATATGGTTCGGGAATATCTGTGGAATTTCCATGATGATGAGAAGGGCATCTGCCAGAATATGATACGTCTTGTTATGGGAAGCGTGGCTGGAAGATGTATCATTCCGATTCAGGATTATCTTCTGTTAGATAATAAGGCCCGGATTAATCAGCCGTCCACACTTGGAAAGAACTGGAAATGGCGTCTGAAGGAAGGACAGTTTAGCAAGGAATTGCAAAAGGAGATGCTGACTCTGGCAACCAGATTTGGAAGAAGAAACTGGACACCGGATCCGGAAGAAGAGAAATAGTTGCATAAAGAGCAGGAGAAGAGTAAGATTGAGGGCAAGGGTATTTGCCCTCAATTTTGCATATACGGAGGAAACAAAGGTGGAAATTGAGAGAAAATTTCTTGTAAAAAAGGAAGACCTTCCGAAAAATTTGGAGCAGTATCCAAGCAAAGTAATTGAGCAGGGATATTTGTGTACAGAACCGGTTGTGCGGATCCGCAAGTCCAATGACAAGTATTATCTGACCTATAAATCAAAAGGACTTCTGGCACGGGAGGAATACAACCTGCCGTTGACCAAAGATACCTATGAGCATCTGAAGCCAAAAGCAGACGGAATCGTGATCTCCAAGATCCGCTACGTGATTCCTGAGAAAGATGGTCTGTCCATTGAACTGGATGTATTTAAAGCTCCCTATGAGGGTCTTTTTCTGGCAGAAGTGGAATTTCCGTCAGAAGAAGCTGCACGGTCTTATCTGCCGCCCAAGTGGTTCGGGGAGGATGTGACCTATTCTACGGAATATCACAATAGTACTTTGAGTAAGGGCACAAAAAAACAATAAATTCCAGCAGATATTTACCAAACTTGCACGAGAGGAGAAAAAACATGAAAATCGGATTTATCGGATGTGGAAATATGGCTTCTGCAATGATCGGAGGAATCCTGAAAAATGGTGTGTTTGAAAAAAATGAGATTATTGTTTCAAATCTCACAGAAGAAGGAAGCAGAAGAAGTAAGGAAAAACTTGGGGTTGTGACAACTCTGGATAATTGCGAAGTTGTGAAAAATGCAAATATTGTTATATTAGCAGTAAAGCCTCAATTCTATGAGGAGGTAATCAGTGAAATTAAAAGTTTCCTGACACCACAGCATATGATCGTAGGAATTGCTCCCGGTAAAACCCTTGCATGGCTGGAGGAAAAATGTGAGCAGCCCTTAAAGGTGGTACGTCTTATGCCGAATACCCCGGCGCAGGTAGGGGCAGGAATGACTGGTGCCTGTGTCAATGATCGGGTGACAGAAGAAGATCTGGATCAGATTCTTGCCATTACAAACAGCTTTGGCCGTACAGAGGTGGTACCTGAGAGACTGATGGATGCAGTCAGCGCAGTCAGTGGGTGCTCTCCAGCCTATGTGTTTATGTTTATTGAAGCAATGGCAGATGCCGCTGTGGCACAGGGAATGCCAAGAAAACAGGCCTATCAGTTTGCTGCCCAGGCTGTGCTTGGTAGTGCGAAGCTGGTTCTTGAGACAGGTATGCATCCAGGGGAATTAAAGGACATGGTCTGCTCACCGGCAGGAAGCACCATTGAGGGAGTTCGGATCCTGGAGAAAAATGGCTTCCGCGGTGCAGTATTTGAAGCTCTGAAAGGTGCTGCTGATAAAGGTAAAAAAATGTGAAAGTTAAATCAGGAGGTTTTGCCATGAGTAAAAAAGTTTATATTTTTCTTGCAGATGGTTTCGAAGATATTGAAGGTTTAACTGTAGTTGATCTTATGAGAAGAGCAGGAATTACAATCACCACAGTTTCCATAAAAAACACAAAGCAGATCACCACAGCCCATGGAATCACCATGCTGACAGATACTACATTCTGTGAGGCTGATTTCACAGATGCAGACATGCTGGTTCTGCCGGGCGGCCAGCCTGGAACCACTCATCTTGGAGAATTCCAGCCACTTACTGATCTGGTTAAAAACTTCTATAATAATGGAGGGAAGATTGCAGCTATCTGTGCGGCTCCTACTGTTTTTGCTAAAATCGGGCTTCTTCATGGAAAAAAAGCAACCGCATATCCGGCATGCATGGACGGGCTTGGAGATGCAGTCAGATCAGAAGAGAAAGTGGTAATTGATGGAAATATTACCACAAGCCGTGGACTTGGAACCGCAATCGACTTTGGTCTTTCCCTGATTTCCCAGCTTTTTGGTCAGGAGAAGGCTGACCAGATCGCAGAATCCGTAGTATATAAGTAGGAAATGTCCTCGAAACCCTGTTTTTTAAGGAATAACAGGGAAAACCGTAAAAAAACACTGGCGTTTTTTATTTTGTTGTGCTATACTTCTACAATGACTGTAATAATGGGGGAGAACCCTGCGCATTTATAACCGTAGAAGGTATGCAGAGAGATATATATTAAGGAGGAACACGAAAATGAGTTTACAGGTGGAGAAATTAGAGAAAAACATGGCGAAGCTTACCATCGAAGTTTCCGCTGAAGAATTAGACAAAGCAATGGAGAAAGCTTACCAGAAACAGAAAAGCAGAATCAGCCTTCCGGGATTCCGTAAAGGAAAAGCTCCGAGAAAAATGATCGAGAGCATGTATGGTAAGGGTGTATTCATGGAAGACGCTGTTAATTCTCTTGTACCACAGGAGTATACAAAAGCTCTTGGCGAGTGCGAGCTTGAGATCGTATCCCAGCCGGAGATCAACGTTACACAGATGGAGCCAGGAAAAGCACTTATCTTCACAGCTGATGTAGCTGTGAAGCCAGAGGTTACTCTCGGAGATTATAAGGGAGTAGAGGTTCCAAAGACTGAGATCGCTGTAACAGACGAAGAAGTTGATGCTGAGATCAAGAAAGAGCAGGATAAGAACGCAAGAACAGTTGTAGTTGAGGATCGTGCAGCTGCAAACGGCGATATCACAACAATCGATTTCGAAGGATTTGTTGATGGTGTTGCATTTGATGGCGGTAAAGGAACTGACTATGCACTTACACTTGGTTCCGGTACATTTATCCCAGGATTCGAGGATCAGATCGTTGGAGCAAACACTGGTGACCACGTAGAAGTTAAGGTTACTTTCCCGGAGGAATATCAGGCGAAAGAGCTTGCAGGCAAAGAAGCTGTATTCCAGTGTGATGTTAAGAAGATCGAGACCAAAGAGGTTCCGGAGCTTGACGATGAGTTCGCTAAAGACGTATCTGAGTTTGATACTCTTGCTGAGTACAAAGAAGACGTTAAGAAGAACCTGACAGAGAAGAAAGAAAAAGAAGCTAGAACTGCAAAAGAAAATGCAGCAGTAGATAAAGCAATCGAGAATGCACAGATGGATATTCCGGAGCTTATGACTAAGACAGAGTGCCGTCAGATGATGGATGACTTCTCCAGAAGAATGCAGCAGCAGGGATTATCCATGGAGCAGTACTTCCAGTTCACAGGCCAGAGTATGGACAAGATGATGGAAGACATGAAGCCACAGGCACTTAAGAGAATCCAGACAAGACTGGTTCTTGAGAAAATTGCTGAGGCTGAGAACATCCAGCCATCCGAAGAAGAGATCACAGAAGAGATCCAGAAGATGGCAGACGCTTACAAGATGGAAGCTGACAAGATCAGAGAAGCTATCGGTGAGAGCGGACTTGAGCAGATGAAGAAAGATATGGCTGTTCAGAAAGCTGTTACTGTTATCGCTGATGCAGCAGTTGAAGTTGAGAAAGCAGCAGACGCTGAATAATCAGGAGCATATAGCTGATAAGAAAAGAGGAAATATATGAGTTTAGTGCCTTATGTCATTGAGCAGACAAGCAGAGGGGAGAGAAGCTACGATATTTATTCAAGGCTTCTGAAGGACAGAATCATTTTTCTGGGAGAAGAAGTAAACGATGTAAGTGCCAGTCTGGTAGTTGCAGAGCTGCTTTTTCTGGAAGCAGAAGATCCTGGAAAGGATATTCAGCTTTACATTAACAGCCCGGGTGGTTCCGTGACAGCTGGTATGGCTATTTATGATACCATGCAGTATATCAAGTGCGACGTTTCCACGATTTGTCTGGGAATGGCTGCCAGCATGGGAGCATTCCTCCTTGCAGGCGGTACGAAGGGCAAGAGATTTGCACTGCCCAATTCTACGATCATGATCCATCAGCCATCTGGCGGAGCCCAGGGACAGGCTACAGAGATTCAGATCGTGGCTGACCACATTGCCAAGACAAAGAGAACATTAAATGAAATTCTGGCTGCAAATACCGGACAGCCGCTTGAGGTTGTAGAGAAAGATACAGACCGCGACAATTATATGTCTGCAGAAGAAGCATTGGCTTATGGTCTGATCGATGGTGTTGTAACCCACAAATAAGTAATGCATGCTACTGTAAGAAAAAGACTCCTGAAATAACAGGAGTCTTATCTTGTAAAAAGGGATAATTTTGTAAAAAAGGTATATTTTACAGAATAATTCCGAATTTTAATAAATAAAGAAAACTTTTTCAGAATAGCTCTGAACAGGGAACTTTATTTTAAAAGAAAGGAAAAGTTAGAGATTCATGGCTGAGAAGATAAGAGAAGGAAAAGTAAGATGTTCCTTTTGCCAGAAAACCGAGGATCAGGTCCGCAAACTGATTGCAGGACCGGATGGAGCCTACATCTGTGATGAGTGTGTGGGAATTTGCTCGGAGATCATGGAAGAAGAGTTTGGAGGATACGATCAGGAAGACATTCTTGGATCTGAGATCAATCTGATGAAACCAGAGGAAATCCACGGGATTCTGGACGACTATGTAATCGGACAGGATGAAGCCAAGAAAGCACTTTCCGTAGCTGTATATAATCATTATAAACGTGTTACTGCTTCCAGAAATCTGGATGTAGAGCTTCAGAAGAGTAATATTCTCATGCTTGGACCAACCGGTTCCGGTAAGACTCTTCTTGCACAGACACTGGCAAGACTTCTGAATGTACCGTTTGCAATAGCAGATGCGACTACACTGACAGAGGCTGGATATGTAGGAGAAGATGTTGAGAACATTCTTCTGAAAATTATCCAGGCTGCTGATTATGATATTGACAGAGCACAGTATGGAATTATTTATATAGATGAGATTGATAAGATCACACGCAAATCTGAGAATGTTTCCATCACCCGTGATGTTTCAGGTGAGGGTGTACAGCAGGCACTTCTGAAAATTCTGGAAGGTACGGTTGCAAGTGTTCCGCCTCAGGGTGGCAGAAAGCATCCGCATCAGGAATTTATTCAGATCGATACTACAAATATTCTGTTTATCTGCGGTGGTGCGTTTGATGGTCTGGAGAAGATCATTGAGGGCAGACAGGATACCAAGGCGATTGGTTTTGGAGCAGAGGTTACTTCCAAAGAAGAGCAGAATGTTGGAGAACTGTTCAAGCAGGTAATGCCGGAGGACCTGATCCGTTACGGTCTGATTCCGGAGTTTGTAGGACGTGTGCCGGTAGTTGTAACACTGGACGGACTTGATGAGAATGCCCTTCTTCGTATCCTTCAGGAGCCGAAGAATGCGCTGACCAAGCAGTACCACAAGCTGTTTGAGCTTGATGGCGTAGAGCTTGATTTTGAAGATGAGGCACTTCGCGTTATGGCAAAGAAGTCCATGGAACGTAAGACTGGCGCCAGAGGACTTCGTGCGATCATGGAGAGCACTCTTATGGATCTGATGTACAAGACTCCATCCGATGACACCATTCGTAAATGCATTATTACAAAAGAAGCTGTAGAAGGAACCGGCGAACCTGAGATTGTTCACGGGGAAGCTCCTGCACAGCCGGTAAATACGGCTAATACAGGAAGAAGAAGCCAGCGTACCCGTAAAAAGGGTGCTCCTGAAACAGCCTGATGAAGGGACTTGACTACACATGAGTGAGCCAATTAATGTACTTCCTGCCCTTGCACTTCGTGGAACAGCCATACTTCCGGAGATGATCATTCATTTTGATGTAAGCCGGGAGCGTTCCAAGAAAGCAATTGAAGCTGCAATGCTTCAGGATCAGAAGATTTTTCTGGTAACCCAGAAGGATCCCCAGATTGAAGATCCTGGTTTTGTACAGCTTTTTCAGGTAGGAACTATTGCATATATCAAGCAGGTTGTAAAACTTCCGGACAATCTGCTTCGTGTCCTTGTAGAGGGAAAAAGAAGAGCAGAGCTTCTTGGACTGGAACAGGAGACACCGTATTTAAGAGCTGAGACTGTTCTGATCAGTGAGGAAGAGGACGAGGAACTGCCCCCGGCTATGCTGGAGGCAATGTACAGAAGTATCAGGGAACTTTTCCATACTTACTGTGCGAAAGGCGGTAAAATCGGGAAAGAGCTTGCAGCTCAGATCATGAAGCTGGAGAAAGCCCCTGAGCTTATCGACCAGATCGCCATCAACCTTCCCCTTTCCTGGCAGAATAAACAGAAGCTTCTGGAGGCTGCCAGATTGACTGACAGATATGAGATTCTTGGCGCTGTTTTAAGCAGTGAGATAGGAGTGCTGGATATCAGCCACGATCTTCAGCAGAAGCTGAAAAAACGGGTGGATAAGAACCAGCGTGAATATATTTTACGGGAGCAGCTGAAGCTGATCCGTGAGGAGCTTGGTGAGGATAACACTGCTGATGAAGCAGAAGAGTTTCGCAGAAAAGCCAAAGAACTCACTGCTTCTTCAGAAGTAAAGGACAGAATTTTCAAAGAAATCGGCCGTTTTAAGATTACCAGTACAAATGCGGCTGAGAGCAGCATTTTAAGAGGATACATTGAGACACTTCTTTCCCTTCCGTGGGATAAATGCTCTGAAGATTCTGATGATCTGAAGACTGCGTGGAAAATACTGGAAGAAGGACATTACGGTCTGAAGGATGTGAAAGAGAGGATTATGGAGTTCCTGTCTGTCCGTAAGCTGACACACAAGGGAAAATCTCCTATTCTCTGTCTTGTGGGACCTCCCGGAACCGGTAAAACTTCCATAGCCAAATCGGTTGCAGAAGCTACCGGCAAACGTTATGTACGTATCTGCCTTGGCGGTGTGAAGGATGAGGCTGAGATCCGCGGTCACAGAAAAACCTATGTAGGTGCTATGCCGGGAAGAATCACAGTTGCCCTTCAGCAGGCGAAGGTTGCAAACCCTCTTATGCTTTTGGATGAGATCGATAAGACCAGCAGTGATTACAAGGGCGATACATCTTCTGCACTTTTGGAGGTGCTGGATCCGGAGCAGAACAGCCATTTTAATGATCATTATGTAGAATTACCCCAGGATCTTTCCGAGGTACTGTTTATCGCAACTGCCAATGATATCCAGGGAATTCCAAGACCTCTTCTAGACCGAATGGAGGTTATTGAGATCAGTGGCTATACAGAGAATGAGAAGGAACACATTGCAAAGGAACATCTGATTCCCAAGCAAATGGAAGCCAATGGAATTGAGAAAGGAAAGCTTTCCATTCAGAGCGGCGCCCTTCGCAAAATCATCAATAACTATACCAAGGAAGCCGGTGTCCGTAATCTGGAACGCCTTATTGGTCAGATTTGCCGAAAGACTGCACGTCTGATTATGGAAGATGGAAAAGAGAAGGTAACTGTTACCGGTAAAAACCTTGAAAGCTTCCTTGGACAGGAGAAATACAATTATCTGATGGCGAATAAGAAGGATGAAGTTGGTATTGCAAGAGGTCTTGCCTGGACACAGGTTGGCGGCGATACCCTTCAGATTGAAGTAAATGTTATGCCTGGAAAAGGCGAATTTGTGCTTACGGGACAGCTCGGGGATGTGATGAAGGAATCTGCCCAGGCAGGAATCAGTTACATTCGTTCGGTTGCTTCCCAATACAAGATCGATCAGGAATTTTTCCAGGAAAATGATATTCATGTACATATTCCGGAAGGTGCTGTTCCAAAGGATGGTCCGTCTGCCGGAATTACCATGGCGACAGCCATGATTTCTGCCATCACCAATAAACCAGTGCGTGCAGATCTTGCCATGACTGGCGAGATCACCTTAAGAGGCCGTGTGCTTCCAATCGGCGGGCTGAAGGAGAAACTTCTTGCAGCCAAGTATGCCAAGATCAAAGAAGTACTTGTTCCAAAGTCCAATAAACCGGATATTAAGGAACTGGATGAAGAGATTACAGATGGACTGAAGATCACGTTTGTGGAGAATATGAATGAAGTGCTCCAACGGGCACTTGCCTGAAATGAGAGGTAGGGAAAATGGTAATTAAAAATGTTTCACTGGATATCGTTTGTGGTATCACCAGCAAACTGCCAGACACAGAAAGACCTGAGATTGCTTTTGCAGGGAAATCAAATGTGGGAAAATCCTCCCTCATTAATGGTCTTCTGAACCGTAAGGCACTGGCAAGAACAAGTTCCCAGCCTGGTAAGACACAGACCATCAATTTTTACAATGTAAATGATTTTATGTACCTTGTGGATCTTCCGGGATATGGATATGCCAAGGTTCCGGAGACTGAGAAAGCGAAATGGGGAAAGATGATCGAGCGTTATCTTCATACCTCTCAGACGCTGAAGGCTGTGTTTCTTCTGATCGATATCCGTCATGATCCATCTGCGAATGATAAGCTGATGTATGACTGGATCGTAAATAACGGATACAATCCGATCATTATTGCAACTAAGCTGGATAAGCTGAAAAGAAGCCAGGTACAGAAGAATATTAAGGCAATCAAGGACGGACTGAAGCTGCGCCCGGGAAGTAAGATTATTCCATTTTCTGCGGAAACGAAGCAGGGAAGAGATGAAATCTGGGCGTTAATGGACGAGTTGATCGGTTTTGCACCGGCAGCTACGGACGAGCCGAAGGCCTGACAGACGAGGAAAAGAATATGGGAATTATCAAGGCATTCAAGCTGGGATTTGACTATCTCAAGTATGACGAGGACGGCAATGTGGAGGCAACACAGCGTGCTGTCAATGATGTAAACCTGGACATTGAAGCCGGCGATTTTGTGGCCGTTCTGGGGCACAATGGTTCCGGAAAATCTACACTGGCGAAGCAGATAAATGCGCTTCTCATTCCTTCTGAGGGAACCATGTGGGTTGACGATATGGACACAGCCAAAGAACCGGAATTATGGAAAATCCGTCAGAGAGCGGGAATGGTTTTTCAGAATCCGGACAACCAGATCATTGGTACGGTTGTGGAAGAGGATGTAGGATTTGGTCCTGAGAATATGGGAGTACCTACAGACGAAATCTGGAAGCGTGTGGATGACAGTCTGAAAAAGACAGGAATGACCGCTTACCGTTATCAGTCTCCGAACAAGCTGTCCGGAGGCCAGAAACAAAGAGTTGCCATTGCAGGTGTTGTAGCCATGCGGCCAAGCTGTATTGTTTTGGATGAGCCAACTGCAATGCTTGATCCAAATGGCAGGAAAGAAGTACTGGAAGCTGTTTCAGAGCTTAATAAAACAGAAAATGTAACCGTTATCCTCATTACCCATTACATGGAGGAAGTTATTCATGCCAATAAGGTGTATGTAATGGATGGTGGAAATGTGGTAATGCAGGGAACACCAAAAGAAATTTTTTCCCAGGTTGAGACACTGAAGAAATACCGTCTGGATGTACCCCAGGTAACCTTGCTCGCCCATGAGCTTCATAAGGCTGGTGTGGACATTCCGGAAGGAATACTGACAAAAGAGGAATTGGTGGGTGCATTATGTCGATAGAGCTTAAAAACGTGACCTATACTTACAGTCAGGGTACTGCTTATGAAAGCCATGCCCTCAAAGACATTAATCTTGTAATTCCGGATGGACAGTTTATTGGTGTGATTGGTCATACGGGAAGTGGAAAATCAACTCTGATCCAGCATTTTAATGCTCTGATCCAGCCTACAAGCGGACAGATTCTCTATAATGGAGAGGATATCTGGGCTGAAAATTATAACCGCCGGGCTCTTCGAAGTGAGGTGGGGCTTGTATTCCAGTATCCGGAGCATCAGCTGTTTGAGAGTACAGTTCTGGCAGATGTGTGCTTTGGCCCTATGAACCAGGGACTTTCCCGGGAGCAGGCAGAGGAAGAGGCGAAAAAGGCTCTTGCACATGTGGGTGTGAAGGAAGAGAATTTTACCAAGTCTCCATTTGAGCTGTCAGGAGGACAGAAGAAGAGGGTTGCCATTGCAGGTGTTCTTGCAATGAACCCAAAGATCCTGATTCTGGATGAGCCAACAGCAGGACTTGATCCCCAGGGAAGAGATGACATTCTGGATCAGATTGCAGCACTTCATAAAATGAGAGGAATTACCATTATACTGGTTTCCCACAGTATGGAGGATATCGCAAAATATGTGGAGCGGCTTATTGTAATGAATCACGGGGAGATGGTGTTCGACGATACTCCTAAGAACGTGTTTTCCCATTATAAAGAACTGGAAGGAATGGGACTTGCAGCGCCGCAGATCACTTATATTATGCATGCCCTTTCCGAACATGGGCTGGATGTGGATACTACAGCCACTACTGTAGAAGAAGCAAGAAATACCATTCTGGAAGCCTTAAGGCGGCAGAAGCCCTCACTTCTTAAGAAGGGAGGACAGGACGAATGATCAGAGATATTACAATCGGACAGTATTATCCGGCTGATTCCGTGATCCACAGACTGGATCCCAGGACAAAACTGGTGGGAACGATTGCGTTCATTGTATCTGTATTTTTGTTTCATACTTTTGCAGGATATGCAGTTGCTACCATATTTCTTGCAGGGATGATTCTTCTGTCGAAGGTTCCGGTGAAATTTATTTTCAAAGGTCTGAAGACGATTTTTATGCTGCTTCTGATCACCATATTTTTTAATATGATCCTGACACCCGGTGATGTTGTGTGGAAATTGGGATTTATCAAAGTGACAAAAGAGGGAATTGTGCTGGCAGGTACTATGGCAATTCGTCTGGTATATCTGGTAATCGGCTCTTCCATTATGACACTGACTACGACTCCCAATCAGCTGACAGATGGTCTGGAGCGTCTGCTTCGTCCTCTGAATAAGCTTCATGTACCGGTTCATGATATTGCCATGATGATGTCTATTGCCCTTCGTTTTATTCCAATCCTTCTGGAGGAAACGGATAAGATCATGAAGGCCCAGATTGCCCGTGGAGCTGATTTTGAGAATGGAAACCTGATCCAGAAAGCGAAAAATATGGTTCCTCTTATGGTGCCGCTTTTTATCTCTGCATTTCGCAGAGCCAATGATCTGGCTATGGCCATGGAGGCAAGGTGCTATCATGGCGGGGATAACCGTACGCAGATGAAGCCGTTGACCTATAAAAAAAGAGACTATGTGACTTATGGGATAATGGCTGTATATCTGGCTGTTGCGGTGGGATTCCGTGTGGCTGGAATCTGATGAAACAGATTAGTTAAGAATATTTATATAGTTCCCTCACTTGTGCCAGTTTGCAGGTGAGGGATTTTTGTAAGGAGAAGATTATGAAACGAATTGGACTTGTTGTGGCATATGATGGAACCAATTACTGTGGCTGGCAGACACAGCCCAATGGAATTACGGTGCAGGGAGTTCTCAATGACACTCTCTCTGAGCTTCTGGGAGAAAAAATTGAGACTATCGGCGCCAGCCGTACAGATGCAGGCGTACACGCCCTGGGAAACGTAGCCGTTTTTGACACAAACACCCGAATACCAGGTGAAAAGATTTCCTATGCGCTGAACCAACGCCTCCCGGAAGACATCCGGATTCAGATGTCTGAGGACGTGGAGCCGGATTTTCACCCAAGATACTGTGACAGTGAGAAAACTTACGAATACCGCATTTTGAACCGCAAATTTCCGGTTCCTACAGAGCGTCTTTATTCCTATTTCTATCATTATAAACTTGATGTAGATAAAATGCGAGAGGCCACGTCCTATCTGATTGGCCGCCATGATTTTGCCAGTTTTTGCGGCTCTGGCGCACAGGTAAAGACTACCATCCGTACTGTCACCGGAATCGAAGTTTTCCGCGATGGTGATATGGTCACCATCCGCGTTTCCGGCACTGGTTTCCTCTATAATATGGTGCGCATTATTTCCGGTACCCTGATTGAGATAGGCAACGGCCAGTATCCACCAGAACACATGCAGAAAATTCTTGATGCAAAGGACCGGTCTGCGGCTGGTCCTACCGCGCCGGCACAGGGACTTACCCTTATGGGAATACAGTTCTTTGATTGAAAAAATGTCAATAGCACATAATTATAATCTGGCACTATTTCACAACAAAAATGTCCAGTTCAGCATAAAATTGTATATATCATAACACAAAAAATGAAAGAGTAATCAAAAATTAGTCCATTTTACACAGAGTACCGATATGATATTATAATCCCATCAGAAAGCTATAAGACATAGCAAATAAAAATGATACGGGAGGTTTTTTCATGAAAAGAAAAGTAGCAATGGCAATGGTAGCAGCAATGGCAGTTGGTTCACTTGCAGTTCCGGTAATGGCAGAAGACGGAGCAGCTGGCGGAAAGATCGGTATCTCAATGCCGACACAGTCTCTGGAGCGTTGGAACCGTGATGGTTCTTATCTGCAGAAACAGTTCGAAGATGCTGGATACGAAGTAGAGCTTACATATTCTGACAACGAGACAGACCGTCAGGTAAACGATATCCAGAACCTGATTTCCGACGGAGTTAACCTGTTAGTTGTAGCAGCTATCGATGGCGAGGCTCTTAATACAGTTATGGATGAAGCAGCAGATGCAGGAATCCCGGTTATTTCCTATGACCGTCTGATCAAATCTGACGCTGTTTCCTATTATGTATCCTTTGATAATTACACAGTTGGTACCCTTCAGGGACAGTACGTTGTAGAGTCTCTGGATCTTGAAAATGCTGGCGACAAGACATACAATATCGAGTTTACAGCTGGTGATCCTGCTGATAACAATGCTGGATACTTCTTCAACGGTGCATTTGATGTGTTAAAACCATACATTGATGCAGGAACCTTAAATGTAGTTTCCGGACAGACTGACTTCGATTCTGTTGCAACACCTGCATGGGATACACAGACAGCTCTTGAAAGAATGCAGAACATTCTGGCATCCTACTATGCAGACGGAACACAGCTTGACGTAGCTCTTTGCTCCAACGACTCCACAGCACTTGGTGTAACACAGGCAATCGAGTCTGACTATGCTGGCAGCAACACTGTTCTGATCACAGGACAGGATGGTGACGAAGCTAACCTTGCAAACATCGTTGATGGAAAACAGTCCATGACCGTTTACAAAGCAGTTGCAAACGAGGCAGTTGTAACACTTGACCTTGCAAAAGCAATGCTGGCTGGTGACACAGTTGATGAGTCCCTGATTGAAAAATCCGGTTGGGATTTCGATTGTACTTATGATACAGAGTCCTATGAGACATCTGAAGGCAACAAATGCCCATCCTTCCTTCTGGTTCCTACAGTTGTAACAAAAGACAACCTTCAGGAAGCACTTGTTGATCCTGGATACTACACAATGGATGACGACGGATATCTTCATCCGGCAAACTAATTGAACTGAGAGAACGTCATACAAATAAAAGTTACTGCTCACAAAAAGAACAGTAATGTTGTAAATGTGGGCGGGGTCAAAAGCCCCGCCTGCTTTATGGGAAAGGGGGCGCCATTTTGGCTGATAATATTTTAGTAATGGAGCACATTACGAAGGAATTCCCCGGTGTCAAAGCTTTGGATAACGTTAACCTTGAAGTTCAGCGTGGAGAGATTCATGCGCTGATCGGTGAGAACGGTGCGGGAAAGTCCACATTGATGAACGTATTAAGTGGTCAGTATCCATACGGCAGCTATACTGGAACGGTTACCTACGAGGGTGAAGAGTGTAAGTTTAAAAAGCTTAATGACAGCGAGGCAAAGGGTATCGTAATTATTCACCAGGAGCTTGCATTGATTCCGCTGCTTTCCATCGGTGAAAACATGTTTCTCGGAAATGAGATTAAAAACAAAAGAGGAGCCATCGACTGGGACAAAACCTACAGCGAAGCTGAAAAACATATGGCTCAGGTGGGTCTGCACGAATCCGCACAGACTCTGATCAAAGATATTGGAACTGGCAAACAGCAGCTGGTAGAAATTGCAAAAGCTTTTTCAAAAGATGTTAAACTGCTCATCCTGGATGAGCCGACTTCATCTCTGAACGATGAAGATGCAAAGATGCTTCTGGATCTGCTTATGGAATTTAAAAAGCAGGGGCTGACATCTATTATTATTACACACAAACTGAATGAGATTATTTACTGTGCAGACCGTTGTACTATTCTTCGAGACGGAAGCACAATTGAGACGCTTACAAAAGGTGTGGATGACTTAAGTGAGGACAGGATCATCAAGGGAATGGTTGGACGTCCTATGGAAGACCGTTATCCGAAACGTGAGCACCATGTAAGCAAGGACGTGATGCTGGAGGTTAAGAACTGGACTGTTCATCATCCTCTGTATCCGGAAAAAATTGTAGACGACAATATTTCCTTTAAAGTACATAAAGGTGAGGTTGTTGGTTTCTCGGGACTGCAGGGTGCAGGCCGTACAGAGCTGGCAATGTCCATCTTCGGTAAGAGCTATGGAAGCGCAATTTCCGGAGAATTGTACATAAAGGGTGAAAAAGTAGATTTAAAGGATCCTCGCGCAGCCATCCAGCATGGTCTGGCATACGTAACTGAGGATCGTAAAACAAACGGACTGATCCTTGATGAGTCCATTCGTTTCAACACAACTCTTGCCCGTCTTGCAAAAGTCTGTGATAATGGAATTATCAATACAGATCTTGAAGTTCAGCTGGCTGAGAAGATGACAAAAGAAATGGGAACGAAAACACCTTCCAATGAACAGCGTATCGGTAACCTGTCTGGAGGTAACCAGCAGAAAGCCCTCCTTGGAAAGTGGATGTTTACAGAACCGGATATTTTGATTCTGGACGAGCCTACCCGTGGTATCGATGTAGGTGCAAAATATGATATTTACTGTCTGATCAATCAGATGGTAGAACAGGGAAAATCTGTAATCATGATTTCCTCTGAAATGCCTGAAATCCTTGGTATGTGCGACCGGGTTTACATTATGAATGAAGGTAAGATGGCCGGTGAACTGGATGCAAAGGAAGCAACCCAGGAAGGCATCATGGCACATATCATGCAGAATCAGAAGAAATAATGAAAGGGGAAAACACTATGAATTCCAAAATCAAGGATTTTTTAAGAAAATATACGATGGTCATTGCGCTTGTAATCGTATTTATCCTGTTCTGTGCTCTGACTGATGGACGACTTCTTTACGCACAGAACATGTCAAACCTTATGCTCCAGAACGGATACGTACTGGTTCTTGCATGTGGTATGCTGCTCTGTATCTTAACTGGTGGTAACATCGATCTTTCTGTTGGATCTGTTATCTGTTTCGTAGGTGGTGTTGCAGCTGTTCTGATCGGCAGCAAGGGCTTCAATCCATTTATCACCATTTTACTTTGCCTGGTAATCGGCCTTCTGGTTGGTGTATGGCAGGGCTACTGGATCGGTTATAAGAGAATCCCTCCATTTATCACAACACTTGCCGGCATGTTCATTTTCCGTGGATTTGGACGTCTGGTACTGGATAATAAGACTGTATCTATCCAGAACAAATCTTTCCTGAATGTATTTACATCCTACATTAACATTCCGGGACTTGATGATGGAAAGAAATATTCTGCACTGATCGTTGGTGTTCTGATCGCATGCTACATTATTTTCTCAACCATGCGTTCCAGAGCAAACAAGGCAAAAAAAGGTTATCGTCAGAATACAGCAGCTTCTGATTACAGCAGAGCAGTTGTGATCGCAGTTGTTATTCTTTGGTATTGCTATAAGCTGTATCAGTATAAGGGTATTTCTGTAATGCTTGTATGGGTAGTTGCAATCTGCATGATCTACAACTTTATTACATCCAAAACTGCATTCGGACGTTATTTCTACGCAATCGGCGGTAACGAGAAGGCTACACAGCTTTCCGGTATTGATACGAATAAAGTTTACTTTATTGCATATGCAAACATGGGCTTACTTGCAGGTCTTGCAGGTCTTCTCTGCGCAGCACGAGTAGGTTCTGTAAATGGTAGCACAGGTACTTCCTTCGAGATGGATGCAATCGGTTCCTGTTTCATCGGTGGAGCTTCTGCATACGGTGGAAGCGGTACTGTAGGCGGTGTTGTGATCGGTGCTCTTCTTCTTGGTGTTATCAACATGGGTATGTCTATTATGGGTATTGGTGATTCCTGGCAGTATGTTGTAAAAGGTGCTGTACTTCTGGTTGCAGTTGTATTTGATGTTATCTCTACAAGAAAATCCAGCTGATCAGATAATTGAAAAACTGCTGTGAGAGCCAATGGCAGTAATGAAAAGGAGCTGTTGCAGAAATGCAATGGCTCTTTTTGCATATAATACGTAAATGTGCTAAACTGTAATGTAAAATAAATGAGTGTTAAAAGGGACTGTAAACTATGAAAAAATCCACACTGACTGTCTTTTTTATTTTGGCAGGCTGTATGCTGTTCCTCTCCGGAATCTGGATCTATTTTCAGAAAAATCTGGATCAGGTTGATCTGGGAGAGGGAGAGGGTGCGACTGGCTACGAAAAACATTATCTGATGATCTCAGGGGAAGAAAATACTCTGATGTGGGATTCTATCTACGAAAGCGCCAGCGCAGCAGCGAAAGACGCAGATGCCTATGTGGAGCTGATTACGCCAGGTCATGATGATGCTTATACAAAGGCAGATTACTTAAGAATCGGAATCGCATCACAGGTGGACGGGATTATTCTGGAAGCGGATGGCAGCTGTGAAGAACAGGAGCTGATCCAGGAAGCGGCTGATGAAAATATTCCGGTGGTCACAGTGCTCACAGACGATTCCTCCAGTGCAAGGATCAGCTTTGTGGGATTGAACAGCTATCAGCTTGGAAATGCTTATACAGAACAGATCCTTGGGCTTTTGAAGGAGCATACGACTACTCAGGTACTTCTTTTATCAAATTCCCAGTCCAAAACACAGGAGACCAATCTGGTCTATTACCAGATAAAAAAAGAACTGGAGAAAAAAAAGAAAGATTACCAGACCGTAATGATTTCAGAATACAATATTGACAGCAGTTCTGGCTTTGATACAGAGGAGTTTGTCCGGGATATTTTTGTAAGCGAGGAAAATCTGCCAGATGTACTGGTGTGCATGGACGAGGTTGTGACAGAGTGCGTTTACCAGGCTCTGGTTGACTATAACCAGGTTGGAAATGTGGATGTAGTCGGTTTTTATTACTCTGATGTAATTCTGGACGGTATCAGCAAAGGAATTATTTCCTCTGCCATTGCCCTTGATATGAAAGAAATTGGAAGATACAGCATCAATGCCCTGGAAGAGTTTTCCTCCCTGGGACATACCAGCAGTTACTACAGCGTAGGCCAGCATGTGATCACCAGAGCGAATGTAGGTGCTTACAGAAGGGGGATTAAATGAAAGAGGGAAAAGAAAGCCTTTCCGTCAGGGATTCCATACAGACACGGCTTAGCTTTGCTATGGTTCTGGTTATGCTGTTTGTGATGTGTATCAACTTTTTTATTTTCGAACAGATTCATACAGGTGTGGACAGGATCGATGCTGTTTTTTCCAGTAATGCGGCAATTAATGACTTGTCTGACACCTTAAATAAGCTGGAGGGGACCGTTTACGAATATTTAAACACAAAGGGAACAAAGGCTCTGGAAAATTACTATCGTTACGAGCAGGATTACCGGGAGCTTCTTGATGGGCTGAATGACCGGAATGTGGATAGTGAAGTAAAAATGCTGGAAAAAAATATCCGCAGAATGTCTGAGAGCTATCTGGAACAGACCAACGAGACAGTTCAGGCAAAGCGAGGAAGAAATATTGAGAAATACAAGGCTTCCTACGAAAAAGAAATGCAGCTTTATGAGTATATCAATTCTTATATTTATAAGCTGAACAATCTTCGTTTTCGGATGAATTCTTCAAATTACCAGATTCTTCTTTCATCGATGGATGTTCTTTACCGGCTTGCTCTGGTGGTTATTTCTATTGTAGCTGCAGTTGGGGTCTTCATTATTATTCTGGTTGTCCGTTCGATGGTCAGACCACTGACTCAGCTTTCCAGCACTGCTCATGAGGTTGCTATGGGAAATTTAGATGTGCCGGTCCTGCCGGTGGTCCGTGAGGATGAGGTTGGAGTGGTAACAAGAGGCTTTAACCAGATGCTGGACAGTATCCGTCTGCACATCAGACAGCAGAGAGAGAGCATGGAAGAGCAGGCGCAGATGAAGGAGCGGGAGCTTCTGATGGAGACACATCTGAAGGAGGCTCAGCTGAAATATCTGCAGGCTCAGATCAATCCGCATTTTCTTTTTAATTGTCTGAATGCGGGTGCACAGCTTGCCATGCTGGAGGATGCAGAGCGCACAGGCGTTTTTCTGGAAAAAATGGCAGACTTTTTCCGTTATAATGTGCGGAAAATGGAGGATGATGCGCTGCTATGGGAAGAGGTAGATGCAGTTGACAACTATATTTATATTTTAAATGTAAGATTTGCAGGAGATATTCACTATGAAAAGGATGTGGACGAAGGAATCGGAGATTTCCGTATTCCAAGTATGATCCTGCAGCCATTGGTGGAAAATGCTGTTCAGCACGGAATTCACGATTGTATGGAGACTGGAAAAATTAAAATGTCCATTCATAAAGACGGGGATAGACTGGAAATTACAGTCAGCGATAATGGAGCCGGAATGACTTCGGAGATGATTGATTCCGTTATGGCAGGGAAAGCACGCAACAATGGAGAAGACCGGTATTCTACAGGTATTGCGGTTGGAAATGTAATCGACAGGCTGGAACTGTATTATAAGCAAAGTGGATTGCTTACGATTGAAAGCGATGGTCTCGGAAATGGAACCAGTGTGCATATTACATTGCCGGTGGAAGCGGAAGAAACCAGATAATGAAAGCTTGGCAAGACAAAATAATAAGGAGTGCAAAAAGATGTACCGTATTCTAATAGCAGATGATGAAGGACTTATGCTGGAGGCTTTTAAAGGGGTGATTCTGGCTGAATTTGGAGATAAATGCAGCGTAGAGACTGCAAAAACAGGAAGAGTGGTAATCGAGAAGGCAGAAACCTTTCACCCGGATATTGTATTTATGGATATTCATATGCCTGGGATCAATGGAATCCAGGCTATGCGGGAAATCAGGAAATTTAATAATTCAGCGTTGTTTTATGTGATTTCCGCATATGATAAATTTGATTATGCAAAAGAAGCCATTGATCTGGGCGTGGAAAAATATCTTACGAAACCTATTTCGAAAAGCAGGATCATTTCCGTTGTGGAAGAGGCCACAGAAAAGGTGGATAAAATCCGTGATCAAAGGAGTAATTTGTTGAAAATCCAGGAAAAACTGGAGACGGTTATCCCTGTTGTGGAGAGTAGTTATGTGAATTCCCTTCTTTTCCAGAAGGAAATGCAGGCAGCAGATTATTATCAGCAGCTTTTGGATATCGAATATGGACAGGGCTTTGTTATGGTAGTACAGTTTGGGCAGAACTATGAGAAGGGCAGATTGATAAGTCCTGTAGGAATGAATGTAAAGGCGCAGGGGTTTTATCCGGAATTTCGTGATGTTTTGAAATCTTCTTTTCCCTGTGTAGTGGGAAATATTATGTCCAATCGTATTCCGGTGGTGGTTCCCTGTGAGGTTTCAAAGAATCCTTATGAAGATCGTATTGATCTTGTGGAAAGGGCCAGAGATCTGATCACAAGACTTGAGAACCGTCTGGATGCCAAATTCCGTGTGGGAATCGGAAAAGTGTGGGAAATGGAAGAGATGGAGAGATCTTATCGCGAGGCTCTTCGTGCGTTAAATGGAAGTCTCAGCCGTGTGATACACATTGAGGATCTTTCCCAGAATGGTGTTTATGACGAGGCCTTTCCGGGAAATAACGAGAAGCGCATGTTCCGCTTTCTCTCAGAGGGAAATGAGGAAGGAATGCTTCAGGAGGTAAACTTCTTTTTCGACTGGATGGTAGAGCATTATCCACAGGATATGAATAATATTCGGCTGAAAATTCTGGAATTTATTATCTGGGGTGAAAAAACTGCCTTTGAGAGTGGTGCGATCAATTATGGATTCAGCTATCGCAGGGATTATCTGGACATTGCAATGTCGCTCTCCACATATGAAGAGCTTCGTAAGTGGTTTCAGGAAAAAATGGTGAATATCTGCAGGGCGATCCGGGACCAGAAGGAAGATCAGTCCAATTCAGCAGTGAAAAAGGCAATGCTTTATATTCAGGAAAATTACAGCAGAGATATCTCACTGGATGATGTTTCCAGTCAGGTTAATATCAGCCCCTATTATTTCAGTAAAATTTTTAAGGATGAGACAGGGGAGAATTTTATTGAATATCTGACTCGTGTCCGTATTGAGAAGGCGAAGGAGCTTCTGGTAGACGCAAATGTGAGCGTAAAGGAAGCCGGAATCAAAAGCGGTTATTCAGATCCCAACTATTTCAGCAGGATTTTCAAGAAACAGATGGACATGACTCCAAGTGAGTATAAGGCGAGGTATGGAAAATGAGAAAGAAAAACTGGTTGCTTTTACCCTTTGTGCTGCTTCTGGTTTTGTCTGCAGGCTGTGGAAATAAGACTGTGGAACCTGAAAAAACGGAAAAAAAGCAAGAGGACAGGCTTCAGATTGGGTTGAGCTTTGATTCTTTCGTAATCGAGAGATGGCTGCGAGATCGTGATATGTTTGTTTCTACTGCCCAGAGTCTTGGCGCAGAAGTGAATGTGCAGGTTGCCGGAGGCGTTGTGGAAGAACAGATTTCCCAGATTGAATATTTTATTAAGAAAAAGATGGATGTGATCGTGGTAATTCCCATTGACGGAAAGGCCTTGTATGATGTGCTGGAAGAGGCAAAGAATCAGGGGATTTACGTGATTTGTTATGACCGTGTTGTGGAGAATATTAATGCGGATCTGTATATTACCATTGATAATGAGAAGGTTGGCACCCTTATGGGGGAAGCACTTGTTAAGGCATGCCCGGATGGTGGAAATATATTTGCAATCAATGGATCCCCTACAGATGGAAACGTGGCGGAGGTTGTAAAAGGTTTTAATAAGGCAATTGCGAACAGTAAGCTGAAGGTGGTTTATACAGGTTACTGCGAAAACTGGCTGGCGGAACTGGCTGGAAATCATGTTACACAGGGACTGGAAATCACAAACGATATAGTGGGCGTGATGTGCGGAAATGATGATCTGGCAAGTCAGGCTGTGAAAGTGTTGTCGGAAAACCGGCTTGCCGGGACTGTGGCTGTGGTGGCTCAGGATGCAGATCTGGCTGCCTGCCAGAGGATCGTGGAAGGTACTCAGGAAATGACCGTATACAAACCTATTGAGCAGGAAGCGAATACAGCAGCAGAGTTTGCAGTGGCACTTGGAAAAGGAGAAGATATTACTTCTGGTGATGGTACGTATAAGGCAGTGGATACATTTTTTGACGGAACTTATGAGATTCCTTACTATAAAATTGATCCAATCGCTGTGACAGCAGAGAATATGGATGAGGTGATCATTGATGGGGGATTTCACACAAGAGAGGATGTTTACCTGAATATTCGATGAAAAAATAATTCCATTCCATCAGACGGTAATAAAAAAATACTGCCTGATGGAATTGCTTTCTGATTGTTTTATGTATATACACGGTCAACCTGGATGACTGCACAGTAATTGCCATCGTCCATATTACGAATCCGCTCTTTGAGAAGGTTGGTAACTTCCACATTGGTAAGATTGCATTCAAAGGGAACTGCTACATCAAAGATAAGGTTGGTGTGGGTGGAGCCTTCTACCATACGGAAGTCATGGATGGTAAGCCGATAGTCCAGACTGCGGGCTATTTCCGCAATCTGTTCGCGCATTTCATTGACTTCCTTGTTGTCTGTGACGATTGGATCAATGTGAATGGTAGCAGAACAGCTAAGCTTATTTTGAAGCTCGTGCTCAATATTATCAATTTCATCGTGAATGATCAGCAGATCTCCGTGGGCAGGAACTTCTGCGTGGAGGGAGATGATCAGTCTGCCAGGGCCATAGTCATGAACAATCAGATCATGTATGCCGTGAACCAGCGGATGGGCGAGAACGATTTCTTCGATTTCTTCTACCAGATTTTTCTCAGGGGCCTGTCCGAGAAGTGGATCAATGGTATCCTTCATGGTAGTGATTCCGGTGTAAAAAATGAAAATACCTACAAGAACGCCGAACCAACCATCCAGGATAAGACCGGTCAGCTGGCTGATGATGGTTGCAAGAAGCACCAGACTGGTAGCAACGGTGTCGCTTAAGCTGTCCCCTGCTGTAGCCTGCATGGCAGCGCTGTCAATTTTGTGACCGATTCCGCGATTGTAGCAGTACATATATATTTTTACCAGAATAGAAGCAACAAGAACCGCCAGAATAACAGGACTGCACTCAATAGGTTCCGGAACGCGGATTTTATCAATTGAGGAGCGAATGAGCTCAAATCCCATGATCAGGACGGCAACAGATACCAGAAGTCCGGAAATATATTCCATACGCCCATGACCGAAGGGGTGTTCCGGGTCTGGTTTTTGACCAGAAAGCTTGAATCCGACCAGAGTGATCACAGAAGAACCGGCATCGGATAAGTTATTGAAGGCATCCGCTGTGATTGCAATGGAACCGCTTAGGACTCCAGCCAGCCATTTTCCTATAAATAAGAAAATATTAAGCGCGATTCCTACAGCACCACAGAGCATTCCATAAGACTGGCGTACCTGAGGCGAACTGTAATCTTTATAATTTTTAATAAAAAAACGGGATAAAAATGTTATCATAAAATATCACCTCTTAATATAAGAAAAAATAAAACTGATCTAATTATAGATTCTTTTTACTATAGCATTTTAATAAGAAAAATGCCAGTGAAAAATAGCACAGTTTGCGCAGTGGAAAATGGGAGAATGCATTGTGGAAAAGAGAACCCATTTTATTGAATGATTGTGGATAACTTTTTGAAAAAAAGATGGAAATATGGGGAAAAAGTGGTTGACAGGAGAGGGGGCTTATAATATAATTACTCAATGTGACGTAGTGCGAGATACTTTAGCCAATAGCCCAGGCGACAGTATTTATCAGCGGTTTCGGACATTTCCGCAGTAATGCACCAGCGTTTCCAAATTACTAACATATGCGAGATATCGCATTTATACAAACAATCGTTGATAAATAACAGGAGGTAAAACCATGCAGACTTATATGGCTAATCCAGATAAAATCGAGAGAAAATGGTATGTAGTTGACGCTGAAGGCTGCACCCTTGGCCGTCTGGCTTCTGGCGTAGCAAGCGTTTTAAGAGGAAAGAACAAACCTCAGTTTACACCACACGTTGACACAGGTGATTATGTAATCATCGTTAACGCTGACAAGATTAAAGTTTCAGGAAAGAAAATGGATCAGAAGATCTATTACAATCACTCTGACTATGTAGGCGGAATGAAAGAGACTACATTAAAAGAGATGATGGCTAAGAAACCTGAGAAAGTTGTTGAGCTGGCAGTTAAAGGTATGCTTCCAAAAGGACCATTAGGAAGAGAAATGTACTCAAAACTTTTTGTTTATGCCGGACCTGAACACAAACATGCGGCTCAGAAACCGGAAGTTTTAACATTTTAATTAGGAGGTAGAAAACATTGGCTAGCGCAAAATTCTACGGAACAGGAAGAAGAAAAAAATCAGTAGCAAGAGTTTACCTTACCCCAGGTACTGGTAAAATCACTATCAATAAAAGAGATATTGATGAGTATTTTGGATTAGAGACACTTAAAGTTATCGTTCGTCAGCCACTGGCTGCTACCGAGACAGATGGAAAATTTGATGTACTTGTAAATGTACATGGTGGCGGATATACAGGACAGGCTGGTGCTATCAGACATGGTATCTCCAGAGCACTTCTTGAGGCAGACAAAGAGTACAGACCAGTTCTTAAGGCAGCTGGATTCCTTACTCGTGATCCTCGTATGAAAGAGCGTAAGAAACCAGGTCTCAAAGCAGCTCGTCGCGCTCCGCAGTTCAGCAAGCGATAATTGTTGTCTATTATTGTATTACTTATCCCGGAAGCATTATTGTTTCCGGGATTTTTCTAAATTAAGTCTAAAGTAAATTAACGAAATCAAGTTAATCCAATTAAGTAAAAAGCGAATACGGAATATTCAGTTGACTATTCAAAAATTAATATCAATCTTAATCAAATCTTAAAAAATTCAAAATTAATATCAATCAAAAGCAATTCAAATTTAGAACTCCAGTTGCGATTAAGTGAATAATGGTGCGTGTAGTAAGAGAACAATAGTATGTGACTAAATAATGTGGAGCGTGTTTGAAAAAGGCTTTCTTCAAAATCTCTCACAAAGTGAGGTGTGCAAATTATGGGAATGATTTTTCAAACAGGCTCTGTTGTTTAGGAGATACTGTTTTCTGGTGTGTCGCAGAATTTTTGTGGGAATTAGGGGGAAGTATCTACAAGAGTATCCGCACCAAGGAATAAAAGGCTTTGAGGATGCAAAATGTCACGGAAAAGTATCTGCACCAAGGGAATAAAAGGCTTTGAGGATGCA
>NZ_CAKRNY010000026.1 GCF_934371575.1 uncultured Blautia sp. | reverse complement strand
GGTGACGCATTCAATTTCTTTGATGCGTTCACCGGTGGCTCATTTACCCAGATGTCAATCTTTGCATTGAACATCACACCATACATTACATCCTCCATTATCATGCAGCTTCTTACAATTGCTATACCGGCACTGGAAGAGATGCAGAGAGATGGAGAAGAGGGCAGAAAGAAAATTACTGCTATTACCCGTTATGTAACTGTTGGTCTCGCGTTGTTTGAGTCTGTGGCAATGGCGATCGGTTTTGGTCGTCAGGGTCTGATCCCGAACATGAACTTCTTTAAAGGCTTAACTGTAGTTGCTTGTCTTACAGCTGGTTCTGCCATGCTGATGTGGATTGGTGAGCGTATAACTGAAAAGGGAATTGGAAATGGTATTTCTATTGTCCTGACAGTTAACATTGTTTCCCGTATCCCAAGTGACTTATCTCTGCTTTATGAGAACTTCATCAAAGGAAAAACAATTGCAAAGGGACTGCTTGCAGGAGTTATTATTCTTGCAATCATCGTTGTTATGGTGGTATTCGTACTGATCCTTAACGGCGCTGAGAGAAGAATTCCTGTTCAGTATTCCAGAAAAATGGTCGGCAGAAAACTGATGGGTGGTCAGACTACCAACATACCGCTGAAAGTTAACACCGCTGGTGTTATCCCGGTTATTTTTGCTTCCTCAATTATGTCCTTCCCGGGCGTAATCGCACAGCTTGCAGGAAAAGCAAATGGAACTGGCATCGGCAGTGAAATCATTCGAGGATTATCATCCAATAATTGGTGTAATCCAAGTCAGCCACAGTATAGCTGGGGACTGCTTCTGTATATTGTACTTTGCGTATTTTTCGCATATTTCTACACTTCCATCACATTCAATCCACTGGAAGTTGCAGACAATATTAAAAAGCAGGGTGGTTTTATTCCTGGTATTCGTCCGGGAAAACCTACGTCAGACTATTTGACTAAAATCTTAAATTATATTATATTTATAGGTGCAGTAGGCCTGATTATCGTTGCGGTTATTCCGTTCTTCTTTAATGGAGTATTCGGGGCAAACGTATCCTTCGGTGGTACTTCCATCATCATTATTGTTGGAGTTATCCTGGAGACTGTGAAACAGATTGAATCACAGATGCTTGTCCGCAATTACAAAGGCTTCCTGAACAACTAAAAGAATAAAGGTTGTGGTGCTTATGCGTCACAGCCTTAATTCGTAGTATGAGAAAATGGAGGGCTTTTTATGAGAATTATCATGTTAGGTGCACCAGGTGCAGGCAAAGGAACCCAGGCGAAGAAAATCGCTGAGAAATATGGTATTCCGCATATTTCTACAGGTGATATTTTCCGTGCCAACATTAAGAATGGTACTGAGCTTGGAAAGAAAGCAAAAACTTATATGGATCAGGGACTTCTTGTTCCGGATGAACTTACCTGCGATCTTGTTGTGGACAGAATCCAGCAGCCGGATGCCAAGAACGGCTATGTACTGGATGGTTTTCCAAGAACAATTCCACAGGCAGAATGCCTTACCGATGCTTTAAGCAAACTGGGAAGCAAAATTGATTATGCAATTGATGTGGACGTTCCGGACGAGAATATCGTAAACCGTATGGGCGGAAGACGTGCGTGCGTAAAATGCGGTGCAACTTATCACGTTGTATTTGCAGCTCCGAAAACAGAAGGCGTTTGCGATACATGTGGTGAGCAGCTTGTACTTCGTGACGATGACAAGCCGGAGACTGTACAGAAACGTCTGAATGTATATCATGAGCAGACTCAGCCGCTTATCGACTACTATACCGGCCAGGGCGTACTCAAAACTGTAGATGGAACCAAGAACCTTGAAGAGGTATTTGGTGATATTGTTAAGATCCTTGGCGAATAGAATAGAGGATAAGAAGTAATGTCAGTTTCAATAAAAACAGCACAAGAAATTGAACTTATGAGGGAATCCGGACATCTTCTGGAAAAAGTCCATGACGGGCTGATCCCTTATATCAAACCAGGAATGAGTACCAAGGAAATTGACCGTATCGGTGAAGATATGATCCGTTCCATGGGATGCATTCCCAATTTTCTGAATTATGGAGGCTTTCCTGGCTCCTTCTGCATCAGCCTGAATGATGAAGTGGTCCACGGAATTCCTTCGGAGGACAAAATTATCCAGGATGGTGATCTGGTAAAGATCGATGCAGGTCTGATCTATAAAGGATATCATTCTGATGCGGCCCGTACTTATGCAGTCGGAGAAGTTTCCAAAGAAGCAAAGCAGCTTATGGATGTAACCAGGCAGTGCTTCTTTGAAGGAATAAAATTCGCGAAAGCAGGAAATCATCTCAATGATATTTCCAAGGCAATCGGAGCGTATGCGGCGAAATACCGTTATGGTATTGTACGAGATCTGGTAGGACATGGGATTGGTACCCATCTTCACGAGGATCCGCAGATTCCCAACTTCCCTCAGAAGCGCAGGGGAGTGAAATTACTTCCAGGCATGACACTTGCCATTGAGCCTATGATCAATATGGGCAGGGCAGATGTATGCTGGCTGGATGACGAATGGACAGTGGTGACCATGGATGGTTCCCTTTCCGCACATTATGAGAACACCATACTGATTACAGATGGCGAACCGGAGATTCTGACACTCACAGAGTATTAATCATTATCATTAAGGCGATACAGGAGGTATAAAATGTCAAAAGTAGATGTACTTGAAGTAGAAGGCACTGTTTTAGAGAAGCTGCCAAACGCAATGTTTAAAGTAGAGCTTGAGAACAAGCATGTTGTACTGGCTCATATCAGTGGTAAGCTGCGTATGAACTTTATCCGTATTCTTCCGGGAGATAAAGTAACAATGGAGCTTTCCCCATATGATCTTTCCAAGGGAAGAATTATCTGGAGAGATAAGTAATTCAGATTCGTTAATTGTAAATTTGAATGAATATAAAACTCCTGTGCCGGGAAAAGAGTTTCCAGTGGTACAGGAGTTTCTTCTATAATAGAAGATGAACATAGAAAAAAATGTTTCAAATCTTTCTGAGAACTAAAAAATTAGAAAAATGTAAAAAAAATTAAAAAACTGCTTGCATTTTGTAGACCATAATGCTACAATACAATGCGGACGCGCTTATATCGTTGTATAACTGCGCCTAAACTGCAGATTTTAATGCTATATTTTACGGAAGGAGGATTTCCAGTGAAAGTAAGATCATCTGTAAAACCGATCTGCGAGAAATGCAAGGTCATTAAGAGAAAAGGTTCTATCAGAATTATCTGTGAGAATCCAAAACACAAACAGCGTCAGGGTTGATTTATCCCGTGTTTGTGAATGCGGCTGCAGGTGAAACACCCGGATGGGTTGTATCATCTGACATATAATGAACTAAGCATGTATTGCCTAATACCGGAGGCAACGTTGGCCCGTTGGCCGCAAATTTCGGAAAGGCTGCGAATCGCCAAAAGCAGCTGGGTGTTATACCGAGGCACCCCAATTAGGAACTAAGAATTAAGAAAGAGTGCGTATGGATGCATCCCATTTCACCTTGTATCTGATACAAGTGATGTACGAAAACGCAGAACTTTCAGTAAAGAAAATGGAGGAAACAGTACATGGCTCGTATAGCTGGTGTAGACTTACCAAGAGAGAAAAGAATTGAAATCGGTCTTACCTATATTTATGGTATCGGAAGACCAAGTGCAGACAAAATCCTTGCTCAGGCAAATGTAAATCCTGACACACGTGTCAGAGACCTGACTGATGATGAAGTTAAGAGACTTCAGGCTGTCATTGATGAGACAATGATGGTAGAAGGTGATCTTCGTAGAGAAATCGCCCTGAACATTAAGAGACTGCAGGAAATCGGATGCTACAGAGGAATCCGTCATCGTAAAGGACTTCCAGTTCGTGGTCAGAAGACCAAGACTAATGCTAGAACACGCAAAGGTCCGAAGAGAACAGTAGCAAATAAGAAGAAATAATTCAGTATCCTAACTATAAATTATAATTGATTAAGGAAAGCGTAGGTTAGTTTTAAAATGGCAAAAACAACTAAGAAAGCGACTACAAAACGTCGTGTCAAGAAAAACGTTGAACACGGACAGGCACATATCCAGTCTTCTTTTAACAACACAATTGTTACTCTGACTGACAACGAAGGAAACGCTCTTTCATGGGCAAGTGCCGGCGGTCTGGGATTTAGAGGTTCAAGGAAATCTACCCCTTATGCAGCACAGATGGCAGCTGAGACTGCAACAAAGGCTGCTTTAATTCATGGATTAAAAACAGTAGACGTAATGGTTAAAGGACCAGGATCAGGTCGTGAGGCTGCTATCCGTGCCCTTCAGGCATGTGGTCTTGAAGTAACAAGTATCCGTGACGTAACTCCGGTTCCGCACAACGGATGCCGTCCACCAAAACGTAGAAGAGTCTAATCTGAGTTTAATTGAATTAGGAGGTAAGCCAAGATGGCAGTAGATAGAACACCGGTCCTGAAAAGATGTAGATCCCTTGGAATGGATCCAATTTATTTAGGAATTGATAAAAAATCCACAAGACAGTTAAAACGTGCAAACCGTAAAGTATCTGAGTACGGTCTTCAGTTAAAAGAAAAACAGAAAGCTAAATTCATTTATGGCGTTCTGGAGAAACCTTTCCGTAACTACTACAAGAAAGCCGACAGAATGAAAGGTCAGACTGGTGAGAACCTGATGATCATGCTTGAGACAAGACTTGACAATGTTCTTTTCCGTATGGGATTCGCAAGAACAAGAAAAGAAGCTCGTCAGATCGTTGACCACAAGCACGTTCTTGTAAATGGCAAATGTGTAAACATTCCTTCTTACCTCGTAAAAGCTGGCGACAGCATCGAGATCAAAGAGAAATGCAAAGGTTCTGAGAGATACAAAGGAATCCTGGAAGTAACAGGCGGAAGACTTGTTCCGAACTGGCTTGAGGCTGATCAGGAGAACCTTAAGGGCGTTGTTAAAGAGCTTCCTACAAGAGAAGAAATCGACGTTCCTGTAAATGAGATGCTTATCGTCGAGTTGTACTCCAAATAATGAGCCCTGATAATACCCTCAATTGCATACAACCCAGAAGGAGGGAAATTTATAGTGTTTGATTTTAATAAACCAAAAATCGAAATTACCGAGATATCTGAAGATAAGAAATTTGGAAGATTCGTTGTAGAGCCTCTTGAAAGAGGTTACGGTACTACACTTGGCAATTCTCTTAGAAGAATTATGCTGTCCTCCCTGCCGGGAGCTGCAGTAAGCCAGGTTAAGATTGATGGTGTTCTTCATGAATTCAGCTCCATCCCAGGAGTAAAAGAAGACGTGACAGAGATTATCATGAATCTTAAGAGTCTTGCAATCAAGAATAACAGCAGTGACAATGAGCCTAAGACCGCATTCATCGAGTGTGAGGGAAAAGGCGTAGTAACAGCTGCTGATATTCAGGCAGATCAGGATATCGAGATCATGAATCCGGATCAGGTAATCGCAACCTTAAACGGTGGTAAAGACTGCAGACTTGCAATGGAGCTTACCATCACAAAAGGCCGTGGTTATGTGAGTGCGGATAAGGGCAAATCAGATGACATGCCAATCGGTGTGATTGCAGTTGATGCAATCTACAGCCCGGTTGAGAGAGTCAACATGGTTGTGCAGAATACACGTGTTGGTCAGGTAACAGACTTTGATAAGCTGACACTTGATGTTTACACAAACGGCACACTGGATCCTGATGAAGCAGTAAGCCTTGCTGCTAAGGTATTAAGTGAGCATTTAAGCCTTTTCATTGACCTTTCCGAGAATGCAAAGACCGCTGAGGTTATGATCGAGAAAGAAGACAATGAAAAAGAAAAAGTTCTTGAGATGAGCATTGATGAGCTTGAGCTTTCAGTTCGTTCTTACAACTGTCTGAAGAGAGCAGGCATCAATACTGTTGAAGAGCTTTGCAATAAGACTTCTGACGATATGATGAAAGTACGTAATCTTGGACGTAAGTCCTTAGAGGAAGTACTTGCCAAATTAAAAGAGCTGGGCTTACAGCTTCAGCCTACAGAAGAGTAAGATAACCATAAAGGTAGCGTACAGATACCGAGTAAGATTATTATAGTGGGGATTTGCTAAGCAGCAGTTCAGTAAGACCGAACAAGCGTGGACTGCTGTCCCACAGATGGAGGAAAATTCAATGGCAAAATATAGAAAATTAAGCAGAACAGCTGATCAGAGAAAAGCTCTGTTAAGAAACCAGGTTACAAATCTGTTATACAATGGAAAAATTGTTACAACAGAAGCTAAGGCTAAAGAGATCCGTAAGATCGCTGAAGGTCTTGTAGCTATGGCAGTTCGCGAGAAAGACAACTTTGAGACTGTTACTGTAACAGCTAAGATTGCAAGAAAAGATGCTGAAGGCAAGAGAGTAAAAGAAGTTGTAGACGGTAAGAAGAAAACTGTTTACGATGAAGTTGAGAAGCAGATCACAAAAGATGCTCCATCCAGACTTCATGCTCGTCGTCAGATGATGAAAGTGTTCTACCCGGTTAAAGAAGTTCCGGCTAAGGGCGCTGGCAAGAAGAAAAACACAAAAGATGTAGATATGGTTAAGAAAATGTTCGAGGAGATCGCTCCGAAATACGCTAACCGTAACGGTGGTTACACAAGAATCGTTAAGATTGGTCAGCGTAAAGGTGATGGCGCTATGGAAGTGCTCATCGAGCTGGTTTAATTCGAAACTGAATTACGGATCATATTTAAAGAGATATTTACGTTTCGTAGATATCTCTTTTTTCTTATCAGACAAAGGATAAAAATGTGAGAAAAGTTTTTTTAATTATAGAAATTTGTTTGTTGGCATGTATGTTGACTGGTTCCGTTCAGCATGAAGAAAGAGATGCTGTTTCAGTGAATACACCAGAATTCAAATGGGAAAATTATAATATTGTAACACATGCCCTGGGGGGACTTGATGATCTCACATATCTGAATTCCCGGGAAAGCTTTATCAATTACTATGACAAAGGCTGCAGGCTTTTTGAGGTTGACCTGACACAGACCAGTGATGGTGTATGGGTGTGCCGTCATAACTGGAAAGAGTCGTTGGGACAGTGGGAAGGTGAAGGGCGGAAGGTGTTGTCCGCAGAAGAGTTTTTGAATACACCAATCTATGGAAAGTACACACCCATGACATTTGAAGATCTGCTGAAGCTTCTGGATCAGTATCCGGATGCTTTTGTAATGCTGGATTCCAAGCAGTACTCTGTGCGTAATTACCAGCGTACTCTGGAAGATTATGCCAAGTACAGGGAAATCGCCATAAATGCTGGTATTGAACATACCCTGGGACAGATCATACCGCAGATCTATAATTCGGCAATGTACCCGGGAACCGTCCTTTTATATAAATTTCCTGCATATATTTATTCTCTGTGGCAGGAATATTCTGTTGAGGAACTGGAAAATATTGCAGATTTCTGTCAGAAAAATAAAATCAATGCTGTAACGGTATACAAAGATTACTGGTCAGAAGATGTGCAGAAAATTTTTGACGAACGGGACATTTTGGTATATATTTATACCATAAATGACAAAGAGGAGGCCATGGGCTATCTGGAAAAAGGTGCAAAAGGAATCTGTTCAGATGTTCTGACTCAACTTGATTTTTAACATACGAAAACAATACTTAAAAAGGATCAGATACACATGAAAATAAAGACGATGGCTGCAGTGCTTGCAGCAAAGACTGCAGGCTTTGTCTGCAGGAAAATGGGCCGTCAGGGTGTTACCTGGGCTGGCAAGATCGCATTGAAGATCAATCCTGATATTCTGGAGGATCTTTCCTCTCAGGTTCGGAAGAAAATATTTGTAACCTGTGGAACCAATGGTAAAACCACTACAAATAATATGCTTTGCGCAGCTCTTGAAAATGAAGGACAGAAGGTAGTATGCAACCATACCGGCTCTAATATGCTGAACGGTGTTGTTGCAGCTTTTGTGCTGGCTGCAGGGCCTACGGGAAAGCTGGATGCAGATTACGCATGTATTGAAGTAGATGAAGCTTCCACCCGTCATGTATTTCCTGGACTGAAGCCGGATTATATGCTTCTTACCAATCTGTTTCGTGATCAGCTGGATCGTTACGGTGAGATCGATATTACCATGAATATTCTGGAAGAGATGATATGCACAGTGCCGAAAATGCAGGTTATTGTGAATGCAGATGATGCGCTTTCCGCATATTTGGCTATGGACAGCGGTAATCCATATGTTACCTATGGAATCAGTAAGCCCGTTCAGAAAAGTGCAGCCAATGAGATCAGGGAGGGCCGTTTCTGCAAAAAATGCGGTGCAAAACTGGAGTACAGCTTTTATCATTACAGTCAGTTAGGAGATTACAGATGTCCATCCTGCGGCTTTGCAAGGCCTGAGATAAAATTTGATGCGTACAATGTAAAAGTAGGTGATCAGTTATCCTTCCAGGTGGAAAACAGGCATCTCACAGCCAATTATAAGGGCTTTTATAACGTATACAACATTCTGGCTGCTTATGCAGGGCTTCGTACAGCCGGCTTTATGGGAGAGCATTTTCAGAACATGCTTCAGAAATTCAATCCGGAAAACGGCCGGATGGAGCAGTTCAGAATTAAAGGTACCGGCGTTATGCTGAACCTTGCCAAAAATCCGGCAGGTTTTAACCAGAATATTTCCGCAGTTATGCAGGATAAAACAAAGAAGGATATTATTATCACGATAAATGACAATGCACAGGATGGAACCGATATTTCCTGGCTCTGGGACGTGGATTTTGATCTTCTTGGAGACGAGAGTATTCATTCCATTACAGTCAGCGGCATTCGTTGTCAGGATATGCGCCTTCGCATGAAATATGTGGATATTCCGGTGATGCTGGAAGAAAACGTGGAAACAGCCATTCGAAAGAGAGTGGAGGATGGCGTAGGGAATCTGTACGTTCTGGTAAATTACACTGCATTATTCAGCACACATAATATTCTGAAGAAAATGGAGGGAGAAAAGGAATGAAACTGACAATTGGACACTTGTATCCGGATCTCCTGAATCTGTATGGAGACAGAGGAAATATCCAGTGCCTTATGAAACGCTGCCAGTGGCGTGGAATTGAGGCAGAGACCATAGCCTTTGAGCTTGGGGATAAGATTGATTTTTCCAGACTGGACATTGTACTTCTGGGCGGTGGTTCAGACAGAGAGCAGATGCTTGTATGTGAAAAATTAAAAGAGATTCAGCCGGATTTCAAGAAATACGTAGAAGACGGCGGCGTTGTCATTGCTATCTGCGGTGGCTATCAGCTTCTTGGAAAATATTATAAAACAGATCAGGGAACCATTACAGGGCTTGATCTGGTGGATCTTTATACGGAACAGGGCGAGGGGCGCCTGATCAGTAACATTGTTCTGAAAAGCGACCTTTTTGATATGCCTGTGGTGGGATTTGAGAATCATGGAGGAAGAACCTGCATTAATAATTGCGAGCCTCTTGGAAAGGTGCTTTACGGCTCTGGAAATGATGGCAAAACAGGATATGAGGGCGTGGTCTACAAAAACGTGATCGGAACCTATCTCCATGGCCCGCTTCTTCCCAAGAACCCGCAGCTGGCAGACTGGCTGATCGCCCATGCTCTTGAGAAAAAATATGGAAAGACGGTTTCACTTGCTCCGCTTGATGACACTGAAGAAAAAGCTGCAAATGATTATGTATATCACCGTTTTGTAAAAGAAAACTGACTGGCTGCTGCAAGCTGCAGACAGATAAAGAAATAAGGGGAACGATATGGCAAAAGGAACGAATCAAAAAGGAAAAATCCTGTATCTTGAAAAAATACTGAGAGAAACCAGCGAAACGCATCCGTGTACCATGCAGGAAATTATCGGCAGACTTCAGGAAAATGGAGTCAGTGCAGAGCGAAAAAGCATTTACGATGATATGGAAGTGCTGCGAAGCTTTGGCATGGATATTAAGTTTAAAAGAGGAAAATACACCGGATATTACCTGAAAGGACAAAATACTGCTGAGGATGAAATGAAGCCTGCCGAAGAATCACAGCCTGTTGCAGACACTCAGCCTGCCGAAGAATCACAGCTCGGAAAGGAAAAAGCGAGCTGGCTGCTTCCTCCTTCTGATTCTGATGAGGATAAGCCGCTGAAGCTTCTCTGCAATAACAAGAAAAAGAAAGAAGTGATGTCTGTACTGGGAAATTACGCACAGTACAGGGATAAAACAGACGATACCTTTGTTGCAGCTGTGCAGGTGGAGGAGACACCGGAGTTTTACGGATGGCTGACCGGGATGGGCCGGGATGTCCTTCTTATGAAACCGAAAAAGGCAGTTCAGGCTTATCGTGACTATCTCAAAGGAATTCTAAAAGAGTATAAGTAAGCATAGAATGGAGAGTTTTATGAAAAAGCAAATCGCAGTAATTCTTACAGGACTTATGGTATGCGGCACTTTATTTGCAGGATGCGGTAAAAACGAGGCTACAGAAGCAGTAAAAGAGAGTGCGGAAACTGAAAAAGAAGGTACTGGTGACACTGAGACATCAGATGATAAAAAAAGTCAGGATAAAAAATCCGATAAAAAGGACAGTGAAAACACAGAAGCAGACAGTACTTCAGAGGACAATGCTCAGGATGCTCAGATCACTCAGGAAAATCTTGATAAGGTAGGCGTTTTTCTCCCGGAAGAAGGGGACGATATCAACAGCAGTCTGGAGCGCACAGAACTGAAATCCCGCCTGGAAGAAGCCGGATATAATGCGGCACTGTATTTTGCAGATGGTGAAGCTGATATTCAGATTTCCCAGATCAGGGAATTGCTTCAGGATGAAAAACTGAAGGCTCTTGTGATTTCTCCAGTAGATCCGTATTCTCTTTCTGAGGTTTTGGGAGAGGCAGCTGAGCAGTCAGTTCCTGTAATTGATTATGATAATCTGATCATGGACAGTTCTGATATTAAATATTTTGTTACCTTTAATACCAGGGCAATTGGAAACGAAATTGCCGGGAATATTATAAAGAGTCTGGAGCTTGATAAAGTACGGGAGGACAGAGGTGCACGTACTATAGAATTCCTTATGGGCTCTCCGGATGATGATGCATCCCTGTTTCTGTTTAACGGAATTCTGGAAGGCTTGCAGGAGTATATAGATGATGGTACCCTGATCTGTCGTTCAGGACGTCAGACCTTTGATGAATGCAGTATTATGGATGAGGATACTGATGCGGCAATGAAGCAGCTGAAGTCTGTTACAGATGAATTCTATTCCCTTGAGAAAACCCCTGATATTATTTGTACAGCTTCTGATGATTTTGCGCTGGCAGCCATAGATCTTCTGGAAAAAGAAAATCTTCAGCCGTCGGAGGAAGGCTGGCCGTATATCACTGGTGTAGACGCAGATGCAAAGGCTGTAAAGAGCGTAGCAGAAGGCAAGATGGGCTTTACTATCCTGATGGACCGAAGAGATCTGGCAGAAGACTGTATTTCTCTTGTTGATACATATCTGAAGGGTGAAGACGTTGAAATCAGTAATTATTCTCAGTATGACAATGGAGTGAAGATTATAGGAACTCTTACCTGTGATGGTAAGCTGATTGATAAAGACAATTACCAGATTTTAGTAGACAGTGGCTTCTATCTGCCGGAGATGATTGCGCCGGAAGCTTCCCCTACACCGGTATTGGAGAAGAAAATAAGTCCTACGCCGGAGGCAGAGCCGGAAGTTACTACGGAAGAGGTTCCAGAAGTAAAGGATGAGAAAGCATAAGAGAATCATGTATGATAAAAAGCAGCCGAATTCGGCTGCTTTTGTCGTACATTATTCGCGGAAGGTAAGGGAATCATCAGTCATGGAATCAATGATAGCTAGGGATTCCAGACGAACGCCCATGTCGCGGATCTGCTGTCCGCCCTGCTGGAAGCCTTTTTCAATTACGATTCCGGCTCCCTCAAGAGTAGCACCGGATTTCTTCACAATGTCGATCAGACCAAGAAGTGCACAGCCATTTGCAAGGAAGTCATCAATGAGAAGTACATGATCTTCTGGTCCAAGGAATTTCTTGGAAAGGATAACATCATAAACTTTCTTATGTGTGAAGGATTCGATCTTGGTGCAGTACATTTCACCGTCAAGATTTACGCTCTGGGATTTCTTGGCAAATACTACAGGAACATGAAAATACTGTGCTGCAATACATGCAATACCGATACCGGAAGCCTCAATAGTAAGAATCTTGGTAATGGGGCGGTCTGAAAAACGTGCTTTAAATTCCTTACCGATTTCGTTGATCAGGTCAATGTCCATCTGATGGTTCAAAAAACTGTCTACCTTTAATATATTGCCTGGCTTGACAACGCCATCTTTCAGAATTCGTTCTTTTAAAAGCTGCATGGCTATATCTCCTTTTTCGGCTAGAGTGATTTATGTTTTTAATATTTCTATGATACGACATTCTTTGAAGAAGTTCAATTATTTTTGACAAAAAAGTATAAAATATCTATAATAAAATTAATTTATGAAAAGTCAGGTGAGAGTATGAAAGAATACGAAGTAATATGGGAAATTTTTAACAAGTGTCCCAGAAATCAGATGCGGGATGTATTTGTGGATGAGGTGGAAATCGAAGATCCGGAGGAGTATGTGAAGGACAAGTTTAAGGGGAAAGAGGTGTCCTATGAGAAAACAGTTCTGGAGGACGGAACCATAATATTTGATATTCAGACTTCCCAGATTAAGCAGCGCTGTTCTTTTACAGAAATTTCTTAATACAATTTCCGGAAATAGTGCATATTTTTAAGAACTGTGTTATAATGAACAGACGTGCTTCAAAAGAAGTTCACCAACTGGAGGAGAATGACATGGACAAAGAACATATAACAGAACATCAGCACGAAGGGGAGTCAGGACATATTCATACCCATGTTCTGGAAGATGGCACCACGGTCATACATTCCCATGGAGAACACGGACATCATCACAGTCATGCACAGACAAAGGCAGTGCTGAACCGCCTTTCAAGGGCAATTGGACATATGGAATCCATCAAGCGCATGGTGGAGGACGGACGTGACTGCAGTGAGGTTCTGATTCAGCTTTCCGCTGTGAAATCCGCGATCAATAATACAGGAAAGATCATTTTACAGGATCATATTGAGCATTGTATTGTAGATGCAGTAGAGCATGGTGACAAGGAAGCAATCAAGGAACTGGAGCGTGCAATCGACCGGTTTATGAAGTAAGGGCAGTTTATGGCAGCTGCATATTCCAGGGGAATGGACAGCCGCGATTGATGATAAATACAATAAAAAGGAGATAGAGAAATGGCAAAAGAATGTGACAGCAAGACCTGCACAAAATCAAGCTGTGAAGGCTGCGCCAGCAAGAAAAATCCGCAGAGCATGCAGGAAGCAATGAATCCCATGTCTGATATAAAGCATGTGATCGGCATTGTAAGCGGTAAAGGCGGTGTTGGTAAATCCTTCGTGACAGCTTCCCTTGCAAACAAAATGGCAAAGAAAGGCTATAAAGTAGGAATTCTCGACGCTGATATTACAGGACCATCAATTCCGAAAATGTATGGTCTGAAAGGAGCCGCACAGGCCAATGACACAGGGATTTTCCCAATGGAGACAAGAAATGGCATTAAAGTAATGTCCATTAATCTTCTTCTTCCAACAGAGGATACTCCGGTTATCTGGCGTGGACCGATTCTTGGAAATATGGTAAAACAGTTCTGGACAGATGTAATCTGGGGCGATTTAGACTACCTTTTCGTAGATATGCCCCCAGGAACAGGCGATGTTCCGCTGACAGTTTTCCAGTCTCTTCCAATTCAGGGAATTGTGATCGTAACCTCTCCTCAGGATCTTGTAAGTATGATCGTGAAGAAGGCATACAATATGGCTGGAATGATGAATGTGCCGGTTCTGGGAATTGTGGAGAACTACAGCTATGTGAAATGTCCGGATTGCGGAAAAGAGCTGAAGGTATTTGGCGAGAGCCACATCGATGAGATTGCTGCTTCCTTAAATGTAGCTGTTCTTGGCAAAATGCCAATCGACCCGGCTTATGCAGCAAAGGTTGATGAGGGTGCATTTGATGAGATCGACAATCCGTATATTGAGGCAGCAGAAGCTGTTATGCCCCGGTAATGAGCGGAAGTGACTGTAAATCAGACTAATATAGCAGAGATTTTGCATAAAAAAGATTCTGTGTAAAAACAAGATTGTAACATCCTGTTTTTACCAGAATCTTTTTCTTTTCTTTACTTCTTACTGCGGTAAGCCTCTGCTTCCCAATGGGTAATGAAATAAGTGATTTCATCTGTCATCTGAAGCGGACCTCCAAAGCTTTCTGCATAGACTGCAAGCTTGATGGCATCCTTAGCCAGAAGCTGAGCCTTGGCAGCTTTACCCTTGTCATCTTCCATAATAAATGCACCAACGCCCTGAACCAGGATCAGTCTTGGCTCTTTATCATTTTCAGCCATAAACGCATCCAGTGCTTCTTTTGCCTGATCAATATTTTCAACAAATAACGGATATGGACCGCAATATACAATGTGATCAGGGGTGAATGGCTTCAGAAGCGGTGCGGCAGCTTCTTTATTTTTTACAAAATTATCTGCTTCAGCAGCCGGTACAACCTCTACAGCATGTCCGAGCAGCTGGGAAAGCTTCTGTGCAGCAGCCTCTTTTTCCGGGGTAATAGCATCGCTGACGTCAGCTGTTCGTTTTACCTGTTTTTCAAGGGTGGAGATCACGCCATCAAATAAAACACCAATCTCTTCTACGGTATTTGCAGCTACGAAAATACCGTGATTCTGAAGCAGAAGAACCTGAACATCTTTTCCAAATTCTTCTTTGTAAGCGTTCATTTTCTCATAACAGATACGTGCAAGTGTGTATCCTGGTTTACAGATGTCGATCCAGAGAACCTCTTTACCAAGAAGCTGCTCGGAAAGTGCCTTTGCGCCATTGCCGCATGTCAGACCATTTACAAGAGTAGGATGAACATGCAGTACATAGGTATATGCAAATAAATTGTGGAGTAATGCTTCCACGCTTGGACGCTTGGTCTTATCTGCATCTGTTACTGCCGCCATTACATCTGCAAGATAGGCTGCTTCACGCTCTGTGTCATTTCCCGGATACTCTGTTTTCATGATCTCATTGAGACGGGCGCGGCTCATCTCAACGAATCCCTCTGCCTTAATGGTGGCAAGCTGTGTACCGGAGCCCTTTACATACAGTGTAGTTTCATCTTTGACAGAAGTGTTTCCACCGCCTGCAAGAACGTAAGCAGGATTGCTTCCGTAAGTGTTTGACATTTTTACCAAAGTTGAAAGATCCATAAAATTTAATACCTCCCAATTGTTTTTTCATACATCTACATTGTACATGATGTGGCAGTATTTAGCTATCAAAATATGTTAAAAAGCAGTATTTGTTGTGCTTTTTGCTGCAAAATAGTCGAAAAATTTCTGGGCAGCCTGGGATAAGGACAGGTTTTCGTGATATACAAGAGCTAATTGTCTGGGTGGAAGCTGTTGTTTCAGACTGACCTCTATCAGAGAGGTTTCCTGTCCGCGCAAAGAAGCCAGCATGTAATCCGGAACACAGGCAATTCCAAGACCAATGCGTGCCAGATCAATAAGCAGATCATTGCTGTTAAGTTCAACCTCCGGAATCAGATTCTGTCTGTGGGATGCAAAAAACTGATGAAGATATTCACTTGTTGTGCTTTTTGATGAAAGGGTGAGAAGAGGATACTCCATCAGTTTTTTTATTTCCAGGGTCTTTCCTTCAGTGGGAAAGAATTCCGGATTGGCAACGAAAATATCCCGAAATTCCTTTACCACCTGTGTTTGTGTGTGTGCGGTAAGCCGGGAATTTGGAAGGTTGCTTACGATCAGGTCTACCTGCCGGTTTTCCAGAAGCTCCACGCAGCCCATGGAGGTGCTGTTGGTGACTTTGATCCGCACTCCCGGATAATCCTGATGAAAGCGCTTTAGGTAGTCAATCAGAAAGTACCGGCAGATGGTATCGCTTGCCCCGATCCGCAGCTGTCCCTGAAGCCCATCTTCTTCCAGAAGCTGAGCCTCTCCCCGGGAGAGCATTTCCAGGGCCGGTTTGACATGCTGGAAAAGTATTTCCCCTTCAGGGGTAAGGGAAACCTTCTTGGTACTCCGGAAAAACAATTCCCGTCCCAGCTTTTTTTCCAGGGCCTTGATTCCCTGGCTTACTGCAGACTGGGAAATGAACAGCTGGCGGGAAGCTTCAGAGAAACTTAAGGTGGTGGCAACGTAATAAAAGCATTTGTATAATTCAAGATTGATATCCATATATAAATCCTCCAAAATAAAACGAATCAAACTTCACTACGACTGGTGAACCTTGTTTATTTACATATAGAAGTAATATTAATAAAAAATATAAGATATATTAATTTTACTTATGATAAAACCTATGATACTATAATAGACGAAAATGTGCAAGAATGCACGTGACTATGATTTCACATTCACGAAAGGAGTTTTCCAATGAGTAACGTAAGACGAGTATACGTAGAAAAGAAACCATCCTTTGCCGTAAAAGCCAAAGAACTGAAGCATGAGATCAGCTCTTATCTGGGCATTAAGACTGTAACAAACGTGCGGGAACTGATCCGCTATGACGTAGAGAATATTTCTGATGATGTATTTGAAAAAGCATGCCATACAGTATTTGCTGAGCCTCCGGTAGATGACCTTTACCTGGAGAAATTCGAGGCAGCAGATGGCGCACATATTTTTTCTGTAGAATTTCTTCCTGGCCAGTTTGACCAGAGAGCCGATTCCGCTGTACAGTGTGTGCAGTTCCTGGATGAGAACGCACAGCCGATCATCCGCTCTGCAACTACTTATGTGATCGAGGGTGACATTACAGAGGAAGAATTCGAGGCAATCAAGAATCACTGCATTAACCCTGTAGATTCCCGTGAGACAGGCCTTCAGAAGCCGGAGACACTGGTTACAGAGTTCAAAGACCCGGAAGATGTTAAGATCTTCGATGGCTTCCGTGATATGGAAGAAGCACCATTAAAAGAACTTTACAGCTCCCTGAACCTTGCTATGACATTCAAGGATTTCCTTCATATCCAGAACTATTTCAAGAACGAGGAGAAGCGTGATCCATCCATGACCGAGATCCGTGTTCTGGATACTTACTGGTCTGACCATTGCCGTCATACCACATTCTCCACTGAGCTTACACAGGTGAAATTTGACGAGGGTGATTATAAAACTCCTATCGTTGATACCTATAACAGATATCTTTCCGACAGAGAAGTCCTTTATAAGGGACGGGACGACAAATTCGTCTGCCTGATGGATCTTGCTCTTATGGCTATGAAGAAACTGAAATCCGAAGGCAAGCTTCAGGATCAGGAAGAGTCCGACGAGATCAATGCCTGCAGTATTGTAGTGCCGGTTGATGTAAATGGAAAAGAAGAGGAATGGCTGATCAACTTCAAGAATGAGACACATAACCATCCGACAGAGATCGAGCCATTTGGTGGCGCAGCTACCTGCCTTGGCGGTGCAATCCGTGACCCGCTTTCCGGACGTACTTATGTATATCAGGCAATGCGTGTAACAGGAGCAGCAGATCCTACTGTTTCCGTAAAAGAGACTCTGAAAGGCAAGCTTCCGCAGAAGAAACTGGTCCGTGGTGCAGCTCACGGCTACAGCTCCTACGGTAATCAGATTGGTCTTGCTACCGGCTATGTAAAAGAAATCTATCATCCGAACTACGTTGCAAAACGTATGGAGATCGGTGCAGTTATGGGTGCTGCTCCAAGACGTGCAGTTATCCGTGAGAATTCTGATCCGGGAGATATCATCATCCTTCTTGGAGGACGTACCGGACGTGACGGTATCGGTGGTGCTACCGGTTCCTCCAAAGTACATACAGAGGCTTCTATCGAGGTCTGCGGCGCTGAGGTACAGAAAGGAAATGCACCTACAGAGCGTAAGATCCAGCGTATGTTCCGTCGTGAGGAAGTCAGCTATATCATTAAGAAATGTAATGACTTCGGTGCAGGTGGTGTATCCGTAGCAATCGGAGAGCTGGCACCTGGTCTTCAGATCGACCTGGACAAAGTTCCGAAAAAATATGCAGGTCTTGACGGTACTGAGATCGCAATTTCCGAGTCCCAGGAGCGTATGGCAGTTGTTGTTGCTCCGGAAGACGTAGAGAAATTCCTTGGTTTTGCAAACGAAGAGAATCTGGAAGCAGTTCCGGTTGCAGTTGTAACAAAAGAGCCAAGACTGGTGCTTTCCTGGAGAGGAAAAGAGGTTGTAAATATTTCCCGTGCATTCCTTGATACCAACGGTGCACATCAGGAGACAACCGTAGAAGTTGAAATTCCGAATAAAGAGGGCAACCTTTTTGAAGAGCGTCCGGACGTAGCGGATGTAAGAGAAAAATGGCTCTCCACACTGGCAGACTTAAATGTATGCTCCCAGAAGGGCCTTGTAGAGATGTTTGACAGCTCCATTGGTGCAGGAAGCGTTCTTATGCCTTATGGAGGTAAAAACCAGCTTACAGAGACTCAGGCAATGGTTGCCAAGGTACCGGTACAGAATGGAACCACCAATACGGTAACCATGATGAGCTATGGATTTGATCCATACTTATCTTCCTGGAGCCCATATCACGGAGCTGCCTATGCAGTGACAGAATCTGTTGCAAGAATCGTGGCAGCAGGTGGTGATTATAAGAAGATCCGCTTCACCTTCCAGGAATACTTCCGTCGTATGACAGAGGATCCAAAGAGATGGAGCCAGCCATTTGCAGCACTTCTTGGTGCTTATGCAGCACAGATGGGATTTGGTCTTCCGTCTATCGGTGGTAAGGACAGTATGTCCGGAACCTTCAATGACATTGATGTTCCGCCAACACTGGTTTCTTTTGCAGTGGATGTTGCCAAGCTTCAGGATGTGATCACACCAGAGCTGAAAAAGGCTGGAAACAAACTGGTATGGCTCCGCGCTCCGAAAGATCAGTACGATTTACCGGACTATGCGGCAATTATGGATCAGTACGAGAAATTACACAATGACATGCAGGCAGGCAAAGTAGTTTCCGCTTATGCACTTGACCGTCACGGCATTGCTGCAGCTGTCTGCAAGATGGCATTTGGAAATGCGATGGGCGTGAAGATTGAGCATAATCTGGATCCAAGAGACTTCTTTGCACCAGGCTTCGGCGATCTGGTTCTGGAGGTTCCGGCTGAAAAGGTTGGTCAGCTTTCCATCACATACACCGTGATCGGTGAAGTAACAGCTGATGGCAAATTCTCCTACGGAAATGCGGAGATTACACTGGATGAGGCTTACAAGGCATGGACAGGTACTCTGGAGAAGGTATTTAAGACAACCTCCGGCGAAGAAAACGACGGACCAGTTGCCATGGCTGTAAAGACAGCAGATCCGGAAGCAACCTATGAGAATGGTGTTTACAATACTAAGAACATTTACGTTTGCAAGCATAAAGTAGCAAAACCTCGCGTATTCATCCCGGTATTCCCAGGAACCAACTGCGAATACGACAGCACCCGTGCTTTTGAGAGAGCTGGCGCTGAGGTTGACGTTAAAGTATTTAAGAATTTAAGTGCAGAGGATATCCGTGATTCTGTGGAAATCTTTGAGAAATCCATTGACCAGGCACAGATGATCATGTTCCCAGGCGGCTTCTCCGCTGGTGATGAGCCAGACGGTTCTGCCAAATTCTTTGCAACTGCTTTCCAGAATGCAAAGATCAAAGAGGCAGTTATGAAGCTGTTAAATGAGAGAGATGGTCTTGCACTTGGTATCTGTAACGGATTCCAGGCGCTGATCAAGCTGGGACTTGTTCCATACGGCGAGATCTGCGGACAGAAAGAGGATTCTCCTACACTGACCTATAACACCATCGGACGTCATATTTCCAAGATGGTTTACACAAAGGTTGTAAGCAACAAGTCTCCATGGCTGCAGAAAGCGGCTCTTGGCGGTGTATACTGCAACCCGGCTTCCCACGGTGAGGGACGCTTCGTAGCAAACGATGAATGGCTTACCAAGCTCCTTGCAAACGGTCAGGTAGCTACCCAGTATGTAAATCCAAACGGAGAGCTGGATCAGTCTGAAGAATCCAATATCAACGGATCCACCTACAACATTGAGGGTATCACAAGCCCGGATGGACGTGTTCTCGGTAAGATGGCTCACAGTGAACGTCGCGACAATGGCGTTGCAATCAACATCTATGGACAGCAGGATATTCAGATCTTTGAGTCCGGTGTTGAGTACTTCAAATAAAACGTTACAAATAAAACGTTAAAAAGAAATATCCTGGTAAGAACAAGCTTTTTCAGCATTGTAACTTATCCAGGATATTTTTTGTATCTTCATTACTTTGATTTTCGTTGCCGCAGATGCATTTTTTGCATCTGATGCATCTTTATTTAGCATATTTCCCCTTAGCAGATACGTTTTTGAGAAGAAAAGCATCCTCAACCGGCGAAAATATAGCCTTGCAGATGCATAGCCCAGAAGAAAAGCATCCTCAATCGGCGAAAACACAGCCTCGTAGATGCATTACCCAGAAGAAAAGCATCCTTAATCGGCGAAAACACAGTCTCGCAGATGCATAGCCCAGAAGAAAAGCATCCTCAACCGGCGCAAACATAGCTTCGCAGATGAATTACCCAGAAGAAAAGCATCCTCAATCGGCGAAAACACAGCCTCGCAGATGCATAGCCCAGAAAAAAAGCATCCTCAACCGACGAAAATATAGACTTGCAGATGCATTACCATCAATATAGTTCTTGCGGCTATATTTAATAATTTTAATGAAATATTCTCCCCGCCGTTTCCATCTAATGTATGTAAAAGGAAATACAGCAATTAATTTCGTGTACTGCAGGACACAAAAAGGAGCGAAAAACCTTATGGAAAATTTGGTGAAAAAGGCAAAATCCGGAGATTCCGGTGCATTTGCACAGCTCATCCGGATGAATACCCAGAGCATGTATAAAGTAGCCTGGGCCTATCTGAAGAATGACGAAGATGTGGCAGATGCCATACAGGAAACGATTTTAAAGTGTTATGAGAAGCTTTCCACTTTAAAAAAGGATTCTTACTTCAAAACCTGGATGATTCGGATTCTGATCAATAACTGCAATGAAATGCTTCGGCACAAAGGCCGCGTTTTTCCTACGATGGAAATGGAAGAGGGAATCTTCGAGGAACCTGGCTATGTAGATTGTGAGTGGAAGGAAATCCTGGCATCCCTGGATGAGAAGTACCAGGTGGTGATGCTTTTGTATTACAGCAAATCCCTTAGTGTAAAGGAAATTGCCGCTCTTCTGGAAATCAGCCAGAATACAGTGCTTACAAGGCTCTCCAGAGCCAGAAAACAGCTTCGTGCAGAGTATGAAGGAGGATATATTCATGGATGATAAATTGTTTGATGTTTTTTCAGAAGAAACAGAAGTGCCGGAATGTGTGCTCCAGCGTGTAGATGAGACATTGGAAATGATAGAGAATTCGGCAGAGTCCGACAGAGGGCATCAGAAGAAAAACTGGAAGCGCAGTTTGATCTTGACATTTGCGGCAGTGATGGCATTTGGTGCCACTGTTTTTGCAGCAGAGAAGTATATAGGCATTTCCGGCTTTTTCCAGGAAGTTGGAAATAAGATGTCGGAAGAAGCCAAGGGGCTGATTGAAAAAGATCCGGTGCAGCAGGAAGATGGCGATTCCATTCTCACTTACACTGTGAAGGAAGCCCTTTGTGATAAGAACAGTGTCCAGGTGGTAGTGGAAGTTACAGCAAAAGAAAGAGGCAAGTATCTTCTGGCAGGACAAGATACCATGAATGAGGATCCTGTAAGAAATCTTGGGATTGAAAGTGACAAGACAATAGGAGAATATGCCGCAGAAAAAGAACTGACCATTGTAAAGGTTGGAGTCAGCTTTGATTTTGATTCAGATATGGGCATTGAAACAGCAGTGGGAAATTATCGAAATCTGGAAGATGATGTAGTAGATTTCTATTCTTCCGCAGTAAAGACAAATGAGAGTAAGAATCTTACCGTTTCCTGCATCGGAACTGCCACGCTTCCGGATGCTAAGTGCGTTGATGATGTGATGCGTACAAATATTACTTTCCAGCTGGAAGATAAGAGCCAGGGGAAAAGCGTGACCTATGTGCCTGTGGATGGTGAAGGAATAACCGCGGATGGAAAAGTAAAGATCCTGTCCGCAGATATAGAAGAAACAGAAGTGGGCGATTACGTCACAATCCATTGCATCTTCTTAGAAGAGTGCGATAGTATTTCCCTTGATGTAATGGATCTGAATGGAAATCTGTGGCAGCTTTCCGACCTTGGCGGTGGTTCAGAGGTGCCAGAGTCTGGAAAAGAAGCCACCTTCCAGAGAAGCTATCAGAAAACGGACCTTGCCGACGAAATCGGAATACGGGGATATGACTATGAAACGAATACCACGTATGAGCCGGTAAAAATGAAGCTTAAGAAATAGAATAATCGAAAAAAGTCCCCATTCACTGTTTTTGTAATTGAAACAGCGAGATGGGGACTTATTTGATTTGTTAAATTATAAGAGATTTTGTCGAGCAAATTTTCTTGGAATAAATTTGGGAATATGGTAAGCTATAAACATCTTATAAGATTTTCTCAAAGTTACTGTTCTTTTACTTCATATCTGAAGTAATGACTCCCTTTAGAAGTAGTTGCAATGAATTGGGAAGATAGTGAAAAAGGTTAAAAGGAGTTTTGAAAAGATGGAAACTAAATTGAAAAAATATTTTCCAATGATTCAAACGAAAGAGGAAGTTATGGGAAAAATCAGAGAAAGTGTTAAAATGACGGAGATGTTTTATAGTTGGAAGAATGATCAGCAAAAAGAATTTCTTGATTTTTGTACAGGAGTGCGAGGCGTTAAACTTCTATATGATGTATTTTTTAAGGAAATTATGAATCCAGAGAATGTGCCGGAGCGATTGGAAGAGTTTTTGAGTCTTATATTAAAGCGAAAAGTAACTATTATGGATGTTTTACCAGGTGACTCAACGAGAATTTCAGATGAGTGTTCGCTATTGATTATGGATATACTTGTTAGGTTTGATGATGGTACATATTGTAATATTGAGGTTCAAAAAATAGGCTATAAATTTCCTGGGGAACGGTGCGCCTGCTATTCTGCTGATTTACTTTTAAGGCAATATAAAAGTATGCGGAGCACGAAGAAAAAAGAGTTTACATATAAAGATATAAAAGGTGTTTACACGATTGTACTTATAGAAAACAGTATGAAAGTATTCCATCAGTTTAAAGGAATTTATTGTCATAATTTTAAACAAAATTCAGATACTGGATTAGAGTTGAATTTGCTTCAAAATTATGTTTTTATTCCGCTTGACATATTCAAAGAAAGCGTGCAAAATGAAGGTATCAGGAATCGTTTTGATGCATGGCTGCTATTTTTGAGTACGGATTCTCCAGAGAAGATTATTGATTTGACTCAGAAATATCCGGATTTCAGAGTCATGTATGAACATGTATATTACTTTTGCCAGAATGTAGAGAGGGTGATGGAAATGTACTCAGAAGAACTTCGTATACTGGATAGAAATACAGTTCAATATATGGTAGATGAAATGCAAGAAGAGATTGAATTGCAGAGAAAAGAGCTCGCAGCGAAGGATAAAGAAATTTTGAGATTACAGACATTATTAAATGAGCATGAAAACAAAAGTAAATAGGATTATGCACAGAACCTGTCATTTGGATATATATTGGAATGACAGGTTCTGTTGTATCTATATAAGAATGCTATCGTAGTATGTATCAGAGAAAATCCCTTGATAACTATTTATGACCAGACCGCAGCAGCCATTTCTGGTCAATCTTTTTCATCTCATCATCTGCAAACCGGATATGCAGTCTGACAGAATTGGAAAGCTGTACAACTTCCTCTACAGTACCTTCCCCGAATTTGGGATGAGTTACTACATCATTTACCTGGAATTTGACTTCGCTGTGCTTGGCGCTTTTGTAGGCCTGTTCACGGCGGTAGGTATCCCGGATGGGAACTGTCTTATCGTGAATAGGGTTTTTCAGAGCTTTGTCATAATCGTGCTTCAGAAGGCTTTCTCCGATCCTGTAATAAGGAGTAGGCGCGGCACCCACAAGAGAGCAGCAGTATTTCCAGGCACTTCCATGCTTTCCTGCCTGCCAGTTGTACTGCGCCGGGATTTTCATATTGTATTGCATATAATGGGCGTATTCGTGCTTATAAAGATCCAGGCGATCCTCTTTGGAAAGAGGCTTCTTTACTGCATAACCAATAAACAGAAGGGAAAAATAGAAGCCTTCCTTTTCATGAGCAGAAGCAGGTGTATAAGAGCCAAGTACAGCCTCATCGTAACCAAAGCGGATAGGTACAGAAGCCCCCCGAAGACCAAATTTGCGGTCAAGAGTCTGGAACAAAGCGCGGATCTGAGCTTCGTGGATGGTAGTTTCATTATCAAGAAGTTTACGGATAGATGGGTCAATATTCATGCAGGTACTCCTTTATATATTGAAATTATAGGTTATGTTTAAGTTGCAAGGCTCTTTGTTTTATACTCTATAAAGGGAAAAAATACATATCATTCAAACACGCTCTAGGTGAAAGAATCTGAAAAGAAGAATTTTTATTATGTAGTTTTTAATATGATCAAGTTTGCCTGGCAAATTTAGAAATAAGTAAAAAAATAGATGCTGCAATCTGCAACATCTACAATAGCGAGAGGGGGATTCGAACCCTCGACACCGCGGGTATGAACCGCGTGCTCTAGCCAACTGAGCTATCTCGCCATATTCAATTAAAAAACTTTTGCTGAAAAGTCTGTGCGTATAAAAGACTATCAGCAAAGTAGCGAGAGGGGGATTCGAACCCTCGACACCGCGGGTATGAACCGCGTGCTCTAGCCAACTGAGCTATCTCGCCATATTCATTTCATAAGTATGGGGCCTACAGGGCTCGAACCTGTGACCCTCTGCTTGTAAGGCAGATGCTCTCCCAGCTGAGCTAAGACCCCATATACAAACTGTGAAGTATGTTCTCTTCCGCAGCTCGCTTTGCTATTATACTATTAACTGTCGCAAATTGTCAACAACTTTTTTTACTTTTTTTCAAAAAAATTTAGAATTATATTTTTTTACCATTTATTTTGGGTCTTTATTTGCAAAAGAGAAAAATAATTTGGCAAGTGAGGTTCTTTCAAAAATGAGAATTGGTGTTATACTGAGCCTGTAAACAAGAAGAGCAAACAAAAGCATACCGGATACCTGCAAGAAGAAAAAGAACGGACGCAGCGTATTCGTATGGTCTCATAAGAAAGGGTTCACAAACACGCCCTAAGACCATAATTGCGATCAGCTGACAATTGTTTTTGTCAGCTGGCGATACGAAAAATGAAGAGGAGAAGATGGTATGAAGATTTTAGATTCTAAATTTATGAAGGGCTTTATTAAAATGGCAGACGATGGTTTCCAGCAGGGCTGGCATGAGAGAAACGGTGGAAATTTAAGCTATCGTCTGAAAACAGAGGAAGTGGAAATGATCCGTCCCCGTCTGAATGCACCAGGTGAGTGGCAGCCTATCGGCACAGAGGTGCCGGGACTTGCAGGAGAGTTTTTCCTGGTAACCGGAAGCGGCAAATATTTCAGAAACATAGCAGTTGACCCGGAAGCATGTCTTGCAATCATTGAACTGGATGATAAAGGCGTTAATTACAGAATCCGTTGGGGACTGGTAGAAGGCGGCCGCCCAACCAGCGAGCTTCCAACCCATCTTATGAATCATGAGGTGAAAAAGAAGCTTACAAACGGCAGACATCGTGTTATTTATCACGCACATACAACCAACACCATTGCATTAACCTTTGTTCTTCCACTGGATGACAAGGTATTTACAAGAGAGCTGTGGGAATCTGCTACTGAGTGTCCTGTTGTTTTCCCGGATGGCGTAGGCGTTGTAGGCTGGATGGTACCGGGCGGAAGAGAAATCGCAGTAAAAACAGCTGAGCTGATGAAGAAATATGATGTTGTTATCTGGGCACATCATGGAATGTTCTGCTCCGGTGAGGACTTTGACCTGACCTTTGGTCTTCTCCATACAGTAGAGAAGTCAGCAGAAATTCTGGTGAAGGTAATGTCCATGGCACCGCGTAAGCTTCAGACCATTACTCCTGACGATTTCCGCGCAGTAGCCAAAGACTTTCATGTTACTTTACCGGAAGAATTTCTTTATGAAAAAGAGCAGTAAGTAAATTAATATAATTAATGTGAGATCTGTCTGTGACGAGAAAATTCACAGGCAGATTTTTTTTAATTTTAACACTTGACAAAATAGTCACCCTAAACGATAATTAGCACAGACTAATTACGGGTAGGTGAGAAAAATGATTGATAAGGAACTAATGAAGCTTCTTGGAGGAGGAAAAAAGTACATTGTGTATGCAGTGTTTTCCATGGTGATTGGACTGTTTGCCAATCTTGGAATTACACTTTCTATATGCAGGGCAATCTCCCTTACTATGGAAGATGCACTGCCGCAGGCTTATATGCCGGTGGCAATCTATGCATTTCTTGGTATTCTGGTGCGCTATGTCTGTACCAGGTTTACCGGTTCTGTGAAAGACCGCATTGGAAGAGAAGTAAAAAAGGATTTGCGTGAAAAAACGTATGACAAAATTGTACGCCTGGGTGGAAAAAGTACGGCTGATATGAGTATGGCGGGTCTTACCCAGGTAAGTATGGAAGGAATCGAGCAGCTGGATCTGTATTTTTCCAGTTATATTCCACAGTTTTTTTATGCCATGATCGCACCGGTGATTCTGTTCCTGATCTCAGTAGGAATGGATGCAAAGGTGGCGGTAGTTCTTCTTTGCTGTGTTCCGCTGATTCCAGTGTCCATTATTGCGGTCTCCAAATGGGCGAAAAAGATTTTTGCAAAATATTGGGACCAGTATACTTCCATGGGAGATTATTTTCTGGACAGTGTACAGGGGTTAAAGGAACTGAAAATTTTTAAGGCAGATGCCCGTCAGCATGAAAGGATGAACCAGACAGCAGAAGAATTTCGCCAGATCACCATGAAGGTTCTGACTATGCAGCTGGCAAGTACCACGATCATGGATCTTGTGGCATATGGCGGTGCAGGTCTGGGAATCGCATTTGTGGTTAAGGATCTGTCAGCAGGAAAAATTTCAGTGGAAACGGCAATTTTTCTTATGCTGATCGCAGTGGATTTCTTTTTGCCCCTTCGTGCCTTTGGAAGCGCTTTTCACATTGCCATGAATGGGGTAAGTGCAGGTAAGAAGATCCAGCGTCTTCTGGAAACACCGGATCCAGTGTGGGGCAGCAGGAAAGTTGAGGAAACAGATATTACTCTGGAGAATGTGACCTTCTCCTATGATAATGAAAGACAGGTATTAAAAGATATAAACATGACTTTTCCAAAGGTGGGGATGAGCGCCATTGTGGGAGAGTCCGGCTGTGGAAAATCCACTATTGTCCGTCTGATCGATGGAAACAGTGTACCGTTAAATGGACAGATCAGGGTGGGCACAATACCACTGAAGGAATTGTCCAGAAAGGATTTTTACAGTCACATTTCAGTGGTAAGCTACAATACGTATCTGTTTAACGATACAGTAAGAAATAATTTTCTGCTTGCAGCACCGGATGCAACGGAAGAGCAGATGGAAGAGGCACTGGAAAAAGTAAATCTCTGGAAGTTTATTCAGGAAAATGGTGGGCTGGATAAGGAAATCAAAGAGGATGCCAGCAACATTTCCGGTGGACAGAAGCAGCGTCTTGCGCTTGCTGTAAATCTGGTGGCAGACAAGGATATTTATATTTTTGATGAGGCAACCAGCAACATTGATGTGGAAAGCGAAGCAATTATCATGAAAAATATTAAGGCGCTTTCCAAAAAGAAAAGTGTGATCGTTATTTCCCACCGTCTGGAAAATATTGTTCCGGCAGATCAGATTTATTTCCTGGCAGCAGGAGAGGTGAAGGAGCACGGCAGTCATAGGGAACTGATGGCAGCAGGGAAAGGTTATGCGGTTCTTTATAACAGACAGAAAGCTCTGGAAGAGGGATACAGGGAGGTGATAGCATGAGCAGCAGAATCAGAAGAAGCGGTTTGAGTATTATGGGAAATCTGGTCAGTCTTCTGGGTGGGTTTGCAATGGTGCTCCTTGGAGCAGTGATTAATGGTAGCATTGGTTATCTTTGCGCAATGGGTGTTACTGTCCTCGGTGCAGTAGGTGTTGCCAAGGCCCTGGGTGAAAATATAGCACTGTCCTATAACTGGATCATTGCCCTGGCAATTGGCTGTGGTGTGCTTCGTGGACTTCTCAGGTACATAGAACAGTACAGTAACCATTATATTGCATTTAAACTTCTGGCTATTCTCCGTGACCGCATTTTCCAGGTGCTGCGAAAGCTTTGCCCTGCAAAGCTGGAGAGTCGGAAGAAGGGCAGCATTATTGCCATGCTGACCTCTGATATTGAAACTCTTGAAGTGTTTTACGCGCACACACTTTCGCCAATCTGTATTGCAATACTGGTGTCACTGACGGTATGTGTGTTTACTGGAACCGTGGTAAGCCCATGGCTTGCTGCAGCTGCATTTCTTGGCTATCTGGTGATCGGAATCCTTGTCCCTGTGATTTCATCTGCAGCGTTGAAGGAGCCAGGCGTAAGCTATCGCCGGGAATTTGCCTCCTTTAATTCCTATTTCCTGGACAGCATAAAGGGGATTCAGGACATCCTGTTTCACAATGCAGGAGAACAGAGAAAAAAAGAAGTAAATGAGCGTTCGGAAAAACTGCTCAAAGAAACCAGACAGATGAAAGATGCTGCTACAAAAGCTGCAGCTATCACAGAGCTGATTGTCTCCCTGTTCATCCTTCTTACTCTGGCAGTGGGAATTTTGCTGGTTCATAAGGAAGAGATTACGGTTGGAAAAATGGTTCTTGGCGTAGTGGCAGTATTCGGCAGCTTCGGTCCTGTAATCGCCATATCTGCCCTGCCAGGCAATCTTACACAGACCTTTGCAAGCGGCGACCGTGTTCTGAATCTTCTGGAGGAGACCCCTGTAGCAGAAGAGATCACAAATGGAAAAAATATTTCCTACGAAAAACTGGAAGTAAAGGATCTGTCATTTGCTTACAACACAAGCGAACCGGTTCTGAAAAATATCTGCATGCATGCCCAAAAAGGTGAGATTGTGGGAATTGTAGGGGAGAGCGGCTGTGGAAAATCCACTCTTCTGAAACTGCTCCTCCGGTTTTGGAAAAAGGACAGCGGAGAAATAAATTATAACAATATTGACATAGAACAGATTAATACCTCCAATCTTCTGGATAACGTAACCATGGTCAGCCAGGTGACGTACCTTTTTGACGATACCATAGAAGAAAACCTACGCATTGCCAGAACGGACGCCACACAGGAAGAATTGGAAGAGGCCTGCAGAATGGCATCTGTCCATGATTTTATAACAACATTACCACAAGGCTACAAGACAAGGGTTGGTGCTCTTGGTGACAACCTGTCTGCCGGTGAAAAACAGCGAATTGGCCTTGCCCGCGCTTTCCTCTCCGGCAGAGAACTCATCTTGTTAGACGAGCCGACCAGCAATGTGGATAGTATCAACGAAGGAATCATCCTGAAAGCCCTGGCTCAGCAGAAGCACAAGAAGAGCATCATTCTGGTATCCCACAGGGAGTCCACTATGGCTATTGCTGACCGAGTGTATAAAATGTGAAAAAATTGCTTGACAATTTATTGCCTGTATGCTATTTTATATAAAAATTCAATTTAACGAACTAAACCGATGAAGCGGGGATAAAAACAATCGTGCACCCACAGAGAGTCCGGGAGGCTGAGAGCCGGGCGGTAAGGCAGTTTGTTAAATGGGCCGCTGAGGGCGCATGGAAAGGCAGATAAACAGCCGAGTATTATGCGACGTAGGACATACGTCAGTTGTCAGGAATATGATGGTATTCCGTTAAGAGCACGATTTTATCGTGAAGCAAGGTGGCACCGCGGGTGAATATTCAGACCCGTCCTTGACAGATATGGAAATTCTGTCCTGGACGGTTTTTTTGCGTGATAAATATTGGTCTGCTAAAGCAGACAGCATCTGGCGCGCAAAGCGCAACAAGTCCCTCAAAGATTGAGGGATTTAGGGAGTTTGAAGCGGACTTGTCCGCTTTGTTCTATGCACTGTTCAGGAAAATAAATCGGGAGGTGTTCTATGTATCCAACATTTGACAAGATCAGGGAAATGGCAGCAGCAGGAAACTACAGGAGAATACCGGTCTGCAAAGAGTTATATGCAGACAGTTACACACCGGTAGAGATGATGCGGATCCTTCAGACGGCAAGTCATCACTGTTATCTTTTGGAAAGTGCCAGCCAGAATGAGGTGTGGGGAAGATATTCTTTCCTGGGATATGATCCATCCATGGAAATAACCTGTACAGATGGAACGTTAAGAGTCCGTAAAACCAGTGACATACGGGGGAAAGACCAGGAGGAAGAAGTTCGCCAGGTAGCCCACCCGGGAGATGCGATCCGTGAGATCATCAGCCGCTACAAAAGTCCTGTGATGGACAATATGCCGGCATTTACCGGTGGCCTGGTAGGCTACTTCTCCTACGACTACATCAAATACAGCGAGCCAAAGCTGGAATTAAAAGATGAAGAAGCCCAGGATTTCCGGGATCTGGATCTGATGCTGTTTAACGATGTGATTGCATTCGATCACTATCGCCAGAAGGTTCTTCTCATCACAGGTGTGATGACAGATGATCTGGAAAAGTCCTATAAACAGGCCTGTGAAAAACTGGAAGAAATGACGGGGCTGATCAAAAAAGGTGAGAAAAAAATCTTCCCTCCGATCAGGCTTCAGTCTCAGATCGAACCCCAGTTTCCAAAGGAAAAATACTGTGAGATGGTGGAAACAGCCAAGCATTATATACACGAGGGCGATATTTTTCAGGTGGTGCTTTCAAACCCTATGCGGGCAAAGGCAGAGGGCAGCCTGTTTGATACGTACCGTGTACTTCGAGCCACCAACCCATCCCCCTATATGTTCTATTTTTCCAGTGATGATATTGAGATCGCAGGAGCCTCCCCGGAAACCCTGGTGAAGCTGGAACATGGAAAGCTAAGCACATTTCCTTTGGCAGGAACAAGGCCGCGTGGAAAAACATCGGAAGAGGACAAGGCACTGGAAGCGGATCTTCTCCAGGATGAAAAAGAACTTGCCGAGCACAACATGCTTGTGGATCTGGGAAGAAACGATATTGGAAAAATCAGTGAGCTTGGAACTGTAAAGGTAGAAAAATATTTGACTGTGGAACGATATTCCTGTGTGATGCATCTTGGCTCTACAGTAACAGGAACCATTAAAAAGGGCAAAGATGCCATAGATGCAGTGGATGCCATCTTACCTGCAGGAACCCTTTCAGGGGCACCGAAATTCCGGGCCTGCCAGATCATTCAGGAACTGGAACAGAGCAAGCGTGGCATTTACGGCGGTGCAATCGGATACGTGGATTTTACCGGAAATCTGGATGTATGCATTGCAATCCGTCTGGTATATAAGAAAAAAGATGAGATTTGTATCCGGTCCGGTGCCGGTATTGTGGCAGACAGTGTACCGGAAAAAGAATTCGAGGAGTGCCAGAACAAAGCAAGGGCAGTTGTAAAGGCAATCCACCAGGCAGAGGAGGGATTGGAATGATTTTACTGATTGATAATTACGACAGCTTTTCCTACAACCTTTACCAGCTGATCGGTTCAGTTGATCCTGATATCCAGGTAGTACGAAATGATGAAGTTACTCTGGATGAAATAGAAAAGCTGTCACCAAAGGCAATTGTTCTTTCTCCAGGACCTGGAAGGCCAAAGGAGGCTGGAATCTGTATTCCGATGATCAAAAGGTTTGCAGGAAAAATTCCAATTCTGGGTGTGTGTCTGGGACATCAGAGCATCTGCGAAGCCTTTGGAGGAGTGGTTTCCTATGCAAAGGAACTGAAGCATGGAAAAAGAGATGTAATCCATCAATGTAATACAAATGTCCTGTTTAAGGGACTTACGGAAAGCTTTCCGGCAGCCAGATATCATTCCCTGGCAGCAATGGAAGAGAGTCTTCCAAAGGAGCTGGTTGTGACAGCCAGGGCAGAGGATGGAGAAATCATGGCAGTGGAGCATAAAGAATATCCGGTATACGGTGTGCAGTTCCATCCTGAGTCTGTTATGACTCCCGATGGAAGGAAGATGATTGAGAATTTTCTGGAAGCGCAAGTCAGACTTGACAATTTGTAAAGGACAGCATCAGAGAGGAGCAGAAAAAATGATTAGAGAGAGCATTATTAAATTATCGAAAAAGCAGGACTTAACATATCAGGAAGCAGAAGAGGTTATGGACGAGATTATGAGTGGAAAAGCCACTCCGGTACAGATGTCTGCCTATCTGACTGCACTGTCATTAAAAGGAGAGACCATTCAGGAAATCACAGCTTCTGCAGCTGGCATGAGAGCACACTGTATTAAGCTGCTTCACGACATGGATGTACTGGAGATTGTGGGTACAGGCGGAGATGGCTCCAATTCCTTTAACATTTCCACCACAGCCTCTCTTGTGATCGCAGCTGGCGGTGTACCGGTGGCAAAGCATGGAAACAGAGCGGCATCCTCTAAATCCGGGGCCGCAGATGTGCTGGAAGCTTTGGGGGTTAAGATCACGATTCCACCGGAAAAAAGCCAGGAGCTTCTGGAAAAAATCGGAATCTGCTTCCTTTTTGCCCAGAACTATCACATTGCAATGAAGTATGTAGCCCCCATCCGTAAGGAATTGGGAATCCGCACTGTATTCAACATTCTTGGACCGCTCAGTAATCCGGCAGGTGCAAACATGGAGCTGATGGGTGTTTATGATGGATCACTGGTAGAACCTCTGGCACAGGTTATGGCAAATCTTGGAGTGACAAGAGGTATGGTAGTGTTCGGACAGGACAGTCTGGATGAGATTTCCATGAGCGCTCCGACTTCTGTATGCGAGATCAGAGATGGGAAATTTACTTCCTATACACTTACTCCGGAGCAGTTTGGCTATGAGCGCTGCACAAAAGAAGAGCTTCAGGGCGGAACACCAGTGGAGAACGCCGAAATCACAAAAGCCATTCTGGAAGGCAAAGAGACTGGAGCGAAACGCCATGCTGTCTGCCTGAATGCAGGAGCTGCTCTTTATATTGCAGGAAAGGCAAAGACCATTGAAGAGGGCGTAGGGTTAGCAGAGAAGCTTATTGACAGTGGCGCAGCATTGAAGAAGCTGAATGAGTTTATTGAAAAGAGTAATCAGGAATAAATAACAGGAGCCGCAATGAGTATTTTAAACGAGATCGCGAAACGTACAAAAGAGCGCATAGAGGAACAGAAATTCAAAGTGCCATTAAGAGAACTGACCGCACAGCAGAATTCAGAAGCAGCCAGAACGGCAGAAGAAAAAATCAGTTTTCTGGAAGCGTTGAAAAAACCTGGAATGTCTTATATCTGTGAAGTGAAAAAGGCTTCCCCGTCCAAAGGACTGATCGCACCGGATTTTCCATATCTGGACATTGCAAAGGAATATGAACAGGCAGGTGCTGCTGCAATCTCCTGTCTCACAGAACCCTTTTATTTTCAGGGCTCCGACCGATACCTGCAGGAGATTGCCAGGGAAGTAAAAATTCCGGTACTCCGAAAGGATTTCACAGTAGATGAGTATATGATCTACCAGGCAAAAGCTTTTGGGGCTTCCGCAGTGCTGCTGATCTGTGCTATTCTGGATAATAGCCAGTTAAAGGCCTTTGGGGAACTGGCTCAGGATCTGGGGCTGGACGCTCTGGTGGAGGCTCATGACCAGTGGGAAGTGGACAGAGCTCTGAATCTTGGGGCAAAGATCGTGGGGGTAAATAACCGGAATCTTCATGACTTTACCGTTGACATGGAAAACAGTATCAGGCTTCGGAACATGGCACCATCGGAAACAGTGTTTGTTTCGGAAAGCGGCATTAAGACAGCGGAGGATATCCGCATATTATACGAAAATAAAGTAGATGCAGTCCTGATCGGGGAAACACTGATGCGAAGCTCCGATAAGAAGGCTGCACTGGAAGCACTTAGTGCTAAGATTTAAAATACAAAATAAAAAGGAAAAACAATATGGCAAAATTAAAAATTTGCGGTCTGACCTGCAAAGAGGATATTGAAGCCGTGAATGAAGTAAAACCGGATTTTGCGGGATTCATAATTGAGGTTCCGGGAAGAAGACGAAGTCTTACGGCTCAGCAGATGAAAGTCCTGGTTAATGGACTGGATAAAGAGATACTTCCTGTGGGAGTATTTGTAAATGCAGCGCCGGAGCTTCCTATTTCTCTGATGAGAGACGGAACTCTATGGGCAGCCCAGCTTCATGGAGATGAAGACGAAGAGTATATTGAAAAAATACAGAATATGACAGGAAAGCCTGTGATTAAAGCTTTTTCCATTAAAACACCGGAGGATGTGCAGAAGGCTCTTCGAAGCCCGGCTGATTACATTCTTCTGGATCAGGGAAATGGCGGAACCGGCGAAACATTTGACTGGAGCCTTGTTCCACCGGTGCGCCGGCCATTTTTCCTGGCTGGAGGAATCGGTCCGGAAAACATTCGCAGCGCCATCGGCACACTGCATCCCTGGGCTGTGGATATAAGCAGCAGTCTGGAAACAGAAGGCAGAAAGGATCCGGAAAAGCTCAGACAGATCACCCGGATGCTAAAGCAGATCAATACGCTCGAGGCTTATAAAAAAGAGCGGGAAGACATCTAGTATATACAGAAAGGAATCACCTACCATGTCAAAAGGAAGATTTGGAATCCACGGCGGCCAGTACATTCCGGAAACACTGATGAACGCAGTGATCGAACTGGAAGAAGCCTACAACCATTATAAAAACGATCCGGAGTTTAACCGGGAGCTTACAGAACTTTTAAATGAATATGCAGGAAGACCATCCCGCCTTTACTATGCTGCTCATATGACCGAAGACCTTGGCGGCGCAAAAGTCTATTTGAAAAGAGAAGATCTGAACCATACAGGTGCCCACAAGATCAACAACGTATTAGGCCAGGTGCTTCTTGCAAAAAAAATGGGAAAAACCCGTGTCATCGCAGAGACAGGAGCCGGCCAGCATGGTGTTGCCACAGCCACAGCAGCAGCGCTTATGGGAATGGAATGTGAAGTTTTCATGGGAAAAGAAGATACGGAGCGTCAGGCTTTAAACGTATATAAAATGCGTCTTCTCGGGGCAAAGGTTCACCCTGTAACCTCAGGAACTGCTACCTTAAAGGATGCAGTATCTGAGACCATGCGTGAATGGACAAACCGTATTGCAGATACCCATTATGTGCTTGGTTCCGTTATGGGACCTCATCCTTTCCCAACCATTGTCCGGGATTTCCAGGCAGTTATCTCAAAGGAAATCAAAGAGCAGATGCTGGAAAAAGAGGGAAAGCTGCCTGACGCAGTTCTTGCCTGTGTAGGCGGCGGCTCCAATGCCATCGGAACCTTTTACCATTTTATTGAAGATAAAGATGTACAACTGATCGGTTGTGAGGCAGCTGGCCGTGGTGTGAATACTGCTGAGACAGCCGCTACCATAGCCACCGGCAGACTTGGTATTTTCCATGGAATGAAATCTTATTTCTGTCAGGACGAGTACGGACAGATCGCACCGGTTTACTCGATTTCAGCAGGTCTGGACTACCCAGGGATCGGACCGGAGCATGCACATCTTTATGATATTGGCCGTGCCCAATATGTACCTGTAACAGATGACGAAGCAGTAGAAGCCTTTGAGTATCTTTCCAGAATGGAAGGAATCATCCCGGCCATTGAAAGTGCTCACGCAGTTGCCTATGCGAAAAAAATCGTACCCAAGATGGGCAAAGACCAGAGCGTAGTGATCACGATTTCCGGCCGCGGCGATAAAGACTGTGCGGCAATTGCAAGATACAGAGGGGAGGATATCCATGAGTAACCGAATTTTGGAAGCATTTGCAGGGGGAAAAGCATTTATCCCGTTTATCACCTGTGGAGATCCGTCGCTTGATACTACAGAACAGCTTGTATATGCCATGGAAGAGACTGGGGCTGATCTGATCGAACTTGGAATTCCTTTTTCAGACCCTACTGCCGAGGGACCTGTTATTCAGGAAGCGAATGTACGGGCTTTAAAGGGCGGAGTGACAACAGACAAAATTTTTGACATGGTAGTAAGAATCAGGAAAAATACAGCAATTCCAATGGTGTTTATGACTTATGCAAACGTTGTTTTTTCCTATGGAACAGAGCGTTTCATAAAAAAAGCGGCAGAGGTGGGAATGGACGGACTGATCCTTCCGGACGTTCCATTTGAGGAAAAAGAAGAGTTTGATACCGTCTGCAAACAGTATGGTCTGAATCTGATTTCCCTGATCGCACCCACCTCCCATGAGAGGATCACTCGGATTGCAAAAGAGGCAAACGGTTTTGTATACTGCGTTTCCTCTCTTGGGGTAACCGGAACAAGGACACAGATCACTACGGACATTGGAGCCATGGTGAAGCTTGTAAAAGCAGCAAAAAACATTCCATGTGCAGTAGGCTTTGGAATTTCCACTCCGGAGCAGGCGAAAAAAATGGCATCCCAGTCTGACGGCGCCATTGTAGGCTCTGCCATTGTGAAGCTTTGTGCAGCACATGGCGAAAACTGTATTCCATATGTAAAGGATTATGTAAAGTCTATGAAAGACGCTGTGCGTGAGGCTTAATTTAATTCTAAAAAGAGCATAAAAGAGGGCAAAAGCGTTGACATTTTGTCCTCTTTTTTTTATAGTATCATATGTGAATCAATTTTATGTGTAAAATAAATGTAATGAAAAAGAGGAATGAAGTTGGAGAAAAAACTGGTATTTATTTTTAATCCCAAAGCAGGGAAGGGTAAGATCAAGACGTCTCTGATGGATATAGTAGATATCTTTAATAAAGGCGGCTATGAAGTAATCATCCGCGCAACCCAGGCTCCGAGAGATGCATATGAACAGGCGAAGCTGTATGCTGACAAGGTTGACCTGATCGTCTGCAGCGGCGGTGACGGTACACTGGATGAGGTTGTGACCGGTATTACAGAAGTGGGCAGTCATGTTCCGGTGGGCTACATACCTGCAGGAAGCACCAACGACTTTGCAAACAGTCTTTTCATGCCTAAGAACATGCTGGATGCAGCTTCTAACATTATGGAAGAGGAGATTTACCGCTGTGACATTGGTAAGTTTAATGATCAGACATTTGCCTATGTAGCTGCGTTTGGGCTTTTTACTGACGTATCCTATGAGACAAGTCAGGATCTGAAGAACATTCTGGGTCATCTGGCGTATGTGCTGGAGGGAGCCAAGAGACTTCTGGATATCAAAGCATATCATATGAAGGTGACTACTGAGAATGGTGTGATCGAGGATAATTTCATTTATGGTATGGTCACGAATTCCAGATCAGTGGGGGGCTTTAAGAATCTGACCAGAAATGTGGATATGAACGACGGCCTTTTTGAAGTTACGCTGATCGTACAGCCGAAGAATCCTATGGAAATGCAGGAGATTATCCGCAATCTTATCAATATGGAGGATAATTCTGATCTGATCTACTCTTTTAAGGCGCGGAAGCTTTCCATAGAAGCAGATGAAGACGTTTCATGGACTCTGGACGGGGAATACGGCGGAAGTCCGAAGTTGGTTGAGATCGAGAATCTGCAGCGGGCATTGAATCTCTATCTGAAAAGTACCAGATAAGCAGTGTAGACTGAAAAATGTCAATATTGTTATGAAAAAATAAAACCAGTAATGTGTGTGATGAACGAGAGGAGAGGAACAATGGGAGATTATGTTAATGTGAAGGAATTATTCGGATGTGATGTATTCAATGATTCCGTCATGCAGGACCGTCTGCCGAAGAAGGTTTACAAAGAGCTGAAGAAAACCATTGAAGAGGGCAAGGAGCTTTCCATGGAGATTGCAGATGTGGTTGCCCACGAGATGAAGGAATGGGCCATTGAGAAGGGTGCCACTCATTACAGTCACTGGTTCCAGCCGCTTACAGGCGTAACTGCAGAGAAGCACGATGCATTTATCACCGCACCTATGGAGAATGGAAAGGTTCTTCAGAGCTTTTCAGGTAAAGAGCTGATCAAGGGAGAGCCGGATGCGTCTTCTTTTCCATCTGGCGGACTTCGTGCCACCTTTGAGGCAAGAGGCTATACAACATGGGATTGTACCTCACCGGCCTTTGTCAGACATGATGCAGCAGGCGGAACCTTATGTATCCCTACTGCTTTCTGTTCCTACACAGGCGAGGCACTGGACCAGAAGACACCTCTTCTGCGTTCTATGGAAGCCATTAATACACAGTCATTAAGACTTCTCAGACTTTTCGGAAATACGACCTCCAAGCGAGTGACACCATCTGTTGGTGCAGAGCAGGAGTATTTCCTTGTTGATAAAGAGAAATATATGCAGAGAAAGGATCTGGTTTACACCGGACGTACCCTTTTTGGCGCAATGCCGCCGAAGGGCCAGGAGATGGATGACCATTATTTCGGAACCATCCGTCAGAGAGTTTCTGCATACATGAAGGAAGTAAATGAAGAGTGCTGGAAGCTGGGCGTAACAGCCAAGACACAGCACAATGAGGTGGCACCGGCACAGCATGAGCTTGCGCCGATCTATGCACCTGTTAATATTGCAGCAGACCACAATCAGATCATGATGCGTATTCTGAAAAAGGTGGCAAGCCGTCATGGCATGCGCTGCCTGCTTCATGAGAAACCCTTTGCAGGTCTGAACGGTTCCGGTAAGCATAATAACTGGTCCCTGACCACAGATGACGGAATCAATCTTCTGGAGCCTGGTAAGACACCACATGAGAACATTCAGTTCCTTCTGGTTCTCACCTGTATTTTGAAAGCCGTTGACAAGCATGCAGATCTTCTTCGCGAGTCAGCAGCTGATGTTGGAAATGACCATCGTCTTGGAGGCCATGAGGCTCCGCCGGCTGTTATTTCTGTTTTCCTTGGGGAGCAGCTTGAGGATGTGCTGGAGCAGCTGATCAGTACAGGTACTGCTACAAGAAGCAAGAAAGGGGAGAAGCTGGCTACAGGAGTTAAGACACTTCCAGATTTCATGAAGGATGCGACAGACCGTAACCGTACTTCTCCGTTTGCCTTTACCGGAAATAAGTTCGAGTTCCGTATGGTTGGCTCCAAGGATTCCATTTCCGCATGCAACGTAGTGCTGAATACCATCGCGGCAGAGGCATTTAAAGAAGCCTGCGATGTTCTGGAAAGCGCAGATGATTTTGAGCTTGCAGTTCATGATCTGATCAAGAAATATGCTACTGAGCATCAGAGAATCGTGTTTAATGGTAATGGCTATGCTCCTGAGTGGGAAGAAGAGGCACGTCGCCGCGGGCTTCCGATCCTGCCGTCTATGGTAGATGCCATTCCTGCCCTGACTACAGATAAGGCAGTAGAGCTGTTCGGTGAGTTTGGCGTGTTTACAAAAACCGAGCTGGAGTCCAGAGCTGAGATTCAGTACGAGATTTATGCGAAAGCAATTAATATTGAAGCGAAAACCATGATCGATATGGCTACCAAGCAGTTTATTCCGGCTGTTATCAAATATACAACAGTGCTGGCAGAGTCCATTAATCAGGTGAAGGCCGCTGGAGCCCTTGATATAAGCGTACAGATGGAGCTTCTGGAAAAGGCAAGCAATCTTCTGAAGGATGTGAATGATGCCATGAAAGAGCTCAGCAAGCTGACTGGTAAGGTTGAGACGTATCCGGAAGGACGTGACAGAGCAGTGTACTGCAGAGAGAATCTGGTACCGGCAATGGAGAAATTAAGAAAACCGGTTGATGAGCTTGAAATGTTAGTAGATAAAGAAATGTGGCCAATGCCATCCTATGGGGATCTGGTGTTTGAGCCGTAAAGTGATCAGGAGGACTGCAGCCGCAGTCCTCTTTCCAGTTAAAGAGGTAAAGTGATGAATGAGTTTGATTTTTTAGAGGAGCAGGGCGTCAGTGGGGAACTGATCAAAGCAGCAGGGGATTTCAGAAGAGAGTTTGGCGTTTCAGAAGAAGCTGCGCACAGACTGGTAAAGCCGTCTCTTTCATTTTATGGGAAGGAAACTCTGGAAATGGCTATGGCAGCAGTGCTGGAGGGAGAGAATCTTCTTCTGGCAGGACCGAAGGCAACAGGAAAAAATGTGCTGGCTGAGAACCTGGCATTTATTTTCGGAAGACCTGTGTATAATGTGTCTTTTCATGTGAATACAAACAGCGGCGATCTGATCGGTACAGATACCTTTGTGGATAATCAGGTGAAGCTGCGAAAGGGAAGTATTTACCAGTGTGCAGAGGAAGGTGGCTTCGGGATTCTGGATGAGATCAATATGGCGAAAAACGATGCAGTTTCCGTGCTTCATGCCACACTGGATTACCGCCGCTCCATTGATGTGCCGGGATATGACAAAATTGATCTTCACCCGGCGGCAAGATTTATTGGTACTATGAATTATGGATATGCCGGAACAAAGGAACTGAATGAGGCTCTGGTTTCCCGTTTCCTGGTGATCGACATGCCGGCACAGAATGAGGAAACTCTTGGATTTATTTTCAACAGGATGTTTCCTGATGCAAAGAAAGAGGCAGTGGAACAGTTTATGGGCGTATTCCTGGATCTGCAGCAGAAATCTGTGAACAGTGAGATTTCCACCAAGCCGCTGGATCTTCGAGGCCTGCTTGCTGCCATGAAGATCGTGCGTACCGGGCTTTCTCCGTGGCAGGCGGTGAAGATGGGAATTGTGAATAAGACGTTTGATGTGTTTGAAAAAGAAATTGTGGAGGACGTGGTGAGAACCAGAATTCCACAGGGATGGACCCGGGATGACGTTTATGAAGCACGATAAAGGGGAATGGCTTTCGCCGAAATTGGTTGATCTGGAAGATGCAGAGGATAGCAGTGAGGAATTGAGCCTTCAGGATTACCAGCTGGAGCTGGAAAACCGTATCCGTAATCTGCTGTGGACCATCAGTGGTGATTACACCCAGCAGATGAAACCGGATGTTTCTCTTTTTCTCAGGTCAAAGGATATTGCACTTTACGATGGAATCAAGCAGGGAGCACTGGCGAAATTCTTTGATAAAGATTTTCTTGGAATGTATCTGGTAAAGAAGATTTTTATGGGTGCGGATGAAGCTGCGCTGACTTTTGTTTCTCAGCTTTGCATTGAGGAAGCCATTGGAGAACGAATCTGTGAGCAGCGTCCGGGAATCTGGGAGATGCAGAGGAAAGCCTGTGAAGACATACTGGATCAGGAATATGAGACCATGCCGTCGGCAGCAGATAAACTGGGGTATCTGAGAGTGAATCTGCTGAGAAGGCGGATCGACCAGGGAAAAGATGTTCTGCGTAAAAAGAAAAATGCCGGGAAGTTCATAACAAAAGAAGCAAAATACAGTGATAAAAACATAAAAAACAAAGGAATTTATTACTATATTAACCTGATATCAGGTGCGTCAGAAATTTGTGATACCATGTCCCTTATCCGCATTATAGACACGGTATATAATGAAGTGGCTGATCCGGATTTTTCCCAAAAGGCCACTCTGGAGCAGGTGCTTGCTGTCACTATGGAGGATCTGACTGAGTTCGACTGGCACGATTACCTGTCAGAGGAAATGTATGAGGATGCCCTGGAGAGCTATATGGAGCAGCTGACCTCCAATGTGGCAGGTATGGAGAATACAGAAGTCACCAGAGAAATGGAGGAGGAACGCCAGTCCAGACAGAAAGTTACCATTCTGCCTCCTGAGGCTCTTGAAAAGGCCCACACCTATGTGGAGCTGAATTTTGGAAAAACCTATTTAAATGAGATAGAAGAGAAGCGGATGAATCAGCTGATGTGCAGGGACATCCACAGCGACTGCAGCCTGTATTTTACAGAAGGAATCCTGAAGAATCCGGTAAAACGAAATTACCAGTATGAATATGCAAAAAGATTGAAAAATAAGAATATCTGGCTTTACCACGACAAGCATCGGATCGTGAAGCGAAATATTGCCCTTCTCACGGAAATGCTGAAGAAGTCGCTGGTTATCAAAAGCGAAAGTCAGGAGATTCTTTCAGATAGAGGCACTATCGTTCCTTCCAGGCTCTGGAGGCTGGGAAGAAGCAGTGAAGCCCAGGTTTTCAGGCGGGAATTAAAAGGGGACGCTTCGGATTTTGTGGTGGATGTGCTGATCGATGCAAGCGGTTCCCAGATGAGCCGCCAGGGCGAGGTGGCACTGCAGGCCTACATTATCAGTGAGGCTTTAAGTAATGCAGAACTTCCGCACAGAGTAATGAGCTATTGTACTTTCTGGGATTATACCATCCTTCACCGTTTCAGAGAGTACGACGATCCGAGAAGTGCAAATGAAAACATATTTAATTATGTAACATCATCCAACAACCGGGACGGGCTTGCCATACGGGCGGCCGGTTACGGGCTTTTACAGAGAGAGGAAGAAAAAAAGATTCTGATCATTCTCAGTGACGGCCGTCCTTATGATGTGATCGTCAACAGACCAAATGCAAAGAATCCGGCACCTTATCACGGCAAATATGCGATTACAGATACTGCAGCCCAAATCCGCAAGCTGCGCAGCCAGGGGGTAAGCGTTCTAGGTGTTTTTGCTGGAGAAGAAAAGGATCTGGCAACGGAGAAAAAGATTTTTGGAAAAGATTTTGCCTATATTCGAAATATCACCGGATTTTCAAAAATCGTTGGCAGATATCTCACGAAGCAGCTGGAGGATGATGAATAAGAAGGATAGTAAAAAACGAAGGAGGCAACAGAATGTCTAAGAATATCAAAAAAGCGGCTTACCTGGACTATCTGATGATCATTGTGGGAACAGCGCTTATGGCAACTGCCATAAACAGTGTTTTTGACATGGCAGGGATGGTAACAGGCGGCTTTTCCGGTATTGCTATTCTTGTAAAAGAGTGGACAGGCGGGGTGATCAAAGGAGGCGTACCCCTGTGGATCACCAACCTGAGTCTGAATGTTCCGCTTTTTTTCATAGGAATGAAAATCGGGGGATTTCAGTTTGTAAAAAAAGCGCTTGTAGGAGAGGTCTGTCTGTCGTTCTGGCTGGCTGTGCTGCCTGCTTTTAATCTTGCAGGAAATGATCTTCTGCTGGCAGCTGTCTACGGTGGTGTAATACAGGGAGTGGGAATCGGACTTGTATTTCTGGGAAGAGGAACTACAGGAGGAACCGATATGATGGCTGCGCTGCTGCAGCGAAAGCTCCGCCATTATTCCATAGCACAGATCATGCAGTTTATTGATGGCGCTATCGTACTGGTAGGTATGTATGTGTTCGGTGTTCAAAAGGCACTGTATGCGATCATCGCAGTTTATCTTGTGACAAAGGTATCCGACAATATGATCGAAGGTCTGAAATTTTCCAAGCAGGCTTATATTATTACCAGCAAGCCTCAGGAGATTGCCAGCGAGATCATGGAGAAGCTGGACCGCGGTGTGACCGGGATACATGGAAAAGGAATGTACTCGGAACAGGATAAGCTTTTGCTCTACTGTGTGGTAGGAAGAAAGGAAATTGTAGCGTTAAAAGAGCTGGTGGATGATATCGATCCGGCTGCATTTGTGATTGTATCGGATGTGCGTGAGGTTCTTGGAGAGGGGTTTATTGAGAGAAAATAGAAATGCTGATGAAAAATTTGTAAAAAATTTCTATTTTCCTCTTCCTTTTTTGGTAATTTTGTATTAAAATAAATCCATGGATTTTTTGATTCAGAAGATTTTTAGTACTAATTAACAGTAATAAATGTCGGACAGAACGACCACACACTATGTTACAAGAAGGGATGGAAGGGTAATGATATCAAATCAGGTACTGCAGAATACACTTGAGGGGCTCAAGGAGATATCCAGGACGGAGTTTTGCATAATCGATACGGATGGCAAGACACTGGCTTCTACCTACAGTGAGTTTGAGATTCAGCCGCAGGATGTTCAGGCATTTGTGGAGTCCCAGGCTGCCAGCCAGCTTGTGAAGGGGTACCAGTATTTTAAGGTCTGTGATGACTATCAGCTGGAGTATATACTGGTCGCTCACGGAGAAGATGAAGATACTTATATGGTAGGTAAGCTTGCTGCTTTCCAGATCCAGAGTCTGATCGTGGCTTATAAGGAACGTTTTGACAAGGACAGCTTCATTAAGAACCTGCTTCTTGATAATCTGCTTCTGGTTGATATCTACAATCGTGCGAAGAAGCTTCATATTGAGGCAGATGTACGCAGAGTGGTTATGATCATGGAGCTTGAGCAGGAGAGAGAGCACAGTTCCATGGAGAGCGTGAAGAGTCTTTTCGGCGGTAAGAGCAAGGACTTCATTACAGCTGTTGATGAGAAGAGCATTATCATTGTCAAGGAGCTTGAGGAGAACGAAGGATATGAAGAGATGGATAAGCTTGCGCAGACCATTCTTGATACCTTAGGCTTAGAGAGAGAGAATCATACACATATTGCATACGGTACTATTGTAAATGAGCTGAAGGAGGTTTCCCGTTCCTATAAGGAAGCCAGAATGGCTCTGGACGTAGGTAAGATCTTCTCACCGGAGAAGGATGTGATCGCTTACAGTTCCCTTGGAATCGGACGTCTGATCTATCAGCTTCCTATTCCGCTGTGCAAGATGTTTATTAAAGAGATTTTCGGAGGCAAGTCCCCGGATGACTTCGATGAGGAGACTCTTGTCACCATCGACAAGTTTTTCGAGAACAGCCTGAATGTATCTGAGACTTCCAGACAGCTTTACATTCACCGTAACACTCTTGTATACCGTCTGGACAAGCTTCAGAAGAGCACCGGACTTGATCTTCGGGTATTCGAGGATGCCATCACATTTAAGATCGCACTGATGGTTGTAAGATATATGAAGTATATGGAGACTTTGGAGTATTAATTTGTGTAATTTATGTGCCTGCCGTGAATTTAACCGGCAGGCATATTTTGTCTGTGTTTCCTTTGTGAAATCCCTTGCGTTCTTTGTGTTCTCTGGTATAATAAGGTACTGCAAAAATTAAGTTGCAATTTCACAGGACATATATTACAATAATATTACATAAAAATTAAGGAGGATATCATGATTGATCTGATAGATGTGAGCAAGTCCTATGGACCAGGACTGCCGGCAGTGAATCACGCCAATCTTCATGTAGATAAAGGTGAATTCGTATTTATTGTAGGAAACAGCGGTTCAGGTAAATCCACGCTGATCAAGCTTCTTTTGAAGGAGCTGGATTCCACTACAGGTAAGATTATTGTAAGTGGAGAGAGACTTGAGGGGATGAAGCACCGCCGTGTGGCGAAATACCGCCGTAAGCTGGGAGTCGTGTTCCAGGATTTCCGTCTTCTGAAGGACCGGGATGTGTATGAGAACGTGGCTTTTGCCCAGCGTGTTGTAAACCGTCCCACAAGAGTTATCCGTAAGAGAGTACCTGAGGTTCTTCAGGAGGTTGGACTTGCAGGGAAGTATAAAGCATACCCGGATGAGCTTTCCGGTGGAGAGCAGCAGAGGGTTGCGCTTGCCAGAGCAATTGTGAACCGCCCGGATATTCTTCTTGCAGATGAGCCTACCGGTAACCTGGATCCGAAGACCTCTGAGGAGATCATGAAGCTTCTTGAGGAGATCAATGAGCGCGGTACCACCGTTCTGGTAGTAACCCACAACAAAGAAATCGTCAATTCCATGAAGAAGCGTGTGCTGACCATGCATAATGGAGTGATCGTCAGTGACGAGAAAGAGGGAGAATATTATGAGGCCTAGTACCATATGGTATACTCTGAAGCAGGGTATCAAGAACATCAAGAGGAATTTCATGTTTTCCATTGCCTCTATTATTACGATGGCAGCATGTATTTTTCTGTTTGGAATTTTCTTTTCCATTGTAAATAACGTGAATACACTGGCACACAAGATTGAGGAAGATGTGCCGATCACAGTGCTTTTTAATGAAGGAACCACACAGGAGCAGATGGAGGCTGTGGGAGAACTGATCAAGCAGCGACCTGAGGTTTCCAAGATTGAGTTTGAGTCCGCTGATGAAGCCTGGGAGAAGATGAAGAAGGAATACTTCGGAGACGATGCAGATGCGGCAGATGGTTTCAAGGACGATAATCCGCTGGCGAATTCCTCCAACTACCGTGTCTATATGAATAATATTGAGAAACAGTCTGAGCTTGTTGCCTATATTAAGACACTTGATAATGTGCGTGAGGTCAATCAGTCTGAGCAGGCGGCGAAGACACTTGGTTCTATTAACCGTATTGTTTCTTATGTATCTGTGGCAGTGATCGTGATCCTTCTGCTTATTGCCATTTTCCTGATCAGTAATACCATTTCAGTAGGTATTACAGTCCGCAAGGATGAGATCGGAATCATGAAATACATCGGTGCTACAGATTCTTTTGTACGTGCGCCTTTCCTTCTGGAAGGTATGATCCTGGGACTGATCGGTGCGGGAATCCCGCTGATCGTGCTGTACTTCTGCTACAATAATGTAGTAACCTATGTATACACCAAATTCAGTGTTTTGATGGGTGTTGTGGATTTCATTCCTGTTGGACAGATCTACCAGACACTTGTTCCTATCGCACTGGCACTGGGAATTGGAATCGGTCTTGTTGGAAGCTTTATTACTACAAGAAAACACTTGAAGGTGTGAGGATTCTGTTTTACAATAAAGGCGGTTATTGGCATTCCGCCAGAAGATTTTGATTCATATGGGGGCTGCTGGAGAAATCTGGCAGCCTTTTTGTATAAAGAGGAGCAGGCTGGATAAATGGCAGACAAACAATTTATAAAAGGGGCAGTAACAGGTGTGTTATGCGCTTCCCTGGTTCTGGGAGGGGGCTATGTGGGACTGCAGAAAGCAGGAAGGGCTGGAAGTACAGTGCTTTCAGACGTGGCAGTTACCAACAAGATCGCATACCTGGAAAAGCTTATAGACCAGAATTATCTGGATGAAGTGGATGAGGATTCCCTGAAGGAGGGAATTTATACAGGTCTTCTTTATGGCCTGGGAGATCCTTATTCCCGATACTATACGGAAGAGGAATACGAGGAAGAAAGCAGAGGCACAGAAGGTTCGTACGCCGGTATTGGTATAAGCATTACCAGGAATACAGAAGGTGGCATTCTGGTTGTGGAATGCTATGAAGGGGGACCGGCAGATGTGGCGGGATTGCAGAAAAATGATGTGATCACGGCAGTGAACGGAACGGATGTGACAGATCTGACACCGGCAGATGTTTCCCAGATGATCCGGGAAAAGGAGGATGGAACCTCAGTTCTCACGGTTTACCATCAGGAAGAAAATGAGCCGGAGGATATTTCTGTGACAGTAAGCAATGTGGAGCTGCCTACTGTTTCTTATGAAATGCTGGAGGATTCCATTGGCTATCTGCGTATTACAGAATTTACCATGGTGACACCACAGCAGTTTGAGAATGCCTACAAGGATCTTCAGGAAAAAGGCATGGAGAAGCTGATCGTAGATCTTCGGGATAATCCGGGCGGGGTGCTTTCCTCCGTGTGTGATGTGCTTCGGCAGATTTTGCCAGAGGGGCTGATCGTGTATACTGAAGACAAATACGGGGAAAAGCAGGAGATGAAGTGTGACGGTGATACGCCTATAGACATCCCACTGGCAGTTCTGGTGAATGAGAACAGCGCCAGTGCTTCCGAGATTTTTGCAGGAGCAGTGAAGGACTACGGAATCGGAACCATCGTAGGAACTACCACCTATGGAAAGGGGATTGTCCAGAGTCTTCAGAAGCTTTCAGATGGAAGTGCAGTGAAGCTGACGACAGCCAGATATTATACTCCAAAGGGGAATGATATTCATAAAGTGGGGATTACCCCTGATGTGGAAGAAAAGCTGGATGTCAGTCTTTTGAACAAGACAGAGATTTCCCATGAGGAAGATAATCAGCTTCAGGCCGCAATAGAGGCGGTTTCTCGTTGACAAAATTACTCTGTTGGATTAGAATGGAAAAAGGATTTTTTATGTGGAGGAGCCATCGATGAAACATAATTTTAAGAAAATAGAGCCGAAATGGCAGAAAAAATGGGAAGAAAAGAAGGCTTTTGAGGCTGTTGACGGAAGTGACAAGCCGAAATTTTATGGCCTTGTAGAGTTCCCATACCCAAGCGGTGCAGGAATGCACGTAGGTCATATTAAAGCATACTCCAGTATTGAGGTGCTTTCCAGAAAGAGAAGAATGCAGGGATATAATGTACTGTTCCCTATCGGATTTGATGCATTCGGACTTCCTACAGAGAACTATGCGATCAAGACGAATACACATCCACGTGAGATCACAGACCAGAATATTGCGAAATTCACTAACCAGCTGAAGAGCGTTGGATTTTCCTTTGACTGGAGCCGTGTGATCGATACCACACAGGAAGATTTCTATAAATGGACACAGTGGATTTTCCTGAAAATGTTTGAGAAGGGACTTGTTTTCCGTGACAAGACTCTGGTTAACTACTGTCCGTCCTGTAAGGTCGTTCTTTCCAATGAGGACAGCCAGGGCGGTAAATGTGATATCTGCCACAGTGACGTTATCCAGAAGTCCAAGGATGTCTGGTACTTAAGAATTACCCAGTATGCAGACAAGCTTCTCGAGGGACTGGATGATGTGGATTATCCGGCGAATATCAAGCAGCAGCAGGTAAACTGGATCGGTAAATCCACAGGTGCTTTTGTGGACTTTGCTGTTGATGGAATTAACGAGACTCTGCAGATCTACACCACCAGACCGGATACCCTGTTTGGAGTAACCTTTATGGTTATTGCACCGGAGCATCCGCTGATCGATAAATATGCTGACCGCATTGCGAATATGGATGAGATCAAGGCTTATCGTGAAGAGTGTGCGAAGAAGACAGAGTTCGAGAGAACACAGCTTGTGAAAGAAAAAACAGGTGTATGCATTCAGGGACTTGAGGGCGTAAACCCTGTAAATGGTAAGAAGATCCCGATTTTCATTGCAGACTATGTAATGATGGGATATGGTACAGGTGCTATTATGGCAGTTCCTGCACATGATCAGAGAGATTATGACTTCGCTAAGAAGTTTGGTATTGATATTATTCAGGTTATCAAGGGCGGCGACATTGAGAAGGAAGCTTACACAGGCGACGGCGATATGATCAATTCCGATTTCCTGAATGGCTATACGAATAAGAAGGATTCCATCAAGTGTATGCTGGAAGAGCTTGAGAAGAAGGGCATTGGTAAAGCAGGTGTTCAGTACAAGATGAAGGACTGGGCATTTAACCGTCAGAGATACTGGGGCGAGCCAATCCCGATCGTTCACTGCCCGACTTGCGGCGATGTGGCTGTTCCATATGAGGAGCTTCCTCTTCGTCTGCCGAAGATCGATGATTTCCAGCCGGGTGAGGACGGACAGTCTCCACTTGCCAAGATAGATTCCTTTGTAAACTGCAAGTGCCCGAAGTGCGGCGGCGATGCCAAGAGAGAGACAGATACCATGCCACAGTGGGCAGGTTCTTCCTGGTATTTCCTTCGTTATGTGGATCCTCATAATAATGAGGCTCTTGCAGACCGTAAGAAGATTGACTACTGGATGCCGGTTGACTGGTACAATGGTGGTATGGAGCATGTAACCAGACATATGATCTACTCCAGATTCTGGCATCATTTCCTGTATGACATGGGAATTGTGAATACTGCTGAGCCATATGCGAAGCGTTCCGCACAGGGTATGATCCTTGGTTCAGACGGTGACAAGATGAGTAAATCCAAGGGTAACGTAGTAGACCCGCTTGATATTGTAGAAGAGTATGGTGCTGACGCTCTTCGTACTTATGTACTGTTCATGGGTGACTACGGCGCAGCTGCTCCGTGGAATGACAGCTCTGTAAGAGGCTGCAAGCGTTTCCTTGAGAGAGTTGCAGGACTGACTGACATTATGACAGACGAGCCGGCAGCGAAGGATATGGAAGTTAAGATCCACAAAGCGATCAAGAAGGTATCCTCCGATATCGAGGCGATGAAGTTTAATACAGCAATTGCCTGCCTGATGACTCTGATCAATGACATCTATGCGGTTGGCAAGATCAGCAGGGACGACCTTGTGATCTTTATCAAGCTTCTTTGCCCATTTGCACCTCATCTTTGTGAGGAAATCTGGGAGAGCCTGGGAGGAGAGGATTTACTTTCCCTTTCCCAGTGGCCGGAATATGAAGAGAGCAAGACCGTAGAGGACTCCGTGGAAATCGGTGTTCAGGTCAATGGTAAGGTTCGTGGAACCATCGTAATCCCCAATGGCTGTGCGAAAGAGGAAGCTCTTGAGCTGGCTAAGAAGGACGAGAGAGTAGCTTCCTTCCTGGAAGGCAAGACTCTTGTGAAAGAGATTTATGTACCGAATAAGATTGTAAACTTTGTTGCGAAATAAAGATTACTGGAATAGAGAAGGGGCTGTCGGTTAATACCATATTTCGGCATCCCCAGTAGTAATTGAAAGGATCCCAGCAAGAACGAGGCTTG
>NZ_CAKRNY010000025.1 GCF_934371575.1 uncultured Blautia sp. | reverse complement strand
AAGCGCAATGCTTACAAGATCCTTAGTCTTGCTCGTCTGCCAGTTCCGACACTTCCGCATACCGCATTTCACAGAGGAAAACCTCTACGCGATCAAATATGAAATTGTGACTATTGAAATAGTCATGCGGAAGATGGGACTTGAACCCACACAAGCGCAATGCTTACAAGATCCTTAGTCTTGCTCGTCTGCCAGTTCCGACACTTCCGCATATCGCATTTCTGTTGGAGAAATGTTGTTTTCTCGCTGCGACGGATATTAGTATAACAAAGGGATACATGAATGTCAACACATTTTTTGAAAAAAATTTAAAATTTTCAAGTTTTTTTTGAAAAAAAGAGGAATTTGAAATTTTGTGTAGAATATAATTAATAGGAGGAAGATTATCAGCGCACATGTCAGTCTTTGGAGGATAGAAGTTATATGAATATCAGAGAAAGCATGGAAGAAAGAGAGCTGGAGCTTTTAAGTCCCTATGCGTCATGCAGCGGACGTTCCAGAGGAAGGGACAGGGAAGAGGAAGAGTGTGATGTCCGCACTGTTTATCAGAGAGACCGGGACAGAATCCTGCACAGTAAGGCATTTCGCCGGATGAAGGATAAGACACAGGTTTTTCTGGCACCTGAAGGAGATCATTACAGGAACCGGCTAACGCATACGTTGGAGGTTTCTCAGATCGCCAGGACAATTGCCAAGGCCCTGCGCCTGAATGAAGACCTGGTTGAAGCGATTGCACTTGGCCATGATCTTGGTCATACCCCTTTTGGTCATTCCGGAGAGACTGCACTGAATACAGTTCACCCGGAAGGCTTTGCCCATTACAGGCAGAGTGTACGGGTTGTAGAGGTTCTGGAGAAAAATGGCAATGGACTGAATCTTACATGGGAGACAAGAGACGGAATCCTGAATCATCGCACCAGCGGTCATCCTTCCACTTTGGAAGGCCAGGTGGTTCGTTTTTCAGATAAGATTGCCTATGTTCATCACGATATGGATGATGCCCAGCGAGCCGGAATTATTACAGAAAATGACATTTCTTCCAGCCTGCGGGAGTTCCTTGGACAGACAACAAGGGAAAGGCTGAATACGTTTGTGCATGATGTGATCGAGAACAGTATTGATCAGCCGTCTATTCAGATGTCAGCTCCTGTGGAACAGGCACTTATGGAGCTCCGTTCAGAAATGTTCCAGAAGGTATACCTGAATCCTGTTGCGAAGAAAGAAGAATCCAAAGCGATTAAAATGCTGACAGAATTATATGCGTATTACATAGATCACCCTGAAGCAATGTCGAAAGAGTATATAGCTCTTATTGAGAAAAGGGGTGTTTCGAAAGACCGTGCGGTATGTGACTGGCTGTCGGGCATGACTGACCAGTACTCCATGAAGAAATTTAAGGAGATTTTTATACCGAGAGCCTGGGAGGTACATTAGGATTCCCGGCACACGGCATACTAAAGTAAAGGAGGATAAGCATGCGTTATTCCGACGATATCATTGAAGAAGTGCGAATGAAAAATGATATTGTAGATGTGATATCCCAGTATGTGAAACTGACCAGAAGGGGAAGCTCTTATTTTGGTTTGTGTCCGTTTCATAATGAGAAAACTCCTTCCTTTTCTGTAACCCCGGCCAAACAGATGTATTATTGCTTTGGCTGCGGAGCAGGAGGAAATGTATACAATTTTGTGATGGAATATGAGAATTATTCATTCGGAGAAGCGCTTTCCCATCTGGCTGAACGTGCCGGTGTGGAGCTTCCCAAAATTGAATATTCCAAAGAGGCAAGGGCGAAAGCAGAGAAGAGAGCTACCCTGCTTGAAATCAATAAAAAGGCTGCACAGTATTTTTACTATCAGCTGCGCCGTGACAATGGAAAAGCAGCCCATGATTATCTTACGGGCAGAGGGCTTAGCGAGGAGACCATCCGAAAATTTGGTCTGGGTTATTCTGATAAGTACAGTGACGATCTGTACAAATATCTCAAGTCACAGAATTACACCGATGAACTTCTTCGCGAATCAGGCCTGTTTAACGTGGATGAACGTCAGGGTATGTATGATAAGTTCTGGAACCGGGTTATTTTCCCGATTATGGATGTGAACAACCGGGTGATCGGATTTGGCGGCCGTGTAATGGGAGATGGCAAGCCAAAGTATCTGAACTCACCGGAGACACAGATCTTTGACAAGAGTCGCAATCTTTACGGACTGAATATTGCCAGAACCACAAGAAAGAATTATCTGATCCTCTGTGAAGGCTATATGGATGTGATCTCTATGCATCAGGCCGGTTTTACCAATGCGGTAGCTTCCCTTGGAACTGCACTTACGTCAGGACATGCCAGTCTGGTGAAAAGATATACACAGGAAGTGCTTCTTCTTTATGACAGTGATGAAGCAGGAGTGAAGGCAGCTCTGAGGGCAATTCCCATTCTCCGGGAGGCAGGAGTGAATTCCAGAGTGGTAAATCTGAGGCCATACAAGGATCCGGATGAATTTATCAAGGCAGAAGGTGCCCAGGCCTTTGAGAAAAGGCTGGAAGCAGCTACTGACAGCTTTATGTTCCGGGTCAGCATTGCCTCCGGGGATTTTTCCATGGATGATCCCCAGGGGCAGAACCGGTTCTTTGAACGGTGTGCCCAGTATCTGCTGGAGCTTTCCGATGAACTGGAGAGAAATCTTTACATTGAAGCCATCGTAAAGGAATACAGACGCTATGGAATCAGCGTGGAGGATCTTCGGAAGCGGGTGAATACCCTGGCAATGAAGGGCACTCCTCTGGAGAAGCGGATTCAGCCGAAATCCGGTGATTCCCCGATGAAGAAAAAGGAGAGTGCATCAGATAAATCCCAGAAACTGATGCTTACCTGGCTTGTTACCTATCCGGGGATTTTTGATACGGTGGAGAAATATCTCGCTCCTTCCGATTTTGTGGTTCCTCTTTATAAAGAGGTGGCAGAAATGCTGTGGAAACAGCGGGAAGAGGGAGATGTGAATCCGGCCAGACTTATGAATGCTTTTACAGACAGTGAGGAGCAGCGGGAGGTGGCATCCCTGTTTAATGCGACGATCCATCTTGAGACAAAGGAAGAACAGCAGAGGGCATTTTCCGATGCACTGCTTCGGATTAAGCAGGAGAGTCTGGACGAGAAAAATAAAAACTGGGATCCTACAGATATGGGGGCTTTGCAAGAGCTTGTAAAAGCCAAGAAGGATCTGGAAGAGCTTGGAAGAAAAAGGCAGCAACTGCATATTTCTTTTGAATAAGGATAAAATATTAACACTATATGGAGGTTAGAGTACCTATGGAAATGAATATGGGTAAATTCAGCGAGAAACTGGTGGAGCTTCTGGAGCTTGCAAAAAAGAAGAAAAATGTACTGGAATATCAGGAAATCGGTGACTTTTTCAAAGATCAGCCCTTAGATGCTGAGCAGATGGACAAGATTTTTGATTTTCTTGAAGCAAGCGGTGTGGATGTACTTCGTATCACAGAGAACAGCGCTGACGATCTGATGCTGGATGATGACGTGGATATCGATGGTCTGGATGATGAGGAAGAGGTAGAGCTGGACAAAATCGACCTTTCTGTTCCGGAAGGCGTAAGCATTGAGGATCCGGTTCGTATGTATCTGAAAGAGATTGGAAAGGTTCCTCTTCTTTCAGCAGAAGAAGAGATTGAGCTTGCGAAAAAAATGGAGCAGGGTGATGAAAACGCGAAGAAGCGTCTGGCAGAGGCCAACCTTCGTCTTGTTGTCAGCATTGCAAAGCGCTATGTAGGACGCGGAATGCTTTTCCTGGATCTGATCCAGGAGGGAAACCTCGGTCTTATCAAGGCTGTTGAGAAATTTGATTACCGTAAAGGTTATAAGTTCAGTACTTATGCTACATGGTGGATCCGTCAGGCAATCACAAGAGCAATTGCAGATCAGGCCCGTACAATCCGTATTCCGGTGCATATGGTTGAGACGATCAACAAGCTGATCCGTGTTTCCAGACAGCTTCTCCAGGAACTGGGACGTGAGCCAAGTCCGGAGGAAATTGCTGAGGAAATGGACATGCCGGTTGACAGAGTACGTGAGATCCTGAAGATTTCCCAGGAGCCTGTTTCTCTGGAAACACCTATCGGAGAGGAAGAGGACAGCCATCTTGGAGATTTTATCCAGGATGATAATGTTCCGGTTCCGGCTGATGCAGCTGCATTTACTCTTCTGAAGGAGCAGCTGGTGGAAGTTCTCGGAACCCTTACAGAGAGAGAGCAGAAGGTTCTTCGTCTTCGTTTCGGACTTGATGATGGACGTGCAAGAACTCTTGAGGAGGTTGGAAAGGAATTTAACGTTACAAGAGAGCGTATCCGTCAGATTGAGGCAAAAGCTCTTCGGAAGCTTCGCCATCCAAGCCGCAGCCGCAAGCTGAAGGATTATCTGGATTAAGGAGCAGGTTATGCAGTTATCCTTACGACTTTCTGCAATTGCAGATATGGTGACAGAAGGGAACCGGCTGACAGACGTGGGATGTGATCATGGTTATTTGCCGGTGTACCTGATACAGCAGAAAAAAATTCCATCCGCCATTGCGATGGATGTGCGAAAAGGTCCTCTTTCCAGGGCACAGGAGCATATCCGGCAGTATGGATTGGAGGAATACATAGAGACAAGGCTTTCAGACGGACTTGAATGTCTGAAAGCCGGGGAGGGTGATACTCTTGTTATAGCTGGCATGGGTGGTCCCCTTATGGAAAGAATTCTCACAGACGGAAAGTCTGTGAGAGATTCTTTTTCTGAGCTGATTTTACAGCCCCAGTCGGATATTCCCCATTTTCGAAGATTCATTCAGTCCCAGGGCTGGGTGATCGCTGAGGAAAAGATGGTAGAAGAAGACGGGAAATTTTACCCGATGATGCGGGTGGTGCCCGGGGAAAATATGCAGATGCGGTCTGAGGAAGAAGAGACTGCACCGTATACAGTGCAGGAAGCCTTCGGAGCGTTTCTGCTTCAGGAAAAGAACCCGGTGCTCTATCGTTATCTTCAGCGGGAGGCGGGTATCCGTGCACGGATTCTGGAACAGCTGGAGGCAGCACCGGAAGCGGAAGCTGTGACAGCCCGTATTTTGGAAGTAAAGGAGGAGGCGCAGCTGATTGCTGCTGCGCTGGCAGAATATGAAGGTTAAGAAACTGACAGACTGGCTGGAAGCGCAGTTTCCGGCTTCAGTTGCGGAAGACTGGGACAATGTGGGACTTCTCACCGGGGACGATGAAAATGAAGTAAAGCATGTTTTTCTGGCCCTTGATCTGACTGAGGATGTGCTGGATGAGGCTGTCCGATGCGGAGCGGATATGATCGTTACCCATCATCCCATGATATTTTCCGGTATTAAAAAAATTAATAATCACAGCTTTACAGGACGCAGGATCATCAGTCTGGTACGTCATGGAATATCATATTATGCAATGCATACCAATTACGATATTCTGGGAATGGCAGATCTGAGTGCAAAATACCTGGAACTGTCTGATACAACCGTGCTCAGCACTACAGGGGAGAAGGATGGAGAACCTGTGGGATTTGGACGGGTTGGAAAGCTTCCGAAAGAGATGACTTTAAAGGATTATGCGCTTCTGGTAAAAAAGAATCTGAAGCTTTCTGATGTGAAGGTGTATGGAAATCTGGAACAGCCTGTGAAAACTGCGGCTGTATGCACCGGTTCAGGGAAAAGCATGATTCAGGATGTGCTGGCAGCTGGTGCAAACGTGTATGTGACAGGGGATATTGACCATCATACAGGTATTGACGCAGTTGCCCAGGGACTTGCAATTATTGACGCAGGACATTATGGCACGGAATATATTTTTATGGAAGATATGAAGGAAAGACTTCAAAAAGTATTTCCAGAGCTGTTATTCACCTGTGCCAGTGTGAGAAATCCATACACAATATTATAATAGCTTTGTAGTGGTCTTTCAGACCGGACAAGGAGGTTTTATGGATCCTACAGTGAAACTTACAATTAATGGGGAAACCAGAGAGTTTCCCAAAGGAATTACCTACAGGGAAGTTGTAAAAGAATATGAAGAAGCCAGCCCGGCACCAATCATTCTGGTAATTGCAGGGGGGAAAATCCGTGAACTTCATAAGAAAGCACAAAGAGACTGTGAAGTGAAGCTGGTAACGACGAAAGACAGTATTGGAAATAAAACCTATAAGCGAACTGCATGTCTGGTACTTTTAAAAGCAATTTATGATCTTGCAGGCAAGGAAAAGGTAGAAAAAGTTGTTCTTCACTATTCCGTGGGAAGCGGATTTTATTTTACCATGCAGGGAGAACAGAAGCTTGATCAGGCCTTTCTGGATCAGGTAAAGAGCCGGATGGCTGAACTGGTGGAGCAGAAGATTCTGGTGAAAAAACGCAGTGTTGGAACAGATGAAGCGATCGCACTTTTTCACCATCACAAAATGTATGACAAAGAGAAGCTGTTTCGTTATCGCCGGGTCTCAAGAGTAAATATCTACAGCATAGAGAAATTTGAGGATTATTTCTATGGTGCAATGGCTTATGATACCGGTTATGTGCCATATTTTGACCTGAAACTTTACGATGAAGGCTTTGTGCTTATGCTGCCGGATGCTAAGGCTCCGGATGTGATTCCGGAATTTGCACCGCAGGATAAAATTTTTCAGGTACAGAAGGAATCTGAGGAGTGGGGAAGGAAACTGGAGATTTCTACGGTTGGAGAGCTGAATAATCAGATCACAGCTCAGGGAATCCAGAAAATCCTTCTTATGCAGGAGGCAATCCATGAGTCTGGGATTGCCAGGATCGCAGAGCAGATCGCAGAGGCGGGAAACAAGAAGTTTGTTATGATTGCAGGACCGTCTTCTTCCGGTAAAACTACTTTTTCACACAGGCTTTCCATACAACTGGCAGCACACGGAATGAAGCCTCATCCTATTGCTGTGGACAATTATTTTGTGAACAGAGAGCACACACCTCTTGACGAGTTCGGGGAAAAAGATTATGAGTGTCTGGAAGCCATTGATGTGGAACAGTTCAACCAGGATATGCTGGCGCTTCTTAATGGCGAAAGAGTAGAGCTTCCGGTGTTTAATTTTAAAACAGGATTAAGGGAGTACAAAGGAGATTTCCTTCAGCTTGGAAAAGAAGATATTCTGGTTATTGAGGGAATCCACGGATTAAATGATAAGTTAAGCTATGCACTTCCGAAAGAGAGTAAATTTAAGATTTATATCAGTGCTCTGACGCAGCTGAATATTGATGAGCATAACCGTATTCCGACCACAGATGGAAGACTGATCCGCAGAATTGTCCGCGATGCAAGAACAAGAGGAACCTCTGCCAAGGATACCATTGCAAGATGGCCTTCTGTAAGAAGAGGGGAAGAGAAGAATATTTTTCCCTATCAGGAGGAGGCAGATGTAATGTTCAACTCAGCCCTGATCTATGAGCTGGCTTGCCTGAAGGTATATGCAGAGCCGCTGCTTTTTGGAATAGACAAGGAAGATCCGGAATATCTGGAGGCAAACAGGCTGCTGAAATTCTTTGATTATTTTGTAGCGGTGCCAAGTGAGGAAGTGCCGAACAATTCTTTATTGAGAGAATTTATTGGAGGAAGCTGTTTTAATACCTGATACCTAAATTTGTACTTTACATCTTAAGGCAATAATGTTAAAATAGCACTTGCGCAAGCAGGCCAGGTGATCGCGGCTGAACAGACGAAAGGGTTCAGACGAGGAAAGTCCGGGCTTCATAGGGCAGGATGCCGGATAACGTCCGGTGGAGGTGACTCCCAGACCAGTGCAACAGAAATAAACCGCCATGGTTTCCATGGTAAGGGTGGAAAGGCAGTGTAAGAGACTACCGCCGTCCTGGTAACAGGCCGGGCACATGTAAACTCCATTCGAAGCAAGACCGAGCAGAAAGCGATACGGCGGCCCGTCGTGCTTTCAGGTAGGTCGCTTGAGCCTTTCGGCAACGGAAGGCCTAGACAGATGATCACTCAACGACATAACCCGGCTTATCGGTTTGCTTGCGTATTTAAGAATAGTTATTGTTGATATTTAACCTGAGAAGGTTCAGCGTTGCTGGATTTTCCCAGGTTTTTTGTCATTCTCAAACACGCTCTAAGGCAAAAAAGTGGAAGCTGTATTCAGCTCCCACAATAAAATATCAATATTGTTATAAAAAAACAATGGTTTAGAGAAATAACTTATTTGTTTCTGTGACCTCTGTATTTCTCTTCACAATATTTACATCTGTAAACTTCGTTCTCCTCATCTGCAAGAACAAAGATCTGGTCAAGACCCTGCTCAATAGAGGTGATACAGCGAGGATTCTTGCATTTGATTACATTTACAACCTGCTTCGGAAGACGAAGCTCTTTTTTCTCAACAATCTTTTCATCTTTAATGATATTTACGGTGATGTTATGATCAATGAAGCCAAGAATGTCGAGATCCAGATCTTCGATAGGGCATTCAACCTTGATGATGTCCTTTTTGCCCATCTTGTTGCTCCTTGCATTTTTGATGATCGCTACGGTACAGTCAAGCTTATCCAGCTTCAGATCATGATAAATGGTCATAGCCTTGCCTGCTTTGATATGGTCTAATACAAAACCTTCACGAAGTGCTCCAACATTTAACATGGCAGTTCCACCTCCAATAATGTAAGAATCAGGGCCATACGAACATATACACCGTACTGGGCCTGTTTAAAGTATGCGGCTCTCGGATCATTGTCTACTTCGACTGCAATTTCGTTAACACGTGGAAGCGGATGAAGAATGTACATGTCATCTTTTGCAAGGGAAAGTTTCTGCTTGTCCAGTATGTAGAAATCCTTCATACGAACATAGTCTTCCTCATTGAAGAAACGCTCCTTCTGAACACGTGTCATGTAAAGAATGTCAAGCTCCGGAATAGCATCTTCCAGACGTTCCACCTCTACGAACTCGATGTTGTTTTTCTTCAGTACGTCTTCGCGGATGTAACTCGGAATACGAAGCTCTTCCGGAGAGATCAGTACGAATTTTACATTGTTGTAGCGAACCAGTGCCTCAATCAGGGAATGAACGGTACGTCCGAATTTCAGATCTCCGCACAGTCCGATTGTAATGTTATCAAGACGACCCTTTAAGGAGCGAATGGTGAGTAAGTCTGTAAGTGTCTGGGTAGGATGCTGATGACCGCCATCGCCGGCATTGATAACAGGAATATTAGAAACCATAGAAGCTACCAGCGGAGCACCTTCTTTCGGATGACGCATAGCACAGATGTCTGCATAACAGGAAACAACACGAATGGTATCGGCAACGGTTTCGCCTTTTGCTGCGGAACTGGAATCTGCGGATGAGAAACCAAGAACCTTACCGCCAAGGTTCATCATTGCGGCTTCAAAACTGAGACGGGTACGGGTACTTGGCTCATAGAAAAGAGTAGCAAGTCGTTTGTCGTCGCAGGTATGTGCGTATTTTTTGGGGTTTTTCTCAATATCGCTGGCAAGATCCAGAAGCTTCTCAAGTTCCGGAATACTGAAATCCAGTGGACTCATTAAGTGTCTCATGATATACCTCCATTTATGAGTGTGTTTTTTATTCAAAATCTCTTCGACCTATCATATAATACTTGGGCTGATTTTTCAAGATGATTTTGTAAGTATTTTTTCGAAAAATAATCCGGTGAAAAACCAGACCGGAAGATAGTCTAGACGGACAATTCCCTTATACTGGTGCCTGGCTCCAGTATAGTCCCAGGGGCATATGTGAAAAGCCTGTAAAACAGAGCCGCTTGCAAATTCTACCAGGTAAAATAATGCGGTGTAAAGAAAGCCGCGAAGGAGAAACGGAAGGGACTTCAGTCTTCCATATGCCGGAAGGATCAGGGCTGCACAGCCATAAATCGGAAACATTAGAAGAGAAGTGGTGCCTTTCATGGAAAAATCCCCCTGCATCAGGGAATGCAGTCCGGTCCACAGAATCTCAAGACACCAGCCTGTGAGACCACAGAAGAGAAAAGGGTGTTTCTTCATATGTTCAACCTCCTTGTATGAGAAAGTATAGTCAAAAATAATATTCCCATTATTGCCAATTTTATTCCATAAGGGTATAATGGAGGAAATATGCAAGGCGTAGCATTGCATATTTCCGATACGCAAACGTAACGGAGTGGAGTTCGCGGTTCCCGCGAAAATATGCAAGGCGGAGGAAGCTTGAATGAACTATCAGGAATGTCGTGCCTATATCGATGATGCGGCAAAATATGGTTCCGTGCTGGGACTTGACAATATGTATGAAATGTTGAAGCGTCTGGGAAATCCTCAGGATGAAATCCCTTACGTGCATGTGGCAGGAACAAACGGAAAGGGCTCGACAATTGCATTTTTATATACAACTCTCACAAGAGCGGGCTATAAAGTAGGCAGATATATATCTCCCACTCTTTATTCTTACAGAGAGCGTCTGGAGATTGCCGGCAGGAAGATTTCCAGGGAGGAATTTGCCGGATATGTGACCAGGATTTCTCAGGCTATTGAGGAAATGACACAGGCTGGTCTTAATCATCCGACCCCTTTTGAAATTGAAACTGCAGCAGCGTTTTTATATTTTAAGGAAGAAAAATGTGATCTTGTCCTTCTGGAGACTGGAATGGGTGGCAATCTGGATGCTACCAATGTTATCAAAAATACCAAGCTGGCTATACTGGTTTCTGTCAGTATGGACCATATGTCATTTCTTGGAAATACCCTCGGAGAAATTGCAGAGAAAAAAGCCGGGATCATTAAGCCGGGCTGTCATGTTGTGACCACAAAGCAAAAAGAAGAGGCTTCTCGGGTAATTGAAGCTGTTTGCGAAAGACTTGGGGTACCCTGTACCGTATCGGATCCGGATGAAGGGATTCTGGAAGCTGAAAGTGTATTTGGACAGAGATTTTCCTATAAGGGGGAAGAATTTGAGATTTCTCTCGCTGGTGTTTACCAGAAAGAAAATGCAGTGCTGGCGTTAAATGCCCTGGAAGAGCTGGACAGACTTGGATGGCATACGACCATGGAACAGCGAAAGGACGGACTTTTGCATACAAGCTGGAGAGGAAGATTTTCTGTTATATGTAAAAAACCTCTTTTTATTGTGGATGGTGCTCACAATCCGGGGGCGGCAGACAAAATGGCGGAATCCATACAGCATTATTTTAAAGGAAAAAGACTGATCTACATTATGGGTGTTTTTGCAGATAAAGAATATAATCTTGTTCTTGAAAAAACAGCACATTTTGCAGAAAAGATATTTACCATAGAGACACCGGGCAATCCGCGTGCCCTGCCAGCAGAGAAACTTGCAGAGGCAGCGCTAAGATACAATTCCAGCGCAAAAAGCACAGAAAGCATCAGGGATGCTGTGGAAAAGGCATTCGCCTGTGCTGACGGGGATGAAAACAGCGTGATTCTGGCATTTGGCTCTCTCTCTTTTATCGGAGAGCTTACAGAGGCAGTGGAGGAACACTGCCGGAAGTCAGAGGAAAGCAAAATTACAGATCTGCAGGAATGCAGACGTAAAATAGATGAAATTGACAATCAGATGGTAGAGCTTTTTGAGAAGCGAATGAAGGTCTGTGAGGATGTTGCAAAGTACAAGATCCATACCGGAAAGAAGGTGCTGGATCCGGAGAGGGAGCATGCCAAGCTGGAAGAAATCCGGAAAAAAGCTCATGGAGAATTTAACGCACTTGGTGCACAGGAGCTTTTTCAGCAGATCATGGCGATCAGCAGGAAACGCCAGTATCAGCTTCTTACAGAATTTGGTCCAAGGGAAAAAGAGGAATTTCAGATGGTGGACAGACTTCCGAGAAACAATGTGAATGTTGTTTTTCAGGGGGTAGAAGGAGCCTACAGCTATGGCGCCATGCGTGCGTATTTTCAGGAAGGCATAAAGAGCTATCATGTGAAGCTGTTTCGAGATGCGATGGAAGAGGTAGCTGCAGGAAGAGCTGATTATGCTGTTCTTCCTATTGAAAATTCCACAGCAGGAATTGTCGCTGATATTTATGATCTTCTGACAGAATATGATTTGTTTATTGTAGGGGAACAGGTGCTGAAGGTAGAGCATGTTCTGTTGGGGCTTCCGGATGCTGATCTTTCCCATATTTCCTGTGTGTATTCTCATCCTCAGGGGCTTGCACAGTGTAAGGAATACCTGGAAGCACACAGAAACTGGAAAACAGCTACGGTGAGTAATACAGCTGCAGCCGCGAAGAAGGTCAGTGAAGAACAGGATAAAACACATGCCGCCATTGCCAGCAGGGATGCCGGAGAATTTTACAATCTGAAGATTCTGGCAGAAAATATCTGCAGAAATGACAGCAATGTGACAAGATTCATTATTTTATCAAAGAAACCTGTTTATGAGATCGGCAGTTCCAGAATCAGCGTGTGCTTTGAGGCGCGTCATGAAAGCGGAACCTTGTACAATGTGCTTTCTCATATGATCTATAATGGTCTGAATATGACAAAGATCGAGTCCCGTCCCATTCCGGGGAAAACATGGGAATATCGTTTCTTTGTAGATTTTGAGGGAAATCTGCGGGATAGTGCAGTGAAAAATGCGCTGCGTGGAATGGAAGCTGAGACAAGTTATTTGAAAATCCTGGGAAATTATTAAAAAAATATCAGAAAATTTAAATGAATTTTATCAGCTTTTAACATAAAGAAAGTAAAATAGAAAAACGGTTGCGAAAGGAAACGAAAATGGCAAGAACAGAAGAATGTATTCTTTACCGTGATTTTGAGAATGGTGAGATACTGCATACAATGACATCACTGATGAACAGCTACGAGACCGGCGAGGAAGATTTTAGGAATCGCAGGGAGGAATTTTTCCATATGGCAGGCAGCCTGGTGGAAATGGCAGGAATGTATGGGTTTTCAGGAAATCTGTGGCATACTTATCTGACACAGCTTCTGGTAAATCATGAGAATGCATTTAGCACCGCTTCTGAGATCAGAGGGGCAGTAGAGGGCAGCATTAACCATCTGGCACTTCATGATTTTCAGATTTTCAAGGAACTCTACGATTTTGATCTTGCTGTTTTTGATAAAGCCTTTGGAACAGACTGTGTAGATTTTCTCTGTAACTATGTGAATACAGGCTGTAACAGCAAGGTTTACAATCAGCGCATCTGCGACAGAATCTGTGATATGAGTAAAACACTGGCTGAGGCTTCCTCTGTGGAAGAATTTATGGCAGACATGGTTCAGTTTTATAAGGATTTTGGTGTAGGTAAGCTGGGACTGAATAAGGCATTTCGTATTGAACACAGCAGAGATGGAAAAACAGTGATCTCACCGATCACCAGAATTGCCCATGTGAATCTGGAGGATCTGGTGGGGTATGAGATTCCGAAGCAGAAGCTGATCGAGAATACAGAAGCCTTTGTAAGAGGAAGAAAAGCCAATAACTGTCTCCTTTTTGGTGATGCAGGAACAGGTAAATCTTCAAGTATCAAAGGAATTCTGAACAGATATTATGATGAGGGACTTCGTATTATCGAGGTGTATAAGCATCAGTTCCAGGATCTGAATGATGTGATCGCACAGATCAAAAATCGTAATTATAAGTTTATTCTTTATATGGATGACCTTTCCTTTGAGGAATTTGAGATTGAATATAAATATCTGAAAGCAGTGATCGAGGGCGGTCTGGAGAAAAAACCAGACAATATTCTGATTTATGCAACCAGCAACAGACGTCATCTTGTACGGGAAAAATCAGGAGATAAGCTTGAGGTGGCAGACGATGAAGATCTGCATTCCTCAGATACAGTCCAGGAGAAGCTTTCTCTTGTTTACCGCTTTGGTGTGCGTATCTATTTTGGTGCGCCAAATAAAAAGGAATTTCAGAATATTGTTACCACACTGGCAGAACGCTATGGCGTTAATATACCAAAAGAGGAGCTTTTGATGAAAGCAAATGCCTGGGAGCTTTCCCATGGCGGACTGACAGGAAGAACTGCGCAGCAGTTTATTGACCATATTCTGGGTACAAGTGAAGAAAAAACCTGGTAGGAGGAAAAAGGTATGGCAGTGACCACATTTGCGGCAATTGATATCAGTTCTTACGAAATCGCTATGAAAATCTTTGAATTTTCAAAAAAAGGCGGATTTCGCACTGTTGATGATATCCGGTACCGTCTGAATCTGGGAGTGGGGGTATACTCAGGTGGAACAATGGAGCCGGATAAAGTTGATACCATCTGTGAGGTTCTTAATGATTTTAAACGGATTATGTCTGAGTACGGTGTGAAGGAATATCGCGCCTGCACCACCAGTGTTTTCCGTGAAATGAAGAATCCGATTATTATTATTGAGCAGATTTTAAGAAGAACCGGAGTTCATGTAGAGGTTCTCAGCAATGCGGAACAGCATTTCTTGGGGTATAAGTCTATTGCAGCTATAGAGAATGGCTTTAAGAAAATGATTCAGAAGGGGACTGCCATTTTGGACGTAGGTGGAGGAAATCTGCAGATTTCCCTGTTTGACAAGGATGCCCTTGTTACTACCCAGAGCCTGAAAATGGGAAGCGTGCGTATTCGCCAGAGATTGAAAGAGCTTGAGAAAACCAACACGAATTATGCGCAGCTGGTAGAAGAATTTATCCGCAATGACCTGACTGGATTCAAGAGGCTTTATCTGAAAGACCGGGATATCAAAAATGTGATCCTGATGGGGGATTTCCTTACAGAAACTATTTTCCGCGAGGAGAGACAGGATAATATTCTTACAAAGGCAGAGTTTGTGAAATGCTATGAAAAGACAGTTTACAAGACTGAGGAAACACTGGCGGAGGAGATGGATATTGATCTTGAGTATGCTACCCTGATCGTTCCGACAATGGTTATCTGCAAAGATTTTATGGATCTTTTTAATGCGGAAGCGTTGTGGATGCCTGGAGTTTCCCTTCTTGACGGAATTGCATATGATTTTGGTGAAAAGAAGAATTTTATCAAGAGTGTACACAATTTTGAAAATGATATTTTGGTAGCATCTCATAATATTGCAAAGAGATTTTCTACAGGAAAAGAGCATATTAAGGGAACGACAGACCTGGCATTGTCAATTTTTGACAGTATGAAGAAGGTTCACGGAATGGGAGACAGAGAGCGTCTGCTTCTCCAGATTGCAGTTCAGCTTCATGACTGTGGAAAATACATCAGCATGGGGGATGTGGCAGAGTGCTCTTACCAGATCATTATGGCAACAGAAATTATCGGACTTTCCACAGAGGAACGTCAGGTAATTGCAAATGCGGTGCGCTACAATACCACAGAATTTGTTTACTATGGAGAAATTGCAGGGGAGATTGGAATGGACCGTTCCGTATATCTTCTCATTGCCAAGCTGACAGCTATTCTCCGTATTGCAAACGCAATGGACCGCAGCCATTATCAGAAAGTAAAAAATATGAAAGCTGTACTTAAGGATCAGACACTGTTTCTCACGGTGGATTCTGAGCAGGATATTTCCCTTGAGCTTGGCCTTCTGAAGGATAAGGTGGAATTTTTTGAAGAAGTATTTGGTATTCGTCTGGTGCTCAGACGTAAGAGAAAAATGTGAGGAGGGGCACAATGGATCTGAAGAATTTTGAAAAACCGGAGTATTTTGTGAACAGGGAGTTAAGCTGGCTGAAGTTTGATGACCGTGTTCTCTCAGAAGCAAGAGATAAAAGTCTGCCTTTATTTGAAAGACTAAAATTTACCAGTATTGTATCATCCAATCTGGATGAGTTTTATATGGTTCGTGTGGCTTCTTTGAAGGATCAGGTTCATGCCGGATACGAGAAAACTGATCTGGCAGGAATGAGCCCGAAAGCGCAGCTGAAGGAGATCAGCGCACAGACTCATGAACTTGTCCGTTCTCAGTACAGTACGTTGAACCGTTCTCTTCTTCCGGCTTTGGAAAAAGTAGGACTTCATCTGGTGATGGAGCATGAGAAATTAAATGAGGAGCAGCAGGAGTATGTAGACCGTTACTTTGAGGATAATGTGTATCCGGTGCTTACCCCTATGGCTATGGATTCATCCAGACCATTTCCGCTGATCCGGAATAAGACCTTGAATATCGGTGCCCTGATTTCCAAAAAGGATAAGAAAAAAGGAAAAGAGGTGCTGGTTTTTGCCACTGTTCAGGTACCGTCAGTGCTGCCGCGTGTGATTACCATTCCCTCTGAAAAGAAAGAAGATACCACAGTGATTCTTCTTGAGGAAATCATCGAGCGAAATATTGACAAGCTTTTCCTTGGCTATGATGTGGTCTGTGCGCATCCATACCGTATTATGAGAAATGCGGATCTTTCTATTGACGAGGATGGTGCAGAAGATCTTCTTGTGGAAATTCAGAAGCAGCTGAAAAAACGCCAGTGGGGCGAGGTGATTCGTTTGGAGGTTGAAGACAAGACGGATACCAGACTTCTGGGCATTCTGAAAAAAGAGTTTGACATTAAGGAAGAGGACCTGTTTTATATTAATGGTCCGCTGGATCTTACTATGCTGATGAAGGTTTATGGGCAGGACGGATATGACCAGTATAAGGAGCCTAAATATACACCTGCTGTAGTTCCTGCGTTTGCAGATACCAGCAAAGATGTTTTTCAGGTGATCCGTGAGGGTGATGTATTTCTTCACCATCCATATATGAGCTTTGATCCGGTTGTGAATTTTGTCCGTCAGGCGGCAAAGGATCCGGATGTACTGGCAATTAAGCAGACTCTGTACCGTGTCAGTGGGAATTCGCCGATTATTGCAGCACTTGCCCAGGCAGCAGAGAATGGCAAGCAGGTTTCTGTTCTGGTTGAGTTGAAGGCACGTTTTGATGAAGAGCACAATATTGTGTGGGCAAAAATGCTGGAAAAAGCAGGCTGTCATGTAATTTATGGTCTGGTTGGCCTGAAAACACACAGTAAGATCACTTTGGTGGTTCGCCGTGAGGATACGGGAATCCGCCGCTATGTCCATCTGGCAACCGGTAACTATAATGATTCCACAGCCAAGCTTTATACAGACTGCGGTATTTTTACCTGTGATGAGCGTTTCGGCGAGGATGCCACTGCAGTGTTTAATATGCTCTCCGGATATTCTGAGCCAAAGAGCTGGAATCGTCTGATCGTGGCACCGATCTGGATGAAGGATCGGTTCCTGAAGATGATCGAGAGAGAAGCAGAGCATGCGAAAAAGGGAATGCCGGCAATGATCGTAGCAAAGATGAACTCTCTTTGTGATCCGAAGATTATTGCGGCTCTTTATCATGCATCTTCCTGTGGAGTACAGATTTATCTGCTGATCCGTGGTATTTGCTGTCTGAGAGTGGGAATTCCGGGAGTCAGCGAGAATATCCACGTTCGTTCCATTGTAGGAAATTTCCTGGAGCACAGCCGAATTTTCTATTTCCACAATAATGGCAGTGACGAAATTTACATGGGAAGCGCAGACTGGATGCCCCGTAACCTGGATCGCCGTGTAGAGATTGTTTTCCCTGTTGAGGATGAACAGATCAAGAACGAGATCAAGCATATACTGGATCTGGAATTCCGCGATAATGTGAAAGCTCATATTCTTCAGCCGGACGGAACCTATGAGAAACAGGACAAGAGAGGCAAGGCACTGATAAATTCCCAGGTGGAATTCTGCAGGGAAGCTACAGAGAAAGCGCATGCATTAAAGAAAAAAGAAAAACACGAAAATTCCAGAGTATTCATTCCGGCAGAACCGGCAGAGGATACGGAAGAATAGGAATTAAAACGGAATAAAGAAAGAAGAAAAGTTGTTGTTTTACTGGCTGCGCCTGGTGCGAAAAACTGGTAAAATGACAGCTTTTTTCGTAGATGTTAAAATTTATATTTCGAGGCAATTTTAATGCAGTATCATACTTTGGTTTTGGCAAAAATACACAAATTGAATATGCTAAATTTGGTGGGTGGCAAAAAGAAATAGTTTGAAAATATAGATAAAATCAGTTAAAATTAGTTTATAATTGATTGCTGCACAGCAGTTGATCGAAGAAATAAACGGGAGGAACACATATGAAGAGAAAACGAATAGCACTGTTTATGGCGCTGGCTATGACCGTGACTTCTCTTCCGGCAAACAGCCTGATGGTCAGTGCTTCGGAAGAAACAGACGGATTTGTCGCTGGAGATGAGGCTAGTGCGGAAGTGGAAAGCAGCGAGGGCACAGCTGACGGATTTGCAGTAGAAGAGGCTGCTCCGGATGCGGGCGAAGCTGGAGCGGATGCTTTTGAAAGTGCAGATGCGGAAGACGGATTTACATCTGACAAGGGCGCTGCTGGAGCAGAGGCAGATTTCCAGGCAACGGAAGAATCGCAGGAAACAGAGGAACTGGTTTCACCAGAGAGTATAGAAACTAATTATAATACAGACCACTGGCCGAATGTAAAACTATATGACCGTGTAGAACTTACGTCAGAGGCTTATTCTACAGATGGCTCGGCATTGACCTATCAGTGGTATGAATGTGACTGGGACAAGAACTTCGAAGACAAAGTTCCGATAGAAGGTGCAACCGGTTCTGTACTTGTAATTGAAAGCGCTGTGCAGTCTAAGCTTTATTATTGTGTTACAACTGATGCAGATGGGGCACAAACGATTGAAAGTTATGGTGTTGATGTAAAAACAATTGTCTTTGAAAGAGGCGAAGAGCGGAATGATGAATTTATAGCTGTTAAGGCGCATGGACAGGCGGTAATGAAATCAGCTGCATATTCGCTGCTTGGAAATACTCTTAAGTATCAGTGGAAAAAGTGGAATGCAGAAAAAGATGACTATGAAGTAATTGAGGGAGCTGATCAGGCTACCTATGTTGTGGATGATGTTACAGCGAAGGAGACCTATGGCTGTTGGATTTCTGATGTTGGTTCTAGCTGTGAACGTGATGAATATTTTCATGTAAGTGTAGATTCCGGGCTTAGGTATGAAGATGAGGATAACTCTGGACTTTGGGAAGAGATAGAGACTGGCGAAAGCAAAACCTTGAAAACAACCATCATTGCCGATGAAGGAGTGGCTCTTAGTTATCAATGGTATCAATGGAAATCAAATGGCGAGACTGAGGAATGGGTTGAAATTTCTGGGGCAACAGGAGCTGAATTTACAACAGGCGCATTAAATAGCAGTGTTCGCTATAAATGTATCGTAGCAGATCCATATGAAAATAATCTGGATGAATACTTCAATATAAATGTGAAGAGTCTGCAAATTGAAGGAGAGACTGAGCAGGATATAAAAGTTGATTTCGATGCTACTGTGGAATTAAAGGTTTCTGCTTCTTCCAAATTGACAGATAAACTGACTTATCAGTGGTTCCGCAGAAATGAGGAAGGCAATTGGGAAGAAATCGAAGGGAACAAAGATAAAACCAGCCTGAAGGTTGAAAATGTAACGAAAAATGCAAAATATTATTGCTGTGTCTCTGATGGAAACGAAGAGCAGTATGTTAATTTTAATCTCAAGATAGATTCTGGATTAGAGATTGATTATAGTGCTACCCGGACAGAATTTGATGTAAATTATGGTGACTCTGTTACAATGAAAATTGTGGCTACAGCGAAGCCAGGGGTTGTACTGAACTATCAGTGGTATGCATATAATGAAGAGGTGAATAATGAGATTATTCCAGAAGCAACTCAGAGCAGTTATACAGTTGATAAAGTAGAGGAAAATAAAACCTATGTTTGCACAGTAACAGATGGTTATGGTAATCGTCGCAGTTCTGAGTTTGAGATTAATGTACGCCGTATTCTGGTAGATAGTACAAGCAGAAGAATACTGATAGATCCAGGCGAAAAGGTGGAGTTGTCATTCTCTGCAACATCTGCGGCGGGTGAAACACTTAGTTATCAGTGGTATAAAGAGAACGAAGAGAGTGATGAACTTTTGGAGGGCGAAACTACTGATAAACTGACAGTGAGTGGTCTGCAAAGTGACACAACTTATTTCTGCCGCATTAAAGATAGCAAGAGTACTAGAACAGCATGGTTTTATGTAGATATTGATTCCTGTATTATATTTAAGGATGAAAACATTTATATAGAGGAGAAAACTGGCAGTAAAGTAGTACTTAATGCAGAAGCAATTTCTGAAACCGGAGTGGATCTGACGTATCAGTGGTATGAGGAAGTCACGAAACATGATGAGTACGAAAATGAATATACTGAATATGTGCCTATTGAGAATGCTGCCTCTCCGACCTACGAAGTTGAGGTGGAAAAGTATGAAAGACATTATCAGTGTAGAGTAACTGGCTCTGATGGAGCTATGGTAAAACAACCGTTCACAGTAAGGCCATCATCTGCATTATCCGGCGGAGAGTGGAAGGACATGGCTGTGAAATTGGGAGAAAGCATTGATCTGACAACCGATATTACCAGTACAGAAGGTGCTAAACTTTCCTATCAGTGGTTTTATTATAACAAAGAAGAGGGTGATTATGTCTCTATAGAAGGTGCGAATACGTCATCCTATAGAGTTGAAAATGTAACGAAAGAGACCAGCTACCAATGCGAAGTAACGGATGGAACGAATTGGAAAACACAAGGATTTACTGTACAACCAGATAGTGGTTTGGTTGTAGATACAGATGAGGATCGTGTTATCGTTGTAAAATCCGGTGCGACGAATGTGGAACTGAAAGTATCTGCAAAGTCCAACTACGATTTAAGCTATGAATGGTATGTTGTGGACGATGAGCACGGATGGAGTAAGATTGAAGGCGCAAACGGAAGTACTTACACAGTGAAGCGTGTGGAAAAACAGTCTACACGCTACAGATGTAAAGTAGCAGACAAATATAACGTTGCTTTTGCACGGTTCGAGGTATATGGAAAGCCGGATATCAGCTTTAGCAGTATTAAAAATGTGTGGGTACCAAAAGGCACAGCTGCAACTCTGTCTGCAAATGCAGTAGGAGGGGCAAATTGTACGAAGATGACTTACAAGTGGTACCAGTACACATCAAGTACAGCGTCAGTTTGGGCAGAATTGCCAAATGGTGACAAGGCTTCTTATACTACAGATTCCATTAATGAGCTTCGGAGATACCGCTGCGATGTTGCAGATGATTATGGATGTATCTCAACAATTGAGATTCTGGTGGGTCCACAGGAATTAAAAGCAAAAGCAGCTGCAGATCCTGAGAATGCGATTACACTTACTGCAGGTAAGAGAATGAAAGTTTCCACCGAATTAGCAGGTATGTATAAATATTATAAATTTGTACCAGACCGCTCTGGAATCTGGCAGTTCCAGGCTATGAGCAATATGTCAACCTGTGCATGGCTATATGATGACCAGATGAAGGAACTGACAAGCAATAATGTGGATGGCTATTATTACAAAGCTTTTAATCTGCAATACAGTCTGGAAAAAGGAAAAACTTACTATCTGAAATGTGGCCGCAATGATTATTACGAATACAGATCTTTCCTGATTGAAGCTGATTTTGTAAAAGAAGATGTTCACCAGCATCAGTGGGGCACTGGCACTGTGAAGACAGCAGCTACCTGTGCAAAAGCAGGTACAATGGTCTACACCTGTACTGGATGCGGACAGACCAAGGAAGAAACAATCCCGGCAACTGGAAAGCACAGCTTTGGCGAGTATACGGTAACCAAGGCTCCGACAGTTCTGGCAGCAGGCGTGAAGACCAGAACTTGTAAGGTTTGCGGTAAGACAGAGACAGCAGCGGTAGCGAAACTGAATGGAACCATAAAAGTGGTATCTGCGAAAGTGCCGCTTCAGCTGAAGAAGAAAGTAGCCCTCAGCAAACTGGTAACCGGATTAACAACAGGTGATTCCATCAATGCGGCAGCCTGCGCAAGCAGCAAGCCATCCATCGCAGCAATCAGCGGTGGAAATGTAGTTGCTAAGAAAGCCGGTACCACTGTGATCACCGTGAAGCTTGCCAGCGGTGCATCCGCACAGGTAACAGTAGTGGTTCAGAAGAAGGCAATTGCAACCTCTTCTATTAAAGGTGTTCCATCTACTGTAAATCTTACAGTAGGTGATAAGCTGCAGTTGAAACCGGTAGTAAGACCAGTTACCAGTCTGAATAAGGTAAGCTATACATCAACAAATAAAAAGATTGCGACAGTCAGCAAAACAGGTGTAATAAAAGCAAAGAAATCAGGAACTGTTACGATTAAAGTTAAATCTGGCAAGAAAACCAAGAACATTAAAGTCAAAGTAGCCAAGAAAGCTCCAACCGGCATGACCGGCGTACCAGCCACCAAGACATTAAAGAAGGGCAAATCCTTCACCATCAAGGCGAAGCTTACCCCGTCCGGAGCAGAAGCAAAGATCAAATACAGCAGCTCCAATAAGAAGATCGCCACTGTAAACGGCAAAGGTAAAGTAACCGCCAAGAAACCTGGAACCGCAACCATTACCGTGAAGGCTGGCAATGTTACAAAGACCTGTGTTGTAACCGTAAAGAAATAATGGGCATCTGGCAGAATACAGAAACAATAAAAGCATAACGAAAGCTCCGAAAATCTTATTAATATCATGAATTTAAATGATTATAAGATTTTCGGAGCTTTTCAATATGTTTTTCGATATGTTTTTAAACCCAGCTTTTTCTTGTAACAGCATGGAATTCATGATAACATAGAAACAATAAAGTTTAAGTATAGCTACGAGAAAGGAGGGGCTGAGATGAAGGAAATGAATATTCCTGTTGGTGTTTCTGATTTTGAGGAAATTCGTAAAAATGGCTATTACTATATTGATAAATCAGGACTGATCGAAGAACTCCTTAATAGAACGGGAACAAAGGTGACATTAATTACGCGCCCTCGGCGATTTGGTAAAACATTGGGCATGAGTATGCTGGAAAATTTTTTTGATATCCGCAGGGACAGTAGAAAGCTGTTTGAAGGTTTGAAAATCGCAGAATATCCAGCAATATGTGAAATGTGGATGAATCAGTATCCTACGGTTTTTATTTCGCTTCGGCAGGTGGATGGTCTGGATTTTACCGGGGCTTATGATATGCTGACAATGGTAATAGCAGAGCTGTATAATAAACATCTTTATTTGCTTGATGGAAAAAAGATTACAGAATTCCAAAGGGCAGCATTTACCCATCTTGCGCATGGATGCGGTTCGATGAAAGAAGTCAAGAGTAGCCTTATGCTTCTGACTACACTGATGCAGCAATATTATGGAAAACCTGTAATTCTTCTGATAGATGAGTATGATGTTCCACTGGCAAAAGCAAACAGGAATGGTTATTATAAAGAAATGCTGGATGTTATGAAGAGTCTGATGCAGGCTTTAAAAGATAATCAGGCACTTCGGTTTGCTGTTATCACAGGCTGTCTGAAAATTGCAAAAGAGAGTATCTTTACAGGGACCAATAATTTTGTATCAGATACAATTTTAAATTCCTGTTTGAATGAGTATTTTGGCTTTGTACAAAATGAGGTTGATCAATTATTAAAGGATGCTGATCTAATTGAACAGAAAGACAACATTAAGAAATGGTATGATGGTTACCATTTTGGTGATTTCGATGTTTATTGTCCATGGGATGTGATGAATTATCTGGTGGAATTACAACGTAATCCCAAGGCAAAGCCCATCAGTTACTGGAAAAATACCAGTGACAATGCAATTATCCGTTCTTTTATTGATTATGCAGGCAGTAATATTACAAAAAAGCTGGAAACCCTGATGACTGGTGGCTTTATTGTCCAACGCATAGATGAAAATCTGACCTACGATTATTTGCATTCTTCCGAGGATAATCTTTGGAGTCTGTTATATTTGACAGGATATCTGACTAAGGCGCGTGAGAATGATTTTGAAGAAAAACTGCAAGATGGCTTGGTTGCGCTTATGATTCCAAACGCAGAGATTAAAGAAATCTTTGAGACAACTGTAATCAATTGGTTTGATGACAGTGCCAGAAAGTGGGACAGAAACTCTTTGTTTGATGCAGTTTGGAGTGGGGACAGTGAGCGGATTACCAGGGAAATGAATGTTTTATTGCGACGTACTATTAGTTATCACGATTATAGAGAAGATTTTTATCATGCGTTCCTTGCCGGTATTTTTACAGGTGCCGGATATATGGTGGATTCTAATAAAGAACATGGTGAGGGCCGAAGTGATGTAGTTGTTTATGATTCTGTTAATGGGCGCGTAGCAATTTTTGAGGCGAAATTTACCAAAGTGCTGGGAAAACTGGAAAGTGAGTGCAACGCGGCTTTGCGGCAAATTGATGACCGGCTGTATGCAAAGGAATATGAGGATGATTATGATCAGATACTTTGCTATGGAATTTCATTTTTTAAAAAGCGCTGTATGGTAAAGAAAAAATAATTATTTAAGATATTTACAGAAGAGGCAACTGTCGGAATTGTGGCAGTTGCCTCCTCTGTATAAATATAACTTTATTGGAACATTACGGAGTAATTTTCTGTAAAGCAAAAAACTCCCGAATTACTTCGGAAGTTCCTAGCAGCCAGTACGAGAATCGAACTCGTGTTTTCGCCGTGAGAGGGCGACGTCTTAACCCCTTGACCAACTGGCCATGTAAGCGGTTCGCTTAACATATGTATTCAGTTTGTCGGAAAATAGAGCAGCCAGTACGAGAATCGAACTCGTGTTTTCGCCGTGAGAGGGCGACGTCTTAACCCCTTGACCAACTGGCCATGTAAGCGGTTCGCTTAACATATGTATTCAATTTGTCGGAAAATAAAGCAGCCAGTACGAGAATCGAACTCGTGTTTTCGCCGTGAGAGGGCGACGTCTTAACCCCTTGACCAACTGGCCTTGTCAACCGACTTGCATAGTATATCTTACTTTCCGGAAGATTGCAAGCACTTTTTTTAATTTTTTTCAAAAAATTTGAAAAATATACAAAAAAAGCAGGAAACATGCGGGGCTGCAGCCTTAAATAAATTTGAAAAAATTTCGAAAATGAAATTTTACTTGCCAAAATACCATAAAATGGGGTATGATATAGAACGAATGTTTGTGAAAAACAAAATATATGATATCAGGGTCAAAAAGTCAAAAAGCTGTTTATGCTTGTACGATAAGGCTTTTGAATCGGATATCCACGAAAGAATAAGAAGCGGACAATCTGTCCGCTTTTCATAACCTGTAAAAATAATGTCACTTTTGTCTGTGGCATTATTTAAATTATTTAAGAAAGGAAATGGTACCATGGCAAAGAAAGATACCTACGATGCGGGGAGTATTTCTGTCCTGGAGGGACTGGAAGCTGTCAGGAAGCGTCCGGGAATGTATATTGGAAGTGTTTCCCGTAAAGGCCTTAACCATCTGATATATGAGATCGTAGATAATGCAGTAGATGAGCATCTTGCCGGATACTGCACGAATATAGAAGTAACTCTGGAAAAAGACGGATCCTGCACTGTAAAGGACAACGGACGTGGAATCCCAGTAGATATGCATGCAAAAGGCGTTTCAGCAGAACGTCTTGTATTTACCACTCTCCATGCAGGTGGTAAGTTTGACAATTCTGCATACAAGACAAGTGGAGGTCTTCACGGAGTTGGTTCCTCTGTTGTAAATGCACTTTCCACCTACCTGGATATTAAGATCAGCCGTGACGGTTTTGTGCACCACGATCATTATGAGAGAGGAATCCCTACTATTGAACTGGAAGAGGGACTTCTTCCAAAAATCGCGAAAACCAGAGGAACAGGAACCTGTGTGAATTTTCTTCCAGATCCGGAAATCTTTGAGAAAACAAGATTTTCTGCAACAGAAGTAAAAAGCCGTCTCCATGAAACAGCCTACCTGAATCCTAATCTGACCATTCATTTTATGGATCTTCGAGGTGAGAAACCAGAGGATATCACATACCATGAACCAGATGGAATCGTAGGTTATATTAAAGATCTGAACCAGAACTGTGAGGCACTTCATGAGCCTGTTTATCTGAAGGGAGAGGCAGACGGAATCCAGGTAGAGGCTGCTTTTCAGTACACCAATGAATTCCGTGAAAATGTACTTGGCTTTTGCAACAATATTTATAATGCAGAAGGTGGTACCCACCTTACCGGATTTAAGACTACTTTTACTACTGTTATGAACAGCTATGCCCGTGAAATCGGTGTGCTGAAGGAAAAAGATGCCAATTTCACAGGTGCGGATATCCGTAACGGAATGACAGCAGTTGTTTCCATCAAGCATCCAGAACCACGTTTCGAAGGCCAGACAAAGACAAAGCTGGACAACCAGGATGCTGCAAGAGCCACAGGAAAGGTGATGTCAGAACAGCTTGTACTGTATTTTGACCGTAATCTGGAAACTTTGAAAGCTATTTTATCCTGTGCGGAAAAAGCGGCCAAGATCCGTAAAACAGAAGAACGTGCAAAGACCAATCTCCTTACCAAACAGAAATATTCCTTTGACTCTAATGGAAAGCTTGCCAACTGCGAGAAAAAAGATCCTTCTCTTTGTGAAATTTTTATCGTAGAGGGAGATTCCGCAGGCGGTTCTGCAAAAACTGCAAGAGACCGTAACTATCAGGCCATCCTGCCTATCAGAGGTAAAATCCTGAATGTAGAGAAAGCCACCATAGATAAAGTGCTTGCCAATGCAGAAATCAAAACTATGATCAACGCTTTTGGATGCGGTTTTTCTGAAGGCTATGGCAATGATTTTGATATTACAAAGCTGCGCTATGACAAAATTGTGATCATGGCCGATGCGGATGTGGACGGTGCACACATTTCCACACTTTTGCTCACCCTGTTTTACCGCTTTATGCCGGAGCTGATTTACGAAGGACATGTTTATATTGCCATGCCTCCTCTTTACAAGGTAATGCCAAAGAAAGGTGCCGAAGAATATCTGTATGATGACAAGGCACTGGAAAAATACCGCAGGACCCACAAGCCGGGCAGCTTTACCCTGCAAAGATACAAAGGTCTTGGAGAAATGGATGCACAGCAGCTGTGGGAAACTACTTTGAATCCGGAAACAAGAAGGATGAAGAGGGTGGAAATCGAGGATGCACGTATGGCCTCCAGTGTTACCGAGATCCTTATGGGAAGCGATGTTCCGCCGCGAAAAGCCTTTATTTATGAACACGCTACGGATGCAGAGCTTGATATCTAATTGAAAATTAAGTATGAGGAATAATAAATTATGGAAACAAAACAGGAAAATGTAATTGCCACTGACTATGCGGACGTCATGCAAAAATCTTATATAGACTATGCCATGAGCGTTATCATTTCCAGAGCCCTTCCTGATGTCCGCGACGGTCTGAAGCCGGTACAAAGAAGAACTCTGTATGATATGTATGAGCTTGGAATCCGCTATGACCGTCCTTACCGTAAATGTGCCCGTATTGTAGGAGATACCATGGGTAAATACCATCCTCACGGTGACAGCTCTATTTATGAGGCGCTGGTTGTAATGGCCCAGGATTTCAAAAAGGGAAAAATCCTGGTAGACGGACATGGAAATTTTGGCTCCATTGAAGGGGATGGAGCGGCAGCTATGCGATATACAGAGGCAAGGCTTGAGAAGCTTACCCAGGAGGTTTTTCTGGCTGATCTTGATAAGAATGTAGTGGACTTTATGCCAAACTTTGATGAGACAGAGAAAGAGCCAAGTGTACTGCCTGTAAAAATCCCCAATCTTCTTGTAAATGGAGCTGATGGTATTGCCGTTGGTATGGCAACCAGCATTCCCCCTCACAATCTGGGAGAGGTTGTGGATGCGGTAAAAGCTTATATCAAGAATAACGATATCAGTGTAAAAGGCCTGATGCGATACTTAAAGGGACCTGATTTTCCTACAGGTGGACTGGTAGTAAATAAAGATGACCTTCTGAATATTTATGAAACCGGAACCGGAAAGCTTCGCCTCAGGGGAAAAGTAGAGGTGGAGAAGCTAAAAGGTGGCAGGCAGCAGCTTGTGATCACTGAAATCCCGTATACCATGATCGGGGCAAATATCGGCAAATTCCTTAATGATGTAGCTTCTCTTGTGGAGACAAAGAAAACCACAGACATTGTGGATATTTCCAACCAGTCCTCAAAAGAGGGAATCCGGATCGTGCTGGAATTAAGAAAAGATGCGGATGTGGAAAACCTTACCAATATGCTCTACAAAAAGACCAGACTGGAAGATACCTTCGGTGTAAATATGCTGGCTGTAGCAGATGGACGCCCGGAGACTTTAAGCCTGAAACAGATCATTGAGCACCATGTGGATTTTGTATTTGAAGTGACTACCCGCAAGTACAAAACACTTCTTGGAAAAGAGCTGGAGAAAAAAGAAATCCAGGAGGGACTGATCAAGGCCTGCGATGTGATCGACCTGATTATCGAGATCCTTCGTGGAAGCAAAAGCCGTGACCAGGTAAAGAAATGCCTGGTAGAAGGTGTTACAGAAGGGATTAAATTTAAGTCAAAGGCAAGTGAGAAAGCTGCGAAGAATCTGAAATTTACAGAAAATCAGGCAACAGCCATTCTTGACATGCGTCTGTACCGCCTGATCGGACTGGAAATTGAAGCACTTCAGGCAGAATATGACCAGACCATGAAAAATATTACTTCTTATGAAGATATTCTGAATAATTATGATTCCATGTGCGAAGTGATTATAGAAGAGCTGGACGGAATCAAAAAAGAGTACAGTACAAAAAGACGGACTGTAATCGAGAATGCCGAAGAAGCCGTTTATGAAGAAAAGAAAATGGAAGAAATGGAAGTATGCTTTCTTATGGATCGTTTTGGCTATATGCGTCTTATTGACAAAAATGCCTTTGAACGAAATAAAGAAGCAGCTCTTGCAGAGAGTAAGTATGTATTTACCTGTATGAACACAGATAAGATCTGCATTTTTACAGATATAGGAAGAATGCATTCTATCAAGGTTGCGGATATTCCGCTGGTGCGTTTTCGTGATAAAGGAACTCCGGCAGATAACTTAAGTAATTATGACAGCAGCCAGGAGCAGATCCTTTATGTGGCGCCTGTAGGACAGGTGAAAATGTCCACTTTGCTGTTTGTGACCAGAACTTCCATGTGCAAGCTGGTAGCAGGCGGTGAATTTGACGTTTCCAAGAGAACCATTGCTTCAACCAAGCTGGCAGAAGAAGACAGTCTGATTTTTGTGGGCGCTGCTGATGAGATGGAACAGATTATATTCCAGAGTCAGAACGGATATTTTCTTCGTATTTTGAAAAATGATGTATCCACCATGAAAAAGACCTCTGTTGGTGTGCGTGGAATGAAACTGGGAGAAAAAGATGTGCTGGAACATGCATATCTATTAGAACCGCACCAGGAATACAGTATTACCTATCATGACAAGCCATACTGCCTGAATAAGGTTAAGCTTGCAAAACGTGATACCAAGGGTACAAAACCGAGAGTTTAGTTACTATAAGACGTAAAAAGCGCTTGCAATTAGGAAATAAAAGTGTTAGAATGGGAACAGAAATCAGAACTTGTTGACAAAGGAGTGGGCTTACGCCCACTCTTTTTGCTGATAAGACTGAAGATAAACTGTTGCTTTGAACAAAGGGAACAGTAACGATAACCTTACAAAGGTTATGAACTAAGAAAGGCAGGTGGGAAAATGAGCAGAAAAGAAGAGTACGAGCAAAAAGCAGAAGCAATGCTTCTCCCGATCGTTGAAGAAAACGGATTCGAACTGGTAGACGTAGAGTTTGTCAAGGAAGCCGGAGTCTGGTACCTTAGAGGTTATATTGAAAGACCAGAAGGCGAGGGAATCACAGTAAATGACTGCGAGACAGTAAGCAGGGCTTTCAGCGATAAGCTGGATGAAGATGATTTCATCGAAGAAAGCTATGTTATGGAGATCAGCTCTCCAGGTGACAGACCTCTTAAGAAGGAAAAGGATTTTGCCAGAAATATGGGAAAACGGGTAGAAATCAGAACCTACCGGCCAATCGAAAAACAAAAAGAGTTTTGCGGAACATTGACAGCATATGATAGTAACAGTGTGACAATCGAAGACGAAGGTACAGAGCGTACTTTTGATAAGAAAGATATTGCACTGGTGCGTAAGGCATTTGAATTTTAATACCAACTGGAAAGCGAAAAGGAGGAAATAAGAAAAATGAACAAGGAGTTAATGGGTGCTCTGGATGATCTGGAACGCGATAAAAATATCAGCAAGGAAACTTTGCTTGATGCCATTGAGCAGTCCCTGATCCAGGCATGTAAGCAGCATTTTGGAAAAGCTGATAATGTACATGTGACCATCAACAGAGAAACAGGAGATTTCAGCGTATTTGCAGACCGCAAGGTAGTTGAGTTTGTAGACGATCCGGCAGAGGAGATTTCTCTTGTTGAAGCGCAGAAACAGAATACCAATGCTGAAGTAGGCGATATCATCAAGGTACCGATCCATTCTGACAAATTTGGCCGTATTGCCACACAGAATGCGAAGAACGTAATCCTGCAGAAAATCCGTGAAGAAGAACGTAAGGTTCTTTTTGACCAGTATCACGGAAATGAGAAGGAAGTTGTAACAGGTATCGTACAGCGTGTTGTTGGACATAACGTAAGCGTAAATCTTGGTAAAGCAGATGCTATTCTTGGTGAGAATGAGCAGGTGAAGGGAGAAACCTTCAAACCTACCGAGAGAATCAAAGTGTATATCCTGGAAGTTAAGGATACACCGAAGGGACCACGTATCCTGGTATCCAGAACACATCCTGGCCTTGTAAAACGTCTTTTTGAATCCGAAGTAGCAGAAGTAAAAGACGGAACTGTTGAGATCAAGAGCATTGCCCGTGAGGCTGGCTCCCGTACCAAGCTTGCTGTATGGAGCAATGATCCGGATGTAGATCCTGTAGGAGCATGTGTTGGTGTGAACGGAGCCCGTGTAAGTGCCATTGTAACTGAGCTTCGCGGAGAAAAAATCGATATCATCAACTGGGATGAGAATCCTGCAATCCTTATTGAGAATGCACTTAGTCCTGCAAAGGTAATCGCAGTTATGGCAGATCCGGATGAGAAAACAGCACTTGTTGTTGTTCCGGATTATCAGCTTTCTCTTGCAATCGGTAAAGAAGGACAGAATGCCCGTCTTGCAGCCCGCCTGACTGGATTTAAGATTGATATCAAGAGCGAGACACAGGCAAGAGAGTCCGGCGACTTCTATGATTATGATGAGGACGATGACGAATACTACGAGGATGAGGAGTATGAGGAAGGTTCCGAAGAGACAACTGCAGCTGGTGAAGAAACAGCAGTAGATGAAGAAACAGCAGAAGAGTCTGAAGCAGCTGAGGAAACAGTGGAGAATGAAGACGAAGAGTAAGATCCCCATGCGCCAGTGTACCGGCTGCAGGGAAATGAAAAATAAAAAAGAAATGATCAGGGTACTGAAAACCGCAGAGGACGAAATCGTCCTGGATGCAACAGGCAAGAAAAACGGCCGCGGGGCATATATTTGTTTTTCAAGGGAATGCCTTGAAAAGGCAAGAAAGAACCATGGCCTGGAACGCTCCCTGAAAGCGTCCATTCCGGATGAGGTTTACGAAAGCCTTGAGAAGGAGTTTGAGACTATTGAAAACAAATAGAGCATTATCCTTGATCGGATTGGCAACAAAAGCCGGCAGGACAGTAAGTGGAGAGTTTTCCACAGAGAAGTCTGTCAAGACCGGTAAAGGATATCTGGTAATCGTAGCCGGCGATTCTTCCGAGAATACAAAGAAAAAATTCCGGAATATGTGTACGTTCTACGAAGTCCCATTGTATATCCTTGCAGATAAAGAAACGCTTGGTCACGCCATGGGAAAAGAATTTCGCGCAAGTCTTGCAGTACAGGATGCAAATTTTGCACAGGCGATCATAAAAGTACTGGAAGAAACCAAGGTCTGAAAATTCAGGCACTTTTCACCAAGGAGAAAGAAGTATTCTGCGGAATGCTTTTGAATGAAGCATCTGTGGAATCGGATCTGGTGAAAGGAAGGCATGGTATATGACAAACAGGACCCATGAGCCTGCCAAGGATAAAATAGAGCAAAACAGAGAGAATAAGAGAAATATAGTGAAAAAAGTAACAGATACGGGAAAGGAGAAAGGAATAACATTGGAGACTCCTAAGACAGAAGAGCAGAAGGTTTCAGTAAATAAAGAAGGCGACGGTGCCCAGACACCGAAGAAGAAAAAGAATATCATCCGTGTATATCATGCACAGAATGCAAGTGACGGAGGTAAGAACAGAAAGAAAGCACCAGGCGAAAGAAAAGCCCGTCCACAGGGCGCACGCCCGGCAGCAGCACAGGCTGACAAACCGGCAGCAGGTGCACCAAAAACAGAAGCTGTAAGTGCACCAAAGGCAGAAGCCCCAAAAACAGAGGCCGCAAAGCCACAGCAGACAGCTGCTGCACCAAAAGCAGAAGCACCAAAGACAGAAGCTGTAAAGCCACAGGCAGCCCCAGCACCAAAAGCAGAAGCACCGAAGGCACCGGCAGCAAATGCACAGACAGCAGCACAGGCAAAACCGGCACAGCCAAAAAATGAAAATACACAGCGCCAGTCCAACACCTCCAATACAGAGGGAAGAAATCAGGGACAGCGTGACAACCGCGGATTCCGCCAGGGAGAGAACCGTGATGGAAACCGTGACAACAGAAATGGAAACGGAGGAAATGGCGGCAGATTCGGTCAGGGAAGACCACAGGGCGGCCAGGGAGCATTCCGTGGAAACAGAAACGGTGACGGCCAGGGAAGACCTGCAAGACAGGGAGACGGCCAGAACAGAGGACCACGCCAGGGGGATGGAAACAGCCGTGGATTCCGTCAGGGCGACAACCGTGACAACAGAAATGGAAACGGAGGAAATGGCGGCAGATTTGGCCAGGGAAGACCACAGGGCGGCCAGGGACGCTTCAGTGGCAAAGATGAAGGCCGTGACAGCCGTACAGAAGGTCGCTTTGGAGGACAGAAGTCACAGGGACAGCGTTCCGGTGGTGCCAGAAGAAGCGGAAGCGCAGATGCTATCTTTACACCAGAGCTGACCAAGACATCCAAGGACAGCAAGCGTGAGCGTGACAGAGAGAACAAAAATAAAAAGAAAGACTTCGATAAGACTTCCGGTGGCGGACACAGACCAAACCAGGGCGGCAGAAATCAGATGTCCAGAATTCCAAAAGCCCTTCAGAAACCAACTCCACAGCAAAAACCAGAGGAGAAGAAACCGGAGATCAAGGAAATTACAATTCCGGAGAAGCTTACAATCCGTGAGCTTGCAGAGGCAATGAAAATGCAGCCATCTGCAATTGTCAAGAAGCTGTTTATGGAAGGTCAGATGGTAACTGTAAACCATGAGATCGACTTCGAGCAGGCAGAAGAAATCGCTCTTGGATTTGACATTATTGCAGAAAAAGAAGAAAAAGTAGATGTAATTGAGGAACTCCTCAAAGAGGAAGAAGAGGATGAATCCACAATGGTTTCAAGACCTCCTGTAGTCTGCGTTATGGGACACGTTGACCATGGTAAAACTTCCCTTCTGGATGCAATCCGTAAGACAAATGTAACAAGAGGCGAGGCCGGCGGAATCACACAGCACATCGGTGCTTATGTGGTAGATATCAATGGTCAGAAGATCACCTTCCTTGATACACCAGGACATGAGGCATTTACTGCCATGCGTATGCGTGGAGCCAATTCCACAGATATTGCAGTTCTTGTAGTTGCAGCTGATGATGGTGTAATGCCACAGACTGTAGAGGCAATCAGCCATGCAAAAGCAGCAGGCGTAGAGATTATTGTTGCCATCAACAAAATCGATAAGCCAAGCGCAAACATCGAGCGTGTAAAACAGGAGCTTTCCGAATATGAACTGATCCCGGAAGACTGGGGCGGAACAACACCGTTTGTACCGGTATCTGCAAAGACAGGAGAGGGTATTGATGACCTTCTGGAAATGATCCTGCTTACAGCAGAGGTTTCCGAGCTGAAAGCAAACCCGAACCGTGCAGCAAGAGGTCTTGTTATCGAGGCACAGCTTGATAAAGGTAAGGGACCGGTTGCAACAATCCTGGTACAAAAAGGTACTCTTCATGTTGGAGATTTCATTGCAGCAGGCGCATGCAATGGTAAAGTACGTGCAATGATGGATGATAAGGGACGCCGTGTAAAACAGGCAGGTCCGTCTACTCCGGTAGAGATCCTTGGCCTTGGTGATGTGCCAAATGCAGGTGAAGTCCTTATGTCCTTTGAAAACGACAAAGAAGCAAAGAGCTTTGCAGCAGCATTTGTTTCCGAGAACAAGAACCGTCTTCTTGAGGAAACAAAGGGCAAACTTTCCCTTGATAATCTGTTTGACCAGATTCAGGCAAGTGATCTGAAGGAGCTTCCGATCATTGTAAAAGCTGACGTTCAGGGTTCCGTTGAGGCTGTTAAGCAGAGTCTTGTAAAACTTTCCAATGAGGAAGTTGTTGTAAGAGTAATCCACGGTGGTGTTGGTGCCATCAATGAGTCTGATGTCAGCCTTGCTGCAACATCAAATGCAATTATCATCGGATTTAATGTGCGCCCGGATACCACAGCAAAACAGCTTGCAGAGCAGGAAGGCGTTGATCTTCGTCTGTACAGGGTTATCTATCAGGCAATTGAGGATGTGGAAGCTGCCATGAAGGGTATGCTGGATCCTGTATTTGAGGAAAAGGTTATCGGTCATGCAGAGGTTCGCCAGCTGTTCAAGGCTTCCGGTGTTGGAACTATTGCAGGAAGCTATGTCCTGGATGGTACATTCCAGAGAGGCTGCAAGGTCCGCATTACAAGAGGTGAGGATCAGATCTACGAAGGAGAGCTGGCTTCCCTTAAGAGATTTAAGGATGATGTCAAAGAAGTCCGTGCAGGCTACGAGTGTGGTCTTGTATTCCAGGATTTCAATGATGTAAAAGAAGAAGATAAAGTAGAAGCATATATTATGGTTGAGGTGCCACGCTAGGAAAATTTTACTGTTGCATACAGTAGGCAGTAGGTTTGCGGGATTGCATAAGCGGTATAAAGCGTAGTGACCCGCAAACGTTAGTTGGGGGCAAAATTTGTTTGCCCCCAATTTTTCCGTGGCAGAGTTTTAGTAGGAGACCAAAAATGAGAAAAAACAGTATTAAAAATACACGGATCAATGCAGAGGTTCAGAAAGAGCTTAGCAATATTATCCGTAACGAAATCAAAGATCCACGCATCCATCCAATGACATCTGTCATGGCAGTGGAGGTTGCACCGGATCTGAAAACCTGCAAGGCATTTATCAGTGTGCTTGGCAGTGACGAATCCAAGCAGTCTACCATCCGTGGCCTGAAAAGTGCGGAAGGCTATATCCGCCGTCAGCTGGCAAAGAATCTGAATCTTCGAAACACACCGGAGATTCGTTTCCTTCTGGATGAGTCAATTGAATATGGTGTAAATATGTCCAAATTAATCGACGATGTGATCCAGCATGATCATGAAAAAAGTACAGAAGAAGCAGAAGGAACTGTTGATACACAAGAGGAACAGGAAGATTAATGAGGTGAGGGAATGGAAAGAATCGAAGAAATTCTGGATGGCGTAAAGACCATGGGAATCGGCGGACATGTGCGTCCGGACGGAGACTGTGTGGGTTCCTGTATGGCACTTTATCTTTATATCAAGAAATGGTATCCGGATATCAAGGTGGATATTTATCTGGAAAAACCAAAGCCTGTGTTCGGCCATATAGCATGTATGGATGAAGTGAAGTTTGAAGCAGGAGAGCCGAAGGAATATGATCTTTTTGTAACATGTGACGTAAGTGCACTGGAGCGTCTGGCTGTAGCAGGAGAATATTTTGACACTGCCAAAAAGACTGTGTGCATTGACCATCATATCAGCAATCCGGGCTTTGCAAAAATTAATCATGTGCAAGGAGAAATAAGCTCTGCAAGCGAAGTGCTTTACAATCTCCTTGAAAAGGACAAAATTGATCTTGACATTGCCACTGCTATTTATACAGGAATGATTCATGATACCGGAGTTTTCCAGTATTCTTCCACATCACCGGACACCATGCGTATTGCCGGAGAGCTTATGGCAATTGGCGTGGATTTTTCCAATATTATTGATGAGTCCTTTTACCAGAAAACCTATATCCAGAATCAGGTTATGGGACGGGTTCTGGCAGAAAGCATTATACTTCTTGACGGCAAATGCATTGTGGGCTATATGAAAATGCGTGATATGGACTTCTACGGAGTTGTGCCGTCTGACCTGGATGGAATTGTAAGCCAGCTGCGCCTTACAAAAGGAGTAGAAGTGGCTATGTTTATTTATGAACATGAGAGCCAGGTATTTAAGGTATCTCTGCGTTCCAATGGCAAGGTAGATGTAAGCAAAATCGCTTCCTATTTCGGTGGTGGCGGACATGTAAAGGCAGCAGGCTGCGATCTTGCCGGCTCCATGTACGATGTGATTAATAATATTTCAGAACAGATCGAAAAACAGCTTTTAGGACAGGAACAGTAATGGCAGAATTTCAGGGAATCATTGTAATTCATAAAGAAAAAGGCTTTACTTCCCACGATGTGGTTGCTAAGCTTCGCGGAATCCTTCACATGAAAAAAATCGGGCATACAGGTACTCTTGACCCGGATGCCACCGGAGTGCTTCCGGTAGCACTGGGAAAAGGAACCAAGCTGGTGGATCTGCTTACAGACAAAGAGAAAACCTACGAGGCAGTGCTTCATCTTGGAATTACCACAGATACCCAGGATATGTCAGGTACTGTTCTGGAAGAAAAGCAGGTGTCTGTGACAGAAGAAGAGGTAAAAGAAGTACTGAAAGGTTTTCAGGGGGAACAGATGCAGGTCCCACCTATGTACTCTGCCCTGAAGGTGAACGGGAAGAAGCTTTATGAGCTGGCAAGAGAGGGAAAAACGGTAGAGAGAAAGGCACGTCCGGTATGTTTCTATGAGATCACACCTCTGGAAATTGCACTTCCACTTATAAAAATAAGAGTTACCTGCAGCAAGGGAACCTATATCCGCACTTTATGTCACGATGTGGGGCAGAGACTTGGATGTGGCGGCTGTATGGAAGAACTGCTGCGTACAAAGGTGGGACGCTTTTCTCTGGAAGAAAGCTATACGCTGGAAGAAGTAGAGAGGGCTGTGCAGGATGGTACAATTTCAGAAATGATACATCCTGTAGAAGCAGTTCTGGCAGATTATCCTGCCATTTATGCGGATTCTTACGGCGACAGGCTTTTACAAAACGGAAATCCGCTGTCTGATAATCTGGTCAGTCCCCAGCACAAAGAAGGCTGGGTGCGTATGTATGCCAGTGACGGAACATTTACAGGTATTTTTCAATGGGACAAGGGGAAAAAGAAATATTATCCGGTAAAGATGTTTTGACAGGAGAGTTATATGGAATACCTGAAGATAGATGGCGAGTTTCCAAAGCTTGCCAACTGTGCAGTAACAATGGGAAAATTTGACGGGATCCACCGTGGACACAGAAAACTGGTAGAGAAGATCAAAGAGCGGAAAGCATTTGGAGAACAGGCTGTTCTTTTTGCCATTGATGCTTCCAGCAATATGATCCTTACCAGTGAAGAGCGGGCTTCCCTTCTTGAAAAAATGGGCATTGATGTGCTGGTGGAGTGTCCTCTTAATGACAGGATCCGGCACATGAAAGCAGAGAATTTTATAAAAGAAATTCTGATGGGAGATCTGGGGGCATCCTACGTGGTTGTAGGCGAGGACAACCGGTTTGGCTTTGAACGGAAGGGAAATCCGGAGCTTCTGAAGGAATTTGGCAGTAAATATGGTTTTCAGGTAGAAATCCTTTCCAAGGAAATGGATGGACACCGTAAAATCAGCAGTACTTTTATCAGGGAAGAACTGAAAAAAGGAAATATGGAAAAGATTACCTCACTTATGGGGGCTGATTATTTTGTGGAGGGAGCTGTGGTTCATGGAAGAGGTATGGGACATAAGGTGCTTCTTCCAACTACCAATATTGTACCTCCAAAAAGCAAAATCCTGCCGCCAAACGGGGTTTATGTAACAAGCTCCAGTTTTGGAGATAAGGTTTATCATGGAATTACCAATATCGGGTACAAGCCTACAGTTGGAGAAAGCTTTATTGGAGTGGAAACATACCTTTTTGACTGTAAAGAGGATTTATACGGGCAGGATTGCCGTGTTGATTTTAAGAAATTTTTAAGACCGGAGAAAAAATTTCCATCTCTGGAAGCACTGAAGGCAAGGCTGTTGGCTGATGCAGAAGATGGCAGGGCTTATTTTGAAACAATAAAATAAAAAGGAAATGAGTGTCAAAAGGTCTTTTGACACTCATTTGATACCCCGGATTGCTCCGCAGCTACGCTGCTCCCACAATCCTCCAAATATTCGAAATCCGCTGATTTACTGCGTAAATCGCTACTTTCTCATATTTGGTCGTGTCCCAAGTTCAAACGCCTTATCGTGCAAGCACGAACGGCTTTTTGACCTTTTGACACTGGTATCATTAAAATAGTTCTGTATAAAATACAAGGAGACAATTCATGACGCAGATTATTCTTGGGTTAATGGGCGGTCTGGGGCTTTTTCTTTATGGCATGCGACTGATGAGTGACAGTCTGGAAAAAGCAGCAGGGGCTAAAATGAGAAGCATCCTGGAATTTTTTACAAAAACACCTGTTCGGGGAATCCTGGTGGGAACATTGTTTACCGCAGTTATTCAGTCTTCCAGTGCGGCAACGGTAATGGTAGTCAGCTTTGTAAATTCAGGGCTTATGAATCTGTACCAGGCTGCAGGTGTGATCATGGGGGCCAATATCGGTACCACCATCACCTCCCAGCTGATTGCATTTAACCTTTCAGAACTGGCACCTGTGATCATCATGGCAGGAATTATCATGGTGATGTTTTCAAAGAAAACAAAAGTGCAGCGTGCAGGGGAAGTTCTGCTGGGATTTGGTATTTTGTTTATGGGACTGACAACGATGTCCACATCTATGTCAGTTCTGAAGGAGTCCACGCAGGTGGTAAATGTAATGGGCTCTTTGGACAGCCATTTTGTGGCACTTATCGTAGGTATGGTAGTAACAGCCATTCTGCAGAGCTCATCTGCCACTGTGGGAATCATTCTGCTTCTTGCCAATCAGGGACTTTTGGATATGCGGATCTGCTTCTTTATTATCCTGGGATGCAATATAGGAGCGTGTGTGTCTGCACTTCTGGCAGGACTTGGCGGAAAAAGGGATGCAAAGAGGGCCGCACTGATCCATTTGCTTTTTAACATCATTGGAACCGCAATCATGTATGTGATTATTTCCATAGGACTGGAACCTGTTACCCATTTTATTGAAAATATTTCCGGCCATAATCCGGGAAGGGAAGTTGCAAATACACATACTCTTATCAAAATTGTGGAAGTACTGATGCTTGCACCGTTTAACAGACAGATTGTCAGACTTACCGGTTTCTTTGTAAGGGATGAGGAAGAGAAAAAACAGGATGGATTTTCTTTGCAGTACATTGGAGAAAAGTCGGTTTATTCTCCTACAACGGCAGTGTTTGATGCCATTCAGGAAATGGGACGTATGGGACAGATGGCAGTTACCAATCTGGAAAATGCCATGAATGCCCTGATTACCCTGGATGAAGCGGATATCGGACAGGTTTATGTAGTGGAGAAGCAGATCGATTTTCTCAATCATGAGATTACCAATTATCTGGTAAAAATAAACGAAACCACACTTCCTGCGGATGATGCAAAAAGTATAGGCGGTCTGTTTCACATTGTAAATGACATTGAGCGTATCGGAGACCATGCGGAAAATATTGCAGATGCGGCACGGTCCAGACTGGCTCATGGGATTCAGTTCAGCCAGTCTGCCCAGGAAGAGCTTACCAACATGCTGGAGTTAACCGTAAAAGTCACCAACTATGCTCTTGATATGTTTTTGCACAATAATCTGACCCATATGCAGGATATCCTGAATCTGGAAGAGCAGGTAGACCAAAAGGAGCGGGATCTTCAGGAATCCCATATCCAGCGTCTTACAAGAGGAGAATGTACGGCAAGTGCGGGAATGATATTTTCTGATATCATATCCGGGCTGGAGCGTGTTTCAGATCATGCTACCAACATTGCCTTTTCTCTTTTAGATGAAGATCCCAAAAAAATGTACAGATAAAAAATGTACAGATAAAAATTGAAAAAACAGTTTACAGAAGTTTTTCCTTATGCTATACTACACAAGGTGCGAGCAGGGAAATCCTGTTTTGTGCTTTAAACAGCCCATATTCAGGGGTTGGAATCTCCGACCGTCTCTTAATATGCGGCGATCACGTCACCACAGAATTTTGCCGGTGTCTGCACAGCTTTGTGTCAGATGTTTTTGGCAGAAGATCTGCATGGATGACTCTATAATAAGAATTATAAGGAGGAAATCAAAATGATTTCAAAAGAGAAGAAAGCAGCAATCATGAAAGAGTATGCAAGATGTGAGGGAGATACCGGTTCACCAGAGGTACAGGTAGCTGTTCTTACTGCAAGAATCCAGGAGCTTACCGAGCATTTACAGAATAACCACAAGGATCATCATTCCAGACGTGGTCTGCTGAAAATGGTAGGTCAGAGACGTGGACTGTTAGCTTACTTAAAGAAAACAGACATCGAAAGATACCGTACACTGATTGAGAAATTAGGCTTAAGAAAATAATTAGTATGCGGAAGGGGCGGATATCCATCCGCCCCATTTTAAAATGTAAGAGTCATAGCAGAAGTATTATTGCTGTTTTGTAAACAGTTCCAAAAGAAGAGCTGTCAATTGTTTTTTGATGTGCCTGACGCTTTTGAGATTGTGGAAAGATAGCAGGAATTTCCGAGACTTCTGAAAAGCGCATTTGTATGTTTCACAAGTGGATTTTTCAGTCGTTTCGGACTTCTGTTCTGGCGAAATGTTGTTTATTCTGCTTTTGCAGGATACAACTGACTATATTTAATGTTTATATTATATTGTAAAAGGAGAAAGAATATGTACAAAAGTTATTCCATGGAATTAGCTGGAAGAACACTTACCGTAGATATCGGCCGTGTTGCGAAACAGGCAAATGGCGCAGCACTTATGCATTATGGCGATACCACTGTACTTGCTACAGCAACTGCATCCAAAGAGCCAAGAGAGGGAATCGACTTTTTTCCGTTAAGTGTTGAGTATGAAGAGAAAATGTATGCCGTAGGAAAAATTCCAGGCGGTTTTAATAAGAGAGAGGGAAAAGCAAGCGAGCATGCAATCCTTACTTCCCGTGTTATTGACAGACCTATGCGTCCTCTGTTCCCCAAGGATTACAGAAATGACGTTACACTTGTAGATATGGTTATGTCTGTTGACCCGCAGTGCAATCCGGAGATTCCGGCTATGCTTGGTTCCTCCCTTGCTACCTGTATTTCTGATATTCCTTTTGACGGTCCGTGTGCGACTACACAGATCGGTCTTATTGACGGTGAGTTCATTGTAAACCCTACACTGGCACAGAAGGATGTTTCTGACCTTCAGCTTACAGTAGCTTCCACAAGAGATAAAGTTATCATGATCGAGGCTGGTGCAAATGAAGTTCCGGAAGATCAGATGATCGAGGCTATTTACAAAGCACATGAAGTAAACCAGGAAATTATCAAATTCTTTGACCAGATCATTGCAGAGTGCGGAAAAGAAAAACACAGCTATGAGTCCTGTGCAGTTCCACAGGAGCTGTTTGATGCCATCAAAGAGATCGTTCCTCCGGAAGAAATGGAAGTTGCAGTATTCTCTGATGACAAGCAGACAAGAGAGAACAATATCGCCCAGATCACAGACAAACTGAAAGAGGCTTTTGCAGAGAAAGAAGAATGGCTGGCTGTTCTTGGTGAGGCTGTTTACCAGTATCAGAAGAAGACCGTGCGTAAAATGATCTTAAAAGACCACAAGCGTCCAGATGGCCGTGCAATTACACAGATCCGTCCTCTGGCAGCAGAAGTTGATATTATTCCGAGAGTACATGGTTCTGCTATGTTTACCCGTGGACAGACACAGATCTGTACCATCACAACTCTGGCGCCTCTTGCAGAAGCACAGAGAATTGACGGACTTGACGAGTTCGAGACAACTAAGAGATATATGCATCATTATAACTTCCCGTCCTACTCTGTAGGTGAGACAAAACCATCCAGAGGACCGGGACGCCGTGAGATCGGACATGGAGCACTGGCAGAAAGAGCCCTTGTTCCGGTACTTCCAAGCGTAGAAGAATTTCCATATGCTATCCGTACTGTATCTGAGACATTTGAGTCCAACGGATCCACTTCACAGGCAAGTATCTGTGCATCTACCATGTCACTTGAGGCAGCTGGTGTACCGATTAAGAAACCTGTAGCTGGTATTTCCTGTGGTCTTGTTACCGGTGATACAGATGATGATTATATCGTTCTTACTGATATCCAGGGACTTGAGGACTTCTTTGGAGATATGGACTTTAAGGTAGCTGGTACTCACGATGGTATTACTGCAATCCAGATGGATATTAAGATCCATGGTCTTACAAGACAGATCGTAGAAGAAGCAATCAGACGTACAAAAGAGGCAAGAGAGTATATCCTTAACGAAGTTATTGAGAAATGCATTCCTGCACCTCGTACAAATGTGGGCAAATATGCTCCGAAGATCATCCAGATCCAGATTGATCCTCAGAAGATCGGTGATGTTGTTGGCCAGAGAGGAAAAACAATCAACACGATTATCGAGCGTACCGGAGTTAAGATTGATATTACAGACGAAGGTGCTGTATCTATCTGCGGCGTAGATGATAAGAACATGAAAGAAGCAAAACGTATGATTGAGATCATTGCTTCTGATTTTGAGCAGGGACAGATCCTTACCGGACAGGTTGTAAGCATTAAAGAGTTTGGAGCTTTTGTTGAGTTTGCACCTGGCAAAGAGGGAATGGTTCACATTTCCAAGATCTGCAAGGAGAGAATCAACCGTGTAGAGGATGTTCTTACACTTGGAGATAAAGTAACAGTTGTATGCCTTGGAAAAGACAAGATGGGAAGAATGAGCTTCAGCATCAAGGATGTTCCGACAGAAGCGTAACAGGCTGTAACCAGAATAAAGATAAATAATATAATGTGGAATGCCGGGCAGTTTGTCCGGCATTCGCTGTATCCGGGAAAATTTGAGTGAATAAAACAGGAGAAGAATATGAAAAGAATTGCAAAATTTCATAAAGTAAGTGAAAATCGTTTTATTGCAGACTGGAAAGATACATTTGATAGCAGTCTTGGTGAAGTAAGTGAGGAAGAGGCGAAGAAAATCTACGAAAATATCCGTCTGCCAAGAAGGGCAACTGCAGGAAGTGCAGGATATGATTTCTTTTCTCCAGCGGATTTCGTAATAAAACCAGGAGAAACAGTTAAGATTCCTACCGGAATCCGTGTGGAAATGGACCAGGAATGGGTACTGAAATGTTATCCAAGAAGTGGTCTTGGCTTCAAGTTCCGCCTGCAGTTAAATAACACAGTTGGAATTATTGACAGCGATTATTTCTATTCAGACAATGAAGGCCATATTTTTGCCAAGCTGACCAATGATTCCAATGAAAATAAAACAGTAGAGCTGAAGGCAGATACCGGTTTTATGCAGGGGATTTTTGTGGAATATGGAATTACAGTGGATGATGATGTAACGGATGTAAGAAACGGCGGATTCGGAAGCACTACAAAAACGGCGGCAGAATAAGAAATAGTGGGATAAGAATTTAAGAATCATGGAATAAAAACGGTGAAAGAAAAATCGTGAATAAAAAACCATGAATAAAAATAGCAGTGAATAAAAATAACAGGTACATGTGAAATTTAGTATCATATGTGCCTGTTATTTTTATACAATAGGGAGTTCCGCCGGAATCCCCCATTGCGTAAAAGATCCTACTGGGCAGGAACTAGTACAGCGAATATTAAGTAACCGCCATATTGACTTGTCTGATTTTTCATATGCCGCGTTGTCGTCAATCGCCGTAGCCACCGCTACGCCTCATTCCTCCGCCTTGCATATGAAGAAATCATCCTGCGTCAATATAGCAGAAACTTAATTTTTGCTGTACTAGAGCGTGTTTGAAAAAGTTTCCGCACATGCTGACAGGGAAAGTCTTGGACAAAACAGTTAGATTATTCTAATGGCTCTCCGGCTGCTTCTGCTTCCCTTGCATTCTGAAGGACGGTATCAAATGCTATAGCTGCCTTATTATATTCTTCATCACTTTCAATATTGGAGAGCATAGGAGCTCCGGTTTCTGTACGGGTGAAGGAATAAAGATAAACCTCTCCGTCATGGTTCTGTCCTTCCTCATCAAGGGGAAGAAGTGCAATATATTCCTTGGCATCAACAGGGAAAATAGTAAGAATGGCACATTCTACTTCGGTGTCATCCTCCATGGTAAGGGTGATGGTGCTGTGCTGCTTAGGGTCAGTGCTGCATCCGTCACATGTGGAGCAGTCAGAGCCGCTTCCGCAGGATGCGCTGCTTCCACAGCTGCTGCAGGAATTGTTCATATCTAAATCACTCATTGGTATATACCTCACTTTATTCTTTTATTATAGATTATCTCCCCGGATTTTGAAAACAGGCTGCATTACTGTGAACTGTAAGCGGGGAACAGTATATTTAGATTGTATCAGAAAATTTGAGGTTTGTGAATAGCAAATTGTGTGTTATAATTAAGAAAATGGCTGCCAGCAGAATCTTTTTTTGATATACTCTGGCAGTATAATTTTCACAGATTGGAGAATAGCATGAAACTTGTATCATGGAATGTAAATGGAATCCGTGCGTGTATTACCAAGGGCTTTGAAGAAAGCTTTTCACAGCTGGATGCAGATATCTTCTGCCTGCAGGAAACAAAATGCCAGGAGAATCAGGTAAAGCTGGAGCTTCCCGGATATTATCAGTACTGGAATTATGCCAACCGCAAGGGCTACTCCGGAACTGCTGTTTTTACAAAAAAAGAACCAATTCTTGTAACTTATGGAATGGGGATTCCGGAACATGATAAAGAGGGGCGTATCATAACAGCAGAAATGGATAATTTTTATCTGGTTACAGTTTATACCCCGAATTCCCAGTCAGAGCTTCGCAGACTGGAATACCGTATGGAATGGGAGAGGGATTTCCTTTTGTATCTTCTGAAGCTGCAGGAAAAGAAGCCTGTGATCTGCTGTGGAGATATGAACGTGGCACATCAGGAAATTGACCTGAAAAATCCCAAGACCAACCGCATGAATGCAGGATTTACAGATGAAGAGCGTTCCTGCTTTACCAAAGTACTGGAAGCCGGATTTATTGATACGTTCCGTTATTTTTACCCGGATCTTACCGGAGCCTATTCCTGGTGGTCTTACCGCTTTAAGGCAAGAGAGAAAAATGCCGGATGGAGAATTGATTATTTTCTTACATCCCCTTCTTTGAAGGATTCTCTCATAGATGCGAAGATTCACAGTGAAATTATGGGATCAGATCATTGTCCGGTGGAGCTGGATCTTAAAGACTGAATATTTCCAGCACATCATTTACAGACGGACATGAGAAAGACAGGAGGGGAATTTTGATGGCAGTACCAGGAAATAAAAATTTGATACCACAGCCGGGAGATCCGCTTTTACTGGGGGCGAACAGACTTTCAGACGGGTATAATTTCGCTGTGGAGGCAGAAGAGGACTCACAGGTTTCTTTACTTCTTTACCGCAAAAAGGGAAAAGAGCCTGTCTATGAGCTGCTTCTGGATGAAAAATACCGTACAGGGCGCGTATTTGCTGTCCTTTTGAAGAAACTGAATGTAACGAATCTGGAATATAATTTTAAAATAAATGGTAAGGTAGTACTGGATCCCTGTGCATTTGAAATCAGCGGAAGAGAGCACTTTGGAACTGCTTTAGACGGGGATGCCCATAAGCTTCGCTGTGGCTTTCTTAAGGAAAAGGAATATGACTGGGAAGGGGATATAATGCCTGACACCGGGTATGAGGATCTGATCTTATATAAAGTACATGTAAGAGGATATACCAGGCAGGCGAAGCTTCCGGCACCCTTAAGGGGAACCTATGCCGGTCTTGTGGAAATGCTCCCTTATTTAAAAGACCTTGGAATTACAGGTATTGAGCTGATGCCTGCCTATGAATTCATGGAAGTGACACAGGAGCTGGAACCAGATGGACTGGTTTCACGCAAAAGCAAAAAAGACGAGGTCAATTACTGGGGATATAAGCAGGGCTTTTATTTTGCTCCCAAGAAATCCTATTGTGCAACCAAAGATCCGGAGAAGGAATTCTGTGATATGATAAAGGCTTTTCACCAGGCTGGAATCCTTTGTATTATGGAAATGTATTTTCCGGCCACAGTAAGTCCGCTTACTGCGCTTCGTGCACTTCAGTTCTGGAAACGGTATTATCATGTGGATGGTTTTCATGTTCTGGGAGAGGGTGCCTCTCTTGATCTTATTATGAAAGACGGGGTACTGTCCGGAACCAGAATTATGGCAGCCGGAATGGATATGAATGCTTTTTATCAGGGGAAAAAGCCTGCACACCGCAGATTTGCGGAATATAATCTTGGATTTTTGCAGGATATGCGCCGGTTCCTGAAAAGTGACGAGGATATGGTGCCGGCAGTCCAGTACAGGATCCGCCATAATCCGGATGACCATGGTGTGGTGAATTATATTACCTGTCAGGATGGTTTTACTTTAAATGACCTTGTGTCTTATAATTACAAGCATAATGAGGCAAATGGAGAAGGGAATAATGACGGCTGCAGCTATAATTATTCCTGGAACTGTGGCGTGGAGGGACCAAGCCGTAAGCAGCAGATCCGCCAGATGCGGGAGCACCAGATGCGGGCAGCTTTTGCCATGATGCTGTTTTCACAGGGAGTTCCTATGATTTATGGCGGGGATGAGATTGGTAATTCCCAGAATGGTAATAACAATGCTTATTGTCAGGACAATCCCATTGGCTGGACAGACTGGAAGGGCCTAAAAAGAAATGCCGGACTGCTTGCTTTTGTGAAAAAAGCAGTTGCGTTCCGAAAGGAACACCCTGTTCTTCATGCTGATGGTGCCATGAAGGAGGCAGACAGCCAGGGAAAAGGTTTTCCAGATATGTCCTTCCATGGCGAACGGGCGTGGTTCTGTAATATGGAAAATACAAGCCGCATGATCGGTATGATGCTTTGTGGAGGGCGTCCTGGAGCAGATGGAAAAAATGCCGATGATTTTATTTATGTAGGTTATAATTTCCACTGGGAAGTCCGTAAGATTGCCCTGCCTAATCTTCCAGAGGGAATGCAGTGGAAAAAGGTGATGGATACAGGAGATCTATCCGGTGACGGATTTTATGAAGATGGCCCGGTGTATACAAGAGAGGTGGAAATGGGCCCCCGTACTGTGTCCGTGCTGATGGGCGTACCTGTGAAACAGGAGAAAAAAAGCACACAGCACTCCCATGGAGTGAAAAAGGTGGCAGAAGAAAAGGGTGAAAATTCAGACAGGAGGGTGAGTGAGGATGCATCCGTGGCTTCACTTTAAGACAATTACAAAACATAAATTAATGGTCATGAAATATTGTTTCCGTATTGGGCTGTATAAACAGGGTCTGCTTCATGACCTTTCCAAATATTCACCTTCAGAGTTTTTTGTTGGCTGTAAGTACTATCAGGGAACCAGAAGCCCAAATAATGCAGAGCGGGAGGATATTGGTGTTTCTACTGCCTGGCTGCATCATAAGGGGCGTAACAAGCATCATTATGAGCACTGGGTAGATTATGCAATTAATGACCCGGAACACGTAATTATGGGTGCGAGAATGCCCCGCAGATATGTGGCAGAAATGGTGATGGACAGGATCAGTGCTTCCAGGACATATCTTGGAGATGCCTATGATAATCACCAGCCTCTGGAATATTTTCTGAAAAGCAAGCCCAAGCTGTGGTTTGTCCATCCCCAGACCAAAAAGGAGCTGGAGGGCCTGCTTCGTATTCTCTCAGATAAGGGAGAAAAAAAGGCTTTATGGTATATTAAAAATGTGTATCTGAAAAAAGGCAAATAGAAAAAGAAGAAAAATTAAAGAATTTGTCTTGCACTTTCATACTCTTCTGTGTTAAAGTATCAGATAACGAAAAGCCAGAACTTTATTTAAAAAGGTTCTTGCACAGAGGAGGAGAAAAATTGAGTGGTACAACAGTAATAATTCTGATCGCTTTTGTATGTTATCTTGCGATGATGATCGTAATAGGTGCGGTCTACATGAAGAGAACCTCCAGCTCAGAGGATTATTTCCTTGGAGGAAGAGGTCTGAACGGATGGGTGGCAGCACTTTCCGCACAGGCTTCTGATATGAGCGGATGGCTGCTGATGGGACTTCCGGGAGCTATTTATTCTTTTGGTTCCGGACAGATCTGGATTGCGGTAGGTCTTTTTATTGGCACAATTCTGAACTGGGTATGTATTTCAGGAAGACTTCGCAAATACACCATTGTGGCTAACAATTCTATGACGATTCCGGCATTTTTTGAGAATCGTTACCGTGATAAGAAGAAAGTACTTCTTCTTATCTCATCCGTTGTAATTGTTATCTTTTTCCTGGTATATACAGCGTCTGCACTGGCTGCCGGGGGAAAACTGTTTAACACGGTATTTGGTCTTGATTATCATGTTGCACTGGCAATCGGGGCAGCAGTTATCCTTTGCTATACTTTTATGGGCGGCTTTATGGCTGTGTGTGTGACAGACTTTGTGCAGGGAACCCTGATGCTTGTAGGGCTTCTTGTAGTGCCGCTGGTGGCATATTTCCTGCTTCCGGGGAATCTTACAGACCTGATCACTTCAAGCGGTGTTACAGGGGGCGCCAGCGCATATCTGAATCCGTTTATGAATGGAGACAGACCCTATACGTTTATTGAAATCTTTTCCCAGCTTGCATGGGGCTTCGGATATTGTGGAATGCCTCACGTTCTGGTAAGATTCATGGCTGTAAAGAATGAAAAAGAACTGAAGAAATCCTGGGTGATTGCCATTATATGGGATCTGCTTTCCCTGACAGCTGCATTTGCAATTGCAGTTATCGGAAGAGCTTATCTGCTTCCTACTATCCTTGGTGAGAACGGGGCAGCATCTTCAGAGAGCGTTTTCATTGAGATGATCCGGAAGGTTTTTACCTCCCAGCTGGCACTTCCGTTTATCGGGGGACTGTTCCTTTGCGGAATTCTGGCAGCAATTATGTCCACTGCTGATTCCCAGCTTCTGGTAACAGCTTCAGCTGTATCAGAGGATTTATATCACAGCTTTATCAAAAAAGATGCAGATTCTAAGGAAATTCTGAAAGTCAGCCGTATTACTGTTATTGTGATTGCAGTAATCGCATTTATTATTGCATGGAATCCAAACAGCAGTATTATGGGGCTGGTATCCAATGCATGGGCTGGACTGGGCTCTGCTTTTGGTCCTATTGTTGTAATGTCCCTGTTCTGGAGAAGAACCAATCTTCCGGGAGCAATTGCAGGTATGGTTACTGGTGGACTTACCGTTATTATCTGGGACTACATTCCGTTAGCTGGAGGACAGACCCTTGGTGCTTATACAGGGCTTTATTCACTGGCTGTAGGATTTTTATTAAGTCTTGTGATAATCGTGATCGTGAGCCTTCTGACTAAGGAGCCTGATAAGGAAATCACAGACGAGTTTGATAAAGTGGCAAAAATGTAATTTTTACCATGTAATTTCTAAAAGATTTATAAAAAAAGGTAGTCTCTGGCAGTAGGGACTACCTTTTTTTCAGAAAATTTGTTATAATAGAAATACGAATCGTGAAACGAAAGGGGCAACACAAGATGAAAAAATATGATTATCTGATCGTGGGAGCCGGTCTGTTTGGCGCTGTATTTGCCCATGAGGCAACTAAGAAAGGGAAAACCTGTCTGGTAATTGACAAGCGCGATCATATCGGAGGAAATATTTACACAGAGGAAATTGAGGGAATCCAGGTACACAAATATGGTGCACATATTTTCCACACTTCCAAGAAAGAAATCTGGGATTATGTGAATCAGTTTACAGAGTTTAATCACTTTGTGAATTCACCGATTGCCGTGTATAAGGACGAGCTGTATAATCTTCCCTTTAATATGAACACATTTCATCAGTTATGGGGAGTGAAAACTCCGGCACAGGCCAAGGCGAAGATTCAGGAGCAGATCAGCCGTATGCATATCACCCATCCGAAGAACCTGGAAGAACAGGCTCTGGCACTGGTGGGACAGGATGTGTATGAGAAACTGGTGGAAGGTTATACCAGGAAGCAGTGGGGAAGAGAATGTAAAGATCTGCCTGCTTTTATCATTAAGAGACTTCCGCTTAGATATACTTATGATAATAATTATTTCAAGGATCCTTACCAGGGAATCCCTAAAGGCGGATATACCCGTATTATCAAGAAATTGCTGGAGGGAGTCCAGGTTTGCCTGAAGACAGACTTCTTTGCAAACAGAGAAGAACTTATGGCAAAGGCAGATAAAGTCCTGTTTACCGGTATGATTGATGAATTTTATGATTACTGCTACGGGGAACTGGAATACCGTTCTTTGCGTTTTGAGACAGAAGTGCTGGATATGGGCAACTTTCAGGGAAATGCTGTTGTGAATTATACAGATTATGAGGTCCCGTATACCAGAATTATTGAGCACAAGCACTTTGAATTTGGTACCCAGCCAAAGACTGTGATCACCAGAGAATATCCGGCTGCATGGGAGAAAGGAAAAGAGCCTTATTATCCTATTAATAACCCGAAGAATGACGAGCTGTTTGGCAAGTATGAGCGTCTTGCACTGGAAGAAAAGAATGTACTGTTTGGCGGACGTCTTGGTATGTACCGCTACATGGATATGGATAAAGTAATTGAGGAAGCTTTGAATATGGCAGAGACAGAGCTGACTTACGAAGAAGCATAAAGGAGAAGATTATGGATACCCCAACGATCACACAATACTACAGAGAAGCGGACCCGAACAAACGTCTGGCCCTTCTGAATATGTCTATTGAGGCAGGAGAGGAACCAGAACTGAACCAGATTCGTAAAGAATTATGGGAAATCCGTTATCAGGATAAATCAGAGCTGGGACCGGATGAGCGTGCCGACGGGCTGATCGCTCTTTGGATGCTGATGGAATTTAACCGTGACAGCGGCAAGCGCTTCATGGGAGTACGCGGCGGCCGCAAAGAAATCCAGAAGCAGCTGGATAAAATGAAATTCCAGGAGATCCGTGGGAAAGGAAAGGACTATGAGGACCTTCTTTACAGAGAGTGCTGCCACATGGTCAAGACTTATATGGAGCTTTGTGAGACGGATAAGGCATATAATTCTACTTTGTTTGGAATCATCCGTATGGGAAGCGCCCAGGCAAAGGAGAAGCTGAAAGCGGATATTTACCATACCGCCATAGAGCTGCCTCAGACTCTTAAGATGGAAGAAGAGCTGGGAATGATTACCAGAGCTGCAAGAGAAATGTACGAGCTTCATTTCCCGGGAGAAGGCAGTCTTTGAAATATGTGAAAATGGTTTTGTAATGTTATAAAATGAAAAGTCCTTCACTTTGAGGTCTTAGGTATGTTTGGAAACAATTCTGTTATTTTTGGACATATCTTTCAAAGTGAAGGACTTTTTTGTTTTTTTAATATCGTAACAGACGCCTGATCTGGAGCTGGTTCAGATACTTATTGTGCAGATTCAGACCAAGAACCCTTTCACAGGCATCCAGCAGCTCATCATAATAAGTGAACTGATAAATATTTCCGGAAATCTGTACACAGTTATATCGTTGCAGGGAGTCTATGATCTGCGCCGTGGAAAAACGGAAATCCAGCTTGGCCTGAAGCATCCGCATGATGACAAAAGCAGTAAAACATATGATGAAATGTGCATTGATTTTTTCCGGAGTCCAGATAAAAGAGGGCAGTGAGTCATAATTGCTTTTCATAGCGCGAAAATTGGATTCCATACGTCGAAGCCCGTTATAGCACAAAAACAGGGAAGAAGAATCTGCCTGCAGTTCGCTGGTGACAATGGCGTAATATCCATCCAGTTTTAATCCTGTTTTGCGGCCGATGGTTTCTCTTGCAAGGCGTTGCTGCCTTGCCTGTAATTCATGGTAACACACAAATTGTTTTTCTCTGTTTTCAAAAATACGTTCTTTGTAAAGCAGCGGTGATGTGTCAGCAGAATCGCTCCAGGCATTCAGCTTCTGGTAGCCATCGGTGAGAATCCATTCTTTAAATTCCAGGTCTGCATTGTAAACAGACTGTTCGTAAATGAAACCGTCAGGAACCAGCCCGTCACAGATAAAGGGCTGGCTTTTTGTCCGTTTTGCAGAGGTAAAAATATAACGGCAGTCAAAACCGTCCTTTTTGATTCTCTTTACAGCTGTGGAAACGGACTGGTTCAACTGGATATCACCTGTAAAAAGATCGTATGCAACCGGGATTCCCTGGTGATCTGTCAATAGCTTCAGCCTCAGTGTGGAATCGGTTCTTTTGGAATTAGGCTGTGTTTCGGATGTCCGGATTCCGGGAATGGAGAATGTGTAATCTGTCTGATCCAGAAAAGCCACAGAAAGATCCCTGTCAAGTAAAGCATGAGAGTGTTCAAAGATCCATTTCTGAATATCTTTTTGGTATTTTACGATTATATTTAGTGCGGAGTCAATATGTTCCTGGGAAAAAGCAGGTACAGTCTCAAAATAGCTCTCCTTTTTCATGGTGGTGGTCCAGGGAGTATTGGGATACAGAATCTGGGAAATCACAATAAATCGAAAAACTTCTTCTATATTGTAGGGAAGAGAAAGCTTCCAGGCCTTTGTACGCCAGAAAATATCCAGCTGTAGTTCTTTGTACAAAAATTTCAAAATCCCATAGCCGATATTTTTCTGTGAAAGCTCACTTGGAAGGAGGGGAGTAGTGAGGTCTATGTATACAACGGAATTTTTCCTGGTTTCCCGTTCCTGGTTCATGTCAGCAACTACCTGCTCGAAATGGGCAACCGGGTCCGGATATTCTTTTTTTAATTCTTCCAGATAACCAAGAGGCATGATGGTTTTCTGGCGGGTAGTTTTCCTTTCTTTATCATAGTAGGATTCGGTGATGGCAAGATAAGTGCCTTTAGGTTTGGGAGTTTTTTTCAGAAACATGTGGAACCTCCTGGGTAATTTACAAAATAATTTATGGGATGTGTTATTGATTGTTTTTATGATAGTAAACGTATCTGTCCTGAAAATAATTTTAACATGATTGAAACAATACATCAAGATACACCATAAAAAACGCTGAATTAGTACTACAAAAACAGATAAATATTGTAAGAAAATATGATTGGAAAGTAAAAATAATTATACAATTTGACGAAAAAATCTAAGGCATTGAAAGCGAAAAAACCTCTGCTTGTTTTGGGTAAAAGGGCAGAAATATAAAAATACATGATAAGTGGAATTATTTTTGTGAAAATAATTAAAAAAATGAGTAATAATTATATATATAACTAAATACACTATATAGAACATTGTATTATGCTCATCAATAATTTGCTAAAACAGCGAAAATATAAGCTTTTTTTCGTTATTTTAAAATATTGAAAAATATTGATGCGAAAAACGTTGTGTGTTAATATAAAGAAAATAGTTTTGCATAAATCAAGTATGGTAACTGTTGAGGATTTTTTTCTAATAATATTCAAGGAGGGCAATATATATTTTATGAAGAACATGTTAGAAAAAGCACTGGATTCAGGATGAGATGCGAATAGAAAAATAAAAATCAGTCATAAGCAGACAAAAGGAGGACATGACATGAAAACAAAGAAATCAAGGCTGAAATCATTTTTTGCCATGCTTTTGGTCGTATCCATGGTCTGTCAGCAGTCAAGTCTGACGGTACTTGCAACAGAGGATACATACGAAGCAGACGGGGAGACTGTGGCACAGGAAGTTCCTGTTGTCCAAGAAACTACTGGCGAAATTCAGCAGCAAAATGAGCAGGCAGCAGAAGGTACAGCTGCAGAGGAACAGAGTGAGCCTGTAGTGCAGGATCAGACAGAAAGCGAAAATGTAGAAGGCTTAGAACAAGTGACAGAAGCTTCTACAGATCAACCGACAGTAGAGATAACGGATGTTCCGTCAGACCAACCAACGGCAGAAGCAGAAGTAACAGAAGCTCCATCAGAGGAACCGACGGCAGAAGTAACAGAAGCTCCGTCAGAGAAACCGGCAGCAGAAGTAACAGAAGCTCCGTCAGA
>NZ_CAKRNY010000024.1 GCF_934371575.1 uncultured Blautia sp. | reverse complement strand
CCAGAACTGTTTTTGAATGGAGTATAGCAAAAAAACAAGCAACTGTAAACTATTATTACTAGATGGATACTATACTAGAGCCTGTTTAAAAAATCATTCCTGCAATCTGCACGCCCCACTTTGCGGTATACTTCACCCGAATTCGGTTGCCGTAGCCCGCTACGACGCCCTTATCCGGGCAAAATCTCCCACAAATTGTGACGCACATCTTGCAGAAAGCCTTTTTCAAACACGCTCTAGTGTTAAAAGGAAGATCAAATGCTCCTTTTAACATCATCACATTCTTTTTAATAATACAATATATGACAGGAAAAAACAAGACTAGCTTGTTTTTGAAAGAGAGATAATCCTGAAAAAGAAAAGTACAACAAACAATATCTGATATAAAATTGTGCAATATGTTTATTTTTTGAAAAATAATTCACAAATAATTAGGAAATGTTCATTTGAAATTTGCATACGATTCTGCTATATTAAATTATGATAACGACCATGAGAAAAGCATATACAAAAGCTTTTTACAGTTTATTGTTCCTTGTCTGTTACAATAGACAGGAACAGGAAAGAAGAGGAAAAGATTGCGTAAAAAATCCCATATACTGGTAGCCAGATATCTGGCAGACCAGATTCCTGCTGTTAAGAGTTTACAGTCTCACAGAAAGGCGTTTTGTCTTGGAAGTATTCTTCCGGATATCAAACCGTCTTTTCTGACGAAGAAGCATGAGTATTTTGGTACCTTTGAAGAAATTCAGGAGAAAATGAAGTCTCTTATTAACAGCAGTCCCCAGGAAGGTAAGGAACGCGTTTACTGGCGCAGATTTGGCGAGATAATACATTATATGGCAGATTATTTTACATTTCCACATAATAAGAACTTTACAGGTAATCTCTATGCGCATAATAAGTACGAGAAGCATCTTAAGAATCATCTGAAGCATTACATAGAGAGCGGTGCGGCAGGACAGATGGTTATTACACCAGTGTACTTTGAGAGCTTTCAGGACCTGGTAGCTTATATCAGGAAGAATCATGAAATATATCTTCTCAGGGAGCGCAATATTGCAGAGGATATTCAGTATATTCTCAGAACCTGTTCTCAGGTTATTTATGGAATTCTGCAGCTGACAGCAAGGCGGCTTGGCAGGGAGAATATTCCATTTCCAACTGCATGCTGATGAGGAAGAGCCAGTGCCGGGAGACCACAGCAGCTTGTCTGTGGGAACCGCACTGGTATTTTTTTGCCCCGGAGGCGGCTGGAAGGTTGATTTAAACAGGTTAGTATGCTACAATAACGATTGTTAATAATTTAATACGAACTGCCTTTGAGGTAAGAACGCATACCTTTATATAGGGGAGTAAAGGGATGTTCATAGATAGAAGGGAGCATCTTTTGAATATGAAGAATAAATATCTGACAAAATGTTTATGTATCACCATGGCAGCAGCCGTATCCATGAATGGAGCGGTAGGTATTTTTGCTGCAGACGAGGCAGCTTTGTCAGGAACAGAAGCAGTTGTACAGACAGACGAAACAGAGAAAGAGACATCGGCAGACGAGACCACAGCTGCTGTGACAGAAACTCCGGCAGGATCGGATGAATCTTCAGTGCCGGCAGAAGTACCGGCAGAACCATCGCAGCCTTCAGAGAGTCAGGAAGAACCAGTGGTTACGCCAGAACCAGTCGATACGCCGGAGCCTAGCGATACGCCAGAGCCAAGTGACACTCCGGAACCAAGTGTTACACCGGAGCCAAGTGACACTCCGGAGCCAAGTGACACTCCGGAACCCAGCATTACGCCGGAACCTAGCGTTACGCCAGAACCAAGTGACACGCCAGAACCGAGTATTACGCCAGAGCCCAGTATTACACCTGTGCTTCCAGCAGAAAGTCAGCAGAAGGCAGATGCCCTTGTCAGGGAGATCAATGCTGTTTATGCATTGGAGTTCAGTGCAGGGAAAGTAGCGAAAGTAGAAGAACTTCGCAAGACATATGACAGCTTTTCTGATGCTGAGAAGGCAGCTGTTACCAATTATAATCTGCTTACAGATATGGAAAAGATCATCAGTAATATGTCAGCGGCATCAGATGATCCGGCTAATGGCTTCATTGACGGTACGGATATCCATGCAATTAACGGAACTCCGGTTTATTATGCATCGAATCTTCATGCAGGCAAGGAATTTTATCTGAACAGTCTGCAGGAGAATTATCAGCTGTCATTTTCTGAGGATTTTGCAGACATCATGGATCAGATTGAGACTGAGTATAAGGAGAAGAATCAGCTTACAGATGTGTCAGACGCCACAGGTGGTGTGACCACATCCGCAGATTCACTTCTGGTACGTAATTGGCAGGATATTCTGGCTGTGTATATATATGAACAGAGCCTTCAGGGGGCTGATTCATATGTTCTGGATGCATCCTGCAAGGATGCCCTTGCTGATATTTTCGCCCAGCTGAATCCGGTTATACGTGATGAGAATGATTCCAGTAAGGTTACTTATGGGAATTATCATATTAATTACTATATTAAGAAGAATAAGATTCCCAAGTCTGAAAGGGGAATTCTTAAGAAATATCTTGAGACAGACTGTAAGCTTCTCTGTGCCACTGTAACAGCAGCCAAAGGCTTTGTCAGACAGAGCGTTGGGGATGACGTTTCAGAGGAGCGTGTAAATGTAATTGCAGCAGCGTATTCCCTTGTTGGAAAGATTGGCTATTTCTGGGGAGGTAAGTCCACTGTGATCGGCATGGATCCCAACTGGGGAGCTGTTGAGCAGGTTACAGCAGAGGGAAGCCAGAGCACCGGCTCACTGCGTGCGTATGGTCTTGACTGCAGTGGTTTTGTTACCTGGTCTGTTATTAATGGCTATAGAGATCAGGCTATGATTGCAGCTGTTGGAAGTGGTACCTCAGATCAGTGGGAGAGAGCTAATGTGGTAAGCGAAGCAGACGCGCAGCCGGGAGATCTTGTTTTCCAGCGGGGTCCTGAGGCTGGAAGCTCTAATCATGTAGGTATTATCTGTGGTAAGACTGATGCTGGAGACTGGATTGTGGTTCACTGTTCTTCCGGTAAGAATGGTGTTACAGTAGGTGAAGCGTACAGTGCAAGCTTCCGCTATATCCGTCAGCCATCATTCTATCCAAATGCAGATCAGGTGGCGCAGATGCGTCAGAGCGGCGAGGCAATCACTACTGCACAGTTTATTCCAGGTATTGATGTATCCAATAATCTTCAGGATCTGATCAATGCAAACCTGTCCACCACAGGAGATCTTGATACTGTTACTATTGATCCTTCCGGAAACGGAACTGTTTCACCTGGAAGTCTTTATGTTGCAAACAGCCTTCAGGAATTATTTGATGCAGGACAGAAGGTGAGTGTGTTCAGTCAGGTATCATATGGAGATGCAGCTGAGACCGGCAGCCAGGATGTGGGAGCTGCAGACAGCGTGCAGACAGCTGAAACATCAGAAACAGATTTTTCAGATATAATGGTTATCAATTCCCTTCAGGAACTGTTATCTGCGACAATTGGAATTCAGTGACGTAAAAAGTGCTTCCACACCCGGATCTGGGCAGGAAGCACTTTTCATGTTAGTGGGGGCTGTATTTATCTGAATCTATCTGTTGATTCCGGATAGTACATCTTCAATCCATTTGTCTGTATTATAATTATCATCGAAGAATTTTACGATTACCCCATAGGGTTCTTTTTCATTGGAAAAGGCATTGGCCTCATCTGTATCTACGTGCATGGCAAGACGGTAGCTCCAGTCAACACGGACAACCACATCAGCATAAATAAGTGCCCTGCCGTAGCTCTTGGTGAGTACAAACACTTCATCATTATCTTTTACCTTAAGAGCGACTGCATCTGCCGGAGTCATGTGAATATGACGTTTGGCTACGATCACGCCATGATCAATAGTGAGTTCACCCTTTGGGCCGATGAGGGTGCATCCGGGAGAACCAGCGGTATCTCCGGACTGGCGGATAAGACCGGGGATTCCGATCTTCCGGGCGTCTGTGAGGGAAAGCTCAACCTGGGTTTCTTTACGAAAAGGACCAAGAATGGCAATATTCTCATACACACCTCTGGAACCTTTTACAGTAAGTCTTTCCTGACAGAGATACTGTCCCGGCTGACTTAATTCTTTCATGTAATGAAGCTGGGCATCCTCTCCGAAAAGAAGGCGGAAATCTTCCTGAGATACATGGATATGTCTTGCTGAGGTTTCAATTGGAATTTTGGTACTCATAGAAATTCCTCCGATGTAATAATAGGATTAAAAAGTGCTTGTCAGAGCTTTTATTCTGACGTCGCAATATATAAAGTGTAATCTTAATGACAGGAAATATCAAGCCTTTTTTACAGGAGTATATGCAGGAGAGTGTAAAATGAAAAAGCATACAGACAGCGGTTTTACCTTTGACATCAGGGAGGACCATGCTATAGTGACAGAGTTTGATGATGATATTCAGCTTGTGGAAATTCCGGAACAGATTGATGGCGTGCCGGTGACAGAACTGGGAGAATACCTGTTTGCAGGGAAGAGTTGTCAGATCATCAGGATTCCTTCCGGTGTAAAGAAAATAGGACGTTATGGATTTTATAACTGCCGGAATCTGGAAGAACTATGGTTTTCCAGTGATTTTACAGATCTAGGAAGCGGAGCTTTTACAGGCTGTCACAGGATCCGCAGGCTGGAAGTACTTATGAATAGTGAACAGTCAGGGCTAAAAGAGATTCTTTCGGAAGTTGGGGAAGAGCTGCGTGTACATCTCTATGGAAAAATGGAGGCAATGCTCTGGTTCCCGGAATACTATGAGGAAGGCGTGGAGAATACACCTGCCAGAATCCTAATGACGGAGATCCATGGAAGCGGTCTTTATTATCGAAACTGTTTTCAGGGAAAAGTATTTCATTTTCTGGAGTATGATAAGCGGTTTGAGATGGCAAAAGCCCAGGAATCTTCAGAGTTCCTTCGGGAACTGGTTTATGGAAGGCTGCACTGGCAGGAAGGGCTGACAGATGATGCAAAGGCCCGGTATGAGCTGTATTTAAGCGAACATATGGAGCAGATCGCTTCTGATTTTATCCGGCAGAAAAGAGGAGAAGAGTTGGAATGGCTGCTTCACACTTATCCTCTTAAGGAGGGACAAAAAGAAGTATTTTCAAGACTTGTGAACCTGGCTGGCAGTATTCATTCGCCAGAGATTCTGAGTATGCTTATGGAATATCAGAGAGTATATTTTCCATCAAAAAGGAGAAGCTTTGACTTATGAGTGGTTTAAACGGATTTAAATGCAATCCTGTGCATGATGCCCAGGAACGGGCATTAGCAGCAGAATCCATTTGTCAGGACATATTGTCAGGTGCAAGAAATCAGCTGTATCTGAATCTTCGTTTTATGGACTGTGCACTTTCAGCCCTTATTTTTCAGGGGGATATGGGAGTGCATCCTGTTGGCACAGATGGTGCTGTCCTTTATTATCAGCCGGAAGAACTGATGGAGCTGTTTCGGCGAAGCCGGGAGAAGGTGAATCGGGCTTATCTACACAGCCTTTTACATTGCATTTTTCTTCATTGTTTTCCGGAAAAGGACAATGAGGGGAATCCGGCAGTTGATATTCAGTACTGGAATCTTGCCTGCGACATTACAGTTGAAAATATGATCGACGGGCTATATTTGAAATGCGTTCATCAGCCGGTATCTATGGTGAAGCGACAGGCATTGCAGCTGATTCTGGAAACTGGAAAGATACTGACAGCGCAGAGAGTATACCGGAAGCTTCAGAGCCTTCATCTGCCAGAGTATAAAATACAGGAGCTTCGCAGAGAGTTTGAGCAGGACGATCATAGTAAGTGGTATGAGAAACAGCCTGGCAGTCCCCGGATGTCCCAGCAGAAAAAGAACTGGGATGATATCCGCAATCGCATGCAGACAGAGATGGAAACTTTTTCCAAAGAGGCTGGAGAAGGTGGAGAGTCTCTTGTGGAACAGCTGAGGGCACAGAATCGGAATCGATATGATTATAAAGAATTTTTACGCAAATTTTCTGTTTTGAAAGAAGAAATGAAAGTGGATATGGACACTTTCGATTATATATTTTACAATTATGGAATGAATCTGTATGGCAATATGCCACTGATTGAGCCATTAGAGACGAAAGAGGAACGAAAAGTGGAGGATTTTGTAATCGTCATTGATACCTCCATGTCCTGTAAAGGGGAACTTGTTCAGAAGTTTCTGGAGGAAACTTACAGTGTGCTCAGTGAATCAGAGAGCTTTTTCAGACGAATCCATGTGCATATCCTTCAGTGTGATGAGAAGGTTCAGTCTGATGTGGTAATAGAGAACGCCATGCAGTTAAAGGAATATATGTCCCATTTTACGGTGCGGGGAGGGGGAGGTACTGATTTTCGCCCTGCTTTTGCATATGTGGAACAGCTTCTTAGAGCAAAAAAGTTTACCAGGCTTCGGGGGCTGATTTATTTTACAGACGGATATGGAATCTATCCGGCAAAAATGCCTTCATATGAAACGGCTTTTGTGTTTATGAAAGAGGATTACCAGGATATTGATGTGCCGCCATGGGCGATCAAGCTGATTCTGGATGAAGAGGATCTGGAGAATTTCAGGTGAGGAGAACATTATGAATATCAAACGGGCAAAGGAAGAAATACGTAATACAATAGAGGCTTATCTGCTGAAAAATAAATATGGAGAATATGAGATTCCGGTTATGGCGCAGCGTCCTGTTTTTCTTATCGGTGCACCCGGAATCGGCAAGACGCAGATCATGGAGCAGATTTCCAGAGAGTGTAAGGTTGGACTGGTTTCTTATACGATCACACACCACACCAGACAGAGTGCCATTGGTCTGCCCTTTATTTCCCGGAAAGAATTTGACGGCAGAGAGATGGCTGTTACGGAATACACCATGAGTGAAATTGTGGCGTCTATTTATGAAAAGATACAGGAGTCCGGTCTGCAGGAGGGAATTCTGTTTATTGATGAGATTAACTGTGTTTCTGAGACACTGGCACCTGCCATGCTGCAGTTTCTTCAGTGTAAAACCTTTGGAAGCCATAAAATTCCGGAAGGCTGGCTGATTGTGGCAGCAGGAAACCCTCCGGAATATAACAAGTCTGTCAGAGAATTTGATGTGGTAACCATGGACCGTGTGAAGAAGATTCAGGTGGAACCGGATTTTGATGCATGGAGAGAGTATGCGTATACAAGAGGAATTCATTCTGCTGTGATTTCTTACCTGAATACAAGACCCTCTAATTTTTACAAAATGGAAAGCACTGTGGATGGTAAAAATTTTGCAACTCCAAGAGGTTGGGAAGATCTTTCCAGGCTGATTCAGGTTTATGAGAAACTGGATAAGACAGTGGACCGGGATGTGGTGGTACAGTATATTCAGCATCCGCAGATTGCAAGAGATTTTGCAAATTATCTGGAACTTTTCTATAAATATCGTACAGATTACCAGATTGATCAGGTGTTAAGCGGTCATATTGAGGATGTCCTTGTGAAAAAAGCGGCTCATGCTTCCTTTGATGAGAAGCTGAGTGTGACAGGGCTTCTTCTTTCCAGACTGAATAAGGCATTTGGAAAAGTAATGGAAAAGGAGGAGAAGCTTGCCAGCCTTTTTGATCTGCTCAAAGAAGCGAAAGAACCTCTAATGGGAGCACAGAAGGAGCAGCCGGTTATTTATCTTGAAGATGTGAAAAACCGCTGGCAGGCAGATTCCGCTGCGAAAAAAAGAGCAGGACTTTTGTCCAGAGAGGAAAGCCACCATGACCAGCAGGTTTTTGATACTCTTGAAAAATATGTGATGGGTATTAAAAAAGAGAATATTCAGGATGGAGAAGCTGTCTTTTCCCTTTTAAGAGACTGGTTTAATGAGGAAAAAGTGTCTTATGACAGGGAATTTGACCAGGCAGCAGAGCAGCTGGAATATGCATTTGATTTCATGGAGAGTGCATTTGCAGGCGGTCAGGAGCTGGTGGTATTTATTACAGAGCTGAATACCAGCAGCCCGGCTGTTTCTTTCCTTCAGGAGTACTCCTGTGAGAGATATTACAGTTACAATAAGGAGCTTTTATTCAGAGAAAATACCAGAGATATTCTGGAAAGGATTCGTCAGCTTGGGTAAGGAGATGGAATGAGAAAAAGAAAACCCTGGAAAATTATAATTATAGTTCTGCTTTTGCTTGCAGTTTCCCTGGGGATTTATGTTTATCAGCAGCAGTATGAGTTCTCTGATTGGCTTGTAAAAATAGGAGAAGGTGTTTTGGATAATGCGCCTGAAGTATTTTCCGGAGAACCTGGAGAAGTCCGGGAACTACGTAAAAAGGAGATTACAGGTACGGATGCAGAAGATTTCAGGCAGGAATATTATTTTAATCTTCTTAATGAAGAAGAACAGCGTGGTTATCGGGAAATGATAGAAGGGATCCGGGCCAGAAAAAAAGAATTTTATCTTACCATCTATGGGGATGATATTGTGAATAAGGTTTACCACGCAGTTCTTATGGATCATCCTGAATTGTTCTGGGTACATAATCGGAAACAGGTATATAAAACCACGTTTTCAGATGCCAATTACTGTTTGTTTTCTCCTGGCTACAGTTATACAGAGGAAGAGATGCAGGAAATCCAGGAAGCAGCTGACAAAGCCTGTCAGGAGGTAAGCGCACTGCTTTTGGAAGGTGCTGATGATTATGAAAAAGCAAAAACTGTTTACACATATCTGATTGACAATGCAGAATATCAGGAGTGTGAGGATGACCAGAGCATGGCAGGAATCTTCTGGAAAAAGCAGGCTGTCTGTGCAGGCTATGCAGGGGCGGCTCAGTATCTGCTGGAATATCTTAACGTTCCTTGTATTTACGTGGAGGGCAGCACTGCAGGAAGCACAGAAGGCCATGCGTGGAACATTATTACACTGAATGGGAATTATTATTACTTTGACGCGACCAATGGCGATCAGCCGGAATTTCTGGAGGGAGATGCGGTTCAGCTTGCAGAGCACAAGACAATCATATATGATTATCTGTGTCCGTTTCCCTGGGAATATGAAATGACTTATACACCTTCTGGGGAATTTGCAGTTCCGGAATGTACGGCTACAGATATGAATTTTTATGTGTTGAATCAGGGCTGCTTTGATAGCTATGATTATCAGGAAATTCTGGCTTATTGCCAGATGAGACTGAATAATGGGGCTGCTGTAGTGAGGTTTAAGTTTTCGGATCAGAGCGCTTTTGACCAGGCGAAGAATGAGTGGATCCAGGGAGATGCTATTCAGGAGGCTGCAAGGTATTATATGACTTTGTATGGGATGAATCAGGTAGAGTATCACTATGGCATTCTGGAAAATCTCAAAACTATTTATTATATGTTTTAAATATGTGTGACAATGGGAAAGGAGGCAAATGATGATTGATATTTTAAAAAATGTTATGGGTATTGCAGCCAGAGTTCATGATATGCAGCTTGCAGGTACCCTGTCTATGATCGTTTTCGGTGTGGTGCTTGTGTTTGGAATTATGAATTGTGTTCTTGGTTATCGCATTCTCAGATTCTGGATGATGATCTTTGGATTCCTTATTGGAGCCGGAATTGGATTATTTGCAGTAAATCAGATCGGATTGGGAGAAAAACTGTACTATGTGGTGGGAATGGTGGGAGCAGGACTGATTCTTGCAATACTTTCCTTTGCTGTATTTAAAGCGGGTATTTTTATCATTGGAGCCGGAATCGGTCTGACACTTACCATTTATATTATTCATCCTACAACTTCCTTCAGCTTTTTCATCTGCCTTCTGGCTGGCGTGGGGCTTGGAATGCTGGCTCTTCGTTATGAGAGAGAGGTCATAATTGTGGGAACCAGTATTCTGGGCGGTATTTTAAGCGGTTTTGCCACTGCCAGACTGGCAAATATGGAGGAGATACCATTTGGAATCGTTTTTTCCATTGGCTTTGCGTTGATCGGAATGTTGATCCAGTTTGCAATTAATAAGCCTAAAGATGACAGAGATTACAGCGAGGACGAGGAAGAAAAGCGGGTAAAATGCAGGGCTTCATCCGATGATGAGGATGAAGAGGAAAATGTTTCGGATTACAGCTATGATGACCTGGATGAAGATCTGTCAAATGCGGATGAGGAAGAAATTGATGAGATTCTGGATGAATATGGAGTAGATGAGGATGAAGTGATTGAGGAATATCTGGAGGATTATTACGGCGAAAACAAGAAGAAAAAACGCAGTGCAAGTCCGTATCAGAAGAAGGACAGACGGTCAAAATAAACAGAAATAAAAAGTGATAAAAACGCAGCTGGTTTCAAAAATGTTAATTTTGTTATAAAACAAAATATGAAACCGGCTGCGTTTTTTGCTTCGCCTGATTTTGGGGAAGCAGTTGTTCAGTTAAAATTCTATTTCTTTCAGATATCTTGACAGTGCATCCTGCCAGGTTGGAAGCGGAGTAAATCCGTTTTCTGTCAGTTTCTTTTTATCAAGGCGGCTGTTAAAAGGCCGTGCTGCTTTGGAAACACCGTACTCAGCAGTGGTAACAGGAAGAACGGTCACTTTATCTTCGGCATACTCAGAATGTCCAAGTGCTACAGCCTGACGGAAGATTTCTTTAGTAAAATCGTACCAGCTGATATAACCGCCTTCATTGGTTGCGTGATAGTAACCATATTTTTCTGTAAGGATCATGTCTACCATAAGACGTGCAAGGTCATAGGTATAGGTCGGAGTACCGATCTGGTCGTTGACAACCTTTAAGGTGTCATGTGTTTTTGCAACGTTTAACATGGTCTTGATAAAATTCTTGCCGTTTTTGCCAAATACCCATGCAATACGAATGATGAAAAATTTATCAACATTGTTATAAACAGCAAGCTCGCCATCAAGCTTGGTCTGACCGTAAACATTCAAAGGCTTGTATGCTTTGCAGTCCGGTTCCCATGGTGTGGTACCCTGACCGTCAAATACATAGTCAGTAGAAAGATACATCATTTTAATACCGAGCTTTTTGCAAACCTTCGCAATATTTTCAGTGCCAAGAACATTTACTTTACGGACGATTTCCTGTTTGTCTTCATCCTCAGCTGCATCCACAGCAGTCCAGGCTGCACAGTGTACTACGCCGTCCACACCTGCTTGGGTGATGGCTTTTTCTACAGCTGCAGCGTCTGTAATATCCACAGAAACATAAGGCATTCTGGTAACAGCAGTTTCGTCCTGGATACCGCTGTACTGGGGGGCAAGGTCGGAACCTACCCCTTCGTATCCGCGTTTATCAAGCTCGTTCATTACGTCGTGGCCAAGCTGACCAGCCACACCTGTTACAAACAGTTTCATATTGTCAGCCCTCCTTAGCGGTTGCCGTACATTTTTTCGTAATAATTCTGATATTCTCCGGAAATGATAGTCTCCCACCACTCCTTGTTATCCAGATACCACTGGATGGTCTTTTTAATACCGTCAGCAAATTTGGTCTCCGGCAGCCAGCCAAGTTCGTTGTGGATCTTGGTTGGATCAATTGCATAACGCATGTCATGGCCTTTGCGGTCAGCAACATAAGTGATCAGGCTCTCCGGTTTGCCAAGTTCTTTGCAGATAATCTTAACAATGTCGATGTTTGTCATCTCATTATGTCCGCCAACATTGTAAACCTCACCTACACGTCCCTTGTGGATGATCAGATCGATTGCGCGGCAGTGATCCTCAACATACAGCCAGTCACGAACGTTCTTACCTTTTCCGTAAACTGGAAGGGGCTTGTCATTTAATGCGTTTGCGATCATAAGCGGAATCAGTTTTTCCGGGAAATGATATGGGCCGTAGTTGTTGGAGCAGCGGCTGATGGATACAGGAAGTCCGTAGGTTCTGTGATAAGCCAGTACCAGAAGGTCAGCAGAAGCTTTGGAAGAGCTGTATGGGCTGCTTGTGTGAATCGGAGTTTCCTCTGTGAAGAACAGGTCAGGTCTGTCAAGAGGCAGATCTCCGTAAACTTCATCAGTGGAAACCTGATGGTAACGTTTGATTCCGTATTTACGGCAGGCGTCCATAAGAACAGCAGTACCGATAATATTTGTGTTCAGGAAAATCTCCGGATTTTCAATGGAACGGTCAACATGGCTCTCAGCAGCGAAGTTTACAACCATGTCAGGATGCTCTTCCTCGAAAAGCTTGTAAACAGCCTCACGGTCTGTGATACTTTCTTTTACAAAGCGGAAATTCGGGTTATCCATAACCGGTGCAAGTGTGGAAAGGTTGCCTGCGTAGGTGAGGCAGTCCAGACAGATGATGCGGTAATCAGGATATTTTTTTAACATATGAAAAATAAAGTTGCTTCCGATAAATCCGGCACCGCCGGTAACAATAATATTCATTATAAATTCTCCTTTGGGTTAAAATTAAATTCTACAGGTAAGCGCTTATCAGTGAAGCACATCCATGTATTTGCCATCCAGTACATCCTTCAGATACTGACCGTACTGGTTTTTCTTAAGCACATTATAAACTTCCATAACCTCGTCTCTGGAGATCCAGCCGTTTAAGTATGCAATCTCCTCAAGGCATGCAATCTTTCGGTGCTGATGAGTCTCAACTGTTTTTACAAAGTTGGTAGCATCCACAAGACTCTCATGTGTACCGGTATCAAGCCAGGTAAAGCCCTGTCCCAGAAGCTCTACATTTAACTGGCCTTTTTCCAGATAAATACGGTTCAGGTCAGTGATCTCAAGCTCGCCGCGGGCGCTTGGCTTCAGGTTCTTTGCATATTCAACAACCTTGTTGTCATAGAAGTAAAGTCCTGTTACACAGTAGTTGCTCTTTGGTTTCGTCGGCTTTTCCTCAATGGAAACAGCCTTGCCATTCTGGTCGAACTCTACAATACCAAAACGCTCCGGATCGTCTACATAGTAGCCGAATACAGTTGCGCCTTTTCCTGTGCTTGCATTTTCAACAGCCGCTTTGAGACGCTTCTTAAGTCCGTGTCCTGCGAAAATGTTGTCTCCGAGAACCATGGCAACGGTGTCATTTCCAATAAATTCCTCACCGATGATAAAGGCCTGGGCAAGTCCGTCCGGACTTGGCTGTACGGCATAGGTCAGAGAAACGCCGAACTGATGTCCATCACCAAGAAGATCCTCAAAGCGAGGAGTATCCTGCGGGGTGGAAATGATCAGAATATCACGGATTCCCGCATTCATAAGAACGGAAAGCGGATAATAGATCATTGGTTTGTCATAAATTGGAAGAAGCTGCTTGGAGGTAACCATGGTTAACGGGTAAAGTCTGGTACCGGATCCACCGGCTAAAATAATTCCCTTCATAAATATCATTCTCCTTTTGAATTTGTAGTGTCAGGAGCATCATATATAGTCGTTCACAAGTCCTGATCTTTGTCTGTGACTGTATTATAAAAGGTTACCTTACGTTACCTTCAAGGCTTTTTTTACAATTTTTTTAAATTTGTTACTTTTTCACAAAGAAATATCCCTGCATCCTTGGTAATATGGAAGCCATTTTCTGTTTTTTTCTTAACAAGAGCCCGGAAATCCTTGTAACGGTCTGGCAGATATTGGTTCTGGTTGCCGTGGCAGGATAAAATATAAGAAATAAGCGGTTCAGCATCTGTGACGATCAGTTCATCCTTATAGGTTTTCCAGGTGATCTGCCGGAAATAGGGAGAAAGGATATCTGTCCCGTTTTCCCTGCCGAAGCGTTCATACAGCTTGTCAGCAGAAAGAACAATTCTTTCGTCAAAGGACTGTACCAGAAGGCTGACCTCCCGCATATGACGGGAACCATAGGTACTGCAGAGAAAACGTCCCTCTGGGTTCAGGAGTTTGGTTATGTTCTGACAGACTTTTCCAATATCCTGGCAGTAAAAGAGAACATGGTTGGCGATCACAAGGTCAAAGTTTCCAAGCTCTGAGGGAATATTATGGCAGTCAAAGGCCATAAAAGAAAAACGGGAATCCTCCCCTCCGATAGCACGTCTTGCGTCACGGAGCATGCCCTCTGAAATATCAGAGAGGGTAATGTGTACATTGGAGGGCAGTCTGGAAAGATTTTGCGTCCATAATGCACCGTCACCACAGCCGAGCTCCAGAATATTCATCCCTTCCTGAATCTGACATTGTTCATAAATCCATGGAAACCAGCCCTTCTGATTTACGGAGTAAAGGCTGTGCAGGTTGATTCTGGAAGAAATATTTGAAGCATTCTGATACTGGTTTTTCAGACTTTTTTCCATGACGGTCAAATGGATCAGGTCCAGCATCCGGCTCCAGTCTACAAAGTGCTCTTCAGAGATTGCCTGAGCGGTATCCTTTAATGTCTTTTCTACCAGCTGCATCTGTTCAATCCTGTCCTGTACCAGCTTCAGCTGGACATTCAGGGCATTTTGCATAAAATGACTGTCCGGATCTTCAATGGTCATTTCCCGGATATCCTCCAGAGAGAAGCCCAGATACTTTAAAAGCAGGATCTGCTGAAGTCTGGCGAAATCTGCATCTGTATAAAATCGTGCTCCGGATCCGGATACAAGAGACGGTTTTAATATATCGTGCTGGTCATAGTAGCGGATGGTCCGCAAAGTTACTCCGGCCATCCGGGCAAACTGACCGGAAGAGTAGTAGCCTTCTTTTTTCAAAAATATACCTCCCGGGCTGAGCGGTGTAATTCATTCGTTCAGCCCTGTTGTATTTATTATAGAAAAAAAAACGTTCCTGCGCAATGTGAAATTGCAGATCCTGTCGGAAAGAGACGAACACTTTTTCTTGTGGTTTTTCAGTGTGTGTGCTAACCTTTAACCAGGATCACAGCTGTTGAACATTTATAACTATTCTTTAAAGCTGGCAGTTCTGTCAGTCTTTTTCCACAATAAAATGTAAAGAGAAGAAAAAATGGACAGGAGGTTAAAATGAACCTATTCGATTTTACATACTGCGGAAACTATAACCGCCAGATACAGAATCTGGCCAGAATATCACCGGAAAAATGGAGCTTTGGGGAATCCGGGGATTTTGGGATCCTGAAAGGGTATCTGGAAAACACATTCCGCAGATTGTATGAAGAAGGAAAGGTTACAGAAGAGAAAGAATATGCACTTTTTCACACAGGACTCTTTAATCAGTATTATCAGCCGATATATGCCTATTTTGTACCAAATGTAGTGCCGGACAGGCAGAAATGGTATCTGGAAGGATTTTATACGGACTATTCACTTTTGAAAACGGAAATCAGGAATCTGCCTCCAAGGGCAAGCTATGTAAAAAATCCTTCGGATCTGGTATTTGATACAAAATTACCGGTAGTGCCCCAGTATGAGCATATTTTTGATGATGAGGAAAATGCAAGAAGACTTCCCGGTGCAGTGCGTGAGAGCGGTATGCGGGTGCAGCTTTTTGACGGGGCCCTGCAGCAGACGAGAAGGATTCTGGAGGCCGATTATAAGGCTGCTATTCCGCAGTATTATAATCATTCCATTCAGCTTTTGATTCCAATCTGTCTTCAGAATCCGGGAGTTCCGGATCTTGCGCTTGCCTGTATGAAAACACCTGACGGGACTAAATATCTGGGAAGAACCTGTCTGACGCTTAGGATGGCGTATCACAATGCCAGATTGCTGGCACGGCTTGACGGAAGCTGGCTGCGGGCGTGAAATGATTGTGAAAGAATTGTGACTTTATCCAGGAAATGCTGTTCAAATAAGAAAAAACATGTTACAATCTTAAAACAGCATTATAAAAATCTGATGAGAAATACATCTGACCGATCAGATTTTTCAGAACACAGGAGATAACATGAGAATCGAATTAAAAGATGAAAATCAGGAAGAACCGCAGAAAATTGACGAGAATGATCTCAGGTATAAGCATGAATCAGATCTGACGAAGAAAGAGAAGCGTGAGCTGGAACGCCAGAAACTGGCAGGCATGGGCTGGGGCGGTAAGCTTCAGTATATCTGGAATTACTATAAACCGCAGATGGCAGCTGTGATCGGAGTAGTTCTGATTGCTTTTTTTGTGAAAGATATGTATCATAATTCCAAAATCAAAACTGCCCTTACGGTCATGGTCGTTGATTCCTACGGAACGAAGCAGGAAGAAGCAGAGCAGATGGTACAGAAGGCTTTGGGAATTGAAGAAGACCCATATCAGATCGTTACAGTTGATGAAAGCCTTCGTACAGGCGAAGATGGTGCACTTGAGTCTTACAGCCAGATGGCATTTACTACAAAGGTGGCAGCTAAAGCTGTGGATCTGTTGGTAGGCTCTTCGGAATATATGAAGGGATTCCAGAATAAAGAAGAGTATTTTGCAGATCTTACACAGCTTCTCCCAGAAGATGTCTATAAGGCGTTTGGAGATCAGGAGGACAAATACAGTATCAGTATTACATCTGATCAGCTGGCTGATAATTTTGAGGTGTTTTATGAACCTATTCGGATCGGAGTTCTGGTAAATTCCGAGCATACGGAAAATGCGGTAAAATGGCTGACAAAGCTGGCAGAAGAATTGGAGTAAAGAGAAAAAGAGGGGGCGTGTGAAAAAGAGACACGTTCCCTCTTTTAAGGTTTTACTAGCTGGTGCTGAAGTGTCCTTATCCTATAATTTTTTTAAATAATGTTTTTCAATAAAGGAGAGCACGCCATAAAGGATCATGGCAATCACACATAAAATTACAATGGACATCAGCACCCAGGTAAGCTTGAAGAAGTGAAAACACATTCTGAAAGAAAAAAGTCAGTAAAATTTAAAAAAAATTTAGTAGGAAATTTGGACAAAATAAGGTATGCTAAACGGCAGAAGTAATTCTAATGATAACAGGAGCTAAGATATATGAAGGTTTTGCTGGCCGGAAATACCGGTTATGTGACAATGAAATTTATAGAGGAAGCATTTCCGGAATGCCAGGTGGTGGTGCTGGGAAATAAAATGCTGAAGACAGTGCGAAGAAAAGGAATTATTTCCAGACCATTTCCGGAATCAGAAAAGGAACTGGAGGATATTTTCAGAACTTATGAATTTGAGGCTGTGGTTTATTTTTCCAATTATCTGACCTTTCACGGAGCGTTAGAAGGAGAGGCGGAAAATCTTCGCAAGATTCTGCAATATTGCAGGAAAGGACAGGAGCGCCATTTTCTCTATGTAACAGGGCCGGAAGGAATGTTCGATATGCCTACAGGCAAGACTTTGCTGGTAGAGAATGCAGAAGATGTGTGCAGACGTTATGCGAAGCTGTATGATTTGAGGGTGAAAATATTGCGGACGCCTTATTTGTGCTCCGGGATTTACAAGAAAGATTTCTTTTACCGGATTTTTGAAGCTGCAAAGGAGAATCAGAAGCTGTTTTTTCAGGAAGCACCAGACCAGAATGCTTATTTTTTATATCCTATAGATCTTGCAGAGCTGATGTACAAGCTTTATGATAACTGGAATGATGAAGAAGAAATCCTGAACGTGCCAGATGTATTTGGTATCCATTTTCAGGAGATGGCGGAAAATTTGAAAAAAATCCTTTCTTCGGTTTCCATTGTCTATAAAAGCAGTGCTGTAACAGAAAGAATCAAAGAAGATGATAAACAGATTCGCATAAATTATAACTGGTTTCCAAAGATTTCTATATTGGAACATATTTCGGAAATGTATGAAGAATATAAAGAAAACACCAAAAATAACGGTGAAAAAATGAACTGGCTTGCCAGTCTCTGGAACCGCAATAAAAAAATTCTGCGGATATTTGAGTTTGTGATCTGCTTTTGGGGATTTGAGTTATTGCAGCGTCTTCTGGGAAATCAGGCCCAGTTTGAAATGATCGATCTGCGGCTTGTGTTCATCGTTTTATTTGGAAGTCTTTATGGATTGGGATATGGGATTGCGGGAGCTGCAGCAGAAGGTGTATCTTTGCTCCTGGCATATGAAAGTCAGGGAACAAAGTGGTATACCCTTTTTTATGAGCCTGTCAACTGGATTCCTTTCATTTTTTATTTTGCGACAGGTGCCGTGTGCGGCTATGTACGTATGAAAAATAAAGAAAATCAGGAATTTATCACCGAGGAAAATCAGCTGATCCGGGGAAAATATCTTTTTATTCGGGAATTGTATCAGGAAACTCTTCAGGATAAAAGAAACTACAAAAAACAGATTTTGGGAAGCAAGGACAGTTTTGGTAAAATTTTTGATATTACCAGAAAACTGGATATTGTACAGCCTCAGGAGCTGTTTATTGAGACCATGCACATTATGGAAGAGGTTCTGGAGAACGAAACCTTTGCTTTTTATTCCCTTGGCCAGAAAAACGGCTATGGCAGACTGGAAGCTGCATCGCCCAAGGCACAGGGAATGTACAAGGCTTCCATTAAATTAAGTGCGTATACCCTTGCGATGGAGACTCTGGAAAAGGGGCAGGTATGGGCGAACCGGGAATTTGTAAGCGGTTATCCTATGTATATGGCTGGTATTCATCGGAATGGAGAATTGGTAATGCTTATCTGCATTCAGAAAGCTGGGAATGAGCAGCTGACGTTATATTATATGAATCTGTTTCAGATCTTATGCGGTCTGGTAGAAACATCACTTTTGCGTGCCCTTGAATATCAGGAGGCCACAGAATACAAGAAATATGTGGAAAAGACAAGAATCCTGAAGCCGGAATATTTTGAAAAAAGCCTGGAGCTTCAGCACTCCATGCGTGAGCAGAAGATGGCTTCCTACGTTCTTCTGAAACTGAAGTTTACGAATATGACTGTGGAAGAGGCAGACGAGGCATTGGATGGCTGTATCAGAGAAAATGATGTACGCGGTATTTCTTCAGAGGGAGAATTGTATCTGATTCTTACACAGGCAGACGACAAGGCATTGCCGCTTATTCTGAAACGTCTGGAAAGAAAAGGGTTTGAGGGCAAAGTGATTGATTCCCCGGATAAAAAAGAGCTGGCAGGAGAGAAAGCATGATGAAAATCGCAATTGGATTGATTGCTCTTATGATACATATGGTAATCTGCATACTGATCTGGCTTGGAATACGTACCGGTCTTTTGAAAGTAAAGATGTATATGCTGCCGCTTGCTTTATTTGTACCGGTCTGGGGACCTGTATGTGTACTGCTGATCCATTTTCAGATTTTTTCAGGGGCGGATCAGGTGAAAAAAGTAGGGGTGGAAAAGCTTAGAGTCAATGAAGAAATTTATAAAAACATGTTTCAGACGAGAGAGGAAAACGACAGGGATGTAGTTCCTTTAGAAGAGGCGCTTCTTTTGAATGATCCTGGGAAAAGACGGGAACTGATCATGAATATTCTGAACGATGATCCGGGGGAATATGTAGAATTATTAAAGCAGGCACGTATGAACGAGGATGTGGAGGTGGTTCACTATGCAATCACAGCCATGGTGGAGCTGTCTAAAGAATATGACTACAGACAGCAGAAAATTGAGAAGAAATATATGGATGCACCGGATGATCCTGCTGTTCTGGAAGAATACTGTGACTTTTTAAAAGAGTATCTGAGTCAGGGATTTACGGAAAAACAGATGGAACAGATCCAGAGAAAACAGTATACACAGCTTTTGTTAAAGCAGCTTGGGCAAAAGGTAAATCTTCACACTTGCGTGTGTCTGATGGAAAATCTTATGGTACAAGGTGACTTTGCATTGGCAGAAAAAACACTGAAAATAATGGATCAGAACTGGCACAGAAGTGAAGAATACTGGATCTGGAAAATCAGATATCTGGCAGAGCGGAAAATGGGAAGGGAAATAAAAGAAAGTTTAAAAGCCTTGAAAGAGGAACACATTTATCTTTCCTCAAAGGGAAAGGAGGCACTGGAATTTTGGCTGATTGGATAAAAAAGATTAAAAATTTTCAATTTAAAGGAATTCTGGTGATTCTGGGCTGTTTTTTGTTTATAGGAGCAATTTTGTTTGCGGAACGTTCCGGTTTGTCCTATCGGGAAAGTGCAAAACCCCTAAGTTATCTGGATACAGATAAGCTGGTTACGAAAAAGGAGGCGGTGAAGGATTTAAAATCCACCTGCCTTGTCCTTATGGATACGAACCAGGAGAATAGCACCATGGCATGGACTCAGTTTGAACAGATCTTTCAGGATATGAAAGTGGGGGTGGACCTGATAGATGCAAGCTGTGAGGGTATTCCTGCGGATCTGTCTGGATATGAGACCGTGGTGGTTCTTTTGAGTGATCTGAATCCTTTAAAAGAAGATGTTTTAAGAATCAGTGACTGGGTAAAAGCAGGCGGCAGCGCCATGTTTGCCCTCACTCTCCAAAAGGATACTTATGTATCGGTTATCGAGCAGAAGCTTGGAATTGCATCTTCAGGCTATACCGATACTATGGTGAATAGTATTTATTTTGATAAAGATTTTCTTATCGGAGGAGGACAGGCCTATGAGATCACAGATGCCTACGAATCTGCATGGGCTGTGGAATTAACCCAGCACGCAAAGGTATATGCCTGGGCGGATGACCCTTCAGGAGTTCCCCTGATCTGGGAGAACGATTATGGGAAAGGAAAATTTGTAGTAGATAATTTTGGACTATGTGAAAAGGCCTGCAGAGGATTTTTTGCTGCGTCCTACAGCCTTTTAACAGATGTTGGGGTATATCCGGTGATCAATGGCTCCGTTTTTTATCTGGATGATTTTCCATCTCCTGTCCCAAGCGGAGATGGAACCTATGTAAAAAGGGATTATGGAACCAGCATTGCAGATTTCTATACCAATATCTGGTGGCCGGATATGATCGCCCTTGCAGCAAAGCACAATGTGAAATATACGGGGGTTATGATCGAGAATTATGAGGATGACACAGATGGAGAAACCCAGCGCCAGGAAGATGTACAGCGGTTCCAGTATTTTGGAAATATGATCCTGCATCAGGGCGGTGAACTGGGCTATCACGGCTATAATCATCAGCCCCTGAGCTTGTCAAACACAGATTATGGAGAGGTACTTCCATATAATACCTGGACAAGCCTTTCTGCTATGGAAAAAGGGATGAAAGAGCTGATCAATTTTGGAAAGGAAATGTTTCCGGAAACGGAAATGTCTGTTTATGTTCCACCATCGAATGTGCTGTCAGAAGAGGGGAGGGCATTGCTTGGCTCTATGTACCCACAGATCCGCACTATTGCAAGCAACTATTTCTCAGGTGAATATGCCTATGTTCAGGAATTTGAGGTGGCAGAAGATAAAATTGTGGAGCAGCCTCGTATTATTTCCGGTGCTATCATTGATGCTTATATGCAGATGGCAGCTTTGTCTGAGCTGAATATGCATTTTGTGAATACACATTTTATGCATCCGGATGACCTTCTGGATGAGGACAGAGGCGCTGCCCTTGGCTGGGAAAAGCTGAAACAACGGCTGGATGAGTATATGACCTGGATGAATGAAGCCGCTCCGGCACTTCGAAATCTTACAGGCTCTGAGTTATCCGGAGCCATTGAAAGATATAGTGCCCTGACTGTGGAGAAAGAGATCACAGACAACGAGGTACATCTTCATCTGGGAAATTTTTACGACCAGGCATATCTGATGGTGCGACTGAATAAAGGAACCCCGCTGCATGTGACCGGGGGAAAATTAACCCAGGCGGCAGGAAATCTGTATCTGCTGAGTGCAGAGCAGGAAAATGTGACTATTGAGTATTGAAAATGCAGAAAAAAGGAGAAAACAGTGAGAATCTGTCTGGTTTTGGAAGGATGTTATCCTTATGTATTTGGTGGTGTTTCCACATGGATGCATCAGTATATTAATCAGATGCAGGAGCATGAATTTGTGCTATGGGTCATAGGGGCAAATGCAGAAAAAAGGGGAAAATTTGTCTATGAGCTTCCAAAGAATGTTGTTGAGGTTTACGAGGTTTTTCTGGATGATGCCCTAAAAGTAAAAGAAAAGGGAAAAATGTCCCATGTTTTTTCAGAAAAAGAATTAAAAAGCTTAAGTGAGCTGATGCAGATGGGAAGACCGGACTGGGAGACTCTGTTTTCCCTGTATCATGACAAACACTTAAATCCTATGGCTTTTTTGAAAAGTGAGACGTTCCTGGATCTTCTTATGAAAATCTGTCAGGAGCAATATCCGTATATTGCGTTTGCAGATGCTTTTCATACTATGCGCTCCATGCTTCTTCCCGTACTGTATCTTATGGGAAGTGAGGTTCCAAAGGCGGACGTATATCACGCCATATGTACCGGCTATGGCGGACTTCTGGCTTGTCTTGGAGGTTATGTATACAAAAAGGATGTTCTTCTTACTGAACATGGAATCTATACAAGAGAAAGAGAGGAAGAAATCATACGTGCCAAATGGGTGGCTTCATCTTTTAAGAAACAATGGATTTCCTTCTTTTATATGCTGTCAGATATGATCTATCAAAGGTCATTTCGTGTAACCAGTCTTTTTACAAATGCGATGCGGACCCAAATCCAGATGGGGTGCTCCCCTAAAAAGTGCAGAGTGATTGAAAACGGCATCGATTATGACAGATTGTCGGGAATTCCCCTGAAAGAGGAAGATGACTGGGTGGATATTGGGGCGGTGGTAAGGCTTGCACCTATCAAGGATATCAAGACTATGATCTATGCCTTTTTTGAGCTGTCTGCCCATGTGAAAAATGTGCGACTTCATATTATGGGTGGTGTTGACGATGAGGAATATGCGCAGGAATGCTATGAGCTGGTAAAACAGCTGAGGTTAGAAAATATTATTTTTACGGGAAGGGTGGATATTGTAAAATATATGGAAAAACTGGATTTTACCATTCTTACCAGTATTTCAGAAGGGCAGCCTTTGTCTGTACTGGAGTCCTTTGCTGCAAGGCGTCCCTGTGTTACTACAGATGTGGGATGCTGCCGGGAACTTCTGGAGGGAAAGGAAGAGGATATGTACGGCAAGGCTGGGTATTACGTACCGCCTATGTACCGTGACGGACTGGCTCTTGCTATGGAGAAGATGTGTGAATCCAGAAGCAGACGGCTTCGCATGGGCCAAAATGGTCAGAATCGGGTAAATGCTTATTATAGGCAGGAGCGTATGATCCGTCTGTATCGGGAACTGTATGAGGAGGTGATGGAAAAGAATGGCTGGAATCGGATTTGAACTGAAAAAACTGTTTCAAAAACCAGGACTGTTTGCCTCCTTCAGAGCCTACGGATATGCGGGAGTGGTGTGTACCGGTCCTATGCTTCTTGGAATCCTGCTGCTTCTTGGAGTGATGTATCTCTGTGATCAAACAGGAGGCAGCAGGCACAGCCGGGAGCTGCTTGTGTGCATGATCACTTACACTCTTTTGTCTTCCCTGACAGTTACCAGTTTTTTGTCCATGGTAGTTACAAGGTTTATTGCAGATATGTTGTATGAGGAAAAATATGATATGGTTTTACCTTCTTTCTGGGGATCTTCAGGAATCATGCTGGCAGCAGGCGGAATCCTGTACGGGATTTTCCTTGTTTTTTCCGGGGCGGGACTTGTGGATGGACTTTTGTGTCTGTGGCTTTTTGGAGAACTGATCGTTACCTGGAATGCAATGAGTTATCTTACTGCGATCAAGGACTACAGAGGAATCCTGCTGTCTTTTACAGCTTCCATTGCGCTTACCTTTTTATCCGGCTGGATCCTGCTATGGCTTGGAATTCCCCATGTGGAAGCACTTTTGCTTGCAGTTGTGATCGGTTACGGGGTAATGCTTTTGTGGGACGTAATTCTTTTATATCAGTATTTTCCCCAGGGAGAAAAGGGAGCTTTTCTTTTTCTTAGATGGGTGGATCAGTTTCTGCCCCTTGCATTTACAGGACTTTTTATTAATATTGGTTTGTTTGCCCATCTGGTGATCATGTGGATCGGACCGCTTCAGGTGAAGGTGCAGGGACTTTTTGTGGGTGCGCCTTATCACGATGTGCCTGCTCTTGTAGCGTTTCTTACGATTCTGGTAACTACGGTAAATTTTGTGGTTTCTGTGGAAGTGAATTTTTATCCTAAATACAAAACCTATTACAGTTTATTTAATGATAAAGGTGCTGTGGGAGATATTACACAGGCAGGAGAGGAAATGAGAAAGGTATTAAACGTGGAATTAAAATACACGGCCTTAAAGCAGCTTCTTGCTACGGCACTGGCCATTTCTCTGGGAGGAGTGATTCTGAAATACCTGCCCCTTGGTTTTAATGACCTTATGGAAGGATATTTCAGAACTCTTTGTGTAGGCTACGGAATTTATGCAGTGGCAAATACCATGCTTCTTTTATTGTTATATTTTACAGATTATAAAGGAGCCCTGGCTGCTTCCGGGTGTTTTGCAGGAGGAACTGTGATATTTACGGTAATTTCCCTGCTTTTTCCAAAGGTATATTATGGCTTTGGATTTTTGGCAGGCAGTGCGTTGTTTTTTCTTCTTGCAGTAGTTCGTCTGGACTATTATACAAAGCGGCTGCCCTATTATATTTTGAGTGTGCAGCCTGTTGTGATACAGGAGAAAACAGGAAAATTTTCCAGGCTTGGTTATTTTCTCAGTGAAAAACTGGAAAGGAGTCAGAAAAAGTGAAAAAATATAGAAAACCAGCATGTATTCTTGCCGGGATCATGATCATTTCCATGTGCACAGGCTGTATCGGAACGACGGAGTCTGTGTCAGAAGAGGCAAAGGAAAATATAGAAACAGAAGAGGAAACGGTAAAATCCCAGGAGGTAAAAAAGGCAGATACCCAGGAAATCGATCAGGTCCATTTGCGGGATAAAGACAGTCTTTATGAGAACGATGAGGATACCAGCGTGGTTACCATGTATCTGACTGTTTCAAAAGGGAATTCTTCAGAAAATACAGACCATACCTGGAAGGAAATCAACAGCTATTCTACTTATGATTATGAAGAGATGGGAGTAGAACGGTATCAGACAGCTGCACTTTTACAGGTGGGAGATGAGAACGGTCCCGTAGAAGGAATGGTAGGATATGGTGAAAATGTTCCAAATGCCACGGTACAGATCCGCGGGCAGACTTCAAGCCGAAATGCCCAGAAAAACTATAAGATCGAACTGAAGAAGAATAAAGGGACCTGGCGTGGGCAGAGAACCATCAATCTGAACAAGCATATGACAGAAGGAATGCGATTCCGAAACAAGCTTGCGTATGACCTGCTGAAGGGCATTCCGCAGTTGATCGGTCTGAGAACCCAGTTTGTACATTTGTATGTAAAAGACACTACGGACGGTTCTGCTGACAGCGAATTTAAGGATTATGGACTGTATACACAGGTAGAACAGTTAAATAAGACTGGATTGAAGAATCATGGACTGGATTCCAATGGACAGCTGTACAAAATAAACTATTTTGAATTTTACAGAAATGAAGATGTGATAAAGCTTCAGAGTGATCCAACCTATGACAGCACTGCTTTTGAAGAACTTTTGGAAACAAAGGGAAATACAGATAACAGTAAGCTGATCCAAATGCTGGATGCGGTGAATGACTATAGCATCCCTATTGATACAATTCTGGAAGACTATTTTGATGAGGAAAATCTCACATACTGGATGGGTTTTCAGATACTGATGGGAAATGTGGATACCCAGAATCGAAATATGTATTTATACAGCCCGCTGAATTCGGATACCTGGTATTTTATCCCTTGGGATAATGATAACTGTCTGATGAGGTCAGAATATAATATGACTGGTTTTAGTGATCATAAAAGCTGGGAATCTGGCATCAGCAACTATTGGGGAAATTTATTATTCCAGAGATGCCTGAAATCAGATCATTTTCGGCAAAAGCTGGATGAAGCGATTCTGGATCTGAAAGAATATCTCAGCGAAGAGAGACTGGGCACCATGATCGAAAATTATAAGACTGTGGTGAAGTCCTATCTTTATGAGATGCCTGATGAGTTTTATGCACCCCTTACTAGCGAACAGTATGATGAGATTGCTGCTGCACTCCCAAAAGAAATAGAACAGAATTATCAGCTGTATGTCGAGAGTCTTAGTAAGCCTATGCCATTTTATATTGGTGTTCCTGAGACTGATGGTGAGAAAATGAAAATAACATGGGATCCTTCGTATTCCTTTGATGCAGAAGATATTACCTATTCTGTGGAAGTGGCAAAGGATTATCTGTTTCAGGATGTGATCTATTCACAGGAGGGGCTTCAGATCCCGGAGACCCAGGTTTCCCTTCCGGAAGCTGGCCAGTATTTCATCCGTGTGCGTGCGTTCAATGAAGAAGGAGACGCACAGGATGCCTTTGATTATTATGTTACAGATGAAGGAAAGCATTATGGTATGAAATGTATCTATGTAACGGAAGACGGGCAGATCGAGGAAGATATTTATGAGGAATAAAAGCAGGGAAGCATTTCGAAATGAATGGAAATATCTGATCAGTACCAGTGAAAAAGAAATGCTCACTCTCAGGCTGAAGCCATTTTTGCGGCCGGATCCACATGCAGGGGAGCAGGGATATTTTATCCGAAGTCTGTATTTTGATGATTATTGGAACAGCGCTTACGAGGAAAAAGAAGCAGGTGTTCTTATGAGAAAAAAATACAGGATCCGGATTTATAACAATAATGACAAATTTATAAAATTAGAGCGAAAAAAGAAATTTGGCAGCTATATTTACAAAGAAAGTGCACCTCTTACCAGGGCAGAAGTGGAGAAAATCCTGAATGGAGAGTATGAATTTCTTCTTCACAGCCAGTATCCGCTTTGTCAGGAGTTTTATGTTGAGTGTACCTGCAATATGATGCGTCCAAGAACTATTGTAGATTATGACCGGGTACCATGGATTATGGATGAGGGAACTGTGCGGATCACGTTTGATATGGATGTAAGGGCTGCCGTAGGCAGTTATAACATTTTTGACAGTACACTGCCTGCCTTATCGGTTCTGGAACCGGGAAAGCTGGTTATGGAAGTAAAATTCACCCAGATGCTGCCGCAGCTTTTGCGGGATATCCTGCCTCCGCCATCAGCGGAATTTACAGCAGTATCCAAGTATGTACTCTGTTATGAAAAAACGAGATACAGGAATGGCTTTGAGTATTGGTGTGAGACATAAAAAAGAGAAATACAAGATTCAGACGAGAGAAAAGGGAGGATGCATTCATGAGTGTAAAAGATGTGATAAAGAAGTCTGTATTGGAATCAGGAGCGTTTACTCAGTATGATATTCCGGGAATTATTGGTGCTCTGCTCGCAGCGCTTCTTCTGGGTGCACTGATCTATCTGGTGTACCGGAAGTTTTATGCGGGAGTTGTTTTTTCAAGAACATTTGCTGTTACCCTGGTGGGAATGACGGTGCTTACCTGTATGGTGACTTTGGCAATCAGTACGAATGTGGTAATCTCACTTGGTATGGTAGGAGCGTTGTCCATTGTCCGTTTCCGTACAGCAATTAAGGATCCTATGGATCTTTTGTATCTGTTCTGGGCGATCACCACAGGAATCACAGCGGGAGCGGGAATGTATGTGCTGGCGCTTCTTGCGGCTGTGATCATGATCCTGATGATCGTATTGTTTTATCACAAACAGCAGAATGGAAAAATCTATATTGCAGTGATCCATTACACAGGAGATCAGGCGGGAGATGAAGTGATCCGCTGCTTTGGAAAAAGAAAATATTTTATCAAATCCAAGACCATGCGAAAAGAAAAAACAGAGATGGCTGTAGAGTTATTCTGCAGGCAAAATGACATGGACTTTATGGAAAAAATCCGTAGTATAGAAAACATAGAGGATGTAACTCTGATTCAGTATAATGGAGAATATCACGGATGAAAAAAGTTCTGGCAGTGCTGCTGTTAATTTTGATAGTCGTTCTGGCAGCTGGTGCAGGTTATCGGTGGTGGCCTTTTGGAAATGAAAGTAAAAAGCGCTTTCAGAAATCCCGGGAGATTTTTGGAAATCCGCTTATGGGATATGCACCAAGTGCCTGGCATGAGGAAGTATCAGAAGACATTTCCCTTTTGTATATGGATATTACCTGGGCTGAATTGGAACCAAAAGAAGGCGTTTATGCCTGGAATGCTATAGAAGAGGAAAACCAGACAAAGAGATGGAAGGAAGAAGGCAGGCACATGATCCTGCGTTTTGTCTGTGACATTCCCGGTGATGAGAAACATATGGATATCCCAAAGTGGCTGTATGAGAAGACAGGGGAAGATGGAACCTGGTATGACGGTGAATATGGAAAAGGATATTCCCCGGATTACAACAATGAGATTTTTATAGAAGAGCATGAGCGGGCAATCAAAGCCCTTGGAGAGCATTTTGGAAAAGACGGACTGATCAGTTATATTGAACTTGGCAGCCTTGGACATTGGGGAGAATGGCATGTAAATTACAGTGAGGGAATCACGAGAATTCCTGTAGAAGCTGTAAGAAACCAGTATGTCATACCCTGGATGGAGGCTTTTCCGGGAACTGCCATGCTTATGAGAAGACCATTCCATATTGCAGAAGATTATGGAATGGGGTTGTATAATGATATGACCGGATATCAGGAGTCCACACAGGAATGGCTGACCTGGATAAAAGAAGGGGGAGATTACGGACAGGCTGAAGAGGAAGATGCGCTGAAGGCGATGCCGGATTTTTGGAAGACAGCTCCTTCCGGAGGCGAGTTTACCAGTTCAGTTTCTATGGAACAGCTGCTGGTGACAGATCTGGATCAGACTGTGGAACTGATCAGGAAATCCCATACCACATTTTTAGGACCGAAATATGCAGATATCCAGTACAAAGAGGGGTATGAAGAAGTGCTTTTGAATATGGGATACCGTTTGTGAATCTCAGAGGCTGTCTGGAAAAAAGAGGGAGAAAAGGATTGTTTGTGGCTGACCTGGAATAACGATGGTGTTGCCCCGTTTTATCAAAACTGGCCGGTATATCTGTATCTGGAGGATCCCTCTGGAAAAATGGCAGAGAAGGTAACGGTGAATATGCTTCTTTCCTCTGTTTTGCCGGAAACCCGGCTTATTACGAAGACGGCATTTGAAACCCAAGATGTCCCGGCACTTTTGGAAAATGGATATACGCTGTCTGTTGGAGCTGAAGATCCTATGACAGAAAAACCAAACATCAGACTGGCGATGGAATGTATTTATCAGGATGGCAGAAATGTGCTGTGGAAAAATGAAAAATAAAAAAGTGACAAAAGAGGTAAATAATGTCAGAGAAAACAGTAAAATACGAATATGAATATGGCTTGTGCAAAAGAATGCATTATCGTGGACTTTGGTGTGTGCGCTATGAAGGGGTGCCGGGACATTTGGAAAAAGCAGGAATGGCCTGTGTCTGTGCAGTGGATGGCTGTGATAAGGACTGTGCAGTTCTGGAAACCGCAGATCAGGTGATCGACCCGGAATGGGAATGGCACATGCTGGACAAACCACCAGTGGGCTAGAGCCTGTGACATTGAAGCAAGAAGAGACATATTATAAAACAAGGGTTACCAATGGGTGATGGCATATGCAGGCGAATGAACTGTCAAAGCTTTCACAAACAAGAAAAGAAGCTTTTATCAGGACTCAGGGAAAGGTAGTTCTGGAGAAGCTTGTGGATATTCTGGCAGAAGAAAATCAGATCACTCCGGCAGAAAGGGCGGACTTGCTGGAAAGAATTAAGAAATACAGAGGTGCTTTAGGATGCGGGCGGTAATTTACTGCCGGTGCAGCACAGAGGAAGAGCGCCAGAGGGACGCCCTTTTAAGACAGGCGGCGGAGGCAAGAGAATGCGTCCGCCGCCTGAACTGGTCATTGGAGGATGAATATATTGAAAGCCGTTCCGGCACCAGTACCAGGGGAAGAGAACAATATCAGAGACTTTTTGCAGATCTTCTTAGAGATAAGTTTGAGATTGTGGTGATAAAATCACAGGACAGATTGATGCGGAACACCCGCGACTGGTATATTTTTATTGATCGTCTGGTGACAAGTAAAAAGCAGCTGTATCTGTACCTGGAAAACCGTTTTTACAATACGGATGACGCACTGATCACCGGCATTAAGGCAATTCTGGCAGAGGAATACAGCCGGGAGTTAAGCAGAAAGATCAACAATGCCCACCGGAACCGGCAGAAAACAGGAAGCGCCCTGATGCTTACTTCCAATACTTACGGATATCGGAAAATGGCCGACAAAAGTTTCACAATTGTGGAAGAAGAGGCAGCGGTGAAAAGAAAAATGTATCAGCTTTGTGCCACTGGATTGGGCAGCAGAAGGATTTCTCAGGTTTTGCGGGAAGAAGGAATCCGAAAACGTAATGGAAGTCCTTTTTCTGATTCAGATATTCGCCGTATGATCCGTAATCCCATTAACAAGGGGACTGTGGTGATGAATCAGAAACATTATGATTTTGACACAAGAAAGACTATAAAAAATTCGGAAGAACAATTTTTCATTTATGAGAAACGCATTCCGGCTATAGTTTCGGATGAATTGTGGGAAGCTGCAAACCGGGAAATTGACAGAAGAAGGAATAATCTGGAAGGAGAATCACATAAACCACCTGTAAAAATGGAATATGGAAGAAACAGAGGAAAGTATAGCTTAAGTGGAAAGCTGGTTTGTGGTCTTTGCGGTGCACCTTTTTACAGGACAACAAGAAGGCGGAAAAAGGATAATGTCCATGAATGGAAATGCCGGACATATCTGGAACAGGGAAGAAAAAGGGAGGGCAGGACAGGGGGATGTGAGAATATTCATTTAAAAGAGTCAGTTCTTTTTTCTCTTCTTGGAAATTCAGAATTCAGATTTTCAGAGCCCGTTCTTACAGAGGCTTTTATGGGAATTCTGAAAGAATGCATGGAAGAATATGAAAAGAGAGAACAAAAAAATTGGGAACGGGCGGGGAATATGATAAAACATCAGCAGAAGCTTCTTCTGGATAAATATCTGGAAGGAATCATAGAAGAATCCGTTTTCAGGGAAAAACAGTGTGAATTACAAAGAAAATTAGAAAAAAGGATCAGGAAAACCATGGCAAATACAGAGGAACATCCGGGAAATTCGGTTCAGAATGACAGAGTGGAAAATCGTCTCAGGGAGATCCGGCAATTCCTGCGGCAAAATAATTCCATTTCAAAAGCCTGTGTCCTGTGTCTGTTGGAAAAGACAGAAAAGATCGGAATCTATCCAGACCACCTGGAACTGGTACAAACAGGTGAAAAATCCATTATTGCAGTGAAGATTTCCGATATGCTATACTGAAACGTGTTTGAAAAAATTTGCCAATAACATATAAGTGAATGAAAGCATACGAGGAACATATTTATGAATATTCGAAAATCCACATGGCAGGATCTTCCACAGATTCTGAATTTATATAAAACTGCAAGAGAATTTATGAAGAATAACGGTAATCCAAACCAGTGGGAAGACCGTTATCCAGAGGTTTCTACTGTGGAGAATGATATAAAACAGGGAATTTCCCATGTGTGTGAGGAAAACGGGAAAATCGTAGGAACATTTGTATTTTTTATGGGGGAAGATCCCACGTACCGTGTGATCGAAAATGGGACCTGGCACAGCATACAGAATCCATACGGAGTTATTCACAGGGTGGCCTCTGACGGGAAAGTAAGAGGAGTGACGAAAGCTGCTTTTTCCTACGGCATGGAGAAAAGCGGATATGTGCGCATTGATACCCATGAAGATAACAAACCAATGCAGGGAGCGCTTAAGAAATTTGGTTTCAGAGAATGCGGCATTATTCATCTTGAAAGAGGCGACGAAAGAATTGCGTTTGACTGTCTGGAAGAGAGAATATAATTTTTTTGTTTGTTTTGAAGCAGAATTCAAAAATACTTCGTTATAGAAAGTTGGAAAGCAAGGCAGTGGAAGTCTTTGGAAAAACGATCAGAATGCGTACCTGCTGGAATGTCTGGCTGCCATATATGATCAGATAGCCAAGTCCCTGCCTGGCTCCGATGAACTCTCCGATGATCACACCAACCAGGCAGAGTCCGATGTTTACCTTCATATTTGCAAGAATGAGGGGGACGGAAGAAGGCAGAACAATTTTTAACAGTTCTTCTTTTTTGCCGCCTCCCAGGGTTCGGATCAGTTTTAATTTTTCCTGACTGATCTCCCCAAAGCCGGTATAAAGGTTCAGAATAGAACCGAAAATGGCAACGGACATACCGGCTACAATAATGGTGCGCTGGCGGGCACCCAGCCATACGATCAGAAGGGGGGCCAGAGCAGATTTTGGAAGACTGTTCAGGATCACCAGGTATGGTTCCACTATTTTGGCAAGCCTTGGGCAGGCCCATAGAAGTATGGAGATGCCAAGTCCGAATATTACCACAAAGAGAAAGCTGAGAAGAGTTTCCTTCAGGGTAGCGCCAATGTGGATAAACAGAGATTGATCCAGGGACATTTCCAGGAAGGTTTTTAAGATTATGGAGGGGCTGCAAAAGATAAATGAATCGATCCAGCCAACTCTTGTCAGGATTTCCCATTGCGCCAGAAAAACAAGAAAGACCAGAAGCCTTGCGCTTACAATAAGGCGACGGTCCTTTTTCTGCCGGGCAAGATATGCTTTTTGGGCATGCGAGGGTTCATGCATTCTGATTCAGCTCCTTCCAGATCAGGTTAAAGTAGGATTTGAAGGCAGGGGCATTTCTTGAGGCAAGAGGGGTGCGGTCTTTCAAATCCAGGTTAATGGGCACGATTTTTACTACAGAAGCGGGACGCCGTGAGAGAATCAGTACCCGGTCAGCCATACTGATGGCTTCAGAAATATCGTGCGTGACAAGAATTGCCGGCTTCTTTTGCGTTTTCAGGATTTTTCCAATGTCATCACTTACATTTAGCCGTGTCTGGTAATCAAGAGCCGAGAAAGGTTCATCAAGGAGCAGAAGATCCGGTCTTAATGCGAGAGTCCGGATCAGTGCCGCCCGCTGACGCATGCCGCCGGAAAGCTGGCTTGGACGATTACTGCGGAATTTGTCCAGATCATAGAGCTTTAACATATGGTCTATGTGCGCGAGATTTTCTTTAGTAAGCTCTTTGCGTATTTCCAGACCAAGGAGTACATTGCGGTAGATACTGCGCCATTCCAGAAGATGGTCTTTCTGAAGCATATATCCAATACGGGCACTGTTTTTGCAAATGGGTTCTCCATTCATGAGAATGGTACCCTGTTCAGCAGGCAGCAGTCCGCAGATCAGATTCAGTAAAGTGGACTTTCCGCAGCCGGAAGGCCCTACGACAGCAAGAAACTCTTCCGGCATCAGTTCAAAGGATATATGAGAAAGGACAGCAGTCTCTCCGGACAGGCTATGGTAAGAAAGGCTTACATCCTTTACTTCCAGAAGCGGATTCATAACGAAACCTCCATTTTAATATAATTTATGATATGCTTTTGAAGGCAGGTATGCTATAATAAAGTAATCTATCTGTTATTACTATTTTAAGAAAGAAAATAAAATTATGAGTAAAAAGCGAACAGTTTTCAACCTGTTATTTCTGGTAATCGTTTTCGGACTTACCATGTATCTGGTTTTTCGTGGTAAGGATATCGGGGATATCATCAGCACTGCAAGGGAAGCAGATGGGAGATACCTGTTTTTGAGCCTTGTGTGTGTAGTTCTTTTTATCCTTGGCGAATCGGTTATCATTTTTTATATGATGCGAACGCTTGGTGCCAGCGTTAAGATGAGTCACTGTGCACTATATTCTTTTGTGGGATTTTTCTTCAGCTGTATTACACCGTCGGCTTCCGGCGGACAGCCTATGCAGATTTTCTACATGAAAAAGGATAAGCTTCCCGTTCCTGTCACAACTCTGGTATTGATGATCGTCACCATTACTTATAAGGCAGTTCTGGTACTGATCGGAGTTTTGATCTGTATTTTCGGAGGCGATTTTTTGAGAGGTTATCTGGGCGATTATATGTGGGTATTCTATCTTGGCGTGGGACTGAATGTATTCTGTGTAACATCTATGATGATACTGGTATTTGCCCCGGGGCTTGCCAAATGGATCATGGTGAAAGGCCTGAAGATCATAGAACACATCCGCATTCTGAAGCCGAAGAAGACCAGACTGGAAAAGCTGGAGGCCTCTATGGATCAGTATCACGAAACCGCCGCTTTCTGGGCCAGCCATAAACGGATCATACTGAATGTATTTATTATTACATTTGTACAGAGGTGTATTTTGTTTACGGTGACTTATTGGGTGTACCGTGCCCTGGGACTTCATACCTATGGAATCCTGACGGTTACGGTTTTACAGGCAGTGATTTCGGTTTCTGTTGATATGCTGCCTCTTCCGGGAGGAATGGGAATCAGTGAGACATTATATATGGTTATGTTTGTGCCGGTGTTTGGGCCGCTTCTGCTGCCTTCCATGCTGTTAAGCCGTGGAATAGCTTACTACGGTCAAATGCTGATCAGCGCGCTTATGACCTGTGTGGCACATCTTACCATTGGAAGGAAAAATGAAGAGATACAAAGAATGTAATAATTATTGCGAAGGAAGAACGTTTGAAAAAAGGAGAAACGATATGCTTGGATTTTATGATTACACAGTAGTGCTTACTTACATAAGCCTTGCCATTTCCGTATTCGGTATGACGAGAGCGCTTTCAGGGGATTTTAAGGTTGCGATTTTATGTCTGGCCTTGTCCGGACTTTGTGATATGTTTGATGGTAAAATTGCCCGCACCAAAAAAGACCGTACAGAAGATGGGAAGAAATTTGGAATCCAGATCGATTCTCTGTGTGATGTGGTATGCTTTGGTGTGTTTCCGGCAATGATCTGCTATTGTCTTGGAATGGACCGCATTCCCGGAATTATCATTCTTTGTCTGTACTGTGTGGCATCTGTGATCCGTCTTGCTTTTTTTAATGTAATGGAAGAAAAGAGACAGAATGAGACTTCTGATCTTCGTCAGTATTATCAGGGACTGCCAATCACTTCGATGGCGATCATCCTGCCGTTCCTTTATCTTCTTCGCAGAAGCTGCGGAAAGAATTTTTTACTGGTGATCCATGTGGCAGTGGTAGTGGTTGGTGTGCTGTTTATCAGTGATTTCAAGGTGAAAAAGCCACAGAATCCCATGGTGATCCTTCTTGTTGCTCTTGTGGCACTGGCACTTTCCATGATGTTTCATCTGCTTTAACTGTATCAGACTGGTAAGGAAGCGGATCTGAAATATCCGTCTTCTCATAACTTCGGATAAATCCGGGAGGTACTATGAAATATATAGACAGAAAAGGTAATGTTACAATAGAAGAAAACGGACAGGATAAAATTCTGCGCCACCTCTATAATGACTGGGGTGGTCAGCTCTGCCTGAGGCTTATGGTCCGGCCGTTTGTTACCAGGCTTGGTGGATGGTTTTTAAATACCAGACTTTCATCCCGTATGATTCCCGGATTTGTGGAACGAAATCATATTGATCTTTCTGTATGTACAAAACAGAAATTTTGTTCCTATAATGATTTTTTTACAAGAACACTAAAAGAAGGGCAGCGTCCTGTAGCAGGAGATGAAAGTGTACTGATCAGTCCATGCGATGGCAAGGTTACTGTCAGCCGTATTGGAGGTGATTCCCACTTTTTTATAAAGGATACTCCTTATACTTTGGAACGGCTGCTGAAGAACAGAAGGCTGGCGGAACGTTATCTTGGCGGTTATGCGGTAATACTCAGACTGACAGTGGATGATTATCATCATTATTGTTATGTGGCAGATGGAGAGAAATCTCCGGCTGTAAAGATTCCCGGCGTTTTTCATACTGTAAATCCGGCGGCTAATGATGTGTGTCAGGTTTACCATGAGAACACCAGAGAATACTGCCTGTTAAAAACCAGACAATTCGGAACAGTTACCATGATGGAGGTTGGAGCCATGATGGTTGGAAAAATCACCAACTTAAACTCTGGTTCCTGTCAGGTAAAGAAAGGCGAGGAAAAAGGATACTTTGAATTTGGAGGTTCTACCATTGTGCTGCTTATTCAGAATGGAAAAGTAAGGCTGGATGCAGACTTGATAGAAAATTCAGAAAACGGGTACGAAACAATCGTAAGAATGGGTGAGAGAATTGGCAAATGTAAATTACCAAAAAGAGCTTGAAAAATTAATTGAACAGCAGCAAAGAGAAGGAAAGGTTCCAAGACTTTTCCTTCACGCCTGCTGCGCACCCTGCAGCAGTTATGTCCTGGAATATCTTTCCAGGTTTTTTTCTGTTACAGTGTTTTTTTATAATCCCAATATTTCTCCAAAAGAGGAATATGAAAAAAGGGTAGATGAGATACGAAGACTGATCAGCGAGATGGAGTTCCTTTATCCGGTAACTCTGGTTGAGGGAGAATATAAGCCTGAAGATTTTTATGCCATGGCAAAGGGGCTGGAGGATGTTCCGGAAGGTGGAGAGCGGTGCTTTAAATGCTATCGCCTGCGAATGGAGGCAGCAGCTAAGCTGGCACAGGAGGGCGGATACGATTATTTTACCACCACACTTTCTATCAGCCCATTGAAAAATGCTGGAAAAATAAATGAGATCGGGCAGGAACTTGCCGAAATTTATAAGGTGGAACATCTGCCCTCTGATTTTAAGAAAAAGAACGGATATAAACGTTCTATAGAGCTTTCTCATGAGTACGGACTATACAGACAGAATTACTGCGGCTGTGTTTTTTCCAAAAGAGAAAGTATGGAACGGGAGAAGAAGTAAAAATTACTTTTGAAAGACTCTTTGCAATTGGAAATAAATATGTTAAACTAGCACTTGAATGCAGTAAAGCAAGAAAGAAATTGTAGGAAATGAGGAGAAATATATGGCACAGCTTTGGGGCGGACGCTTTACAAAGGAAACCGATAAACTGGTTTACAATTTCAATGCGTCCATTTCATTTGACCAGAAATTTTATGAGCAGGATATCAGAGGCAGTAAGGCACATGTTAAAATGCTTGCAAAACAGGGCATTCTTACAGAAGAGGAAAGAGATCAGATTCTGGAAGGCCTGGAAGGAATCCTGACAGATGTGAAGGCAGGCAGACTTGCGATCACATCTGAGTACGAAGATATCCACAGCTTTGTGGAGGCCAATCTTATTGACCGTATCGGAGATCCCGGCAAGAAGCTTCACACAGGCAGAAGCCGTAACGATCAGGTTGCGCTTGACATGAAGCTTTATGTGCGTGATGAGATTGACGCTATTGACCGTGAGGTGAAGGAGCTTCTTATGGCACTTCAGAAAATCATGGAAGAGAATGTGCATACCTACATGCCAGGATTTACGCATCTTCAGAAGGCACAGCCGGTTACTCTGGCACATCATACAGGCGCTTATTTTGAAATGTTTCGTCGTGACAGAAGCCGCCTTTTTGATATCCGTAAGAGAATGAATACCTGTCCTCTTGGTGCCGGTGCCCTTGCAGGGACTACCTATCCGCTGGACAGAGACTATACGGCACAGCTTCTGGATTTTGATGAGCCAACCAGAAACAGTATGGATTCTGTATCTGACAGAGATTATGTGATCGAGCTGTTATCAGCGCTGTCCACGATCATGATGCATCTCAGCCGTTTTTCCGAGGAAATCATTCTCTGGAATTCCAATGAGTATCGTTTTGTGGAAATTGACGACGCATACAGCACTGGAAGCAGTATTATGCCGCAGAAGAAGAATCCGGATATTGCAGAACTGGTGCGAGGAAAGACAGGCCGTGTATATGGTGCACTGACTTCTATGCTGACTACCATGAAAGGAATTCCACTTGCATACAATAAAGATATGCAGGAGGATAAAGAACTTACGTTTGATGCCATTGATACGGTGAAAGGATGCCTTGCTTTGTTTACCGGTATGGTGTCTACCATGCAGTTTAATAAGGCAAATATGGAGGCAAGTGCGAAAAACGGCTTTACCAATGCTACAGATGCAGCTGATTATCTTGTAAATCACGGCGTTCCATTCCGCGACGCACATGGAATTGTTGGACAGTTGGTTCTGAAATGCATTGACAGAGGAATTTCCCTGGATGAGCTGTCTCTTGAGGAGTATAAAGAAATAAGCCCTGTATTTGAACAGGATATTTATGAGGCGATCAGCATGAAGACCTGCGTTGAAAAGCGTATGACACTTGGAGCACCAGGCCCGGATGTGATGGCAAAGGTAATTGCAGGTAATAAAAAATATCTGGAGGAGAACTAAAAGGTGGGAAAGTTCCCGAAACAGTTCTGTGGAAAGTAACCAAAGAATCCTGTTTTACAAGAATATTTTGGTGAATTAAATGAATTTATTGCTTTAACATGATAAAATTTAAGAAAGTACTTGCATTTTTCCAGAACATGGTATAGTATGTCATAGAAATACACATGTACGCAGAGGAAAGAATGAGGAGAGAACGTTATGAGTGAAAAGCTTAGAGTTGGTATTTTAGGTGCTACCGGAATGGTAGGTCAGAGATTTATTTCCCTGTTAGAGAATCATCCCTGGTTTGAGGTTGTAACAGTTGCAGCCAGCCCGAGAAGCGCAGGAAAGACTTACGAGGAGGCTGTAGGCGGCAGATGGAAAATGGATACTCCAATGCCTGAGGCTGTGAAGCAGCTGGTTGTTATGAATGTGAATGAAGTAGAGAAGGTTGCATCAACTGTTGATTTTGTTTTCTCTGCTGTAGATATGTCCAAGGATGAGATCAAAGCGATTGAGGAAGCATATGCAAAGACTGAGACACCAGTTGTTTCCAACAACAGTGCACACAGATGGACACCGGATGTTCCGATGGTAATTCCGGAAATCAACCCGGAGCATTTCGATGTTATTAAATATCAGAAAGAGCGTCTTGGAACAAAGAGAGGCTTCATCGCTGTTAAGCCAAACTGTTCCATCCAGAGCTACGCTCCAGCCCTTACTGCATGGAAAGAGTTTGAGCCATATGAAGTAGTTGCTACTACCTATCAGGCAATTTCCGGTGCTGGAAAAACCTTCAAAGACTGGCCGGAAATGGAGCATAACATTATTCCATATATCGGTGGAGAGGAAGAGAAGAGTGAAAAAGAGCCTCTTCGTATCTGGGGTAAAGTTGAGGATGGCGTAATCGTTCCTGCAAAAGAGCCTGTTATCACATGCCAGTGTGTTCGTGTGCCGATTCTGAATGGTCATACTGCAGCAGCATTTGTAAAATTCAGAAAGAAACCTACCAAAGAGCAGCTTGTGAAAGCTCTTGTAGAATTCAAGGGAGTTCCGCAGGAACTGAATCTTCCAAGCGCACCGAAACAGTTCATCCAGTACCTTGAGGAAGATAACCGTCCGCAGGTTACCGAGGATGTAAACTTTGAGAATGGAATGGGCGTATCTATCGGAAGACTTCGTGAGGATACTGTTTATGACTGGAAGTTTATCGGACTTTCCCATAATACGGTAAGAGGTGCTGCAGGTGGTGCTGTACTTTGTGCAGAGACACTGAAGGCTCAGGGATATATCCAGGCGAAATAAAACAGAATAAGAAATACGTTGTAAGGGAGAATGCTGTCGGTGATGGTATTCTCCTTTTTGTGAAATTAGAAATTGACCGTTTACGATAGAGGAGATTCATGTTAAAATAGATAGCACGTTAGAAATGACAGGAGGTGAGTCCATGAGCGACAGAGAGAGAATTCGTCTTACCCAGTATTCTCATACATCCGGCTGAGCGGCGAAAGTTGGTCCGGGGACCCTTGCCCAGGTTCTGGGTAAGCTGCCGAAGTTTTATGATAGTAATTTACTTGTCGGAACAGAATCTTCTGACGACGCTGCAGTGTATCGTATTTCCGATGATCTGGCAATGATCCAGACAGTGGATTTCTTTACGCCGATCGTGGACGATCCCTATACATTCGGACAGATTGCAGCGGCAAATGCATTAAGTGATGTTTATGCCATGGGTGGAGAGCCTAAGCTGGCGCTGAATATTGCCGCTTTTCCCAACTGTCTTGATCCCGGGATTCTGGGCGAGATCTTAAGAGGCGGTGCAGATAAGGTGCTTGAGGCCGGTGCTTCCCTTGCTGGTGGACACACGATTCAGGATGATGAGCCGAAATATGGTTTGTGTGTTACCGGTTTTGTAAATCCTGCTTTCATGTGGAAGAATATTGGAGCGAAAACCGGTGACGTACTGATTCTTACCAAACCTCTTGGAACAGGAATCCTTTCTACAGCAGTAAAGGGAGAGATGGCATCCGAGGAGGAAGCTGGTTATGCGGCTTTGGTAATGGCAACTCTGAATAAATATGCCAGAGATCAGGTGTCAGATCTTCAGGTTCATGCATGTACAGATATAACCGGATTCGGTCTTGCAGGACATGCTCTGGAGATGGCTAAGGGAAGTGAGAAGACTCTTTGTATTTCTCTTAGTTCCCTGCCGGTTATGAAAGGTGCGCTTGATTATGCGTCTATGGGATTTATTCCGGCAGGTGCGTATCGTAACCGGGAATTTGCAGAAGGCGAGTGCGGATTTGCGTGGAAGAATTGTGACGCCAGAAGCGTGAACAATCTGTTTGAGCCGAGAAATTTAACCACGAAGGTAAATGAGTCTGAGCTTGCTGTCAGGGAGGATATTGTTTTTGATCCGCAGACATCAGGGGGGCTGCTTATCTGCATTGCTTCTCAGGATGCTTCAGAGGCTGTTGAACGATTGTCTTCTCTGTCTCTTCCCTGTGCGATTATTGGGCAAGTGACAGATTTACAAAAAAAACATCTTATTTTTGTGAAATAGTTCCTAATTGATAAAAAAATATCATTTTCTATTGTGAAAAATACATCAAAGTGCTATAATTGGGAAAAACAAAACGGAGGTGTTTTTTTATGAACTATGAGGATGTGCAAAAGGTTTCAAATGCAGCCAAAAACAAAATTGGTCTGCTGAACGGCAATTTCATGAAGTACTTTCTTCGTGCTGTAATGGCGGGTTTCTTTATCGATGTGGCAGTCATTTACAGTAATGTCATAGGAAGCGTATTTTCAGGATCAGATCCGGCGTGGGGCAAGTTCTTAGGAGCTATGGTGTTCTCCATTGCAGTTCTTCTCATCAGCCTGGTGGGTGGTGAGCTGTTTACCGGCAATAACATGGTAATGGCATTTGGCGCCTTTGATAAGAGTGTATCCTGGGGGGATGCAGGCAAGGTATGGCTGGTAAGCTACCTTGGCAATTTTGTTGGATGTGCAATATTGGGACTCCTTTTTGTTGGAGCAGGTGCATCCGGCACGGCAGATTATTTCGCAGGCTTTATCAACAACAAGCTGTCCATTCCTATGGGACAGATGTTTATGCGGGCAGTTTTGTGTAACTTCTTTGTATGTCTTGGCGTACTCTGCGGAATCAAACTGAAAAGTGAAACAGGTAAATTCCTTATGATCGTAATGTGTATCTCCGCATTCGTTTTCAGCGGATTTGAGCACTGTATTGCCAACATGGGAATTTTTGTAGTAAGCCTTGGCCTGGTAGATGGTCTTTCCGTAGGTCTCATGCTGAAGAGCATGTTGATCGTAACCATTGGAAATATGGTGGGAGGTGCTCTTTTACTGGCATGGCCATTAAGAAAGATGAGTGCAGATAAATAATATGTCAAAAGCTTTATACATAGCAGAGAAGCCCAGTGTGGCTCAGGAATTTGCGAAAGCTTTGAAATCCGGCGGTACAAGACGGGATGGCTATATTGAATCTGATACCTGCGTGGTGACCTGGTGTGTAGGACATCTGGTCACCATGAGCTATCCAGAGAAATATGATATCAAGTATAAAAGGTGGAGTTTAGATACCCTGCCTTTTTTGCCGCGTGATTTTAAATATGAAGTGATTCCTGGTGTGGAAAAACAGTTTCAGATTGTGAAAGGGCTTCTGAACAGGCCCGATATTGATACCATTTATGTGTGTACAGACTCCGGACGTGAGGGAGAATATATTTACCGTCTGGTGGCACAGATGGCGGGAGTGAAGGACAAAGCGCAGAAACGTGTATGGATCGACTCCCAGACAGAAGAAGAGATTCTTCGTGGAATCCGCGAGGCAAAGGATATTTCCGAATATGACAACCTTGCCGCCGCAGCCTATCTTCGGGCAAAAGAAGATTATCTTATGGGAATTAATTTTTCCCGTGTACTGACTTTGCGTTACGGAAACAGCGTGACCAATTATCTTGGAGGAAAATACCAGGCAATTTCCGTAGGCCGTGTTATGACCTGTGTGCTTGGAATGGTGGTTCGCCGTGAGCGCGAGATCCGAGTTTTTGTGAAAACACCTTTTTACAGAGTTATGAGCAGCATTGTTCTTGAAGGAGAAAATTTTGATGGAGAGTGGAGGGCTGTAGAAGGAAGCCGGTATTTCCAATCTCCTGTTTTATATAAAGAAAATGGTTTTAAGAAAAAAGAAGATGCAGAAAAACTAATCAGCGATTTAAGTGTGCAGATACCACTTACCTGTACGGTAGAGAAGATTGAACGCAAAAAGGAGAATAAAAATCCTCCTCTTTTATTCAATCTGGCAGAACTTCAGAATGTCTGTTCCAAGCTGTTTAAAATAAGTCCGGATGAAACGCTTTCCATTGTACAGGAGCTGTATGAGAAAAAGCTGGTTACTTATCCGCGAACAGACGCCAGGGTTTTGTCTACTGCGGTGGCAAAAGAAATTTATAAGAATATTTCCGGGCTTCGGAATTACCCTCAGGCCGCAGATGCCGCCCAGGGGGCGTTGGAGCTTGGCTCATATAAAAATATTGCAAAAACACGTTACACCAATGATAAACAGATTACAGACCATTATGCTATTATTCCCACAGGTCAGGGTCTTGGTGCCTTAAAAGGGCTTTCTCTCACTGCCCAGAGGGTATATGAGACTGTTGTGAGACGTTTTCTTAGTATTTTTTATCCTCCGGCTGTTTATCAGAAGGTAAGCCTTGTGACGAAAATTCAGGATGAAGCATTCTTTTCTTCATTCAGAGTTTTGCTGAGCGAGGGATATCTGAAGATTGCTTCTAATTCTTTTGCAAAAAAAAGCATGTCAGAATCTGCAGGAAAAGCTTCTGAAGGTGATACAGAAGATGAGGTTTCCTGTGACGAAGCCTTGTTAGCCGCATTGCAGAAACTGAAAAAGGGTGATATACTAAACATAAATGGTCTTGGTATCAAGGAAGGAGAGACATCTCCGCCGAAACGATACAATTCCGGTTCTATGATCCTGGCAATGGAGAATGCAGGTCAGCTGATCGAGGACGAGGATCTTCGATCCCAGATCAAGGGAAGCGGAATCGGTACCAGTGCTACCAGAGCAGAGATATTGAAGAAGCTGTTTAATATCAGATATCTGTCTCTTAATAAGAAGACACAGGTGATCACACCTACTCTTCAGGGGGAGATGATCTATGATGTGGTGAATTGTTCCATCCGCCAGCTTTTGAATCCGGAACTGACCGCCAGCTGGGAAAAGGGGCTTACTTATGTGGCAGAGGGTTCTATAACAGAGCAGGAATACATGGATAAACTGGAGCGCTTTGTAAGGCTTCGTACCAAACAGGTAGAGGACAGCCATTTTCAGTATGCCTTGCGTCAATTTTTTGATGCAGCTGCACAGTTTTATAAGAAGAAATGAGGAGGATTATTATGTTAAAAGATTTTACTATTGCGAACATGTTGGATATGTCCCAGACTATTGCAGGAGAACTTTTCCAGGGGAAAACCTATCCATGGGAGGTACTTCCTGAAATTGGTGATTTCATCGTAAAGCTGGGAAAAACATTGGATCCTGATGAATATGATCATCTGGAGGGGGACATCTGGATTGCAAAATCTGCCAAGGTTGCACCTACCGCATGTATCAATGGACCAGCAATTATTGGTAAGAATACAGAGGTTCGTCACTGTGCATTTATTCGTGGAAAAGCTTTGGTTGGAGAGGGCTGCGTGGTTGGAAACTCCACAGAGCTTAAGAATGTAGTTCTTTTTAACAATGTTCAGGTTCCACACTATAATTATGTAGGCGATGCAGTCCTTGGATACAAGTCCCACATGGGCGCAGGTTCTATCTGCTCCAATGTGAAGTCTGATAAGATGCTGGTTGTTGTAAAAGACGGTGAAGAGAAGATTGAGACAGGACTTAAGAAGTTTGGTGCGATGCTGGCAGACCATGTAGAGGTTGGCTGTGGCTCTGTTCTGAATCCGGGAACTGTGATCGGAAGAAACACAAATATTTATCCTCTTTCTCCGGTACGTGGATGTGTGCCGGCAAACAGCATTTACAAGAACAAAGATGAGATAGTTTTAAAAAAATAAATAAGCATATAAAAATGGATCTGCATCCCCTGTGAGGGACGTAAATCCATTTTTTTATAGGAAATCAGTGTATCCGGGACTAAATGCATATTTAAATTCCAAACCATAATTTGCGGATGATTGCCAGTATGCCAATGTGTACAGGATAAAAAGCATAGAAAAAATATTTTGCCCATTTTCCCTGAATGAATCCGCGTTTGCCATTGTACATATTCAATGATAAAAATGCAAAGCAGGCTTTCCATTCGTAGATCAGCCAGCAGCTTCCGATTACAGCCTGTGCCGGTTTGTGAGGATGAAGCCAATACATGATCAGAAGAAAAACAAAGCCCTTATATCCGTAGTCTGCCTTCAGGAAAAAGGAAACAGCTAAAAGAGCCAGCAAACAGATAAACTGCATGGAAGCATTCTTTTCGAAGTGTTCAATCAGGCAGAAGGCAAGATATCCCAGAAATAAAGTAAAAAATACATTCTGCTTATCCGGATAAATAAAAGTGCCGTTTTGTGCAAAATTCCAGGGGATTTCGGAAATGCAGGCAAATATAAGAAGATTTCTTCCATATTTGAAACGGTTATGTGTGTGGAGAAAACCTTCCACCAGCAGAAAACAGAAAATAGGAAATGCGGCACGGCCAATATCGCGCATGATACGATATAAGGAATAATTGGTATTTCCTATCTGAAAGAGTATGCTGTTAGCCGGGGTGTAGTAGCGCAAAAGAAAAGAAGCAGTGTGATCAATAAGCATGATGATCATAGCCAGTATTTTAAGGGCGCTTCCGCTTAAAATACGAAATCTCTCAGGTATAAAAGATGTTGAAGTAGATGATGTCATAAGTCCTCCGAAATGAATCTGCTGTTGTGCAGGTGATATTTTTGCAAATTGTTTAACCTTTGCATAGCTTGTATTTTCTAGAGCCTGTTTCAAACACGCTCTAGTTTAGCATGAAAACAAAATTCATACAATAGAAGTCCTATAAATGGTACCGACAATTTTTTCGTATTTTTTGCAAAATATGACTAGACGAAATGGGGATTTTGTGAGAAAATAACACTAGGTTGTTAGGTCTTTAACAACGATTAAGTAATCAACACTGAAAGGAGTCTTAAAATGATTTACACTACGGAAGTTGAAAACATGTGCCCAGTAGCTAAGGGCGCAAAACATGAGCCAGCTCCGATTCCGGAAGAAGGCCAGTGGGTCCATGCAAAAAAAATTGAAGATATCTCTGGTTTTACACATGGTGTAGGCTGGTGTGCTCCTCAGCAGGGTGCTTGTAAGCTGTCCTTAAATGTTAAGAATGGTGTAATCGAGGAAGCTCTTATTGAGACAATCGGATGCTCCGGTATGACACATTCTGCAGCTATGGCAGCAGAAGTTCTTCAGGGTAAGACAATTCTTGAAGCATTAAATACAGACCTTGTCTGTGATGCAATCAATACAGCAATGAGAGAACTGTTCCTTCAGATCGTTTACGGACGTACTCAGAGTGCTTTCTCTGATGACGGTCTTGCTGTTGGTGCAGGTCTTGAGGACCTTGGTAAAGGCCTTCGTTCCCAGGTTGGTACAATGTACGCTACCAAGGAAAAAGGAGTTCGTTACCTGGAAATGGCAGAGGGCTATGTAACAGGTATCGCTCTTGACGAAGACAACGAAGTAATCGGATATCAGTTCGTTTCTCTTGGAAAAATGACTGACTTTATCAAAAAAGGTGATGATCCTAACACTGCATGGGAGAAAGCTAAAGGTCAGTACGGCCGTGTAGCTGATGCTGTTAAGATTATTGACCCAAGAAAAGAGTAAGCCACAAGCGAAAGGAGACGAACAGAAATGGCATTATTTGAAGGATATGAGAGAAGAATTGCTCAGATCAATTCTGTATTAAACAGCTATGGAATCAGCTCTATCGAAGAAGCTGAGAAAATCACAAAAGACGCTGGTCTTGATGTATATGACCAGGTTAAGAAAATTCAGCCGATCTGCTTTGAGAACGCTGCATGGGCTTACACAGTAGGTGCTGCAATTGCAATCAAAAAAGGCTGTAAAAAAGCTGCTGACGCTGCTGCTGCAATCGGTGAGGGACTTCAGGCTTTCTGTATTCCTGGATCTGTTGCGGATCACAGAAAAGTAGGTCTTGGACATGGTAACCTTGGTAAAATGCTTCTTGAGGAAGAGACAGAGTGCTTCTGCTTCTTAGCAGGTCATGAGTCCTTCGCAGCTGCTGAGGGTGCTATCGGTATCGCTGAGAAAGCTAATAAAGTACGTCAGAAACCATTACGTGTTATCCTGAACGGACTTGGAAAAGATGCAGCTCAGATCATTTCCCGTATCAACGGATTCACATTTGTTGAGACAAAATATGATTACAAAGCAGCTGAATTAAACGTAATTTATGAGAAACCATATTCAAACGGACTTCGTGCTACTGTTAAGTGCTACGGTGCAGATGATGTTCAGGAAGGTGTTGCAATCATGCATCACGAGAACGTTGGTGTTTCCATTACTGGTAACTCCACTAACCCAACTCGTTTCCAGCATCCGGTTGCAGGTACATACAAGAAAGAATGTATCGAGCAGGGTAAGAAATACTTCTCCGTTGCTTCCGGTGGTGGTACAGGACGTACACTTCACCCAGACAACATGGCAGCAGGTCCTGCTTCCTATGGTATGACAGATACTATGGGACGTATGCACTCTGATGCACAGTTCGCTGGATCTTCTTCCGTACCGGCTCACGTTGAGATGATGGGTCTTATCGGAATGGGTAACAACCCAATGGTTGGTGCTACTGTTGCTGTAGCTGTTTCTGTTGAGGAAGCTGCTAAGGCTGGCAAGTTCTAATTATATAATTTGTAAAAGCGTTGAAAGTGCCGTAAACTCAAGGGTTTACGGCACTTTTGTTACATCATCCGGATTCCATTGACGAAAACGAAATTCTATGGTAAAACTTTACTATGCCGATACATTACAGGAGGTTGACCCAAAATGGCAAAAGAAGCAAAGACAAATGCAATGAGAATGCTTGACAGACAGAAAGTGAAATACGAAACTCTGGTTTATGAATGTGATGAATTCATTGATGGAATTCACTGTGCTGATATTACAGGGGCGCCATATGAACAGTCCTTTAAAACGTTGGTGATGGAAGGAAAAAGCGGTGGTTATTACGTTTTTGTGGTTCCTATTGAGAAAGAAGTGGATCGAAAAGCGGCTGCTAAAGCAGTGGGAGAGAAAGCAGTGGATATGATTCATGTGAAGGATATCACGAAAATCACGGGGTATATTCGTGGCGGCTGCAGTCCGATTGGAATGAAGAAACCATTTCCAACAGTTTTTGATACTTCTGCTGAGAATTTTCGGGAAATCTATGTGAGCGGAGGCAGAATTGGATTAACTTTAAAAGTTCCGGTAAGGGATCTTCTGGAGGTGACAAACGGGAAGCTTGCAGAGATTACAGCCGAGGAACCATAATAAGTAAATACGCGTTACAAAGGGTAAAGAGGCATATGCTATAATATGTATATATAAAACTTTCACCTGTAAGCGTAAAATAAAAAAGTCCTGTATGGGCGGTAAGGAGGATTTATGAAAGAAGGAAAGAGATTAAGAAAATTGCTGCTGGGCTTTGTAATAGCAGCTATCACAGTGATGTGCGCTATGCCTGTATCTGCAGCTACCAGATCCTTTACGACAACGGTGAATAAAGGACAGTGTGTTCATATTGTGAATGAGAACATCAGTAGAAATGCTATCAGCAAATACATTCTTCGTATAACACCGAAGTCATCAGGAAACAGATATGATGTAGTATATGCTTATGGCGGAGAGGCACTGGCACTTAAGAATTGCCGCAAGGATTCCGGAAACATTGTCAATACCACCTATTTTAAGGCAAATAAGACAGCAAACAGAGGAATTATCGCCTGTGTGAAAGCTGTTTCAGGACCTGTCGATGTGCGCGTGACGATTACATCAAGAAATGCCAAAGCCCAAATTAAGAAAAGTGTCATGGCGAATCATAGCCCGTTAAAAGCATTCAAAGTTAAAAAGGGCAGAAAAGTCAGACTGAAAAGAAGAAGCGGCAATATCACAACTTTACCGCTGGTTATTGGTGCGAAGAGTGGTACATCTATTAAGAGAACACTGACTAAGAGTTCTTATGAGAAGTATGATTTCAAGAGTAATTATGTTTTACTTAGAAGATATGCAGGTGGAAAACGAACCTTAAACAAGAAGCGTTCGTATTCTTCCACATATGGAAAAACAAGATATTATTCATTCCTTGTTCCGGCAAACTCTAAGGGAACAGCTTACACAGGTGAAATGGCAACTGTGAAAGGAAGTGCTGTATATTATTATCCGTCAGACTACCTCAGCGTAGAGGGTGGATGGAGCTATATTAAATAAATATAGGAAATATATATAGTATGGTAGGCGACAGAAGCTACGCAAACTGAAATCGAGAATAAAACAGGAGGGCGATTCCGAACCAGAATCGTCCTCCTGTTTTGTTGGAAATATTAAATATTAGTTATCCTGTGCGTCTTCCTCTGTAATCTGGAATACATGGCGCTTTTTAGCCATCTCATCGCTTGCAAGATATTCGTCATATGTTGTGATTTTATCAATCATAGTACCGTTTGGAAGAATTTCCATAATACGGTTTGCGGTTGTCTGAACAAACTGATGATCATGAGAGGTGAAAAGAATAACTCCCGGGAATTTGATCAAACCATTGTTCAGCGCTGTGATGGATTCCATATCCAAATGGTTGGTAGGCTCATCCAGAATCAGAATATTGGCACCGGAAATCATCATTTTGGAAAGAAGACAACGTACTTTTTCACCACCGGAAAGAACACGGACACGTTTTACACCGTCTTCGCCAGGGAAAAGCATACGGCCAAGGAAACCACGTACATAAGTTGCATCTTTGATTTCGGAGTACTGTGTAAGCCAGTCTGTAATGGTAAGGTCGTTGTCGAATTCGTTGGTATTGTCTTTTGGAAAATAAGCCTGAGTGGTTGTGATTCCCCACTTATAATTTCCTTCGTCTGGTTCCATTTCGCCAGTGATGATTTTGAAGAAAGTGGTAATAGCCTGTTCGTTAGCGCCGACAAAAGCAACCTTGTCTTCACGTCCGAGCGTGAAAGAAATGTTATCCAGTACCTTTACACCGTCAATTGTCTTGGAAAGATTCTCGACCATAAGAACTTCATTTCCAATTTCACGATTCGGACGGAAATCGATGTATGGATATTTACGGCTGGAAGGACGCATGTCATCCAGCTGAATTTTCTCAAGAGCTCTTTTACGGGAAGTAGCCTGTTTGGATTTGGAAGCATTTGCACTGAAACGGGAAATGAATTCCTGTAATTCTTTGATCTTTTCTTCTTTTTTCTTGTTGGCTTCTTTCATCTGTTTGATCAGAAGCTGGCTGGATTCATACCAGAAATCGTAGTTACCTGCATAAAGCTGAATCTTTCCGTAATCAATATCGGCAGTCTGTGTACATACCTTATTCAGGAAGTAACGGTCATGTGATACTACAATAACAGTATTATCAAAGTTAATCAGGAATTCCTCAAGCCATTCAATAGCCGGAAGATCCAGGTGGTTGGTAGGCTCGTCAAGAAGCAGAATGTCCGGGTTTCCAAAAAGAGCCTGTGCAAGAAGAACTTTGACCTTCATACTACCTGTAAGGTCAGCCATCTGTGCATAATGGAATTCAGTATCGATTCCAAGACCATTGAGAAGGGTGGCAGCGTCAGACTCTGCTTCCCATCCGTTCATCTCTGCAAATTCACCTTCCAGTTCACTGGCACGGATACCGTCTTCGTCTGTGAAATCTTCTTTCGCATAAATGGCTTCTTTTTCCTTCATAATCTCATAGAGACGAAGATTGCCCATGATAACAGTGTCAAGAACTGTATAAGCATCATATTTAAAGTGATCCTGCTGCAAGAAAGAAAGACGCTGTCCTGGGGTGATTACAATGTCACCCTTGGTAGGCTCAAGCTGACCGGAAAGAATCTTAAGAAAAGTAGATTTTCCAGCGCCATTAGCACCGATCAGACCATAACAGTTCCCTTCTGTAAATTTGATATTAACATCTTCGAAAAGAGCTTTCTTTCCAACTCGCAAAGTAATATTGTTTGCTGAAATCATATTTTCCTCCTAATTAAATACATCATCCTTATGAATACACATATGATTATTAGTATAGCCGATTTTTATTTTATCGTAAACTGGCAAATATGCAACAATTATTTCGGGTTTTTTGGCAGTTTTACAGCATAAACATGCAGAATGAAGACAAAATATTAAAACCTTGTACTTTACAAAGAAAAATACCGCTGTTATAATTGCAAAATACGATATCTGGGGAGAAAAGTGTTATTCTGAAAAGAATGTGAAAGGACATAATTCAGATATCTGACAGGAGGAAAGATTATGCCGAAAACACAGATCTATTTGACAGGTTTTATGGGAACAGGAAAGAGTACAATTTTAAATTGCCTGCATGAAATCTGCGGCCTTGAAAAAATTGAGATGGATGAGCAGATTGTCAGAGAACAGGGAATGAGTATTTCTGATATTTTTGCGAAAAAAGGAGAAGAATATTTTAGAAACCTGGAGACAGATCTTGTAAAAAAAATATCCGCTATGGACAATATTGTGGTATCTTGCGGCGGTGGTACAGTTATGCGTCAGTGTAATGTAGATGAGATGAAAAAGAATGGAACAATTGTACTTCTTACAGCAGAGCCTCAGACAGTTTATCAGAGGGTGAGAAACAGCCATAATCGTCCGCTACTTGAAGAAAATATGAATCCGGAATATATAGGCAGATTAATGGAAGAGAGAAAACCAAAGTATGAAGCTGCGGCTGATTTTATCGTGAAAACAGACGGGCGTAGTGCAAAAGAAATTTGTCTTGAAATAAAAGAATGTCTGAAAATTGACAATAATTCAAAGAAAATATGAAAAAAATATAAAATAATTTAAAATACTATTGAAACATGATTATAAAATTGTTATAATTTAATGGCTTAGGGAGGGCAGAACATATAAGGGACAGAAGAGATATTATTATGATTTTATGTCCAGTAAGGAGATAGATACAGATATGTTTATTACAAGAGAGTGCGATTACGCAGCAAGAGTACTTCGGGCACTGTCAGGGGAAACTCGCCTTAGCGTTAATGAAATTTGCGAAAAGGAATCCATTACCGCTCCCTTTGCCTATAAGATCCTTAAGAAACTTCAGAAAGCCGGTATTGTAAAAGGATATCGCGGTGTGCATGGTGGATATGCCATGAATAAACCGCTTAGTGAGCTGACTTTATTTGATGTGTACAGTTCCATTGATCCGGATATGTTCATTATCGAATGTATGGCATCCGGTTATGAATGTCCTACCGATGGAAAAGGGGATCATCTTCCATGTTATATGCATAGAGAGCTTATGGAGATTCAGCAGAGTGTCTGGAAGATGCTGAAGAGAAAGAACCTTCAGGAAGTTCTTATGCCGGAGGAATGACAGAGTAATTTTTTTCTGCGGATTTAAAAAGTATAAGAAGTGGGACCGATCAGGCTTCTGAATGGAGTTTCTGGTCGGTCTTTTTTACGTCAGGCAATAAAATTTGACTGGGACTTTGTATGGGACTTTGTATGTAATAATATACAAAAATCAAAATGGACATCATTGGAAGATTATGCTATAATGTCATATGGACTTTTAGACACATGGTGTCTAGAAATATTATTTTCATCATACCTTTAAGGAGGAAAAACAAACTATGGCAAGAAAGATGAAAACCATGGATGGTAACCATGCAGCCGCTCATGCATCATACGCTTTTTCTGATGTAGCTGCAATTTACCCGATCACCCCTTCATCTGTTATGGCTGAGGCTACAGACGAGTGGGCAACCCAGGGAAGAAAGAACATCTTTGGACAGGAAGTACAGGTAACAGAGATGCAGTCTGAGGCTGGTGCTGCTGGTGCAGTACACGGATCTCTTGCAGCTGGTGCCCTTACTACTACCTATACAGCATCCCAGGGTCTGTTACTGATGATCCCGAACCTTTATAAGATCGCTGGTGAGCAGCTTCCGGGTGTATTCAACGTATCCGCTCGTGCACTTGCTTCCCACGCACTTTCCATTTTCGGAGATCATTCCGACGTTATGGCCTGTCGTCAGACTGGTTGTGCAATGCTGTGTGAGTCTTCCGTACAGGAAGTTATGGACCTTACTCCGGTAGCACATCTTGCAGCAATCAAAGGAAAAGTTCCGTTCATCAACTTCTTCGATGGATTCCGTACATCTCACGAGATCCAGAAGATTGAGACATGGGATTATGAAGACCTGAAAGATATGGCAGATATGGACGCTATCCAGGCATTCCGTGATCACGCACTGAATCCTAACCATCCATGTCAGAGAGGTTCCGCTCAGAACCCGGATATCTTCTTCCAGGCAAGAGAAGCATGTAACTCATACTACGATGCTCTTCCGGCAGTCGTACAGGAGTACATGGACAAAGTTAACGCTAAGATCGGTACTGATTACAAGCTGTTCAACTACTATGGAGCAGCAGACGCAGAGCACGTTATCGTAGCTATGGGTTCTGTAAATGATACTATCGAGGAGACAATCGACTACTTAATGGCAGCTGGCAGAAAAGTTGGTGTTGTTAAAGTTCGTCTTTACAGACCATTCTGTGCACAGGCTCTTATCGATGCTATTCCTGAGACAGTTAAACAGATCACAGTTCTTGACAGAACAAAAGAGCCAGGAGCTCAGGGCGAGCCTCTGTATCTTGATGTTGTTGCTGCACTTAAGAACAGCAAATTTGACGGCGTTAAGATCTTCTCCGGACGTTACGGACTTGGTTCCAAGGACACAACACCGGCTCAGATCGTAGCTGTATATGACAATGCTGAGAAAGAGAAATTCACTCTTGGTATCGTTGATGATGTTACTAATCTTTCCCTTGAGACAGGCGCTCCGCTTGTAACTACTCCAGAGGGAACAACAAACTGTAAGTTCTGGGGACTTGGTGCTGATGGTACTGTAGGTGCTAACAAGAACTCCATCAAGATCATCGGTGACAATACAGATATGTACGCTCAGGCATACTTTGATTATGACTCCAAGAAGTCCGGTGGTGTTACAATGTCCCACCTTCGTTTTGGTAAGAAACCGATCAAATCCACATACCTGATCCACAAAGCAGACTTTGTAGCTTGCCATAATCCATCCTATGTTAACAAATATAACATGGTACAGGAGCTGGTTGACGGCGGTACATTCCTTCTGAACTGTGCTTGGGATATGGAAGGTCTTGAGAAACATCTTCCGGGACAGGTTAAAGCATTCATTGCTAACCACGGTATCAAATTCTACACTATCGATGGTGTTAAGATCGGTATCGAGACTGGTATGGGACCAACACGTATTAACACAATCCTTCAGTCCGCATTCTTCAAACTTACCGGAATCATTCCGGAGGATCAGGCAATCGATCTGATGAAGGCTGCTGCTAAAGCAACTTACGGACGTAAGGGTGACGATATCGTTCAGAAGAACTGGGCTGCAATCGATGCTGGTGCTAAGCAGGTTGTTGAGATCCAGGTTCCGGAGAGCTGGAAAGATGCTGCTGACGAAGGACTTCACATGACTCACGCTACAGAGGGACGTCAGGAAGTTATTGATTTCGTTAACAATATCCAGGCTAAGGTCAATGCACAGGAAGGTAATACACTGCCTGTATCTGCATTCAAGGATTATGTAGATGGTACTACACCATCCGGTGCTGCTGCATACGAGAAACGTGGTATCGCTGTAAATATCCCTGTATGGAATCCGGAGAACTGTATCCAGTGTAACAGATGTGCTTATGTCTGCCCACACGCAGTTATCCGTCCGGTAGCTCTTACAGCTGAAGAGGCTGCAAATGCTCCAGAGGGAATCAAGACATTACCAATGACTGGTATGAAAGATGAGTATCAGTTCACAATGACTGTATCCGCTCTTGACTGTACAGGATGTGGTTCCTGTGCTAACGTCTGCCCAGGCAAGAAAGGTGCTAAGGCACTTGCAATGGAAAACCTTGAAGCAAACATGGGAGAGCAGAAATACTTCGATTACGGTGTAACTCTTCCGGTTAAAGAAGACGTTATCGCTAAATTTAAAGAGACAACTGTTAAGGGAAGCCAGTTCAAACAGCCGCTTCTTGAGTTCTCAGGAGCTTGTGCTGGATGTGGTGAGACACCTTACGCAAAACTGATCACCCAGCTGTTTGGTGACAGAATGTACATTGCAAATGCTACAGGATGTTCCTCTATTTGGGGTAACTCCTCACCTTCTACACCATATACCGTAAATGCTAAGGGTCAGGGTCCTGCATGGGGCAACTCCTTATTCGAGGACAACGCTGAGTTTGGTTATGGTATGCTTCTTGCTCAGAAAGCTATCCGTGATGGTCTGAAAGCAAAAGTTGAAGATGTTGTAGCTAATGGTGACAATGCAGATGTTAAAGCTGCTGGTCAGGAATGGCTGGATACTTTCGCATGTGGTGCTACCAACGGTGCAGCAACAGAGAAATTAGTTGCCGCTCTTGAGGCTTGCGGATGTGACAAGGCTAAAGACATTCTTACACAGAAAGACTTCCTTGCTAAGAAATCCCAGTGGATCTTCGGTGGTGATGGATGGGCTTACGATATCGGATTTGGTGGTGTTGATCATGTTCTTGCAAGTGGACGTGACATCAACGTTATGGTATTCGATACAGAGGTTTACTCCAACACAGGCGGACAGTCTTCCAAGTCTACACCTACAGGTGCAATTGCACAGTTTGCTGCAGGCGGAAAAGAAACTAAGAAGAAAGATATGGCTTCTATCGCAATGAGCTATGGCTATGTATATGTTGCTCAGATCTCTATGGGAGCTGACTTCAATCAGGCTATCAAAGCAATTGCAGAGGCTGAGGCTTATCCGGGACCATCTCTTATCATCGCATACGCTCCATGTATCAACCATGGTATCAAGAAGGGTATGTCCAAAGCTCAGACAGAGGAAGAGCTGGCTGTTAAGTGTGGATACTGGCATAACTTCCGCTTCAATCCAGCTGCTGAGGGAAGCAAGTTCAGCCTTGATTCCAAAGCACCGGATATGACAGATTATCAGGAATTCTTAAACGGTGAGGTTCGTTATAACTCCTTACAGCGTCAGAATCCTGAGAAGGCTGCAAGACTGTTCGCTAAGAACCAGTCCGAGGCTAAGGCAAGATATGAGTATCTGCAGAAGCTGATCACTCTGTACGGAACAGAGGAATAAGATTTATCTTATAAATAAATAGTATAAGCGTATAGTGCTTATCGTGTCGTAGCGTAAAGTAGGCCTGCGATACTGCCAGGACAGGTGGTATTGCAGGCTTTTCTTGTTTTTGGAGAAATTAAAAAACTTTTTTGTAAAAAGTGCTTGACTTCTCCTTGCGGCGGTGGTATAGTAAACAAGCTGTCGCAAGGAATTGCTTCTGAAATACTGAAAAATAAATAAGTTTTCAGAAAATTCAAA
>NZ_CAKRNY010000023.1 GCF_934371575.1 uncultured Blautia sp. | reverse complement strand
CTTATTTTACTCTGAGGTATTTTTTTCTCAACCTTCTTTCTCGGAATTCCTTATATTTGAATTATACAAGAAGCTCCCTCTTGCACATATAATAATTACATTTTAACATTAAAAATGTACATTTTCAAATTCTACAGAGTTATTTGTCGGTATTTGTCCGACAGTCTCAGGTCTTAGCATATCCTCACGAATAAGGATATCCGTTACTTCTCCAACAATTGTTTTAATCTGTGCATTATGGGAAATATTATTAGTTTCATCTAATTCCAGTTTCGATTTTCCCCTGATATAAAAATAGGCAATGAAATTGCCGCCCGGTTTCAAAACACGCCATATTTCATGATTTCCTGTTGTTTTGAAAGCCTATCATCAACCACACCAGCAACATAAATCAATATTCTCATAAGAATCATTTCTCGCCTCTTACCCCAATGCCACATCCAGGATCATCATCAAACTAAATCCAAGTGCAAAGAAAAGCGTACCAATATTCGAGTGCTGTCCCTGCGACATTTCCGGAATTAGTTCTTCAACCACCACATATAACATGGCTCCTGCTGCAAAGCTCAGTAAATATGGTAATGCCGGGATTACCAGCTGTGCAGCAAGAATCGTCAATACTGCTCCAATCGGTTCAACCACTCCTGAAAGTACACCTCCGAAAAATGCCTTTCCCTTGCTTTCGCCTTCTGCCCTAAGCGGCATGGATATAATCGCTCCTTCCGGAAAATTCTGAATGGCAATTCCAAGTGATAAAACGAGTGCACTTGTTGCTGTAATCTGTGCATTTTCAGCAAGAAATCCTGCATACATTACACCGACTGCCATACCTTCAGGGATGTTATGTAGTGTAACAGCCAACACCATCATTGTAGTACGGCCAAGCTTGCTTTTCGGTCCCTCTGCCTGATCACTTCCAACATGAAGATGTGGAATCAAATGATCGAGCGCTAATAAAAACAAAATACCAATCCAGAACCCAACAACTGCCGGAACAAATGATAATATTCCCATACTCTCAGATTGTTTAATAGCCGGAATCAGAAGACTCCAAATTGAAGCAGCAACCATTATACCTGCTGCAACCCCTGCAAGTGCACGTTGCACTGACTTGCTAAGTGTTTTTCTCATAAAAAACACACATGCTGCACCTAGCGTTGTTCCAACAAATGGAATCAGTATACCTTCAAAAATATTCATTAGCATTACATTTTCCTTCCTTGTATAATCGAAAAATTTTTCATATATATGGCAAAAATAATTTTCTTCAGCAGTATAGTAACAGTTCTATAGCTTGTTGATTATATTTTCGCTATAATCTTTCAAACCATCTTTGTGTTAGATTAAACTAACCCATCTGTATATAAGAAACCGCGCAAAAAATAAACTGTAATTTTACACGGTTTTCTTGTGTTTAAGTATATCACTTACGAAATCATATAACAATAGAATTCTTTCAACAATGTTTTAATTTTTTCTGGATAGTTTCAGCACAAAATCCCGTGGGTCATTTCATCAATCCTTCTCCCCTTCATTCGCTTCCTCCAGCATAACGCTCTCCTGTACCTGTATGTCAGCATACTGGACGCGAAGAACTGCCTGGGGCCAGTTTATACTGACCATTGCGGTTTTCTCTTTTTCCATGCCTGCTTTGCGGATTAGGTCAAGAAGCTCATTTAATACTTCTTTTGTCAGATAGCCGCCCCGCCAGTGAAAAACAAGCACCTTTCCTTTCTTAGCAGCCTGCAAAGATCGCTTGTATACATCCTCCTGTTTGGTAAAGGATACTTTCTTCTCTTTGTAGTAAAAATGATCATGATCATTGCAATGAGGCGCAGGCGCAATCAAGGGCTCATGATCGCGAAAGATCTGCTGATCATCCAGGTTGAAATAATCATAACGAATTTCCGTGTTTTCGTGATCTTTTCCCAGACTATTATCAAAAGTGGCATCTAAATGATAATATATGCCATTTATTTTTACAATATTCCAGGTGTGCCGGTATTTGATTCCTTTTTCCGGATTGTTACCGCAAATTGCGATTACACACCATACTCCCAGCGCATCCAGAAGAACCTTCACCGCTTTCGCAATGCCCTCGCATACCCCGACGCCCTGTCCAAGAGGACCAATGATCTCATGGGAATATGCTTTTTTCAGTTTGTCATAACGGACATTTTTACAAATAAAATCGTGCACATATTTCTCTTTTTCCCACTCAGACATCTTCTGTGCCGGGCGGACAAGCTTCTCTACCCTGGCTGTCAGAGCCTTCTGATGCTCCCGGATCTTGTTTTTCTCAAAAAGATATTCCGGTATGAAAATCAGGTTCGGCGAATCTTTGTAGTAACGATATTTAAAATTAGTTACCCAGAATATTTCCGGATGGTCCAGCCTCATCTGGAAAAATACATTGTAAAGTTCCTCTCCGGAAAGCGCCGGAACCTGAATTTCATCCAATAGATTTTTCACCCCGGCAAAGATGCTGTGATAAGCAGCCTGCTGGGGTTTGTTCATATGATTATAATAGTATTGTTCCATTTTTATCCTTTTAGCTTATCTGTCAGTTTCAGATATCCCTGCACAAGTAGATCTGTTACGATCAGCACAACGACTGACAAAATCAGACAATCTCTTACACTAAATTCGTAAAAAGCTGCAAAACCAGCAATCGTCCAATATACTCCAATATGCACTGCATACATTTTGGATATCTGCCTGGAATAATAGCACAGCTTATTGTAAACAAATTTCCATTTTTCTATAATCGGCATGAGAAAAAATGCCACTGCAAATACAAGGATAATGCTGCAGAAGGTTCCCACTACTTTCACAAGTCCGGGAGTTCGATACTGTTCGATCATATAATTAAAGAATCCGTCAACACCCGGATGCATTACGATGCAGATCACAAACCAGGCTACCGCTACGATTCCGCATACCAGACCGCTCTTTTTATAAAAAGCTCCTTTTTCATCCTCGGGTACCTTTCTGATTACTTTTGCAAAAACATATCCTAAAAATACATAACTCAGATATGGAAAAAAGCAGAAGCTTGTCTCACCTTTTCCCCCAAAGGTCATATCCAAAAGCCAGTTAAGTGCCTGATTATCAGAAACCAGCAGTTTGGTAAAAGGTGTCACGATTCCCACTATCAATGCACTTATTATGTAACCGCCAAGTTTTACATTTAATTTCCTGTATAAAGCAAGTACAAGGTAGCACATACCGGATATGAAAAAGATATTCACAAATGTAAGCATGGAATACCGGCTTGCTTCAAATACTTCCCTGCTGCCTGCCACTTCTCCTGTAATAGAATTTCTAATGGTGTAGCTGACCGTCATGACTGCCGCATAGCATAAATTGCTTATGCCTTGGTAAATCAACAGTTTTATACCGTTTCTGACCATGTCCTTTGGCTGGGAATGACGTGTAAAAACACTTCCAAAACCCATGGTAAACAGATATAAGCAAGCTCCGGTAGGCATAAACAGGGCAAACATAATTTTATGTACACTTGACTCTGCCGCTGCTGCACCTGCAATTGTCTGAAATGAATGGATAAATACAATCATGATCATCAGAAAGCCTTTTACCAGATCAAGCTCTCTCTGCCGCCCAACATTCACTTCCTCGTTCTTTAAAGAAAACATATGGTATCCCCCTTCTTACTCTTCCGATCTTCCATACCATTTATTATTATTTGCAAGCAATTCCTCAAAAGTTACAGGTTCAAATCCGTTTATATCCACACCGCAATTAAGAGCGCAGGGTGATCAGTTTCTTATCCAGCTTGATCACCTCAAGGTTGCTTACTGTTTCAAAATAGTCATTCATATTCTGAATATTTTTCTGCCATTTAAAATCATGGTTTCCTATAATTAAATGCTTACGTCCTTTTAGCTGTTCCAGGTAGGTTTTTACCGACTGGCTGGAACGAAATGACAGATTCCCTTTGACAGGTAATGGATTATTCTCCTTTCTCTCAATCTCTTCTTCGCTCCAGTTCCGTAAGTATTCGTAATCCAGGCTATCGCCCTGCTTACTCCTACGTTCCAGCCAGGACCATATCCAGGAATTCGCCCACGCGAGCATGGCTCATTCCTGATTGCTGTTCGGGACTTTCATCGTAAAATCATATCGGACCACTGCACAATTCTTTACTCCAAATGCAGCATATTCCTCATTTGTCATGTCTGTAAAATAGGACTGTACCACTCTGGCGATTCCATTGTGGGCAACCAGAATGTAGGTCTTTTCATCCGATTCTGTCTTTATTTCGTCAAGAAGATTATAGATTCTCTGCGCCAGCCTGAGTGTGGATTCTCCACCTTCATGACTGCATGCAAAAAATTCCTTTGCCTTCTTGAAATCCTTTCCATCTCTGGGAGTGGACTCCCATTTGCCAAAATTCTGCTCGATCAGCCTTGGTTCCACCCTGCATGGAATCCCTGTCATTTCAGAAATTAGTTTGGCGGTATCTGCTGCCCTGCTAAGCGGAGAGCAGAGGATTTCATCAGCCTTGATTCCTTCCACAAGAATCTTCCTTCCCGTCTCTCTGGCCTGCTCACGGCCATACTCTGTAAGCGGACTGTCAGTAGCCCCACAAATTTTGTTTTCAACATTCCACACGGTCTGCCCGTGCCGGACGAAATAGAAATGTCCCATGGTGAGTTCCTCCCGTTATTTTCTTCTCATAATCCTAAGTAACTCCTGGCGAATATCCTCGTTAGGTACAAAGGCTTTTTTATAAGTCTGATCATAACCAAGATACCCAAAATGAATTAAACACGTAATTACATCATCCCGACAGGAAAAACTGATCATATCATTCTGAAATGTAGTTACATCCACACCAACCGAATCCCCTGACAGCATTTCAATAATTGCAGATCTTAGCCCATCAAAATTCATATTAATCAATGGTACAACTGTTTCATATGAAGCAGTTTCCGACCAATAGCTTTTAAATTCTCCCCTCAGCATCACACTGACAACTGCTTTCGGATTATACACCTGATAATCATTTAACCAATAACCATCATACCATTTTTTTACTTTTTCATAATTCTGGTTATATTTTCTGGCAAGCTCTTTTACTTCTTTCTCCGTAAAACCAATATAAGGTGCAAAATTTCCTGAACTTAACATGGTAAATTCATCAAAATTATTAAGTGCAGACTGGGTTTTCAATTTTTTAATCGGAAGAATTCCTGTCAAAAAAGCCAGTGCTATGAATCTGGCAGGCTCAGTTCCTTTAAACATTCCCCGGAGAAAATCAATATATCCATCCTGTATCTGCTGGTTCTGTGCCTCATCTCGTATCAAAACATCCCACTCATCAATAATTACAACAAACTTGTTTCCTGTTGCATTATTAATTTGGGATAAAGCCTCAGGTAATGAATTTACATCTTCTGGAAACTCATCTGGATAAAATTCCCTTAATTCCAGAATTGTCTGCTCTGTAATATAAGAGACAATATTTTCCGGACCTCCTGCTGCCATCATGCACCATTGCACATCAAAGTGAATCACGTCGTACTTATTCAAATGCTCCACGAAATCTGGATTGTTGCTGATTTCCAGATTGGAAAACATTTCACTGGAGTCACATGCTTTGCTGTAATATGCCGTGAGCATATTTGCCGTAATAGACTTTCCAAATCTGCGCGGACGGCTATTGCAGATGTACGCATTTGTTGAGTTCAAAACACTATTTGTGTATTCCAACAAGCCAGTCTTATCAACATATATTTTCGAATTCAAAGCCGCCTGAAAAGCACGGTTGTCCGGATTTACAAATCTTCCCATAGATATTGCTCCTAAATAAAAAAGGTTCATAGCATCACTATCTTTTTATAGGATATATGATACTATGAAACCTTTGGGGGTGCAAGGATACTTGTTAATATCTTTCCTGTTTTTGTCACAATTTACTTGTGAACTTTCTTTATATCTTCAGTACGATAAAAAGAAAATAAAGATTTATCTGTTAAGGAAACCATATCTTTTACTTCTCCCTGTAAAAAATAAGCATGAAGGATTACCAATGTCCAGACTCGAATAGCTATTATTTTACAGAAAAAAGTGTCATACTCTCAATATAATATTCATATGGCTTTTAGGGATTTTAGTTATCATGGCATTATCACATTATTTGCAAGACCAAATATTTGCTATCTCGTAATTTTTTATTTTCATAGCTTTGTCTACACATTGTTTTAATTCATTTGTTTCGCTCTTTTCGGTTGTCTTAACATTTTTATAATATTGATATAATGCAACTATACAATTATATAAGCCGTCCAAATAATACCTTTCACCTTGATTTGCTAATTTTTCATATATGTCCATGCATTTATTGATAGATAATGTAATGTATCTCTGTGCTTCCTCCTTGGCAAAAAAAGGTTGCCTAAGCAATGGTGTCAAATGAATCCATAATGTTTTTGAATACTCTATATCTAAATATTTTATTGAACTAAAAATTTTTTCAAATGATATATTTTGATTGCACTTTTCCTTCATAAATATCAAACACTGTATCCCCGTAAATGCATTTGAATAAAGTTTTTTATTTTTCGTTAATATAATATTCTCAAACATATCAACGCATTCTTCAAGCTTATTTTTCTCGGTCATTTCTAGCATATCAATTGCAATAGTACTAATTTTACTATCCGATAATGCAATTTTAATTTTTTCAATCAATGGATATATTTCTGTAATCAACTGATTTTGTATAGCTTCACAATATACAAGCGCAGTAAGTTCATCAATTACCAAAAACTTATTTTCACACTCTTCTTTTTCTCCCATAAAATCATGTTTTAATAAGCCTTTTTCATGAATTATGAACTCATATGAACGAGTTAAAATAACATTTGCAAGTTCTTTATTTAAAATCACCTTATCATATTCTCTCTGAGAAACTTCCGATGTTGAATAAAAGAAACTAAAATAAGCTCGAACACTTCCATATGAATTATTTATTTCACACCCTGTTGGTGTTACACTTTCTACATATTCTGTATTCATCAAATATGTATAATATAATTTTGAGAACTCAACAGGCTCTGGATGCGGTAGTTTTTCCCAAATAAATGGATAATATAATTCTGTCCTAGGCAGAGTATCTTTGTCATTCTTCCAAAAAACTGCTATAATATTGTCATGGTATTTTTCTAGTGGTTTATTTTTCCACAGTACTAACAAGCACGCTAATCCATTATCTCTTTCAGATATGTTTTCACTTGAACTCATGCGAAGAGCTTTTTCATAAAATCCTTCTATCTCTTCAGATATTTCAAAAGATATATCGTTGAAATAACTAGCCAAATGATATCGCGTAGAAAACTCAGAGAAAATAATATTCTGACAAGCATTTGCAATATTTCCATTAAATCTGGTTGAAATAATCTGAAGAATTTTTTTAATATCTCTAACTATAAACGGATCTTCCATTTGACTAAATCTACATAATATTTCCAAAAAGGCAATTATGTTTACATCTTCTATAAACACTGCCAAACGCGATAATATGCTTAAAAGATTCTTCACTGATACAAAATATTGTTTCCTATCATACCTGTCTTTTATTGAATACATCTTTACAATTTCAAGCAATTTTCCAAAAAAATATTTTTTTTCTGAATCATTGATATTCAAAAGTGTTTTTCGTGTAAAAATCTGATTAATAACTTTTTCTTGATCAGTCCTAGCAGCTAATGACAGCTTCCAATAAACATATTCGCTTGAACGCATTATCTCATCATATACACGTGGAAGTAATCTTGCCTGATCTGAAAATATCGGCAAGCACAATCTATCTATTCCAAGAATAAAAACAAACCAATTTTTGTAACAAGCATTTTCTCCTGAATAAAATACTGTAACACTCTTATTAGAATTAAGACTAAACGGCACTATTCTTTCTTCTTTTTTTCTATCTTTTTCAAAGAAGAATTGCTCTAATTTTTCCCTTTGCTCAACAATAATCCGTCTTGTGTTATATGGATTATCATAATACTTATTGTCAGAATATTCTTCCTTTATTTCCCACTTTCCAATTCTATAACACAGATTTAGATATCCCAAATATGAAGCATATAGTTCATCTGACAATTTTATCTGTGCCAATTCCGCTGAACACTCACTTAATATCTTGTCAGCAATATCATTTTTTGACAATTGTTTATACAACGCTGCTTTTTTAACCTTATACTCAAATGACAGTGTTTCTATTTTCTCAATCAGTAACATTGCTTCCTCATAGTCAAATAATGAAATATGATTTTTTATTCTTTCAAAAATAAATTCGTTTTTATAATATGGGATTTTATTACAATATACCTCACATCTATCTATGCAAGCTTCATATACCTCTTTTTTACCATCGATTCTATACATTTCTGCCAAATACAATAATATTTCACATAATGTTTCTATTTGTAAGTTTTTCTTAATTAATATTTCTGCTATTTTTTCTAAGTATTCAGCATTTTTATCTTCTAGAACAACCAGACATTTTCTTAATATTTTAATAATGGATAAAATTATCTTCTCCGGTACATTTTCCTGACCATAAGTCAACTTCAACACTATACTAAAATGTTTAAAAAAATAATCCGCATATTTAGCCCTTTTTTCTTCTGGCAACAAAATATAGGGCTCTATCATCTTTTCAACTTTATATGAATAGTTTTTTATTTTTTCAAGATAATCTACTTTTTCTACTTCTTTGGGTTGCCAAAATATATCAACGTTCTGATATGGCCTTTCTAAATAAATATCTTTTTCACTTTGATTTTTTTCTAATAAACCAACAAACTCTGAAATTGCTTGATAGTGTCGATTTTCCTCTTGTTTGGATACTAATCCAGAAATATCGACTATAGTAATTCCCTTATTTTCCAACAGCTTTCTCTCTGGTGCACTGAGTTTTTCGTATAAACCAATCAAATAAATTGTAGGGCAGTATTCGCCCATATTGTCCCGCAGCCACCCAAGCCAGCTTTGGAAGTTAGGGTCATCCCCTGAAAATCCAAGTAGACATAATCTAGTTTCAAGCATCGCCTGCTGTACAGTATTAACTAATGCTGAATATTTATCTGGGTATGTTCTATAATCTTCGTCACTTATTATATATGGTTTTACTTGAGGAATACTACCATGCAACTTAATTATCCGTGGCTTTATACTTCCTGGCAAATCATTTTGAGAATGTATAATCTCATAATTATTCTCACGATAAATCATATCTACCGTCTGTTCCAAAAGTGTATCATAATTTGTTGTAAAAATATCTGACCAATGTAATTTCAAAAGTCTTTTGTGTAATTCTCCCGGAACAAACATTTCATCTGCAATAGACTGTTCTATCAAATTATTTATTTTATTTCTATCAAAATTAGCAATATATTCATCCGCCAGCTTTGTAACATTTTTCCCAGATGTTTTTATAATCCTTTGTTTATTCCATTCTTTCTTTTCTTGTGCTTCTAATGGTTCTGGATATAGTTCTCCATACATTTTTTCTGCAAGTTCACTCCAATTTGGTGGTTGCATACTTGCCATCCCCTTACTTTGTGCATTTTTGGAAAATCCAGCACCAATCATTAGCGAAACATCCCCATATTTTCTTGGTTCTTTTAATCGCCGTGCAATATCATTTATATACGAATAAACAGTCTTATCATTCATACAAACACCTCGTTTTTACATTCTTATGTTGATCTCCTCCATCACCGTCACATCCGCCGGCAGCCATTCTACATCTCTTAGCTTCTCCTTCGTCAACCACTTTGCAGCTTCATGCTCTTTCAATACAAGATCTCCGCTCACAATCTCGCACCAGAAGCAATCCATGAAAAGGTGAAAATCTGGATAGTCATACTCGATGGTATCAATTAACTCTCCCACTGCGATTTCTGTATCAAGTTCCTCCATAATTTCGCGTTTTAACGCTTCCTGCGGTGTCTCGCCAGGTTCTATTTTTCCACCGGGAAATTCCCAGCCGCCTTTTAAGGGGCCATAGCCACGTTGTGTTGCAAAAATAATAGATTCGCCTTTTTTATTAACAGCTTTTATTACAGCTGCAACTACTCTAACTGTTTTCATAAGTTCCTCCTCATCATGAATTCACAATATACTCATAAATATCTTCCCTTACAGGTACATCAAGAATCCACTCTATCTCTACTGCTGTTTTTTCTGTATTTGCCATTTTAAATTCTTTTGTTTTTCCACTTGCAGTCATAGTGCCAAGATAATAGAATTCTTTGGAAATTTTGTCATCTTTATTTTTTCGGACAAAAAGTTCCACCTGAATTCCCCTCTCCTTCGCTTTTAAGAAATTCTGCACATCCTCCGATTGCAAACTTCTTCCAGACTTTGAAATTGCGATTAAGTGATCTCGAAAGCCAGGAATAAAATGATCCTCATATTTGGTTGTATCGCTAATATTTTCTTCTTTATCGTAATTGATAAATACAGGAAATGTTTTCGTCTTTTTGTCGAACTTGTAGCCTCCAATATTTAGCGGGACTTCATTTTGAGCCCAATTCAGCAAACGGCAAACATCTTCATAAGTATATTTTTGATATAAAACCAAATCAGTCTTAGCATAACTATTCCTGTAATCTCTTTCATAGCGGCTTATTCCAAAATCAACCAATTCTTTAAGGATATTATAAAAATCGTCATTTGATAACATTTCCATAAATGATTTCGTTGGTTTATAGTCATTTCCATCTTCTTCAATAAACACACACTGAGAATAGGTCTTCTTACCTGATCCAGCAGGAAATTCATTTGTCATCACATTTACAATATTTTCTTTTTGATCCTGGCTAAGTTCTTTTCCATATGATTTCATATCTTTGGAAAGCTCTGCAAAGAGACCTAATTTAGAAAACCCATGAGAATACGTAAGCATCCGTTTTAACAGTTGAAGCTCCTGTATACGTTTTCCATTTGCTAATTTCTTAGATACAAATTCAATTACCTTTTCCTCATCCAAGGACAACCGAACTTTATATTCTTTTTCATATTTCACCAAGAATTTGTAGTAGGAGCCAAGACTGTTATTGTCAAAAATCCGAATAACATCCATCTCTCCGTAATCATCAAAATCGCGAAGGTTTGGAATTCTTCCAAGCTTATTTTTCAGATTCGTGTAATTTTCTTTGATAAGCTTAATATCACTGAAGTTTGCATTATCTACAGATGCAAAAATTCTTTTCCGGCTAATCTCATCAAAATGTACGGTAGAAGCTCCTGGAATTATCCTTCCGCCTTCCATAATATATCTACGAATATTGTCTTTATTGTAAGTTCTATCCCCTGATAACGCAATTGGAATCATAAAATTGTTATTATAATTTCCAATAAAATCCAGAATAACTACATATTCCTTTCCCTTGGCTTTTCGCAAACCTCGTCCAAGTTGTTGAATAAAAACAATTGGGGACTGCGTTGGTCTAAGCATAATAACTTGGTTAACCTCAACAATATCCACACCTTCATTTAGTATTTCGACAGAGAAAATATAATCCAACGGCTGGTTGTCATCTGTTGCTTCATCCTCGTTCATTGCCAATCTTTCAAAAGCAGCTTGTCTTTCCGATTCAGAAGCATTCCCATTAAGCGCTATTGTTCTAAACTTACGTCCAGTGGAAGGATTCATTATTTGATTAAACTTCGCAGACAGTTCTTCTGTTTCTTTTATACTGCTACAAAAGATTAGCCCTTTGACTTTTTCTCCACTGTAGCCATAGTAATCAGCTTGACCGATAATATGTTTTACTCTCTCATCACTTGTCAGCATAGAAAAATCTCTACTGGCATTTTCAGCATCACCAATAATTGATAAATCTGTTATTCCAAAATAATGGAACGGACAAAGCAGATTTTCTTCCATCGCCTGTTGAAGCCGAATCTCGTATGCGATCTGATAATGGAAAAGCTCATAGACGTTTCTGCCTTCCATATTGTCATCTCTTTTATCCGGAGTTGCTGTCATACCAAGCCAAAGCTTTGGAGTAAAATGTTTCATTACTTTCTGATAAGTATTGGCTGGTACATGATGCGCCTCATCCAAAACAATACAAGCAAATGCATCCTTTTCATATTGGAGTAAATGCTCATCACGATTCAACGTTTGAACTGTAGCAAAAATGTAATCCGCATCATACTCATGATACCCAGCACCTACCAGTCCCATAGAAACAGACTTTCCAAAGACCTTTTCATAAGATTTTTTCGTCTGTCTTGCTAATTGACCTCTATGTACCAGAAACAGTACTCGTTTGTAACCTAATTCTCGCATCGCAAAGGCCGAGGCAAAAGTTTTTCCCGTTCCTGTTGCAGAAATCAAGAGTGCTCTTTGCTCTCCTGATTCAACAATTTTTCGCAGATTAGTAATGAATTTCACCTGCATACTATTGGGTTTCAGCTTATAACTTTCTATTGACGTAATCTCTTGTTCTTTAGCAATCTCTCTTTGATGCTTGATTATTTTATAACGTTCTCTATAGTTTTCATAGAATTCATCATAGGCTAACGCATAAGGCGAGGTCCATAATTCTCTGAACTCAGCAACAATTTCTTTCGCCATTTCGCCTTGTTCCGTTGAAATCAGCTTGGTGTTCCATTCACGATTACTGGTAAGTGCGGCGCTGGTAATATTGGAACTGCCAATTATAATGCGGTATATTTCATCTTTTTTGAAAATGTATCCTTTGGTATGAAAGCCTTCCGTTGCCCTTTCTACATCAAACATTTTTAAAGTGATGTTGGATAATGAATTAAGTTTCTCCAAAGCTCTTGGTTCACTGAAATTCAGATAATTAGTAGTCAGAATTTCACCTGGAATATTTCTTTTTTCCAATTCCTTCAGTGTCTGAAGCAATGGAGTGATACCGCTCATAGTAATAAAAGCTACACTAATCTGAAAACGGTCGCATGCCAAAAGTTCAGCTTCGATAGATGAGAGAACCTTTTTTCCTTTTTTATAATTATTTGATACAAATCTAGGACGATATGTACTACCAGATGCAACAGCCCCGTCTATATATGCTGTTTCAAAACCAGATCGCATTTCATCAATTTCGCTCATTTGCTTATAACACTCCCTGCTTCCACATTTCTTCCGCCACACGCACATATTCCTTACTATTCTCCACAATCCCAATCTTCTCTTCCCATGTAAGATTTCTCTTAATCTTAGCAGGACTTCCCATTACCAGGGAGCCGTCTGGGATAATGGTGTTTTTGGTGACAAGGCTTCCGGCACCGATAATGCAGTCGCTGCCGATTTTGGATCCGTCGAGAATTATGGCGCCCATTCCAATTAAAGTGTGGTTCCCAATTGTGCAGCTGTGGATTACGGCATTGTGGCCTATTGTGACATTATTTCCAATGTGCACTGGCAGGTCGCGGCTAACATGGATTGTGCAGTTTTCCTGGATGTTGGTTTCATCGCCAATTACAATTGATGCGTCGTCTCCGCGGATTACGCTGTAGTATAGCACACAGCTGTCACGGCCGATTGTTACATCACCAATGATTACGGTCTGCTTCGCAATCTTTGCTGTTTTATCTATTTTTACATTTTTATAGTTCATTTGGCTTTCCCCGATCTAGAGTAAATATTAATCTGTTTTCATCAATAGTAACATACAAAAAAGAGATTGTATATTCTTTCATCATAATACTTGCGTTTATTTACCTTCGCTTTCCGATCCGAACTGATGTCTTTTTATTCTAGATTTTTTCTTTTTATTGACTTTTTGCTACTATGGGGATATAATCATAGCTAAGAAATGGGTTTTTTACTGAGTAATGTCTTCGGACTAGAAAAGGGTGCTCGTTTCTTTTTTTATGTTCATTATATCATATAGATACATTTTACCATCTTTTGCATGTCGAATAACCATTATTACATTAAAAACATTATATCTTTCAATTTCCCCAACTTCATTAAACACTGGCAAAGCAAATCTTGACTCATAACGATACCAGCCATACATTGCATCTATAGTATGTTTTTCTTTATAATTTTCAGTAAATTTCTTTCCGGCTGCAATTTCAATCAATTCAGGTAATCCCTGTGCAGCATTAGCTTTTGCCTTCGCATTTGCTCCTTTTAAAATATGTGTATAATTTGAATGAGTATACTCATCCGGTAAATCTGTTCCAATATAAACTGCATCATTGCTATCATCAATTGTGTAGATATCTCCTACATATTGTTTTAGATATTTTTCAACATCCTCCCATTTTACAGATCTTTTCCCTTTGAATATGATGTCATGAATAAATACCGTTTTCTTTCCATCTATATCCTCGATTACATTTACTTTTCTTTCCACGTCTACCTCCTTCTGCTTCGCTCAAATATACGCATTGCGTTATGTTTGAAGCAAGAAATAAAACATTACATCGCAACTAATAATAAACCGTCATTAGTAAAATTATTCTATTTATCTACTCTTTTGATTCGACATTCTATCTCTGCTCTATACTTTAATAAACGTAACAGATAATCTGGAAGTTCTCTTTTTTCTGCTTCCCAATCTTGAACGGTACGATACGGAATACCATAGTAGTCACTAAATTCACGTCTGTTCATTCCCATTCTTTCTCTTAATTCTTTTACTTCTTTTCCTCTACTCATGATAAAACCCTCCCATTAATTAACGCATTGCGTTATTTAATAGTACACGATATATGCTATGTTGTCAATCAATTACCCATCACCTCTCATCATTTTTTCGCCCATACATTTTTATAAAACAGAAAAGACAGGTCCGAAATCCTTATTTTTCAAGGTTTTTCGTCCTGTCATTAACATAACAGGTGCTCCTGTTGCAGAAATCAAGAGTGCTCTTTTCTCTCCTGATTCAACAATTTTTCGCAGATTAGTAATGAATTTCACCTGGAATATTTCTTTTTCAGTATCTGAAGCAATGGAGTGATACGGCTCATAGTAATAAAAGCTACACTAACCAAAAAACTTTTCTATTATATCCCAATAAACTTCCATCGTCTCATCCCCGCCACAATATATCTCATGCTTCGTCCCGGGCATGTAAACATACTCGCAGGGGGCAGCACCATGTTTTTTGATTTTCGCTGCGAATTTCTGAAGTGCGCGGACGGATACGAAATCGTCTTTTTCGGCCTGAAAAATAAGGAGTGGGGACTGGAGTTTCTTCCAGCCGTGGTATCTTAAATACCAGCTCATTTTTATGGATGCTTTCAGCCAGCCATAGGATGGTGCACAGGTCTGGAGAAATTGTTTTTCTTTTCGCAGGTCGTTGTACCTTATAAATTTAGGTTCGGAGGTGCCGGCGCTGGTTTGGAAGGTGTCGGTTCCGTCGTAGGGTTTCTGGCCTAAAACATAGGACTCTTCTTTTCCGAGAAGGCATTCTGCATGGGCGATCAGTACAGTCAACGGCCAGGGAACGCCTCCTGTAAGCGGCTTCACCATAGGAGAGCTTAATATCACTTTATGAAAAAGAGCGGGTTCCCAGGCTGCGGCGATTGCGCCGATTGCACCGCCCATGGAGTGGGCAAAAAGGTTGAGAGGCAGCTTCGGGTATGCCCTTTTGATTTCGTGGCATACTTTCAAAAAATCCCTTACATACCGCTTCCAGATATCAATATGTACCAATGAAGGATCTGCTGTCAGGCGGTAGCTCTGACCATGTCCCATATGCTCTGGCATGTATACGTGATAACCAATCTGTAAAAAATAACAAATCATCTCATCGTATTTTGGCGCACCTTCTGTGAAGCCGTGGCTGATTACAACCACCCCTTTTGGATCATCTGCCAGATAACGTTTCACATGAATTTTTCCTGTAATTCCATTTTTCCCGTGGTAAATATCTTCTGCTCCTGGAATGTACCCATCCCGGCAATGAACCTTTAAATAAGGTTCCACCTCATTTTTCATAGCATCTAAGTATTCGTTTTCCTGTATTATTTTCATTCCAAAACTCCTATTAACACTCTGCTACTATCCCCCAATAATCCCATTAATCTTCTTCTCATTATAAAACACCAGAATAATTCCGCCCACCATACAGAACACCGCTGCACCAAAGGCTGCGATTCTATAACCAGTTCCCTCTCCTGTTCCGATCGTAGAAACAGCAGTAAAGATCAGCATGGAAAGACTCTGGCCCAGTTTGAATGCAAAGGTTCTTGCTGCATAAAACATTCCTTCCCGGTTGCTTCCGGATGTGATGGAATCACTCTGGGCGATATCTGCCACAACCGCCTGGGGCAAAATTCCAAAAATTGCCATGGGCAGCGCTGCCACCACCGTCAGGATCAGTCCCTGTACAGTTTCCGGAATAAAGCTCATTTTTCCCATAAATCCGGTATAGAAATAAGCCAGACTGAAGACTGCGAATGCAAACAGGATCATCTTTTTCTTACCCAGCTTCGGGGTAAGCTTATTTACCGGAATGTAAAATACCAAAGACAATGCTGTCATCCCCACAAAATACAGGGTTGTCATCGTCTCCGGCAGCTTCAGAAGGCTGGTTACGAAGAAAGGCAGACCTGTCTGGAACATGGTAAGGGCGATCCAGTAAAAAATATCGGAGCCTACAAATTTACAAAATTCTCCATTCTTAAACGTAGCAGTCAGGGAGCGAAAAGCGGATTCTTTTGCCGGGACTGTGTCCACATAATCTTTTTCCCGAATGCAAAATACAGGCACCAGCATGCAGATAAATGCCACCACTGCCATCAGCGTGAAGGTGACGCGGATGGCGCCAACACGTCCAAATGCCGGGATAAATGCGCCCCAGATAGTTGGTGCCAGGTATGCAACTGCAGTTCCTGCAATGAACGTAAAGGAAATCACCGTAGAAATGTTAAGTCTCTCCTGCTGGGTATGCCCAAGCTCCGGGATCAAGGCGTTATACGGTGTGCAATAAGCTGTAATGGAAAGGTAATAGGCCAGAACCATCACCAGCAAAAACGCTGCATTAAGCCAGCTGTTTTCATTGATCGGGGACCAGAACACCAGCACTGTGGAAAGTGCCAGAGGCAGGGACGCCCATTTCAGGAATGGAATTCGCCGTCCATTTTTGGACGTACACCGGTCTGACCAGGACGCGATCATAGGATCTGTGAAAGCATCAAAAATTCTTCCGAAGGCTGTGATTCCCCCGATAATGGTGAAAATGCCAAGCACCACCAGTCCCTGGGGAATAAATACGGTCTGCCCCTGGCTGATGGCGGTTTCATCTGGCTGATAGAAATACACAAGCCAGTTTGAAATGATTCCGGACAACATTGCCCATCCAAACTGGCCTGCTGCAAACTGCCAGATTTTTGCTGTTGTAAGTTTCTTCATCACGCACTTACCTCCTGCTTCTTTATATAATGATAGTATCATTTTTGTGCCCGCTTCACAATATACGAATCATTACTATTGCACAATTTTCACAGAAAAAGTCAAAAAGCCGATGCAAGCTCGCTTGCAAGAAGATTTTTGATCTCTTGACCCTCCAAAGCATTCGTAATTCGCTGATTCACTCAAGTGTACGCATTGCGTTATGTTAAAAATAAAAAAATAAGATATTACATCGCAACTGAGAATAAACAGTCATTAGTAAAATTATTCTATTTATTTACTCTTTTATTCGACATTCTATCTCAGCTCTATACTTTAATAAACGTAACAGATAATCTGGAAGTTCTCTTTTCTCTGCTTCCCAATCCTGAACGGTACGATACGGGATACCATAATAGTCACTAAATTCACGTCTGTTCATTCCCATTTTTTCTCTTAATTCTTTTACTTCTTTTCCTCTACTCATGATCAATCTCTCCCACTAATATAACGCATTGCGTTATTTAATGATACCCGATATATGCTATATTGTCAGTCCACTGTCATCTCACATCTCATCATATTTTCGCCCATATATTTTTATAAGCATCGTATTGATCTTTATTTCCACGCTTTCCAGACATCCGGCTGATATCCAAGTGTAGATTGTTTTCCATTTCGAACCACTGGTGTTTTAATCACCTGGGGATTCTCAAGTATCTTTCCAAGTTTATCTTCATCTGCAATATATTTTATGAGCGCAAGCAAATCCTTGTCTTTTCCTTCCCAGTTGACCATATTTTCCAAGCCACCATTTGCCTGGGCAACAGAATTGAATTCACCTTTGCTCATTCCTTTGTCCTTCATATCAACGAACTGATACTTAATACCACGTTCTTTGAAAAATCTTTCTGCTTTCTTGGTGTCATTGCACTTCTTCGTTCCAAAAATTTGTATGTTCAAATTCCTTCTCCTCTCTTAAAAATCAAGTGAAGTTTTTTTGATAAACTTCTCTGTCAGAGTTGCTTTTGCATGATAATACAAATTACACTTTATCCGCTTCATTTCTTTTAGAAGAAACATCCATTGAAGAAACAAATAAAATAAAAGTAACCCACGAAACTATTGCCAGCCATCCTAATTCCCACAGGGAGGTTATCACTCGAATGCTTCGATATTTTTCAAAGCGAAGGACTCGTCAAACTCCCCCGTGGTAAACTCACAATTCTTGATATAAAAAGACTGGAAGCACTTCAGAAATCATAGTTTCATAACCGTTATTTTGCAAAAATTCTTTCTTTTACGCTTTCCACATCAGAAGCTTCGGTCAGTTCTCTGAAGCTCTGTGGATTAGCGTCATCATTAAACAGCTTGATCACCTGCATCAGGTCATCACAGCTGTAAGCATTTTCGTAAATGCCGGTTGCGTAGCCGTACAGTTCGATATATTCATCCTCAGACTTTGCAGTCCAGAGATTCTGGTACAGACGGACTGCCTCGCCATTTTCCTTTACAGCATCTGCGTTTCCAGTGATTGCATTGTAGATCATGGCAAATGCCGGACCCGCCATGGAGGCATATTTTCCACGGACGTAATCAATTGGTGTATTTCCAAACTGATCCTTCTCCTGGAAAAGCTCGAAATTCTTCTCTGAGAAGCTGTCGATTGCTCCCACCATAATGTTGCTGTTTTGCTCTTTTTCCTTATCGGAAATCTTATCCAGATAAGTGGATACATGAAACGCACTCATAAGAGTATCGCAATCCCCTGCTGCAAAAGCTGTTTCCAGATTTACAAGACCGGCTCCATCCATCTCTGTATACCCCGGACAAATGGTCACATGCAGACTTCCAGCTTCATCCGAAAGCTCAGTCACAGCATCTGTTCTGGCAAGCTGCTCTGCATCATCGGTAAGAATAAGACCGGCTTTTTCTTCCAATGTGTTCAGCATTCCCCAGGTTCTTACCTGATGAAGTCTGTTGCCAGAAGCAGCACCACCAGACATGATCACAATATTTTTCGCACCTTTATCCAGGAAAAACTCCGTCATTTCACAGCCTGCCTGGTAAACGTTTTCAAGGTCTGGTCCTACACTTCCCATATACCATGGATTGTCCTTGATTGCCTTGTAATTTTCATCACTTACCGTATTTGAGCCCAGTGCATAGTACATTTCCTCTTTTTCACAGGTTGCAACCACATCCTGAAGCCCATTTGCATATCCGGCAAAGGAAATAATTCCCTCTGCACCCTGTGCTTTGGCTTCTTCCACAAATGCTTTTTCTTCTTCTGCGTCTGCGGTCTTTCCTGAGAAAATGAATTTCACTGGAAATCCTTCCTGGATATAATCACGGTAATAGTCTGCAAACATTTCCATCTCCGCAGAATCCGGATCATATACAACCACTCCGATGGTATGCACATCACCATCTTCATAGTTTTCAGTATCAGCCCACACAGTGCTGTGTGCACCAAACAAAAGGACTGTACCCATCATCAAAGTGAGTAATCTTTTTTTCATACTATCTGCCTCCTGCTGTCTGATTCTTCATGCCTTCTACATAGAAACAGGCAACCTCATGGCCCGGTGCGATTTCCTTCAGCTTCGGCATTTCTTTTTTGCACTGCTCTGTGCAGTATTCGCAGCGGTTCTGGAACGGACATCCTACCGGTACATCCAGGGGGCTTGGAGCTTCACTTTCAATACTTTCGATTTTTTTTGCAGGATCCATATGCACCGAAAACTGTGCACCAACCAATGCCTTGGTATACGGATGCACCGCATTCCTGGAAACATCCTCGCCTGGAATGGTCTCCACAATATGTCCCAGATACATAACTGCGATCTGATGGGCAAAAGAGCGGATCAGAGCCAGATCATGACAAATAAAGATCATACAGATGTTCTTTTCTTTTTGCAGACGCACCAGAAGCTGGATAACAGATTCCTGTACGGAAACGTCCAGCGCAGAGGTCGCCTCGTCGCAGACCAGAATCTCCGGCTCCAGGGAAAGAGCTCTGGCAATACTGATTCTCTGACGCTGTCCGCCACTCATGTTATGGGGATAACGGTCTGCAAAATCCTCAGGAAGCTCAACCATGCGAAGAAGCTCTCTTGCCTTTGCGTTTCTTTCGCTTCGTTTGATCTTTTTGTAGTTCATCAGCGGCTCTGTAAGAATGTCCCCAATTTTCATTTTGGGGTTAAAGGATGCAAGGGGATCCTGGAAAACCATCTGCAGATTCTGGCGGTTTTCCCAGGTTTCTTTTCTGGAAAGTCCTGTGATGTTTTTTCCATGGTAAAGGATCTCGCCGCTGGTAGGCTGATCCAGGGAGGTTACCATGCGAACAAATGTGGACTTTCCGCATCCGCTCTCCCCTACAATTCCAAGAGTTCGTCCTTTGTACATAGTCAGATTGACATCATTGCAGGCAGTTAATGTCCTGCCATGGGAAGCAGGGAACTGTTTCACAATATGCTTTGCCTGCATGACGATTTCATGATTTTCAGACATATCGTTTTCCCTCCATTTCCGGAACTGCTTCCAAAAGTTTCTTTGTATAATCACTGGTCGGGTTATTCAGAACCGTTTCTCTGGTTCCATGATCCACCACTTTTCCATGATTCATAACGATCAGCTGATCTGCCATATAAGCTGCCACACCGATGTTATGGGTAACAATGATAATTCCGGCTCCGAAATCATCACGAAGCTCCATCATCTGGCGGACGATCTGTGCCTGGGTTGTTACATCCAGGGCACTGGTAGGCTCATCTGCCAGGAGAAGTTCCGGATTGAAAGTCATTGCCATAGCGATTCCTACACGCTGACGCATACCGCCGGACAGCTGATAGGGATAGCTGTTCATAATATTTTCCGCATCCGGAAGGCGCATTTTAGTCAGCATGGAAACAGCCTTATTCCAGGCTTCTTTCTTTGATATTGACTCATGTGTGCGAATATATTCTACATATTGGCTGCCAATCTTACGGATTGGATTCAGGGTACCTCCACAGTCCTGGAAGATCATGGACATTTTGCTGCCACGGATCTTTCTCCAGTCATTTGGAGAATTTTTCAGAAGGGATTCTCCATGATAGAGAATATCTCCAGAAGTAACCCGGCCAGCTCCGGGAAGTGCTCCCAGAACGGCACGAATTACAGTGGTTTTTCCACTTCCACTCTCTCCTACTACACTGATGATCTCTCCCTTTTTCATAGAAAGATTGAAATGCTCGATAGTAGGTGCCTGATCACCATACTGCACAGCCAGATCTTTAATTTCCAGCATAAATACAGACTCCTTTATTACTCAGCAAGCTTCATATCAGCAGTTACCCAGTAGTAATCCATTGGATACATAACAAGTCCTTCTACTGTAGATTTTGAAATAAGGAAGGTATTCTCATATCCGAAGAATACAGTTGCAGCATCATCCATAATTGCCTGCTGGATCTTTACGATCAGCTCTTTTCTTGCTTCTTGGTCAATGGTTTCAGCCAGCTCATCCAGCCATGCATCTACATCTGCATTGGAATATCCTGCAGTGTTGTTTGCAGATGTGCTGTACCAGTTCTCACGAAGATAATTTTCCGGGTCACCTGTATTTGCAACAAGTACGTTCCAGATCAGAAGGTCGTACTGGGAAGAATCACGGCGGTCAAGAAGAGTCTCGTAAGATACACAATCAAGCTTAATGTTGATTCCGATCTCTTTCAGGCTTGCCTGTGCTGCCTGTGCATATACACCAAGCTCTGCACGGCTGTCATAGTATACGAAGGTAAGCTCTACTGGATTTCCGTCTGGATCTTCTACATATCCGTCACCATCTGCATCCTTATATCCGGCATCCTCAAGAATCTGCTTTGCTCCATCCGGATCATAGGAGTTTTCATCATTCAGTTCATCATATCCATAATCCAGTGTAGGCGGTACCGGAGCTTTTCCTGGCGTTGCACCACCTTCCAGAAGAATATCAGTATAAGTTTCTTTGTCAAGTCCGCGAAGAACTGCCTGACGAAGTGCAAGATCTCCAAGTGCTCCATTCTGGTTCATGAAAGCATAAGTAGAACGAAGGGACTCCAGAGACTGAATGTTAAAGTTGTCATTTCCCTCGAACTCGAAAACGTTTTCTGTCTTTAAGTTGTAAGCAACATCAATCTCACCGGACTGAAGCGCCATGGAACGTGTAGTCTGGTCTCCGATAATACGAAGTGTTACGCTGTCGTTTGGAACTTCGCCATCCCAGTAATACTCATTTCGCACAACAACTGTATCTCCTGACGGGTCAAAAGACTGGAATGCATACGGTCCTGTGCAGACTGGTCCTTCCATTGCAATGTTGGAATTGTCAATACTTGTATCCATAATCAGGAAAAGCGGATCTGCCAGACAGCCTGCCATGTTTGCGTTTGCTCTGTTCAGATTGAAGATAATGTTCTGTCCGTCAACCTCAATGCTATTGATATCAAAGAACTCCGGTACACGGTTTGACATTTCCATGGTACGTTCCAGGGATGCTTTTACAAGCTCTGGTGTCATATCATTTCCGTTTGAGAATTTCACTCCTTCACGAATGGTAAATGTCCATGTTTTTCCATCTTCACTGTTGGTCCATTCCGTTGCAAGACATGGTACCATGTTTCCTTCTTCATCAAATCTGGTCAGTCCCTGACCTACGCCGTAACGGGAGATAACCCAGCTGAAATACTGCTCAGTTGGCTCCAGTGTATCTGCGAAGCTGGTAACACCGATGGTCATTGTGTTTCCATCTGCAAATACAGAAGTTGCCGGGATCATTGTCATTGCCATAAGTCCTGTGAGTGCAGCTGCACATACTTTTTTTGCGATTCTGTTTTTCATATACTTTTCTCCTTTATCAGTCCTGTCTTGGATCCAGAATATCACGGATGCTGTCACCAAGCATGTTAAAAACGATTACTACGATTACAATGGCGATTCCCGGTGCGATCATCAGCCACGGTGCTTTTGCCATATAAGTTCTACCTTCATTCAGCATCAGTCCCCATTCTGGTGTCGGTGCTACAGCTCCGAAGCCCAGGAAGGAAAGGGATGCAAGTTCAAGCATCATGGTACCCATATCAGCTGCTGCCGTTACCGTCATGGTTGTCAGCATGTTCGGAATGATATGTTTCCACAAAATTTTCAGTGTGCTGGTTCCATTTACAATGGCGGCTTCCACATACAGATTACGTTTTACCTTTAAAACCATACTTCTCGCCAGACGTGCATATTTTGTCCAGCTTACTGCAGTGATGGCAATTACTCCGTTCCTGAGGCTTGGTCCAAGCATACCTGCAATAGCGATTGCCAGGATCATTCCCGGGAAAGAGATCATCATATCTGCAATTCGCATGATTACCTGATCGATCCAGCCTCCAAAATATCCTGCCACAACACCAAGAATAGTACCTACAACAAAAATTGTTGCAACAAGGATCAGGGTAGACACCAGAGAGGTTCTGGTACCGTAGATCACACGGGAAAGAATATCCCTCCCCAGCTTATCTGCGCCAAGAGGATATTCTGCACAGGGAGCCTTCAGGGAATCTATCATGACTGCATCCAGTGGATCCTTCGGTGCAATCCAGGGGGCAAAAACAGCTACACCCACCACAGCGAGCGCCAGAATAAAGAATAAGGTAAACTGCTTATGAGCCAGGAAAAAATTCTGCTTTTTCACTTTACTTAACCTCCTTTATTCTTGGGTCCAGATATGTATAGGACAGGTCAACAATAATGTTGATCACCATGTACATAATCGCGATCATAAGTACATATGCCTGTACCATAGGATAATCCCGGCAGGCAATTGCCTTGATTGCCATACTTCCCATTCCAGGCCAGTTGTAGATAATTTCAACAACTGCGGTTCCTCCAAGAAGGGAGCCCAGAGAAAGACCAAGAAGCGTTACGATAGGAAGCATTGCGTTTGGAAGCACATGTCTCCAGAGGATTACGCTTTCTTTGATTCCTCTCATTCTTGCCCCGATCACATAGTCCTGTCTTAACTCTTCCAGAACTGCATTTCGCACCTGTCTGGTATATTTTGCAGACATGGAAAGTGCCAGTGTCACAGATGGTAAGATCATGGTCTTAAAATCAGTAGTACCTCCGGCTACGTTAACCCAGCGAAGCTGTACTCCGAAAATGCTTAGGAGAATCAGGCCAATCCAGAAGCTTGGAATGGACACTCCGAAGAAAGTAATTCCGCGGATCAGGTAATCTGGCCATTTATTCTGATACACAGCAGAAAGGATTCCGCATGGTATGGAGAATAAAATCATCAGAAGAAGCGCAAACAGCGACATCTGAAGGGTGGGCCAGAAACATTTCATCAATTTTTCAGTTACAGGAACTTTAAATGCATAAGAGGTTCCCATGTCCCCGGTAAGTACTCCTTTTACCCAGGAGCCGTACTGTACCAGAAACGGCTGGTCAAGGCCTAATTCGTGTCTTGTCTGCTCAAGAAGCTCCGGTGTTGGCAGGTTACCACACTCTGTCAGCATGATTTCCGCCGGATCGCCAGGTGAAAGGTAGGTAAGTCCAAATGTAAAGAAACTTACACCGATCAGAACAATCAGAATCTGCAGAAGCCTTTTTCCAATTTGTTTTTTTGACATTGTTTCTCCTTCCTACATGTTGGAGGTTTTTCGCCGGATGTGATTCGCAGGAACTACGAGGACATAGTTTCTGAAAAAAGTGCAGAAAAAAATAACACCCGCAAAAATTACGGATGTTATTATACACAAAAAATCATGCTTCCTATCTACCGTAAGAATCATATCTTATCATTTGTAAGCAGGTCTCCTGACTTAAGATCTTCGCTCCAGAACCCCTTCCCGGACTGACAACTGTCCATCCAGTGGCTTATGTTCTGCAACTCCCTATCACAGTGACGGGATCGTACCGGAATTACACCGGTTTCCCTTTTAATCCATGTAAATTAATTTACAGGAACTTACAAAGGCTGGTTCAAAACCAACAAATGTTATCTAATTTGCATTTTTAGAATATAGTAGAATTTTTATTTTGTCCAGAAAAAAGTGTGTTTGGATTGTATTTTTTTTGATACATAGAAGGGTTCCGTCAGCATTCCACAGCCACTTTGATCACGCCATCTCTCTTATTTTCAAAGAGCTCATACGCTTCCTCAATTCTGCAAAGAGGATAAGTATGTGTGAGCAAAAGCTCTGTATCAAGCCTTCCTTCTGCAATCAGCTTCAGGGTTTCCTCGCAGTGACAGCCATCCACTCCACCGGTTTTAAATGTAAGATTCTTGCCGTACATATCCGGAAGAGGCAGTATCTGGGCTTTATCATAAAGCGCTACCACAGTCACAATTGCATTTGGTCTTGCGCATTCCCATGCCAGACGAAATGTAGCTTCCGCTCCTGCAACCTCAAGAACCACATCTGCTCCTCCATGCTCACTGTTAGCCAAAGTAAACTTCTTGCATTCTTCCGGTGATACAGTAAGAACCTCCGGATAATGTTGTTTAATAAAGTCAATGCGCTTTTCGTCTTTTTCGCACATAATGATCCGCTTCGGTTTCTTCAGCATCACACAAAGCAACGTACAGATTCCGGTAGGACCGGCTCCGATGATCAGCACCGTATCATCCTCTGTAATCTTGGAAATATGTGCCGCCCAATAACCGGTAGCCAGAACATCGCCTACCAGCAAAGCTTGCCTGTCAGTAACCTCATCTGGAATTTTGTTAAGCCCCTGATCTGCAAAAGGTACCCGCACGTACTCTGCCTGACCTCCATCTATGCGGCAGCCAAGAGCCCAGCCGCCATTTTTATCTGTGCAATTATTAACATAGCCTTTTTTACAGAAAAAGCATTCCCCACAGAAAGTTTCCACATTTACCGTTACTCTGTCTCCCGGTTTCACGTTTGTTACACCACTTCCAACTTCTTCTACAATTCCTACCATCTCATGACCAACTGTTATCCCCGGAACCGCACGCGGAACACTTCCGTGTTTGATATGCAGGTCACTTGAACAGATGCTGGCAAGAGTTACCTTTACAATAGCATCCCTGTCATCTACAAGCACAGGCTTAGGCTTTTCCATTAATTCGAATTTTCCTTTTGAAACATATGTATATGTCTGCATTTTTATCTCATCACTTTCTGAAAAATTTTTTAAGCATTCACTGTCTGCCATCCGGAACTTTCATGGTAAATATAAAAACAAGTGAACTAAGCAGCAGCATATAAGGATATAGCAGCATTGGAAGTATATCAAATGCACTGACCACTTCTCCTAAACTGGCTGCAGCAGAAACAGCAACCAGCATTTGCGCTCCGTACGGTAAAATCCCCTGAAAAATACAGGAAAATGTATCCAGGATAGAAGCAGCTTTTCTGGCGCTGATACCGTAATCCTTTGACATTTCTTTTGCAATCGGGTTCGCCATAACGATCGCAACTGTATTATTGGCAGTTGCAATATCCATTAACCCAACTAAAAGTCCCATTCCCAGGAGCCCGCCTTTTTTTCCTTTAAACACTTTCTTTATCCAGTATAATAAAGCAGAAAATCCACCGTACTCCTTGATCAGGGCACAGATTGCAGCTACCAGAATCGCAACCATACTGGTTTCAAACATCCCTGCAGCACCGGTTCCCATATTTCCGATCAGGTCTGTTGGTGCTATCATTCCTGTTGCAATCATAATAACTGAGCCACTTAGAATACCTGTGATCAGCACGAAAAATACATTAAATCCGATGATACCACCTATAAGAACCAGAATATAAGGAATGGTCTGTATTAAATCATATTTTTCTTCGATGAATCCACCATTATAATTTTTAACAGACAAAACTAACAGGATAATAATGCTGGCAATAGCAGCCGGCAGTGCAATAAAGAAATTCTCCTTAAATTTATCTTTCATTTCACAGCCTTGTCCATTACATGCAGCAATGGTTGTGTCTGATATAAATGACAGATTATCTCCAAACATGGCGCCGCTCATGACGGAACCAATACAAACCGGCAGTGCAAATCCGGATACTCTTGCTACTGCAACTCCAATTGGAACAATCAGAGTAATTGTTCCTACAGAGGTACCCATTGCAAGAGAAACAAAACAGCTGACCACAAAAAGCACAACAACTGCAAACTGAGGTGGAACCAGTGACAAAATAAAATATGCAACACTGTTTGCAGATGTTCTTCCGACTATACCTACAAAAATACCTGACAGCATAAAAATTAGGATCATTGTAATAATGTTAGGATCACTGATTCCCAGCCCCATAACTTCCAGCTTATCATTCAATTTAAGCTCGCGGTTCTGTATACAGGCAACAAGTAATGCAACCAGAAATATAACGACAACGGGAATTTTATAAAATCCCATCTCGATATCCAGGCCATACTCAAATAATATGCCAAGCCCCAGATACAAAACAACAAACACTACTATAGGAAGCAGTGCTTTTCCATTTCTTTTTTCATTTTTCCTCATCCTACACGTTTCTCCTTCTTCGTTATAGTACTAATAGTACCATTTTTGTGCCGGCTTCACAATAGCAAGTCAACTGGATATTTTACATAAAAAGATCCCGGCAGGCTTCTGCTTCTGAGCGCTCAAACTCAGGTAGTATGAAACCTGCCGGGAAATTTTATTTTCATCAACCCAAAAGCTACAGCTTGCTGATAATCTGTCTCTTATATTCCAAAAACTCTTCCGACAACGCGAAATCCTCTGTCCTTGGCTTTTTCTCCCGGATCACAATTTCGTCCTTGATCGTTCCCGGAGTTCCGTTCAGAATGTAAATCCTGTCGGACAAAAGAATGGCTTCGTCAATATCATGAGTGATAAACAAGGTGGACAAATCAATGTGCTGCATAACCTCCAGATACCACTTATGCACGCTGGCCTTGGTCAGCGTATCCAATGCACTGAAAGGCTCATCCAGAAGGGCAACTCCACTGGAACTTAAATAAGTACGAAGGAGAGCTGCGCGCTGGCGCATACCGCCGGACAGCTGACTCGGATACTGATACTGGGTGCCTTCCAGACCAAACTCTGCGAAAAGAGGATTTGCCTTTTCTCTGGCTTCCGCTTTCTTCATTCCTTTTAATACAAGAGGAAGGGCTACATTGTCAATCACCTTCTTGTGTGGAAGGAGAAGATCCTTCTGCAGCATGTAGCTGATGCTTCCAGGAGCGGAGGTGATATCCTGATCTTTCAGATATACTTTTCCCTCATCTGGAGTGATGATACCGGAAAGCACATTAAATAATGTGGTTTTTCCTGAACCACTGACTCCCAGGAGGGAAACCAGTTCTCCCTGCTCCAGATGAATGGAAATATCCTCCAAAACCTTTTTTTCACCGTATGTTTTTGAAATATGTTCTGCTCTTAAAATTACTTTATTCTGTGACATTTTTCATTCCTTACTGCGGCAGATAGTCATTTGAAAATCCGATTCCTGTAAGGTCTTTCTCACAAAGCTGATTCTCATACAGCCATTTGTAGAATGCGTTCCATCTGTCAGCGTCAATTACGCCCCAGCTCTGGGCATCGTCAATATATTTTGTGGAAAGGAATTCCTGGCTCTTCTTTACAAGGTCTTCAGCATCCTTCAGAGAACCTGTATTATCGCCGTCAATAAGGATCTGTGCTGCCTCATCCGGATTCTCTGCTGCAAACTCATATCCCTTTGCTGTTGCTTCCATAAATGCTTTCGCCTGATCCGGGTTCTCAGCAAGATAGTCGTTGTTTGCAATGATAACTGGTGTGTAGTAATCAAATACAGGATTGATATCAGAGAATGCAAAATAGTCGCAGTCTACACCTTCTACGTCAGCATTGATTCCGCCCCAGCCCTGGAATACCCAGATGGCATCTGTCTGATTAGCAGCAAGTGCTGCAGGCTCATCTGTAATGTCGTTAGGGATCAGGGTAACCTGACTGAAATCTCCGCCGTCGCCGTTTACAACATTTTCCAGCATAGCAAGCTCGATTGGGGAATCCCATGTGGAATAGGTTTTTCCTGTAAGTCCGGCAGGTTTGTCAATTCCGTCACCTTTTCGGGAAAGGATTCCTGAGGTATTGTGCTGAATGATTCCTGCAACTGCTGTGATTCCAAGAGGCTCATCAAGTGCAAGGGAAGCAGCCATGGTATCCTGAGCCTCGATTGCAAACTGAGCCTGACCTGCTGCACACATAAGGGCTGCACCATTTTCCGGTGGCTGAACGATCTCCACATCAAGACCAGCTTCTTCGTAGTAGCCTTTTGCCTGTGCCACATAAAGTCCGGTGTGATTGGTGTTCGGTGTCCAGTCCAGGCAGAACGTGATTTTCTCCTGTGCACCATCTTCTGCGTATACACCTGTAGGAACTGCAAGCACCATAGCAGCTGCTGCAACTGGTGCGATTACTTTTTTCAGATTCTTATTCATGATTTTTCTCCTTTTCTACCTGCAGCCATGGCATTGTGAACCTGCTGATAATATTTACTGCAAAAAGGAGCAGCAGGCTGATGATCACAATAAAAATAATAACTGCAAACATTTTATCAAAAGCATATGCCTTTTTTACACGTGTCATATAAACACCAAGACCGTTAAATCCACCCAGCCATTCAGATACAACTGCACCAACAACTGCGTAGGAAGCAGAGATTTTCAGTCCGGAAAAGAACTGGGGCAAAGCGCCTGGAAATTTCACATGGTAAAAAATCTGTCCGCGGCTTGCTCCCATCGCCTTCATCAGGCGGACGGCATCCGGATCCACACTTTTATATCCATCCAACAGTCCGATTGTAATGGGGAAAAAGGTGGTGATCACAACCAGAGTGATCTTCGGTGCCATTCCAAAGCCCATCCACAGCACCAGGATCGGCGCAATGGCGATGGTAGGAATGGTCTGTGTAATGATCATGATCGGGTAAAATGCCTGATCCATCACACGAAAACGATCCATCACAGTTGCAAATACAAATGCCAATGCGATACCAATAAGAAGTCCATAAAAAGACTCCAGCAAAGTGAATTTCGCATGGAAAAGTATGGTTGGCAGATCACCGAACAAGGCTTTTACCACTGCTACCGGAGAGGGAAGCATGTAGGAAGGAACAATTCCCGAAATGCTTACCAGTTCCCACCCAAGCAGAATTACGACCATGGCTATAAACGGTGGAATCTTACTGGTGATGTTTGGTAACTTTCTTTTCAATGGTAAGCACATCTCCTTCTGGTTTGTAAGAGATCTTCACATAGACGCTCATAGCCTTGCAGCCTGCGCGCTCTGCTACATGCTGGCACTCTTTTACAATATCCATCAGCTGATCGTAGTCACCCTCAATTGTGGTCTCAAATGGTCCTACATAATAATTCAGACCGGTGGATTTGATGTAGGCGATTACCTCGTCTACAATGCGGATAATCTCTTCTTCATCCTGCACGTTTGGCAGAACCTGAATTGCTACACTTGCATTCATTTTATTTTCCTCCTGTTTTTAAGTCCAATATATAGGACTTTTTATTTTCTTAAATCGAACAAGACCATTTAAATAGAAAAGAGCACCTGCCTGTCCAGACAAATGCTCCTACTAATATCGTTCAACACTTCCTACACTGGCATGATCCAACAGGTTAAAAGGGTCTAAGGACTACCTTACTCTCAGCTTCTCAATTGAAACTCCCCCGGTCTTTATTCAGATTTCGTTGCTATTATAATACACATTAATTCAAATTACAAGAAACACTTTTGCAAAAGCAATTTACAGCTTATATCTTTTCAAAGGCTGCCTGAATGCTGTCATAATGTAAAAATTTTCCCTGGGCTGCAAACTCCCGGATCTGCTCCAGTGAAGCAAACATGTATCCGTCCGTCTCTTCTTCCTGAAGCTGAAGGTCTTCCTCCTTAACATCCATCACAAAACGGTAAACATCAACAAAATAGTTATCCCCTTCTCCTGGATTTTCTCTTTTGTATGTAAAAAGATAACCGCCCTGTGCACTGCTCACGTCAAGTCCGGTCTCCTCTTTCACTTCACGAAGGACTGCATCATAGGAGGATTCCCCTGCCTGGGCTGCACCGCCGGAAACCTCCCACCAGCCTGGCGCCCATGCTTTTGTCATTACACGCTTTGTAATAAGAAAGGTTCCATCTGGTCTTGCCACTACTCCAAGCACTGTCAGATGATACTCACCATCCTTTAAGCACCAGTCATTGCGTTTCATCGTGCGGCCTGTAGGTCTTTTATTAATATCATAGATGTCCCAAAATTCCATTTTTGTTGCTCCTGTTATATTATTCGCATATATTTTAGTATATTTATCTTTTTTAGTGTATATTGTTATTTAAATCGTTCGGTTATTTCAGCAATTCCTCAACCATCTCTCTGGTATACTCCACTCGCTCCACATGATTGACCTCAATCTGATATAGCGCATTGGCTGCAATATGCTCTGCTGCCTGCTCCAGATCACGAATACCGGATGTACCTAAATAACGTTCAATAACTGCATCCAGCGCACCGTCCGTGATAATGCACTCCTCCTTATTCATATGCATTCTCTTAAGAACCTTTGGAAGAGAAAATCTGGAAAAGATCACTTTCTTCTCCTCTTTTGTATAATCCGGAATATCTATCACTGCAAATCGGGACATCAACGGTGCACTGATCTGATCACGGTCATTTGCAGTTGCAATAGGATAAACACCTCCGGTAGGAATCATGCACTCCATATAGTTATCGGTGAAGCCAAGATTATCCAGAAGCGTAAGAAGCACATCTGCCGGGTTTCCATTTCCCTGACCTGAATTTGCCTTATCAAGCTCATTGATGATAAATACCAGATTGGAAGCACCGGCCATGGAAAAAGCATCCATAATAATTCCAGGTTTCGCATTGGCATAAATACGAGGACTTCCTGTCAGCTGCTTGGAATCATTAATGGAACTCATATCCAGAGTAGTCCATGGCAGCTTCAGGATTCTTGCAACTGCATAAGCGATCTGTGATTTACCTGTACCAGCCGGTCCGATAAGAAGAAGTCCGTAAGCCGGAAGTGTATGGGTTCGGTTGATCTGGATAATGGTTTCAATAATACGCTGTTTCACACGTTCCATTCCATAAAGCTCTTCATCCAGAATTCTTCTTGCTTCAACAGGATCGATTGCCTCAAAATAATTATTTTTCCACTGAATGTTCAGCATAATGGAGAGTGCTCTCTGTGCATGGTGGCGCTCTTCCTGTGAAACCTCACTGGACTTTGCAACTGCCAGATTTCTTCTTGTCCACAATCGGATGTTGTCCGGCAGTGTTTTTCCTGCACAGGTCATAAAATCGGTAATACTCTGGATGCTGGTAAGCTTCATCTCATCTCCGATTTCTTCCTGATTCTCATCCTCCTCTGCCTCAGCAGGCGCAGTACTCTCAAGAAGCCTCTCAATCATAAACTGAAGGAAACCATCCTCTGCTGAAAGCTTGGTTCCGCCGCCAAAAGCAGTCTCTCGGATTCTGTACACTGCGTAGCCATCCTCCATATTTTCACCGGACAGACGTACATTGATACGGCTGTCACCAAGCCACTTCAAAAGACTTGTAAATCTGGAATCAATTTTCAGGATATCTGCCGTACAGATACCGTCCTCTTCTTTAAATTCAAATGCAGTACGGTTTACAGGATTTGTAAACACACCGCAGGAATGATGGCTCCACTTTCTTTCTTTATTATCAAGCACCATGATGGGCTGATCCTTGGATGGCTTTGTATTGCTGCTGTGAAAAACTGTATAAGTACATTTTGCCTCTGTTTTAGCTGCAGAAGCACCACTGAAATCAAATACGGGCATAACTTTTTTCCTCCGTCCGCTTTCTTAATTGCTTCGATTATTCTTAGTTCTTTATCTCACTACCCTACTATAGCAATAAATTCCTCTAATGTCCAGAATGAGTTGAATCCTAAGATCCTAAAATTATATTTTGTTTTAAAAAAACACTTGCAAAGGAATCACAATTCGTGTATTCTAATATATATTGTTTTTAATTTGATTTTACTAAATATCTGTTATATAAATCTGATTTTTAGTGCGCAGATACCATAGTCCCTCCCAAAGCTTCTACTGGAATACTGCAATCTAAAAATAAATACTCCCGGTCTCTTATGAGCTCCGGGAGTTTTTGTTTATGCCAGACTCAGAAGCTGCTTTCCTTCCTCCAGTCTTTCCTGAAACTGCTGATAAAAATCCCGGTTCGCTTCGTATGGCTTCATATAGAAACGATTCACCACGTACAGATTCAGATTTCTGATCAGCTGATCATCTTCCGCATTATAAAGCACCTCCTGCACATCCAGCAGAAAATAATGCCAGTCAGCCACAAATTTTTCATACTGACGCAGATCAGGAGTGTCGATCCATTTCTTCACCTTTATTTTGCTGCGGCTTGTTTTCCTGCACTCATGAATCTGCAGAAAATATTTAAATCCTCCATTTTCATAAAAACGTCCCAGTGGAAATAATCTGCAAAATCCAGGACGAAACTCATGGATGCTGCATCTCCCCTGCTCATTTAAAAAAACACAGCATTCATTTTTCCCACTCATACAAAGATGGGGCAGAATGTTTCCGTCCATGGCATCAAACTGCATCACTCCCTGGCTTACCAGCTCCTGAGGTGTTTTTCCCAGATTGCTGCAAAGGCGGAACACATCCACAGGATCCAGTACAACAGAATCCCCCATTCCCTCGCAGCAGTCATGACAGCCTGCACAATCCTGACAGTCTGCCTTTACCATATCATTTAATTCATAAAGTCTTCCGTCGGAAATCTCTTCCAAAGATACTTCTCGGCGCATATGCAAATTCCTCTCTTATATGTATATATTAGCTTTACAGCTTTATTCCAGACAAAGCCTGCGCAAAAGCATTGTTTACCGGCTCATTTGCCTCTTTCTGCTGCCTGCGCAGATAGTTCTGTACATCCCGCTTGCCTACACCTGCGCCCTCCTTCTGGCGTCTTGCCTGAAATGCAGAAAGCTTCTCCTTGTAACCACACTGGCAGACAAACGTCTCTTCTTTACCCTTTACATACATTTCCATACGTTTATGACATTTTGGACAACGGGCATTCGTCGTGCGTGAAACAGTCTCGCGATAACCACACTCTCTGTCCTGACATACCAGCATTTTACTGTTCTTTCCATTGACAGCCAGAAGTTTTTTACCGCACCGTGGACATACCTTGTTTGTGAGATTATCATGACGGAAAGTGCCCTCTCCTGCTTTGATCTCATCTACAATTTCACAGGTATAGTCACGGATTTGGTGAAGAAAATCCCCCTGACGTATCCTGCCTTTTGCAATCTGGGAAAGCTTCATTTCCCAGTCAGCAGTAAGCTCGGGCTTTTTCAGATCTTCCGGCACCAGCTCCAGAAGCTGTTTTGCCTTGGAGGTAATATGGATCTCATTGCCTTTTTTCTCCATCATAAAGGAATGGAAAAGTTTCTCAATAATGTCTGCTCTTGTGGCAACGGTTCCAAGGCCCCCAGTCTCTCCAAGGGTTTTCACCGCTTCTTTATCCCTTGTCTCCATAAATTTCACCGGATTTTCCATAGCTGCAAGAAGAGTAGCCTCTGTAAATCTTGCCGGCGGTTTGGTTTTTCCTGTATTTAATGAAGTTTTCAGTACCTTCAGCCTGGTTCCGCTCTGCAGCTCAGGAAGGCTCTGGTCCTTCAGCTTCTTCTCATCTTCTGCCTCCTCTTCACAGACATCACAGGTACTTCCCTGATAAACTTCTTTCCAGCCCTGGCTTTTTACCACCTTACCACTGGCTGCAAAAATTTCACCAGCTGCCTTTGCTTCCATATTTACCTGCTCATATAAAAATGCAGGATAAAGAACTGCAAGGAAACGGCGTACCACCATATCATAAATCTTACGCTCCTCAGCTGTCATATGATCCAGCTGGACAAACTGCTCTGTAGGAATAATCGCATGATGGTCGCTGACCTTTTTATCATCTACAAAGCTGGCATTCACCTGCACCGGCTTATTCATAAGCGCCCCCGCAAGCTTCCTGTACGGTCCGACACCGCAGGCTTTCAGTCTTTCCCTGATAGTTGGCACAATGTCCTTCCCGATATAGCTGGAATCCGTTCTCGGGTAAGTAAGAACCTTGTGGTTTTCGTAAAGACGCTGCATAATATTCAGCGTTTCTTTTGCGGAAAATCCATATTTCTGATTGGCCTCCCGCTGTAATGTTGTCAGATCATAAAGTCCGGGTGCCATCGTCTTTTTTGCTTTTTTCTCAACCTTTGTCACTTCAATGACTGCACTCTCTGCCTTCTTTTGGATCTGCTCTGCTTTTTCCCTGGAAAAGGTACGAAAACTCATGGTCTTCTCATCACACCAGGTCCATTTTGCATCCTGGGTTTCCAGAGAAACACCGTAATACTCCTTCGGCGTGAATCTGCGGATTTCTTCTTCCCTTTTTGCGATCATAGCAAGCGTAGGTGTCTGCACACGACCGCAGGAAAGCTGGGCATTATATTTACAGGTAAGGGCTCTGGTTCCATTCATACCAACAAGCCAGTCAGCCTCTGCCCTTGCAACAGCAGCACGGTAAAGATTATCATAGTCATGTCCGTTTTTCAGATTCGCAAATCCCTCTTTGATCGCCTTATCTGTAACAGAAGAGATCCACAGTCTTTTGATCGGTTTGGAGCAGCCTGCTTTTTCCAGAATCCAGCGGGCAACCAGCTCTCCTTCTCTTCCTGCATCTGTGGCAATGATGATTTCTTTAATATCTTTTCGAAAAAGCTGAGTTTTCACTATAGAAAACTGTTTTCCGGTCTGACGAATGACTACCAGTTTCATTTCTTTCGGAAGCATAGGAAGCGATGACATTTCCCACTTCTCATATTTCTTATCGTATTCTTCCGGATCTGCCAACGTCACAAGATGGCCAAGTGCCCATGTGACTACATATTTACTGCCTTCAAGCACACCGCCATTTTTCTGATTGGCTCCCAGAACCCGGGCAATGTCTCTGGCAACAGATGGTTTTTCCGCAATTACAAGTGATTTCATATTTTCTGCTCCTGATTACTTTTTATACATCCCTGTGATAACACGGGAAATTGCGTTTTCGCAAACTTTGTTAACGAATAGTTACAGTATAACACACTTCAGAAATTTTTTAGAATATTTTTGTAAAATTAATTTGTAATACAGGTCATCCAATGGTATTATGAAACAAGCAAGATACTTAGGAGAAATTATGTATTATTTTATTGTAAATCCAAACTCCCGTTCTGGCAGGGGACGTTTAATCTGGAATCAGATCCACCAGCAGCTTATGCTCCGGGGAATTGATTTCCAATACTGCCTTACAAGATATTCCGGGCATGCTACTAAGATTGCCTCTGATGCCTGTGCACTGGGGACCACATCTGATCCTGTATATATGATCGCAGTTGGCGGAGATGGCACCATTCAGGAGGTGCTTACCGGTATTACCGATTTTAACCGGGTGGTTTTCGGATACATTCCGACCGGTTCCGGTAACGACTTCTGCAGAAGCATGGGGCTTCCTTTTGATCCTATGGAATCTCTGGAATATATTTTAAAGGCAGAGCATATCAGCCAGATGGATGTTCCTTATCTCCTTCGCGGACATAAGAAATCACGTTTTGGAATCAGTACGGGAATGGGATTTGACGCCGGTGTCTGTCAGGAGGTTCTGGCTACACCATTTAAGAAAATATTTAACCGTCTTGGCCTTGGGAAGCTGATTTATCTTTTTATTGCCTTGAAGCAGATTATTTTTATATCCCCCGGAAAGATAACCGTAACCCTTGACGGTGAGAATACTTTTTCCTATGATCACGTATATTTTACAGCGGTCATGAATCAGAAATATGAAGGCGGCGGCTTCAAGTTCTGTCCGAATGCGCAGTCAGATGACCAGATGCTGGATGTGATCCTTGTGGAAGGAATCAGAAAGCTGAAACTGCTTTTCTGCCTGCCTACAGCCTTTTTCGGAAAACATACCAGGATCAAAGGCATCCATCTTTTCACCGGCAGAGATATCCGGATACATAGTGCATCCCCCCTTCCGATCCATATTGACGGGGAGTCCGGCGGAATTCGCGAAGATTTAACAGTTTCTATTGAAAAAAACTCTTTAAAAATTATTTTGCCTGTGGTATAATCTCTCACGATTTGAAAGGGAGTGAAGAGCTTGGTACGATTTATAAAGAAATATAAGCATGGTCTGATCATACTTGCATATGCTATTGTTTACATGATCTTTTTTAACTATCTGGAGCACAGACCAATACGTGGTTTCCATGTGATCGATACTGTTTTCGATGATCACATCCCATTTTGCGAGTATTTTATTGTCCCTTATCTGTTGTGGTTTCCATATCAGATTATCACAGTTTTGTACTTCATATTCAGAAATAAAAATAAAAAAGAATATTACCAGCTGATTTCCAATATGATGATGGGTATGACGATTTTCCTGATCGTGTCTTATGTGTATCCCAATGTACTTCATTTAAGGCCGGCAGAATTTCCAAGGGAAAATGTATTTACAGATATGGTGAAATGGCTGTATCGTACGGATACGCCTACGAATGTACTGCCCAGTATTCATGTATTTAACTCTCTTGCAGTACATATGTCCCTTACCAATTGCGAGTCTCTTCGCGGAAACAAAAAGGTGAAATACAGTTCCCTTATTCTTACACTGCTCATCATCATGTCAACAATGTTCCTGAAACAGCATTCTGTGATCGATGTTTGCTGTGGAGCTACACTGGCGCTGTTTGGATATCTGTTTTTCTATCCTCAGAAGTCCGTGGAAGAAGCCAGGGATGTGGCTGTAGAGAGACTTGGACGAAATAATCACAGGAAACGTTAAAAAAAGAACGCGTAGCTTTCAATTTTGAAAGAACGCGTCTTTTTTTGATTATTTTTAGTTGAAGCCGTAAAATTTCTGGCACAGCTTATAAGCTGCTACAGAAACTTTTCGTCCGCCGCGGCCTGGCAGATTCATAAAATTACCCATAAGACTGTGGCGAAGTTTTCCATAAAGAGTACGGTTCGTGGAACGGATATACTCAAGAAGCTCTTTCTTCTTTTCCAGAGCTTCCTTTGTACCGGAACGTATCAGCATAATAGATGAAACCGTAGTAATAATATCCAGATAGCTGATCATATAAGCTCTGGCCCGCTTATTCATGCTTCCACAGCTGGTATAAGAATTGACCATCAGCTTATTTACCCGAAGCTGCTGATCAATTCTGCGGATCATCACAGTTTCATTCACAGACTGATCATCACGGCCGATAAAATAACGATAGAAATTTGTATCAAGATAATACATATTCTGAACGTATGGCAGCGGATCAAAAGCAAAAATATTATCCACATAGAAGGTGTGTTCCGGCAGAGTCAGATTGCACTCAAGCAGCAGCTGAGTCCGATAGATCATGGAATGCATAAGAAGATATTTTCCCTTCGGCATATGTCCCACTTCATTCCAGGTGAAAACCTGATTCAACGGCAGACAGTGACGATACTGCATAACCTTCTTACGTGTAGCCCCCTGCTTCTCATATACAAAATTGCTGATAAGAAGGTCAACTGTCTTAGAACCTTTCACCAGTTCCTCCAGGGTTTTCAGAATTTCTTTATAGGACTCTTCATTTACCCAGTCATCACTGTCAACCACCTTGAAATAAAGTCCTTGTGCATTGTGAATACCAGTATTTACCGCACCGCCATGGCCCAGGTTTGGCTGATGGATAGCACGAACGATATTTGGATATTTTTCCTGATACTGATCTGCAATCTCTGCTGTTCTGTCTTTAGAACCATCATCAATTACAAGAATCTCAACCTCGTCTCCACCAGGCAAAAGAGACTGGATACATTTCTCCATATAAGCTTCAGAATTATAACATGGAATTGCTACACTAAGTAATTTCATTCAATTTCCTCCTTCATGTATTTCACATAAGCACCAAACGCAGAAGGTATGGCGTAGTTTCTCTCTGATTCTTTTTTATCTGCAAAAAGGATTCCCCTGGCGTGTGTCTGTTCCAGAGATGACACACGGATCAGATAAGCCTTCATTCTCCACTCAATGTGGGAAAAAATATGCTTTGCTTCCGGAAGTTCTTCTATATATAAAGGCTCTGTACCAAGCTTCTTCACATATTCCAGTGCTTCCTCCCGATTAAGATAGCCCTCCGTATTGGGAAGCTCATAAAGTCCGGCAAGTAATCCCTTCGCCGGTCTTTTCCGAATTGCAGTACAGTTTCCGTCCTGAATGACCAGGACCGTTCTTTCTTCCACTGTTCTTGGTTTCTTCGGCGCCTTCACAGGATATTTTGACATTGTGCCGTGAAGGCCTGCCCTGCAAAAGCTTCGTACCGGACACAGCTCACATTTCGGCTGTCCATTTGGCACACACACAACTGCACCAAGCTCCATCATAGCCTGATTAAAATCTCCCGGCCGATCTTTTGGAATAATTTCCAGCAATGCACTTTCTGTCTTTTTTCTAAATGCAGGCCTGGTAATGTCCTCCGGATCCTCCGTCATTCTGGTCACAACACGAAACACGTTTCCATCCACAGCCGGCACCGGAATTCCATAGGCAATAGATGCAATGGCTCCCGCCGTATAACTGCCTATCCCTTTTAACGACATAAGAAGAGAAAAATCTTCAGGAAGTCTGCCGTTATACTTTTCAACCACCTCACTGGCAGCCAGCTGCATGTTCCGAACACGGCTGTAATAGCCAAGCCCTTCCCACAGCTTTAAAAGCTTTTCCTGAGGGCATGACGCCAGTGCCGGTATATCGGGAAGTTCCCTGATAAACCTTTCAAAATAGGGCTTTACAGCCTCCACACGGGTCTGCTGGAGCATGATTTCCGACACCCAGGTGTAATATGCATTATTTTTATCACGCCAGGGAAGGGTTCGCTTGTTTTCATCATACCAGGTAAGCAGAGGCTGTACAAACTCATCTGTCATTTAGTTTCCTCCAACTATTTCATCCAGATATACAGGTACCGGATCCTGTATTTCCATTCTGTCCGGCTCTACCAGACAGTCGTAGGCAAGAATGTGTACTCCCGCCTTTTTCGCTTTCTGTAAGATTTCCCCAAATTCCCGGTGGGTATTCCAGTTCGGCTCAAACCTCTTAATTCCCTTCATCTGAATTACCAGAAGCAGGTAGGCTTCATAGCCATCTTCCATGCAGCGGATCAGCTCTTCTAAATGCTTCACCCCTCTTGCTGTAGGCGCATCCGGAAAGCGGGCGATATTATCCGCTTCCAGGGTTACTCCTTTCACCTCGATAAAAGCCTTCCTCTTATCTGAACAGGCGTACAGATCGAATCTGGAATTACCATAAGTTTTCTCAGGTGTCACCTGAACCTCTTCCGGAAAAAGATGACTTGCCTTCACCCATTCCAGAGCGGCCTTATTTGGAATCTGGGAATCCATATTGATCAGGCGTCCTTCCTTATTCACACAGACCAGATCGTAAGCAGTCTTCCTTGTCGGATTGCTGCTCTTTTCCAAAAAGACCTGGGCACCTGGAACAAGAAGTTCCTTACACCTGCCAGTATTTTTCACATGGACCGTTTCCACCAGTCCCCCGATCTCCACATGTGCAATAAAACGATTGGGACGGTCAATAAAACGGCCTTCTGTAATGTTTTCGTATTTCATAATTCACCTCGCGCTACTGCATCAAAGCAGCCGCTTTTTTTATCATAACATAAAATTCGCAAAAAGCCAGACAAAAGTGAAAAAATCCAAAAATCCAATTATAAGAGATTGATTTTTTCACCTTTCCTATATAGAATAGACATATCATACCAGAAAGGATTATAAACCTCAAATGGACAGTATTATTTTTGACATTGACGGTACTATATGGAATTCCACGGATGTGGTTGCCGTTGCGTGGAATGAAATTTTAGAAAAAGAGGGACTTAATATCCGTGTCACTGCAGATCAGCTGAAAGGATTGTTCGGCAGACTGCTTCCGGATATTGCGAAGGCCATTATGCCTGAGCTTGACGAGGCAGAGCAGCTTCGCATGATTGACCTGTGCTGCCAGGCGGAGCATGAATTGCTTCATAAGAAGGGGGCTCCTGTCTATGAGGGACTGGAGGATACTTTAAAGGAACTGAAAAAGCGCTATCCCCTGTTTGTGGTAAGCAACTGCCAGGCTGGCTATATCGAGCTTGTTTTTGAGAAAACAGGCCTTGGAAAATATTTCTCAGGACATCTTTGTCCTGGCGATACCGGGGAAGCAAAGGCTGCCAATATCCGGTCTATTGCTAAGAAATATGAGCTGAAAGCTCCCGTTTATGTAGGCGACACTTTTGGTGACTATCAGGCATGCCAGGAGACAGTAGTTCCTTTTGTGTTTGCTTCTTACGGATTTGGACATGTAGATACGCCTGATTATGTAATTAAGAAACCTGCTGATTTACTGAAATTATTTTAACCGAATCAAATAAGTCCCTTGGAGAGGCCGCGAATATCAGCCTTCCAATTTACACAAATCTTAAAAAGCGCCTGTATACCGTTTTTGCTTACGATATACAAGCGCTTTTTATAGAATAGTAAAGCGGACATTCGCAATCCGCTTTGCTACTTGCTCATGAACGCAGTCGCTTCGCGACCTGCGTTCACTTTATTTCTTGCATTTCTTACGAATTACCACTACCATGATAACAAAAATGATAATTACAACTACCAGATAAATAATATCGTATACATAACTTTTAATTACCATGTCCAAAGCTGTAAAAATTCCGAAGAGAATCAGAGTCACACCTGAAACCAGCTGAACTTTTTTCTCATCGTAAAGCTTCTTACGCTCAACGGCGTTTCCACCTTTCATAAAAATATCTCCATGACCGGTAAGAAGCATAATGCCCATTACAAAGGCTGCCACGGTCAGTATCATATCAAAGGAATCCATATTCATATTAACTTATTCTCCAATTCTTTTGTATAGTGCCGACATTCTAATAATAAGGTCGTCTTCCTAATAGAAGCACACAATCGGCACATTACTGTCAATAATGCTGTACAATGTTGCTGCAGCATCAAGAGGCATATTGATACATCCATGAGAACCTGCATAGGTATAGCGGTCGCCGCCGAAATAATCCTGCCAGGTAGCATCATGGAAACCGATTCCACCGTTAAACGGCATCCAGTAGGTAACCTGTGTCTCATATTCATAAGTTCCATCCGGCTTCTTCTCTCCACGAAGTACATCCGGACTCTTCTTATAATACAGAGTGAAAATTCCGGGAGGTGTCGCTCTGTCTTCATAACGGATATCTCCGGAAACAATATCGGAATCAAAAATAATGCTTCCGTTCTGATAATAATACATGTGCTGATCTGTTAGATCCACTTCAATATACGTACTTCCAATATCATTATAACCATAAGCATTTGCTCTCATGGAATAAACAGGCTCACGGGTTGTCTGAGTACCTGTACGTATCTCATCTGTAAGCTGGGCTACCTCAGCTTCCTGGTCGATTTTCCATCCATACGCGGAACCGTATACAGAAACAGTACGTCCGCTTGTTGTATTAAAAGAACGGGTTGTTCCTACTGTATCATGCTCGCTTGCAAGCTGCGCCACATAATCTCTGATGTGCTGGGTAAAAGATGCATCATCCTGAACCAGCTGTCCCTTATCATCGAACTGCAGCCAGTCCTTAAGGGTACTGCCGTCAAGAGTAACTGTCTGATCTCCAAAGGTATAGGTGATGCTGGCTCTGGTATAATTGTTGTAGGCATCTCTGGTAGCCTGAAGCGTAGGATCATCACTGGTCACAGCTGCCACAGCATACACATCCGGCGTACTTCCAAGATCAATGGAATTCTGCTTTCCTGAAACAGCAGCATCCAGTGCCTTGTAAGCTTCCTTCACCTTAAGCTTGCTTCCCTCTGTCTCCGGAACAATGGTAAATTCACTGCCATCCATTGCCACATAGGCATTCTCAGGCTCCACCTGATTTTCAGCCTGTGCACAGCTCAGCGCCTTCACCTCACTCTGGAGAAGACTCTTATCAAAGGTCACATTCTCCTGTGTGGTATAGCTTCTTGTCTCCAGAAATCCTTTCACCCACTCATATGGCTTCTGCTGCTTCAGAAGTGATAAAACTTCTCCGTCTGACATATAGCGGTAATTGATCTGATTTCCACTGATAACCTGAGGCTCCTGATTTCTTGATGCAATCTGAATGGAATAATCTTCCACATTCTCAGCAATCAGCTGCTCAACCTCATAAGCGGTCTTATTGGAACAATTAATTCCATTAATATAGGTTCCCTCGAAAAACCGGTCTGAATAATAGTAGCTCACGGCACCGTAACCGCAGCCCGCTGTCACAGCAAGAATTGCTGCGACGATTCCCGTCACCTTAAGACCTTTATGCTTCTTCTTCGGAACCGGAATAACTTTCTCATCCAGTTCTTCCTCTGAAATAGGAACATAGGGAATCTTCGTCGGGCGGGCAGATTTGGAATTTCTCCGTCTTCTGCTCTCATGGGAATGAGGCGGAATCAGTTCTGCTTCAAGTTCTTTATCTGAATTTTCGGAAGCAGCATCCTGTTCTTCGTCCTGAACATTCTGATCATATTCTTCTTCCTCCGGATATTCTTCCTCTGACTCCTCTTCAAAATCCTCTTCAGAATATTCTTCCGGGTATTCTGAAGGATCATCCTCTGCCATCTCTTCCGGTTCCATTTCCTCATCTTCCCAGGAATCAAATTCATCCTCCTGCTCAGAAGACTGTTCTGTATCCTCTTCATCATAAAAGTCCCCATCGTGGAACTCCTCTGAATCCACCTCCAGATCAGCCATTGCTGCATCTATTTTATCTTCAAAGTCCCCTGGACTTCCCTGAGTATGCCTGTTGTCCTTACTCATGTATAAAACTCTCCTCTGCTTCTGACACTGCTGTAATATAGCTTTGCTTCTTATGACGAAATCTTGCTCCATTATAACATATATTTTCCATATATGTATCTTAAAATGTATAATTCTTAAGCTTTTTTCAGCTTTAACAGTCTATAACAGATTCATTTTATTAAATCACGTTTACGAATTTGTAATCCTGGCTTTCACTGCAGACATAATTTTCTCTTCATATCCTTCATCACATAGAAGTAAAGTACAATAAGAAGGACTGTTGCTACAATCCATGCAAATGGACTGGCCATACATGCCATTGTATAACTCCTGGCATCTGCTGCAACAACTGCCATCACACCTCTTCCAATAAGCTCTGCCACGCCTGAGAGCATGGGAAGAAGTCCATATCCCATTCCCTGGAAGCCGTTACGATAGCAGTTAACCACATAAAGAGGAACCATAAACATTCCCACACAGCGAAGGTATGTATCTACCATAGGAATCACCACTTCTGCATTATCGGAAATAAACAGATAGGAGAAATTTTTTCCTGCAAAAAATAAAATAAAGCCTACCACAACAGCATACGCGCAGCCGATCACATCTGCACAGCGAAAGCCCTGACGTACACGGTCAAGCTTGCGTGCTCCAATATTCTGAGCATTATATGTAGACATGGTCGTTCCAATTGCCACAAACGCCTGGGTGAAAATATTCTCGATCTTAGAGCCTGCTGTAAATGCTGCAACTGCATAAGAACCAAGTATATTCAGTGAGCTCTGCACCATCATGGTTCCAATAGCTGTAATGGAATACTGCAATCCCATAGGGATTCCGACACTGATCTGTTTTCCCGCAATATTACGGTCAAACTGCCAGTCTTCTTTTTTCATCTTAAGTTCCGGCACAGCCTTCCACATATAGATCACACAGAGAAATCCTGACACGCCCTGGGAAATAACGGTAGCCCAGGCAGCCCCCGGTGCACCCCAGTGAAAAAAGATAATAAATACAAGGTCAAGTACAATATTCAGTCCAGCTGCCAGAATCAGAAAATAAAGAGGTGTCTTGCTGTTTCCAAGTGCTCTTAAAATACTGGACACTAAATTATACAATACCTGGGTAAAGATACCTGCACAGATGATCATAATGTACCCGTATGCCCCGTCAAAAATATCCTCAGGTGTGTGCATAAACACCAGAAGCCTGTGCATTCCCAGCATACTTACTGCTGTCATGATCGCGGCGATCACAACCGAAAGGATAGCCGCATTTCCAACGGTCTTACGCATCTCGTCCATTCTTCCCGCCCCAAACTTCTGAGAGGTAAGAACTGTAAAGCCTGTGGTAAGTCCCATTAAAAAACCAATAATAAGGAAAGTAATCGTTCCGGTAGCACCTACTGCTGCCAGCCCCTTCGTTCCAACAAACTTTCCAACTATAACCGCATCTGCCATACTGTACAGCTGCTGAAACACATTTCCCAGAAAAACGGGAATGGTAAAATTCAGCAGCATTTTCATCGGCCTGCCCACAGTCATATCTGTCTGCATTTTATATTTTCCTCCATAAAAAATATCGTTTGAGGGCGATTATATTCTATATTTTTTCTACTTTCAAGCCCCTATTTATATTTTTTACAAATTAATGTTTCAATTCAATAACACAACAGAATCTTGACAAATCCGTCCATCTGCCATACTATAGGAATCACATGACAATGTTCGTGCATGAAAGACATATGTTTTTCATTTAACATTCCGAACACATATTAAACAGCACTTATTACTTAAAAGAAGGGAGTTCCCCATGGAAGAAAAAGTTATAAACGCAGCCCTGCTCGGGCTTGGAACAGTTGGAACCGGTGTTTACAAGGTTCTGAAAGGTCAGGAAGAAGAAATGACCTCCAAGATTGGCTGCCAAGTCAAAATCCGCAGAATTCTTGTTCGCAATCTTGAGAAAGCAGCCGGCAAGGTTGAGGATCCGTCGCTGCTTACAGACAACTGGGAGGATATCAAAAATGATCCATCTATTGATATTGTGATCGAGCTTATCGGAGGCATTGAGCCAGCCAGAACTTATATTCTGGATGCAATACACGCAGGCAAACATGTAGTAACTGCCAATAAGGATCTGATTGCAGTCCATGGAAAAGAACTTATGGATGCTGCAAAGAATTCCCACACAGACTTCCTCTTTGAGGCAGCTGTAGCAGGCGGAATCCCCATTATCCGCCCTCTGAAGCAGTGTCTTGCAGGCAACCATATGAGTGAGGTTATGGGAATTGTAAACGGAACCACGAACTTCATTCTCACAAAAATGTCTCAGGAAAATATGGAATTTAAGGATGCTCTTGCACTTGCTACAGAGCTTGGCTACGCAGAAGCTGATCCCACCGCAGATATCGACGGACTTGATGCCGGACGTAAGGTTGCCATTCTTTCCAGTGTTGCCTTTAATTCCAGAGTGGTATTCGATGATGTTTATATTGAAGGAATTACCAAAATTTCAGCCAAGGATATCCGCTATGCAAAAGAAATGGGAAGTGCGATCAAGCTTCTTGGTGTTGCCCGAAACACAGACACAGGCATAGAGGCTTATGTCTGCCCAATGCTGATTCCAAATAACCATCCTCTTGCTACAGTCAATGATTCCTATAACGCCGTTTTCGTTCACGGTGATGCTGTGGAAGATGCCATGTTCTTTGGCCGGGGTGCCGGAGAACTTCCTACTGCCAGTGCTGTAGTTGGCGATATTTTTGACATTGTCCGCAATATTAAAGCAAACTGCTGCGGACGCATCGGATGTACCTGCTACAAAGAACTTCCGGTGAAAAAGATGGAAGACACCTACAACCGCTATTTCCTGCGTCTTCATGTAGAAGACCGATGTGGTGTGCTTGCTGAGATGACAGAAACTTTTGCAAAATATCATGTAAGCATTGCACAGATTATCCAGAAGGACAGCCAGAACCAGGACGATCATCTGGCAGAGGTTGTTGTGATCACATCTAAGGTTCGGGAGGGCGATTTCAAGACTGCCGTACAGGAGCTTTCCAATAAGTCTTCAGTGAAGCGTATTTCCAAGACTATAAGGGTTTACGGAAAATAAATAAAAATCCGAAAAATTGTGATTGAAAAATTCCAGATTTTTGATACTATATATAAGGAGAAACAAAAGGTAAATTTTATCATATAAAGGAGCACATTATGAGTAAAAAACCAACGGTTTTAATGATTCTTGATGGATATGGCCTGAATGAGAGACATGACGCAAACGCTGTATATGAAGCGAACACACCTGTCATGGACAAGCTGATGGCTGAATATCCTTTTGTAAAAGGTAATGCAAGCGGACTGGCTGTAGGTCTTCCGGACGGCCAGATGGGTAACTCTGAGGTTGGTCATATGAATATGGGCGCAGGCCGTATCGTATACCAGGAGCTTACCAGAATCACCAAAGAGATCCAGGATGGAGATTTCTTCCAGAATGAGGCTCTTCTCACAGCTATGAAGAATGCTAAAGAGAACGATTCTGCTGTCCATTTTATGGGACTTCTCTCTGATGGTGGTGTTCACAGCCACATTACTCACCTCTTCGGTCTTCTTGAGATGGCTAAGAAAGAGGGACTTAAGAAAGTTTATGTACACTGCTTCCTGGACGGACGTGACACACCTCCGGCTTCTGGAAAGGGATATATTGAGCAGCTCCAGGCGAAAATGGACGAGCTTGGCGTAGGTGAGATCGGAGTTGTTTCCGGACGTTATTACGCAATGGACCGTGACAACCGCTGGGATCGTGTTGAGCTTGCTTACAACGCACTTACCAAGGGCGAGGGCGTTAAGGGAACAGACGCAGCTGAGGCTGTTCAGGCTTCCTATGATAATGGCAAGACAGATGAGTTCGTTCTTCCAACAGTCATCGAGAAAGACGGCAAACCGGTCGCTGTTGTTTCTGACAAGGACTCTGTTGTATTCTTCAACTTCCGTCCTGACCGTGCACGTGAGATTACAAGAGCCTTTTGTGATGACGAATTCACAGGCTTTGCAAGAGAGAAACGCCTTGACCTCACATATGTTTGCTTCACAGATTACGATGACACCATCGGAAATAAACTGGTTGCATTCCACAAGGTTCAGCTTCACAATACCTTTGGCGAATACCTTGCAGCTCACAACATGACTCAGGCACGTATCGCTGAGACAGAGAAATACGCTCATGTAACCTTCTTCTTCAACGGCGGCGTTGAGGAGCCAAACAAAGGCGAGGACAGAATCCTTGTAAAATCCCCGAAGGTTCCGACTTATGACCTTCAGCCGGAGATGAGTGCTCCTGAGGTTTGTGAGAAGCTTGTTGCAGCAATCAAATCTGAGAAATACGACGTAATCATCGTTAACTTTGCAAACCCGGATATGGTTGGTCATACAGGTGTTGAGGCAGCTGCCATTAAAGCTGTTGAAGCTGTTGATGAATGCGTAGGAAAGGCTGTAGAGGCTCTGAAAGAGGTTGATGGACAGATGTTCATCTGTGCTGACCACGGTAACGCAGAGCAGCTTGTAGACTACGAGACAGGCGAGCCATACACAGCTCACACTACCAACCCGGTACCGTTCATTCTGGTTAATGCAGATCCGAAGTATACCCTTCGCGAGAATGGCTGCCTGGCAGACATCATCCCAACCCTGATCCAGCTTATGGGTATGGAGCAGCCGGCTGAAATGACTGGTAAGTCACTGCTGGTTGAAAAATAATCCAGTTGTTTTAAAACTTCACAAATGATATTTTAGTATAAGAAAAAAGGTGTTGGATTTTTATCCCAGCACCTTTTTGTTATAAAAAATCGGGTTCATATAACAACTGCTTTTGTAAAGTTTCTTTTATATGAAACTAAAAATCAATCTGATCATTCCAAATGCAAGCTTCACGCTCCATCTCATGTAACCAGCAATAATATTTCCAATGGTGATGTCAGAATGTCTGCATCTGCCTTTCTTCGGATTCCCTTTCGCTCCCGGAACTGATCGTACACGTCTGACAGCCAGATTACCTCTGGCCGCACTTTTTCGCTCATTTCCACACATTCACGGGCAAGCTGAAGAATTCTCTTGCTCTGTTTCAGTTCTTCGCACCTCCCCGCTTTTGTAGAATTAGAAATATATACATTTTTATAATTCCCAACTGTTTTTGTCAATAAAGTAACCTTTAACATTTTTTCGCCCCCTTTGTTTCTTGATTCGCGCGGGAAGGGGAAAAGGGGACAAAAAATATTTATTTTTTTGCAGAAAAAAGCGCAGGTACCAAAACTTATTATGCTTTGATATCTGCACTTTTATAAATGAGACAAAACACGCGCTGAGAGTTGTGCACTGGTATGCGTTTGACTTATTGGAAATACTTACTCCACATGAAATTTTACTGTAAAAGTCTCATCCAGGCGGTACCAGATTTCTCTCAGGGAGGTATCATCCAGATTCTCGGTGGTGAGAGAAATTTCGGAATCTTCTACTGGACTTTGTAAGAGTTCCAAATCATATTCCATAATGTTTATCTTCGCTGGTGTATCGGAAACAGCTGAAGTTATGTGAGCAATTCCTACGGATGTGCCTCCTGCTTTTATGGACAGGGGTAGCACAGCCAGGCTGCGTCTGGGGTCCTCTGGGGTGAACTGAAGCTGGAGTTTCCAGTGATTTCCACCTGTTTCTTCATCTGATTTCTCACAGCTCCTTATACTCACAGTTCCACCGGAAATAGGATATTTCTCCCGACTCCATGTCATATGAAACAGATCCATAGGGATGGAAAGATTCTGGTCTTTCTTTGTCTCGTATATAAATGGAACTTTCAAGGTATAAGTTCCAGGCTCTGCTTCCCCAAAATCCCATTGAAAATATTCTTCGGTTCCATTTGGATGATATCCAATGCATTCACCATATCTTACCACTTTATCTTCCCCAGTCACAGTAACCTGTGCTTCTTCTTCATTGGAGTATACGTACATGTTCCGTATAAGGGACGGGGTAATCTCGTAACTTCCCAGATTCAGCGGATAGATGGAGACCAGGAGATGTCCTTTCTCCAGAACCGGATCTGCCAGGATTCCTCCATCGTCCTTGAGGCTGTAGGAATAATTTTCCAGTTCATCCTCCCAGGCTGCTGTGACGGTGAAATCCAGGCGGATTCCGTTAAACTCTACATACAAGGCGTATGTGGAAAGGGCGCTGCTCTCTTCTGCTTTATCTCCCTGTATTTCTTTCGCCTGAGGCATCTGTAAATTCTTAAATATCAGTTCTTTGTACCAGATGCCGTCTTTCGTCCAGCTTGTGACCTGGGAAGCCAGCTCGGGTTGGGTATCTTCCGTGTCTGAAAAACCAAGCCAGAAATTAATGGCAGACGCTTCTATCGGAGTTCCAGATGTCTCTGTACCGCCCTGGACTGTATCTGCCAATTTTTCACTTTCTTCTGCGTTTTTCCTGCTCTCTTCAACCAGCAGGCTCTCCTCCGTCTGTGGATTCTCCTTCATCCACAGACGAATGACCGCCTTTCCTTCTTTCACCACCGCGTCCTCTATGCCGCAGCTGCCATCTGTATTTTCAGCCTCCACTGGCTCTTCCAGAACGTAAACTCTTTCTTCCTGATCCTGATTGATACCATATCCAGGTATAATACCAAAATGCTGCAGGATACGGATTGCACAAGCAGTAAGGAGTCCTGCCAGTACCATAGCCAGAACAAGGAGAAGCATTTTCTGAAGCTTGCTCAGGGTTCTCTGGTGACGTTTCTTCGCTGTTTCGTAAGAAATATTCAGAGAGGCTGCAATCTCCTGTACCGTCATCCCCTCATAATATTTCATCCGGATCAGTTCCAGTTCGTCAGGTTTCAAGGCAGACAACGCCTGCTGAAGATCCAGGTTCTCTGCCATTTTTTCTATCTGGGAATCCCCGGCCTCATATCCATCGGTTAGTTCTTCCCATTTACGTACGGAATTTTTGCGATATAAAGTAATTGCCCGCTTTCGCAGCATTCCTGCAAGATATGCGGACAAAGTTCCCTTCTCCGGGGTAAAACATTTTCGGTTGTAGTAAAATTGCTCGAAGGTCTCATTTACGCAGTCTTTCTGGTCTTCTGGATTGTCCAGATAATTCTGCACCAGAGTCCACAAAAGTCCTGAATATTGTGCAATGAGCAGCTCCATCCCCCTGGAGGGCTCCTGCTCCAGTATAAACAGAAGTTCCCTGTCGGGTATTACATTTCCGCCTTCTTTCTTCTCCATACCATTCTCCACACACCTGTCCTGTTATCTGCTTCTTAATCCGGAAATACAATGCATTTTCTTTACAATAGTACGCCAATTTCTATTAACATGCATTCACATAAACATTTATTACCTTTTTATTTTATCATTATATATAGATACAGATTAGGCGTCAATCGGATATGAATTTATGTTCCAGCAAACAGTAACAATTTTATACTATTCTTCTCCCAGCTCACGAAGCAGCTTTCTCAAGCGGCAGATATAGTGAAACCCCAGGCAAAGGATTACAGAAATAAGCACAGACAACACGGCCGCCATGAGCACATACGCCAATGCCCCAGCGCCTGTGCCAGCCCCGGCTACCATACAGTAAAAAAGGTTTCCTGATAAAAAGAGAACAAAAACCGTGGAACCAGCTATTTTTAATGTTTTTCGCATGGTCTATCCTCCTCCAGATAGGGTGTTTATAATCACCCTGTTATGTTTTCAATTTTATACCCATAATAGAGATATGGCAAGAACAAAATGGACAGGAATTTGAACGATGATAAAATACGACAGATTCTGGGAGACCTTGAAAAATCGCCATATTTCACAATACTATCTCACCAAAAAGTGCGGAATAGATAAAAGATTATTGCTTCGGCTTCGAAATAATGAAAACGTAGAAATTTTTTCATTAGACCGATTATGCACCATCCTTAACTGTGATCTGAATGATATCGTAGAATATGTACCAGACGACACAGACAAGGCTGCGAACACAGACGCAGGTCAGAAAGAAGCTGCAGCAACTTATCCAGTTCACACTTCATTGAAATAGCTGGTTGTTCAAACTCCCACAAGATAAACCATACATAACTATTTAGTATATGCACAGTTATCTGTAAAACAGTCACAACCACACATAGAATATACGTGTATCACACTTGATAATCACATTTTCAGGAAAAGAATTTTGTTATTGTTTGATAGAGCATTTTGTTCTTATTTGAATTATTCGATATAGACATTAAATTTTTATAACAAAAACCGCCAGATGTTTTCTCGCTTTATTTGCGAAAAATCCATCTGACGGTTTTATTTAACTGAACCAAGTAAGTTCCCTGGATCAGTTCCAAATATCCGCTTGACTCTTCATCACCCATGATCCGGATAATCTATTCAACATCTTCTGGCTCCATACTAAGCTTATGCTCTACTTCTGAACCAATATCATACTTCTGTCTGTATTCTTTGAAATAAGTGTAATATTCAAGACTGTCAGACGGATAGATTTTTGAGTTGTGGATATGAATGTCTGAGGTATCTTCTCCGCTCTTCATAAGAGCAGTCATAGCACTTGCGCAATGGGAAGCAATACGCCCAAAACTGTTCAGGATATCACTGAATACCGTTCCTTCCTCCAAACCGCATTTTCCCTCACTGAGACGCTCTGCATGACGCACCTTCAACTCATCACAAAGTCTGGTGATCACCACACCTAAAGGAGCAACACGCTGTGCAGCCTCTTTATCATCATTCATAAATGCATTACAGGTCACGTTGATTTCCTCGCGTACCGCATCCATAACTACATTCAGCTCATCCCATGCAGTCTGAGAGAAATTGGTGTGGTTATCATGCATTTCATTGGACATGTGCGCAATATAAGAGGCATGATCTCCAATTCTCTCAAAGTCATTGATCGTATGCAGGTAGAGAGAAGTCTGACGTGTCTGCGCTGTATTCATCTCACGCTTGGTAAGCTGAATCAGATACTCTCCAAGACGGCTCTCATACTTATCGATCAAATCCTCTTTCCGCTGTACCTTATCATATTTATCCTGCTGATAATCATTCAGAAGGTTCATAGCTCTGTTAACGTTCTTACGGAGTTTCTTGGCCATACCATTCATAGCACGATGACACTGTCCGATTGCAAGTGCAGGATAATTCAGTAAACGCTCCTCCAGAAGATCGAAGTCTGCCTCGTCCTCCAGTTCTTCCGCGCTGTCCTTGACCAGATAGCATACAAGCTTCTCCAGCTTGGGAATGAACGGGAAAAGAACTACTACGGTAGCCACACGGAAAATGGTATTCAAAAACGCAATAGATACCGGGCTCATGATCATATCCATAAATCCAAAATGAACAATTGCATTCACTGTATAGAATATGACGGACCACAGGATCAAACCGAATAAGTCATTCAGTAAATACACAAGAGCTGTTCTCTTACCATTCTTATTAGCTCCAACGGCTGAAATCAGTACCGGACATGCAGCACCGACACCAATACCAAGAACGATCGGAAATGCACTGGCAAAGGTAAGAATTCCGGTTACAGAAAGAGCCTGCAGTACACCGACAGTGGCAGATGCACTCTGAAGGACCGCCGTAAACGCAACACCTACCAGAATACCTGCAATAGGGTTAGAGAACATTGTCAACATCTCGATAAAAACAGGACTTTCACGAAGCGGAGCAACTGCTCCACTCATCATCTGCATACCATTCATCAAAATAGCAAAGCCCAGCATAATATTTCCGATATTTCTGTATACAGATCTCTTACAGACCATACGAAGCACAATACCGATCACTGCAACTACTGCGGAAATAGTAGCTGTAGAAAGAATGCTTGCAATTCCACCGGATCCCTGGATATAAGACAGACACAAGATCCATCCTGTAATACTAGTTCCGATATTCGCACCCATGATAATACCAATTGCCTGCTTCAGTTTCATCATACCAGAGTTAACAAAACCGATTACCATAACGGTAGTGGCAGATGATGACTGAATTACACTGGTAACACCTGTTCCAAGTGCTACACCTTTCAGCGGGGTATTGGTCATTTTGTAAAGGAATGCTTCCAGCTTATTGCCTGCAACGGATTTCAGTCCGTCTCCCATCAGAGACATTCCAAATAAGAAAAATGATACTCCGCATAGCAAAGATAAAACCATTGAAAAAATTGCCATGTTTTACTCCTCTGTCGTCGTTTATCTCTCTGCTGAAACTGCAGAAAAACGACCTTTCTTCTCAAAGTATTTTTCTTTTTTATTAACGTGGATTTTTCTCAGTTTTAACATATCCTTAACTATTATGCCATAATCATAGCCCGATTACAATATTTGATTAATTTCTAATTGTAATTTTTTGTGGTGTGAAACTTCCATTTTTATGTATAATCTGACGAAAATTTGCTTTCGCCTAACAAAAATCAGAGCAGAACCATTATAGATTCTGCTCCACATACGCTTCTGATTATATTTGATTCCTACCAGTATTTCTCCACGTAATCTTTTGCCTCGTCCTCTGACATAAAAAATTCTTTCGCAACGTTCTTGATCGTATCTGACTTGCTGATCTTAAACGTTTTGCAAGTCCGAATATTAGCTTGAATTCCCTCCTGGAGACCTTCGATTCTTCCTTCCTGTCTGCCTTTATCTACCAACTCTTCCAATGCACCACACATATAAATCTTCCCTCCTTTTTTCTCTGATTTCAAAGCGTGATCAATCAGTTTCTTGGATTCTGTGATTGCTCCAATTACCATTCCTAGTTCTGCCGAAATTGCCTTTTCTTTATACACAGTATTGATTTTCTTGAAATCCCTTTCATAAATAGATCGGCTTACATCAAATACCGTTGCTACATCTGAATTATGAAATAGCAGTGATTCACTGGATTTCACCTGAATCAAATTCATTTTGTAATCAGATACCAAAGGTTTCAACTTATCCGGGATTTCCAGCATATCTGTCAGACAAAACGGTCCGTCCCATTCTTTCTCCCCATAATATACGCACAGGCTTACCACTGGATGAAGCCTGTCACTCCTCTTTAAATTCGAAAGAAATTCATCCGAAGATTCAAAATCTTTCTCGGCTCTGTTCCTGGCTGCAATTTCCTGATATTCTTTCAAATAGGAAAAAGAGTCGCCAAGCATATGTCTTAAGGGCATTGCATAATGTATTTTCGCCTGATTCTCCAATCCCCAGATAACAAAATCCACTCCATAGGCTGTTTTCTTCACCACATCCAAAACTTTCTGAACCGTCTCTGCATGATTGTTAAATTTCACCATGGAGGAAACATCTGTATCAACTTCCATGAGATCAGAAGGGTTCAGTACCTGTTCTCCATCAAATAACGCTGCATTAAATAAATCTGCGAAATGATCATTGTCTCGCCAAAATGTCTTTAGTATGGTATCCGGTTTTACTTTATTACGTGAAGCCGATTTTGACACCTCCTAATGCGTTTCCGCTTATATTCAATATATCACAATATAAAATTCATTTCCACAACAAAAACGCCACGAAAAGAAAACTGAAACTTCACTCGTTTCATTTTCTCTTTCGTGGCGTTTTCAACGCTTGGACACTTAGCAGAATATAAGGATTCTGCTGTTTTTATTCAAAATTTAATTATTTGTTGTAGTTTACGATATCGCCAAACTCTGGTTTCAGGGATGCGCCGCCTACAAGACCGCCGTCGATGTCTGCCTGAGCGAATAACTCCGGAGCTGTCTTAGCGTTTACAGATCCGCCGTACTGGATGCGGATTGCTGCTGCAGTTGCCTCATCATAGATCTCAGCGATGCAAGCACGGATTCCTGCGCAAACTTCCTGAGCCTGCTCAGTTGTAGCTGTTTTACCTGTTCCGATAGCCCAGATTGGCTCGTAAGCGATAACGGCTGTTTTAGCCTGATCAGCTGTAACGTTCTGGAAACCAAC
>NZ_CAKRNY010000022.1 GCF_934371575.1 uncultured Blautia sp. | reverse complement strand
TTAACAGCACCGACTAAGAAGATTCCATTCTTCAACTTTGAGGTTCCTACAGAGCTTACAGGCGTTGACACAGGTATTCTTGATCCTCGTGACACATATGCAGATGCTTCTGAGTGGGAAGTTAAAGCGAAAGATCTTGCAGATCGTTTTGTTAAGAACTTCAAGAAATATGAGGGAAATGAAGCTGGTAAAGCACTTGTTTCAGCTGGTCCTCAGGCTTAATTTTATAAGATTATACAGGGTCTGCCGTATTTGCGGCAGATCCTTTTCTATTTCATAATTATGCGTATATATAACAATGCTTTTCGGTTAAAAGATTACGAAAATCTGTTAAATTATTATCAGAAAAATCAAAGAGGAATTTGTCGATAGAAAATCCTTTACAAATACTTCTGTATCTTATATACTTATCTCTACAGCAACTCAAAGCAATTTTCTTTTATTTCAAATACGTGCCACTTGCAATGCACAGCAAAAATGGCGCTCGTTCGGGTGTTTCGCCCACTTTCATTTCAGCAGTTTTATTTTTTATCAAGAAAGGAAATTTATATGGGTAAAGAGTATGCAACATTTGTGGAAGGTCTGCGTCGTGAATTGATGGAACGACTTGGGCTTAATGAAAAACAGGTTTACTTTGAAGAGAGAGACGAGGATGGGATGACACCAAATGGCGATCGCCTTTTTGTGGAATGCAGTGTCTCTTCTACGGGAAAAGAAGTTTGCGGAATTCATACGGAGGAATTGTTTGAGGATTATGAGGATGGAATCTCTCTGGAACAGATTGCTGGAACTGTAGTACGTGAAATTCGCAAGGTGAAGGAAACAGATTTTTTTGAGAAAACCAGGAATTTGAATAATTATGAGAAAGTGAAAAAAGATCTGTTTATTCGCCTTCTTAATGTGAAGATGCACAAAAGAGAGCTTGCCAGAGCAGTGTATCGCAGAATTGGAGATATTGCATTGGTTCTTTATATGCAGATCGGAGAAATCGATGGTCGTATCAGCAGCATGAAAATACGGAAGGAATGTCTTGGAGAATGGAAACTGGATGAAAATACGGTTTTTGAGGCGGCCCTTTTGAATACGTATTTTATTTCACCGCCGCGAATCTATTATTGGGAAAACATGGTTTATAATCCGGATTATAGTGGTGAATGTTTTATGGATTTAAATCATGAATTCTTTATGAAAAGAGACAGCATTGGAAATTGTCTGAGTACAGCCAGGAGGACGAATGGGGCAGTGGCAATATTTTTACCAGGTGTAGCTAAACGACTGGCAGATCTTCTGGAAGCTGATTTTTATATGGTGTTTACAAGTATTCATGAGGTGATGATTCATAGCACAGAGCTGTCTTATCCTGATGATCTGGAGACTGTTTTGAGAGATACTTTACGTGAGGCAACACCAGAAGAGGATTTCCTTACAGATAAAGTTTACAGATATTGCAGAAATACCGGGAAATTTATGGTATACAAGGGTACCGCTTTTCTGGAACTGGGGAGACCAAAGCCGTGTCCCTGAGAAAAACGGGAAAAGGAAATGATTAAAGCTGAAAAAAGAACTGCGGCAGATCTGTTTGAAATCTGCCTGCAGTTCATGAAAAAACGAAGTATTAACCAAGAATTGCAGAGTCATTTGAGAACTCTTCACCGCTGGCCTCCTCGAATTTATCAAGAAGCTGTTTTACGGTAAGCTTTTTCTTTTCTTCACCCTGGATATCCAGAACGATTTTTCCATTCATCATCATAATAAGACGATTGCCATGGGCGATTGCATCTTTCATGTTATGTGTGATCATCAGGGTGGTAAGGTGATCACGGTTGACAATTTTGTCAGTAATATCAAGTACCTTTGCAGCTGTTTTGGGATCAAGTGCAGCAGTATGCTCGTCCAGGAGGAGAAGCTTTGGCTTCTGAAGTGTAGCCATCAGAAGTGTGAGAGCCTGTCGCTGTCCACCGGAGAGAAGTCCTACTTTTGAAGTGAGACGATCCTCAAGTCCAAGGTTCAGAACCTTCAGAAGCTCTTTGTATTCTGCACGTTCGGCTTTTGTGATTCCGGAACGAAGAAGTCTTGTTTTTCCCCGGCGTTTGGCAAGAGCAAGATTTTCCTCGATTCCCATAGTGGCAGCAGTACCAGTCATAGGATCCTGAAATACACGTCCTAGATAGGTGGCTCTTTTATACTCGGAAAGCTTGGTGACATCTGTACCATCAATAATGATCTGACCCTCATCAATTGGCCATACACCGGCAACTGCATTCAACATGGTGGATTTTCCAGCACCGTTGCCGCCGATGACAGTAACAAAATCTCCCTCCTTTAAATTTAGGGAAAGTCCGTTAAGAGCCACCTTTTCGTTGATGGTTCCCGGATTAAAGGTTTTGTATATGTTTTTAATCTCAAGCATTGTTCTTACCTCCGCGCTTTGCTGGTTTTGCGAAAAACTTTCCTTTCCAGTAAGGAACTGCCAGGAATACGGCAACTATAAGTGCAGACAGCATTTTCAAAAGATCTGTGTCGATACCCATCCAGATAACTGTCTGGAGAACCAGATAATAAAGGATGGATCCAAATGCTACAGAGAGAAGGCGAAGTGCAAAATTCCGGAAAATGCGGCTGAAAATTGCTTCTCCGATAATTACAGCAGCAAGTCCGATTACGATGGCACCACGACCCATGTTTACATCTGCAAATCCCTGATACTGAGCAAGAAGAGCACTGGAAAGAGCTACCAGTCCGTTGGAAACCATAAGACCAAGTACCTTACAAAAATCGGTGTTGATACCCTGTGCGCGTGACATATTCGGGTTACATCCGGTAGCACGGAGAGAACAACCAAGTTCAGTTCCGAAGAACCAGTACAGAATTGCAATGATTACAACAATAAACAAAGCAACGATTAAAATTGTATTCTGTGTGATCGGTACATTTTTTATACGTCTCAAGGAAATAAGAATCGGGTATTTGTCAACGTTGATGGCCTGGTTGGCTTTTCCCATGATTTTCAGGTTAATGGAATAAAGGGACAGCTGTGTCAGGATTCCGGCAAGGATGGCGGGAATTCCCATAAAGGTATGGAAAATACCTGTGACAAGTCCGGCGAGCATACCTGCCAGTGTGGCAACCAAAAGAGATACCCATACGTTATGTCCGCTGATCATCATCATAACACAGACAGCACCTCCGGTACACATGGTGCCATCTACTGTCAGATCGGCGATGTCAAGGACCCGGAATGTAAGATAGACACCGATGGCCATAATTCCCCAGATCAGACCCTGAGCAGCGGCACCTGGAAGTGCCATGATTAAGTTCGCAATTTGCATGTTTTTATCCTCCTGCATGCGTAAAAGTTTTTTATAGACAAAATGTCCGGAAAAAGTAATTTCATGCATATTTATGCAAAAGAATGTGATTAAAAATACACTTCTTCTGAAACGACACAAACAGCGAGAGAGGATCTCCTTCCCGCTGTCTGTGATTATGCTGCCTGAAGCAGCGAAATGTCAAAAATTATATGAAAATTTATTATTCTGCATCAGCACCAATAGCAACGTAGCCATCTGGAATTTCAATTCCAAGTTCCTGGCAAATATCTGCGTTGTATTCTTTTGTGAAGTTTGGCGCATACTCGATTGGCATTGTGGAGATATCTTCGCCATCTTTGAGAATCTTAACTGCCATTTCGCCAGTTGCTTTTCCAAGATCATAGTAGCTGATGGAAAGTGTAGCAACACCGCATCCAGAGCAGATTCCCTCTTCACCTGCGATTACCGGAACCTTTGCCGGAAGGCAGATGTTGTTGATCAGCTCTGTATTGGAAGCAGCTGTGTTATCGGTAGGAACATAGATAACGTCGCTGTCAGAAGCTGCATTTGTTACAACAGAAGAGATATCGTTGGAATCAGAGAATGCATAATATTCGCAGGTGTATCCAAGATCCTCAAGAGCAGCCTTTACGGTATCAACCTGATACTGGGAGTTTGGCTCAGCGGAGCAGTAGAGAAGACCTACGTTCTTCGCATCCGGGAAAAGCTCATTCAACATGGCTGCCTGATCTTCAAGTGGGGCAAGGTCTGAAGTACCGGAGATATTTCCGCCAACAGTACCGTCAAAATCAGTAAGATCAAGAGCTACGCCATATTCAGTGACTGCTGTTCCGAGAATCGGAATGTCACTTGTTCCGGCTGCAGCTGCCTGAAGAGATGCAGTAGCGTTTGCCAGGATCAGATCTACATTGCTGGAAACAAAGTTGTTGATGATAGTACTGCAGTTAGCGGAATCGCCCTGTGCATTCTGCTCGTCGAAGGTGACGTTTTCTTCACCCAGACCTTCTTTTACAGCATCCTTAAATCCTTCGGTTGCTGCATCCAGTGCTTCATGCTGAACCAGCTGACAGATACCGATATTGTATGTTTTCTGCTCTTCAGCGTGTACGGTTACTGTACCTGCAAGACCTGCTGCCATTGCACCGGCCAGAATTACGGATAAAACCTTTCTTTTCATATTGTATTTCCTCCTTAAAAAAGTATTTTTTTAGTTTAAAGTATTGCCTGCACAAAATAATACCGCTTTAAAGCGTAAAAGTCAAGTTGCTTTTGGTATTTTTTTACATATTCTAATAGAGAAATAGCATTGAGAAAGGAAAATCTGACATGCCATATTCTATTATGATCGATGCCGGACATGGTGGAAACGATCCGGGTGCAGTATATAAGGGACGACGGGAAAAAGATGACAGTCTTGCACTGGCTATGGATGTGGGAAGAATTCTGTCTGAAAATGGAATTGATGTTTTATATACAAGAAATACAGACGATTATATTTCACCGTTTGAAAGGGCGCGGCTGGCAAATGAAGCAAAAGTGGATTATTTTATTTCTTTTCACAGAAACAGCAGTCCAAAGGCGAATCAGTATAATGGTGTGGAAGTACTGATTTATGACAAAAAAGGAATAAAATATGAAATGGCAAAGAATATTTTAGGTGCACTTGGGGAACTGGGGTTTCGGGAAATTGGAGTCGAGGAAAGACCAGGCCTTGTCGTACTGCGGAAAACGAAAATGCCCGCACTTCTCATTGAAACAGGATTTATAAATTCTGACGTGGATAATAAACTTTACGATGAAAAGAATAAAGAAATTGCTCAGGCTATCGCAGGTGCGATTCTTGGAACACTGGATCAGCAGCAGGGGGAAGAGCCGGTTTATTATCGTGTCCAGACAGGAGCTTTCCGTAAACGGGAAAATGCAGACAGGATGCTGTATAGGCTCCAGGAAAAAGGCTATCCGGCATATATTTTACAGGATGGAGATCTTTATAAAGTTCAGACAGGAGCTTTTTTACAGCTGGATAATGCTATTCGCATGGAACAAAGGCTTCGGGATGATGGATACTGTACTCTGATTGTGACAAAATGAGAAATCTTCGAAAAACTGCTTTTTTGTAGAAATGAAAAGGAAAAAAAGATATAATAAAAAATAACAGAACTAAGAAAAAATAGCAAAAGAAAGGACACAAGAGTGAATTATCCAGAATTTTTGAAGAATACAGAAGATTTTGTTTTTGCCGAAAATAATCCGGAGAAAGCAGATATTATTTTTGTACCGGGAAATGGTTTTCCGGAGATGGCAGAAAAAGCTGCCAGGTTGTACAAAGAGGGCTATGCGCCCTGGATTTTGCCAAGCGGGCGATATAGTATTACGCTTGGGAAATTTGTAGGAGTACAATCTAAGAAGGAATTATATGAAGGAAATTATAATACAGAATGGGACTTCCTGAAAACAGTATTGATGAGAAATGGTGTTCCGGAAAAGGCAATTTTGAAAGAAAATCAGGCAACCTTTACTTATGAAAATGCTATTTTTTCGAGGCAGGTAACAGACCTTCATAAGCTTCAGGTGAAAAAAGCAATTCTCTGCTGTAAAACCTATCATGCCAGAAGATCGCTGATGTATTATCAGCTATTATATCCGGAAACTGAAATTTTAGTATGTCCGGCCTGTCCGGATGGAATTACCAGAGAAAACTGGCGGGAAACAGAAGCTGGCGTTGATGCGGTTACAGGAGAAGTGGATCGTATTATAAAACAGTTCTGTCTGATGCTTGGTAACAAAGGAATTGATGGAAAATAAGAAAAATCCGAATGTTCTTATTATAAGATGATAAGAAGCATTCGGATTTTCTATACATAATTTATGAGTCAGTTTCTTCTGCCGCTTTTTTTTGCTCTGGAAGCCAGATATGTACCAGCTCAATGCGGTTTTTATCCAGTTCATCTACAACCAGATGCATGCCATCTTCTAAAGTGACAGATTCACCTTCTCTTGGGAGGCAGTCAAGCTGTTCAATAATATAACCACCCACGGAATCATAATCTTCTGATTCAAGATGAGTTCCCAGGGCTTCATTAATGTCATCAAGTTTGGCGGAACCAAGTACTTCATATTCTCTGCCAGGCTGAATTTCCCGGATTGGCTCTTCCTCGTCTTCGTCATATTCATCCCGGATTTCCCCTACAATTTCTTCCAGAAGATCCTCCAGGGTCACGAGACCGGCAGTAGAACCATATTCATCAAGAACAATCGCAAGATTGACAGAAGCTTTTCGCATTTCCATCATAAGATCTGTAGTGCGCTTGTATTCATAGGTGAAATAAGGCTCACGGAGAATTTTACGAATAGAGAACTGCTCTTTTTCAGGATAGAGAAGAAGGTCTTTAATGTTGATAATTCCGATTACATTATCCGTATTGTCTTCGTAAACAGGAAAACGGGTGTGCATATCTTCTTTAAAAATATCCATGAGTTCCTGGTAAGTGGACTCCACGTCAATAAATGTCATATCAATTCTGGGAATCATAACATCCTTGGCAGCTGAATCACCGAAATCAAACACATTGTAGATCATCTGCTTTTCTTCCCGTTCAATAACCCCATTTTCCTGTCCCACATTTACCATGGAACGAAGCTCATGCTCTGTGATCGTATCCTTTTTTGCATTGGGATCCACACGAAGGAGAAAAAGGATCACGTTTGCAAGCTTTTCGACAATGTAAATGACAGGAGTCAGGACTGTCATAAGAGCATAAACAGGTCTTGCATAAGTGAGTGCAAGATCATCTGCCTTCAGCGTTGCAATAGTTTTCGGTGTGATTTCTCCAAAAAGAAGAACAAGAAGAGTCATAACGCCGGTGGCTATTCCGATGTATATGCTTCCAAATACCTTCATGGTAAAGGTGGTGGCCAGAGAAGATGCTGCAATATTTACAATGTTGTTTCCGATTAGTATCGTACTGAGCATTTTTCCTGAATTAGAAATAACCTTCTCCAAAGTAACTGCGCGTTTGTTTCCCTGCTCTGCAAGAGAATGGATACGGATACGGTTGGCAGCAGTCATAGACGTTTCTGCTGAGGAAAAGAAGGCGGATAAAAGCACCAGAATCAGTATGGTGCCCGCCTGTATAGGGACACTTGAATCCAAACTATGTTCACTCCTTTTTTATAATGATGTTAAAAAGAATATACATGATTTGGCCTGAAAATGCAAGAAAAACAAGGAAAGCAAAAGCTGGAAGCTTAAAAATATTAAGTTAGAAAAAATAGAATTGGGGGGTGTCGAAAAAGATAGAACTGTGTTATAATTCGGTGTGGTAAAAAATAAAATAAATTGTTACAGAACATTTACAAAAGAGTAAAGATTTGATATAGTGTACGTTAAAGGGAAGAAATACTTACATTTTGATCATAAATTTAATTTATATACATACAACAGAGGTGCCAGGATGAAGAAAAAAAACGTTATGTACAGAAAAAGTGTATCATTACTTGCGGCGGCCGCAATGACAGCAGTTTTGATGACCGGACAGATATATCCGGTTACTGCATGGGGACAGAATATTGAGAATATACTTGAGACATCCAGTCTCATTCCGGATAATGTAACAATTGACCAGCCAGTAGCTCTTTTTGAGGTAGCATTGCCAAAAAGCGAGTACGGAACTCTTTCCTGGGCAGACACATCTTTTGTACCGGATAAAAGAGTACAGTCATGTGAAGTGGTGTTTAAGCCTGCTGAAAGTGTGGATCTTTCCTATCTTTCCGGATGGGATGCAGAAAAGAAGGTTGTGAAAGGCAAGGTTACGGTTGTGGTCAGCAGCATTGAAGCAGACAGTGAATCTGATTCCTCTGATCTGACATCTGAAGATGATAAACTTTCCGGCACAGATAATGAGAAGCAGAATGGGAAAACGGATGAGAATCAGGACGATGCTCAGAAGAAAGATCCTGTGGAACAGGAAGATAAGGACAGTGCAGCTGAGGGACAGGACAAAGATAAGGACAGCGCAGCTGAGGGACAGGACAAAGATAAGGACAGCGCAGCTGAGGGACAGGACAAAGATAAGGACAGTGCAGCTGAGGAGCAGGACAAAGATGAGGTGAAAAAGGATTCAGGGGAAGACAGTGATACAGCCTCTGCAAGTACGGAGATTTCCAAGGATAATCTGACTGGAGCTGCAGAAGAAATAGAAGACGTTCCGGATGATGCAGATGATACAGCGGTTGGCACTGATGTCCCTGCTGAATCAGTTGAAGAAACGACGGAAAAGGAAACAACAGAGCAGGAAACAACCGCTGCAGATCAGAATGAAAATGCGGATATCAAAGCAGATAGTGAATCCGATGGAAGCGTGGAGACAGTAGATCCTCTGGAAGGAACCGGGAAACTGAACCAGAATTTAGGCGAAGCTATGCCTGGGGCAACGGTTCTTGATGGTGCTCTGGAGACAGAGGAACAGCCTGCCGAGGAAGATGAGACAGAAGGTGATCAGAAGAATATTTTTGATAATCCTCTTGATTTTTCATCGTCTGATTCAAGATCAGATTCCGTTGAAGAGAATCTGACAGAAGAGGAACAGGCTGCAAGAGCAGAAGAGAACCACAACTGTGATGGAATATCTGTATCCGGCATTGATCTTCCATGGTATGTACAGTTCCAGGTGAGCAGCGGTGAAAACTATGAATTCCGGAATGAAGAAAAAGCCACAATTTTCCAGTCTTATGAATTTAAATTATGGGACCTGAAAAACAATACAGAATATGAAATTCCGGATGGACAGTATGTAAGTGTAACCATTCCGGTGAAAGAAGGCTATGAATATTCAATTGAGCACCTTCTTGCCAATGGTGCTACAGAGACTATCATTCCAAGTGTAAATGGAAGCACCATGGTATTCAGTACACATTCCTTTAGTCCTTTTGGAATTGCCGGTTTTCGCCCGATTGTAGGAGATGATATTGCAAATGGAGCTTACGGAGATGGAAGTACGCCAACTCCGACTCCGACAGTGACGATCAGTGGAACCCCGACGCCATCTCCGATTGTGACAGGAGCTGCAGGGGGTGGCTCTTCAGCAGGAACTGACGGAACATCCGGTGGTTCTTCCTCAGGAACAGCAGGAACGAGCGGAAATAAAGGAACTGACGGGACAACAGGAACGGATGGGAATACAGGCGCTGATGGAACAGCCGGTACCAATGGAAACAGCGGGACAGGTTCTTCTGGCAGCGGCAATGCCGGAACAACTGGCGGCTCTTCAGCAGGAACTGACGGAACATCCGGTGATCAGTCGGCATCAGGAACAACTTCAGGAACAACAACTGGAACAAATGCCGGTGCAACGGCTGGAACAACGAACGGAACATCTGCCGGAACCAATGGTCAGAACCAGACCGCAAATGCGGTAAAGACCGGTGATAACACGGTAATCCTTCCGTTTATAATTCTTGTGGTTGTGGCAGCTGCTGTAATCATTATAGTGATCATCATGCGCAAGAAGAAAAATAAATAATTTGAGAATAACAAAGTCAGCCTTTCCATATATTCATATGGGAGGGCTGTTTTTATGAAAATGAAGGCAATTTTAAAATCCTTACTATTTTCTTATACAGTTACAGGAGTGTTTCTTTTACTTCTGGCATTTCTTTTGTTTCAGTTTGATTTGGGAGAAAAGCCGGTGTCAGCAGGGATTATAGCAGTATATATTTTATCCTGCCTTTTAGGAGGCTTCATGGCAGGAAAAATCCTGCGCAAAAACAAGTATTTATGGGGAGTTCTGGTGGGAACCTTTTATTATTTGCTTTTGATCACGGTATCTTTTGCTGTGAAGGGAAAATGGGATATGAGTTTTTTGCATGCTGTGACAACATTTTTGCTATGCCTGGGCGGTGGTTCTCTTGGCGGTATGCTGTCCTGAAAAGTGCGCAACTGGTGATTGGGGATTTTTAGAAAGATTCGGGCCTGTGACTGTAAAAAATGCTTTAAAAATAAAAAAAAATATGATATACTAGGCAAAGATTATATACATAAGGAGGTTAATACTATGCAGCATATCAAAACATTAAATACAAAGAATCTGCAGAACACTGTAAAGAAAGGTGGCTGCGGCGAGTGCCAGACATCATGTCAGTCCGCATGCAAGACATCCTGTACAGTAGGAAACCAGAGCTGCGAGAATAAATAAATGGAAGTCCGGATAGCTGTGGAAGTGCTATCAGCGCAGAACAGCTGACTTTCATGGATATGTCGCCAGCAGGCAGCATATCCTTTTCAAGCAACTGGGAACGTATGTAAGCAGCGGTGTAAAAGCCGCTGCTTATTCATGCAATAGGAAAGAATGAAAGGATATACTAACATGAGTCTGATTCACCGTTATCAGAACAATGGCTATAACATCGTGCTGGACATCAACAGCGGATGTATCCATGTTGTGGATGAAGTGACCTACGAAGTACTTCCTTATATGGAAGAAGGTCTGGACACAGCTGCCATTGTAGGAAAACTGGGAGATCAGTTTTCAGAAGAAGATATTAAGACATCCGTGGCAGAATGTGAAAAACTGAAAGCCGATGGGATGCTTTTTACTAAAGATGTTTATGAGAATGCGATTGATGCATTTACCAGGAATCGTCAGACAGTGGTAAAGGCGCTCTGTCTGCATATTGCACATGACTGTAATCTTGCCTGCCGGTATTGTTTTGCAGAAGAAGGAGAGTATCACGGAAGACGTGCTCTCATGTCTTTTGAAGTAGGTAAGAAGGCACTGGATTTCCTGATTGCCAATTCAGGCTCCAGACATAATCTGGAGGTGGATTTCTTCGGTGGCGAGCCGCTTATGAACTGGCAGGTGGTAAAAGACCTGGTGGCATACGGCCGTGAGCAGGAGAAAATCCATAATAAAAAATTCCGTTTTACCCTTACGACCAATGGCGTTCTTTTGAACGATGAGGTAATGGAATTCTGTAATAAAGAGATGGGAAATGTGGTTCTCAGTATTGATGGCCGTAAAGAGGTTCATGATTTTATGCGTCCGTTCCGCAAGGGAGCAGGAAGCTATGATCTGATCATGCCTAAGTTCCAGAAGTTTGCAGAATCCCGTAACCAGGACAAGTATTATGTAAGAGGAACCTTTACTCATCATAATCTTGATTTTTCAGAGGACGTACTTCACCTTGCGGATCTTGGCTTCAAGCAGATTTCTGTAGAACCTGTAGTGGCAGATCCGGCTGAAGAGTATGCCCTTCGCGAGGAAGACCTGCCGAAGATCATGGAAGAATATGACCTTCTTGCAAAAGAAATGATAAAGCGCGAGAAAGAAGGCAAAGGCTTTAACTTCTTCCACTTTATGATCGACCTTACAGGCGGCCCCTGTGTATACAAGAGACTTTCCGGATGCGGAAGCGGTACGGAATATCTTGCAGTAACTCCATGGGGAGATTTCTACCCGTGTCACCAGTTTGTTGGTGAAGAAGAATATCTGATGGGAAATGTGGATGAAGGAATCACAAGACCTGACATCCAGAATGAATTTGGATGCTGTAATGTTTACACCAAGCCAGCCTGCAAGGAATGCTTTGCAAGATTTTACTGCAGTGGTGGATGTGCAGCAAATGGATATCATGCCCACAAGGATATCAGAAGTAATTATGAAATCGGATGCGAGCTCCAGAGGAAGCGTGTGGAGTGCGCTATCATGATAAAAGCCGCACTGGCAGAAGACTGATAGTACTTCGCCAGCTGCGAAGATTTCTGTCAGCCCTGCTTTTGCGAAAAACAAAAAAGAAGGGACAGAACAATGAAAAAATCAAGAGGTATCTTAGTCCTGATCCTGACTGCCATCGTTACCGTGTTCTTCTGCTATACGGCTGCTGTAGGCATTGGTCCTACAGGAACCGGTTCCATGAAGAATATTAAGACCGGACTTGATCTGGCAGGTGGTGTCAGCATTACATATCAGGCAAAAGACAGTAACCCAAGCAGTGAAGACATGAGCGATACTGTGTACAAGCTGCAGAAACGTGTTGAACAGTACAGCACAGAGGCTCAGGTGTATCAGGAAGGCTCTGACCGTATCAATGTAGAGATTCCAGGTGTAACAGATGCAAATGCTATTCTGGAAGAACTTGGACAGCCAGGTTCCCTCTGCTTTATCACACAGCAGGACGATGATGGAAACGCAAACTTCCAGGCAGATTCCAGCAGTGAGACAGGATATTCCTTGGCAAGAAGCCTGGACGAGATCCGTGAAGCAGGTTCTGTAGTTCTGGAAGGTACTGATGTGGCAGATGCTACAGGCGGTGCAATCCAGCAGCAGAATTCCAGCAGCAGGGAGTATGTGGTTGACCTGACTCTTACAGATGAAGGAAAGACAAAATTCGCTGAGGCAACTCAGAACAATGTTGGAAAACAGATCGCGATTATTTATGATAATGGCGTATTAAGCGCTCCGAGAGTAAATGAAGCTATTACAGGCGGTAAGGCACAGATCAGCGGAATGGAAAGCGTTGAAAGAGCACAGGAGCTCGCTTCCTACATCCGTATCGGTTCTCTTAGCCTTGAGCTTACAGAACTTCGTTCCAGCGTTGTAGCTGCACAGCTTGGTGAGGAAGCAATTTCCACCAGCCTTATTGCAGGTCTGATCGGTCTGATCATTGTAATTCTGTTTATGATCATCGCTTATCGTGTACCTGGTGCAGTTGCTGGCTTCTCCCTGATTTTCTACACAGCGACTATTCTGCTTACCTTAAATGCATTTGACATTACCCTTACGCTTCCGGGTATTGCCGGTATTATCCTTGGCATTGGTATGGCAGTGGATGCAAACGTTATTATTTATGCGCGTATCCGTGAGGAGATTGGTGCAGGCTCTACTGTAAGAGCAGCTATTAAAGCAGGTTTCTCTAAGGCCTTTTCTGCAATCTTTGATGGAAACATCACAACCCTGATCGCAGCATTCGTGCTGATGTGGCTTGGTACAGGTTCTGTTAAAGGTTTTGCATATACACTGGCTCTTGGTATTGTGATCTCCATGTTTACAGCACTGGTATTCTCCAGACTTGTAATTAATGCATTATATGCAGTAGGCGTTCGCGATGAGAAATTCTATGGCAGAACTGAAGAGAAGAAAGTCATTAATTTTGTTGGAAAGAGAAGAGTATGCTTCACACTTTCCATTATCCTGATCCTTGCAGGTCCTGTAACTATGGTGATCCACAGTGCTACAGGTGGAAAAGCCCTGAACTACAGTCTTGAGTTTTCAGGCGGTACCTCCACAAATGTTACCTTCAACGAAGACATGGACATTAAGACCATCGATTCTGAGGTTACACCTGTTGTAGAAGAGGTTACAGGAGACAAGAATGTACAGCCTACCAAGGTTGTAGGAACCAATCAGGTTATCATCAAGACCCGTTCCCTGAATCTTGATGAGCGTGAAGCGCTGAATAAGGCACTTGTTGACAAATTTGGCGTAGATGAATCCCTGATTCAGGCAGAGAGTATTTCCTCTACTGTCAGCAACGAGATGAGAAGAGATGCAGTAGTAGCTGTTATTGTTGCCACTATTTTCATGCTTCTTTACATCTGGTTCCGTTTCAAAGATATTCGTTTTGCAGGCAGTGCAGTACTTGCACTTCTTCATGACGTACTGGTTGTTCTCACATTCTATGCGATTTCCAGAATTTCCGTAGGAAATACTTTTATCGCTTGTATGCTGACCATCGTTGGTTATTCCATCAACGCCACAATCGTCATCTTCGACCGTATCCGTGAGAATCTTCATGGAAGCAAGCGCGTAGATGAGATCGAGGAAGTGGTGAACAGGAGTATTACACAGACACTTACCAGAAGTATTTATACTTCCCTTACTACCTTCATCATGGTAGCAGTTCTTTACATCATGGGTGTATCTTCTATTCGTGAGTTTGCTGCTCCTCTGATGGTTGGTATTATCTGCGGTGCTTATTCTTCTGTATGCATTACAGGCGCCCTCTGGCTGGTAATGAAGAAGAAAATCGGTGGTGGACAGGTTCAGGCTGTAAAAGCTACAGCAGGCTCTGCACCGGTTAAGAACACTGCTTCTGGTGCAAAAGCACCGGCTGCTTCGGCAGCAAACGTACAGGCTCAGCCGAAAAAGAAAAACCGTAAGAGAGTTCAGGAACGTCTTGCAACTCAGGAAGCGGCAAAGAACGCTGAGGACAGTGCATCAGAAGAAAAATAAAACAGAACAGTAAATGTAGCAGGCCGGGACAGTGGCAAAACATTTGTCCCGGCTTGCTTTTTGTATAAATTCATATTAAAATTGCCTATTATGTGATCCATTCTCTGATAAGGTTAATGGTAAATGATAAATTTGAAGCAGGAGACATAGCATGGAAAAATGGGTAGTGACAGCAAAAAAAGCGGATTTTCAGGGGATAAGCCGGAAGTACGGAATTGATCCGGTAATAGCCAGGATCATCCGGAACAGGGATATCACTTCAGATGAAGAAATTAACCAGTATTTAAATGGAACCTTAAGTGACATTCCGTCATGGAAGCTTTTAAAGGATATAGATAAGGCTGTGGAGATAATCTCAGAAAAAATAGATCAGGGAACCAGAATGAGAATCATAGGAGATTACGACATTGACGGTGTGACAGCCACGTATATTCTGTTAAAAGGCTTCCGACGTCTGGGGGCAAATGCAGATACTTATATTCCGGATCGTATTGCAGATGGATATGGAATCCATGATCACCTCATAGAGAAGGCAAAGGAGGATGGGATTGATACCATTGTGACCTGTGATAACGGAATTTCCGCAGCAGACCAGATCAGTTTTGCAAAAAGTCTTGGCATGACAGTTGTAGTAACCGATCACCATGAAATTCCATTTGAAGATACCGGGGAAGGACGAAAATATAAGCTTCCTCCTGCAGATGCCATTATTAATCCAAAACAGCCGGACTGTACATATCCAAACAAAAATATTTGCGGCGCAGTGGTAGCAATGAAGCTGATTTTTGCGCTGTATGAAAAATATGGAATCCCGGAATGGGAGCAGGAAGATTATCTGGAACCGGCAGCCATTGCCACAGTCGGTGATATTATGGATCTGCAGGGAGAAAACCGTATTCTTGTAAAGGAGGGGCTTTCCCGGCTTCCGCACACGAAAAACAAAGGTCTGAAAGCCCTGATAAATGCCATTGGACTGGAAAATCAGAAAATCAGCTCTTATGATATAGGTTTTCGTCTTGGACCGTGCATCAATGCAAGCGGAAGACTGGATACTGCCATGCGCTCACTGGCCCTTTTGCAGTGCACAGATGAAGAAGAGGCTGCCAGGCTTGCCAATGATCTGAAAGCCTTAAATGACAGCCGTAAAGCGCTGACAGAGCTGGGAACAGAAGCTGCATATAAGCTTATTGAGAACAGCGAATTGAAAAATGACAGAGTTATGGTGGTATTTCTTCCGGATTGTCATGAAAGTCTTGCTGGTATTATTGCAGGAAGAATCCGTGAAAAATATCACAAACCGGCTTTTGTCCTTACAAGAGGAGAAAATGCAGTAAAAGGCAGTGGAAGATCTACGGAAAATTATTCTATGTACGAAGAACTTGTAAAATGTGACAATCTGCTGATTCAGTATGGAGGACATCCCATGGCAGCCGGACTTTCCATAGAAGAAAATCTTGTAGATGCTTTTCGCAGACAGTTAAATGAAAACTGTACTCTGACAGAGGAGGATATGATTCCTAAAATAGTCATAGATGTTCCGATGCCGATTTCCTATATAAATGAGAAACTGATACGGGAACTTTCTGTTCTGGAGCCTTTTGGAAAAGGAAACGGAAAACCTCTTTTTGCCCAGAAAAATCTTCATGTATTAAAAGTGGGAATATATGGAAAGAATCAGAATACAGTAAAATTGCAGCTGGCAGATGAATACGGAACTGTGATGGATGGAATCTACTGGGGAGAAGCAAAAGAGTTTGCAGATTTTGCAAGGTCCCATGAGACTATTTCTGTAACTTATTATCCCAAGATCAATTCCTATATGGGAAGAGAATCACTGCAAATTGTTATACAAAATTATTGTTAAAAAGCGAATAATCATGTAAAACCACGAAAAATGCAGTATTTCCGGTGTGCCTGTCGGTTTTGCGTTGATTCCGAATATAAAAAGTGTTATACTAAAAAATAATTATGATGCCAGGGGTGGCGGCTGCTTTCCCCATAACATCCATTTATCTGAGGAGGCTATTATGAAAAAAATAGAAGAATATGTAAGAAGTATACCGGATTTTCCGGAACCAGGCATTATTTTCAGAGATGTTACCAGTATTCTCCAGGACGCAGACGGACTGAAGCTTGCGATTGATTCCATGCAGAATTGCCTGAAGGATGTGGACGTGGATGTAATTGTGGGAACAGAATCCCGTGGATTTATTTTTGGAATGCCGATAGCTTATAATCTTCATAAGCCATTTGTTCCGGTTCGTAAGAAAGGCAAGCTTCCATGCGAGACAATTTCTGCAAGCTATGATCTTGAGTATGGAAAGGCTGAGATCGAGATCCATAAGGATGCCATTAAGCCTGGACAGAAGGTTGCTATTATTGATGACCTGATCGCTACAGGTGGTACTGTTGAGGCTGCTGCGAAACTGATCGAGCAGCTGGGAGGAGAAGTAGTGAAGATCGTTTTCCTTATGGAACTGGCAGGTCTTGAGGGACGTAAGAAGCTGGAGAAATATGATGTTGCTTCAGTGATCCGTTACGAAGGAAAATAAGAATGTGTCTGTTTCGCCAGATTCCCCCAGGGAAAAGATGGGCGAATGCTGACGCAGATAGTACAAAAACAGGCAGGTGTGAAATATGGCTGATATTATTAAGGAGCAGGGCGGGAAGCTGGAAATATCCAAGGAAGATATGGAGAAGCTGGAGTCTGTGAAGAAAGCAGATGCAGCTGTAAAATCCATGCATGATTTTACAAGCCCTGAAGTATTGTATGATGAGCTGATTGCCAGCATAAAGAAATATCACCCTTCTACGGATATTACCCTGATCCAGAAGGCATATGAGACTGCAAGGGAAGCCCACAAGGATCAGAAGAGAAAGTCCGGAGAGCCTTATATCATCCATCCGTTATGTGTGGCTATCATTCTTGCAGATCTGGAACTGGATAAGGAGACCATCGTAGCAGGTCTTCTTCATGATGCAGTTGAGGATACCTGGATGACATGCGATGAGATCACCAGGGAATTTGGCCCTGAGGTTGCTCTTCTTGTAGATGGTGTGACCAAGATCGGACAGCTGTCCTATTCGAAAGATAAGGTAGAGCTGCAGGCAGAGAGTCTTCGCAAGATGTTCCTTGCCATGGCGAAGGATATCAGGGTTATTCTGATCAAGCTTGCAGACCGCCTTCATAATATGCGTACGCTTCAGTATATGACTCCTGAGAAGCAGAAGGAGAAGGCTAGGGAAACCATGGACATCTATGCACCTATTGCACAGCGTCTTGGTATTTCCAAGATCAAAGTGGAGCTGGATGATCTTTCCCTGAAATACCTGAAACCGGATGTATATTATGATCTGGTTGAGAAGGTTGCACTTCGCAAAAGTGTCCGCGAGGAGTTTGTTGGAAATATTGTCAGGACAGTAAAGCAGCACATGGTAGAGGCCGGGATCAAGGCACAGGTTGATGGCCGTGTGAAGCATTTTTTCAGCATCTATAAGAAGATGGTGAACCAGAATAAGACTATTGACCAGATCTATGATCTGTTTGCGGTGCGTATTCTGGTAGATACGGTGAAGGACTGTTATGCAGCACTTGGTGTGATCCATGAGATGTATAAGCCTATTCCGGGACGGTTTAAGGATTATATTGCCATGCCGAAGCCAAATATGTATCAGTCTCTGCATACTACCCTGATTGGACCAAACGGACAGCCGTTTGAAATCCAGATCAGAACCTTTGAGATGCATAAGACTGCAGAATATGGTATTGCTGCCCACTGGAAATACAAGGAAGCCTCCGATGGAAAGAATTCCACTGGAAACCGTGAGGAGGAGAAGCTGAACTGGCTGCGTCAGATTCTGGAATGGCAGAGGGATATGTCCGATAATAAGGAATTCATGAGCCTTCTGAAAAATGACCTGGACCTTTTTGCAGACAGTGTGTACTGCTTTACACCGCAGGGAGATGTAAAGACACTTCCAAACGGATCGACGCCTATTGATTTTGCATACAGTGTACACAGTGCTGTAGGAAATAAGATGGTGGGTGCCCGTGTAAACGGCAAGCTGGTGCCCATTGAGTATCAGATTCAGAATGGAGACCGTATTGAGATCATCACTTCCCAGAATTCCCAGGGACCCAGCCGTGACTGGCTGAAGGTGGTCAAGAGTACCCAGGCAAGAAATAAGATCAATCAGTGGTTCAAAAAAGAACTGAAGGAAGACAATATTCTGAAGGGTAAGGAAATGCTTGCCCAGTATGCAAAGAGTAAGGGCTTTAAATTCGCTAATTACACCAAGCCGCAGTATCTGGACGCAGTCCTTCGCAAATATGGGTTCCGTGACTGGGATTCTGTACTTGCAGCTATCGGACATGGCGGTCTGAAGGAAGGGCAGGTATTTAATAAGCTTGTTGAGGCTTATGATAAAGAGAACAAGAAGAATCTTACAGATGAGGAAGTTCTGGAAGCAGCAGCGGAAAATCCGGATAAGAAGAATCATATTAAGAGCAAGAGCAGTATTGTGGTTCGCGGAATTCATGATGTTGCAGTACGCTTTTCCAAGTGCTGTAATCCCATTCCGGGAGATGAAATTGTCGGATACGTTACAAGAGGGCGTGGCGTTACCATTCACCGTACAGACTGTGTGAATGTGATGAACATGTCAGAGATGGACAGAAGCCGTCTCCTTGAGGCTGAGTGGCAGGAGCCGGAGACAAAGAATGATGAGCATTACATGGCAGAGATCAATGTATATGCAAATAACCGTACCGGTCTTCTTGTGGATATTTCCAAGATTTTCACAGAGCGTAAGATTGATATCCGAAATATTAACTGTCGTACCAGTAAGCAGGAGAAGGCGACTATTTCCGTAAGCTTTAATGTCAGCTGCAAGGATGAGCTGAATGCTCTTATTGAAAAGATCCGTCAGCTGGAGAGCGTTGTGGATGTGGAGAGGACTACCGGCTGATAACCGGTTATGAAAGGACAACATATGGGAAAACTTGAATTACAGCAAATGGTTCTTGGGCCGGTATATACCAATTGCTACTTTTTGAAAAATAAAGAGACAGGTGAAGCGTTGATTATTGATCCGGCAGATTCACCAAGAAGAATCTTTCAGAAGGTGGAAGATATGGAGGCAAAGCCTGTGGCTGTTCTTCTTACCCATGGTCATTTTGATCATATTATGGCTGTGCAGGACGTGAAAGCGGAGTATCAGATTCCGGTTTATGCCTGTCGTCAGGAAGAAGAAATGCTGAGGGAGCCGTCTGTAAACATGACAGACCGGATGCGCAAACCCTGTTCCATCCGGCCGGATGTATTTCTGGATGATCTTCAGGTATTTGAGGCAGCAGGATTTTCTGTTCAGATGCTTCATACACCAGGACATACGAAAGGCAGCTGCTGTTATTATCTGAAAGAGGAAGGGGCTTTGTTCAGCGGTGATACATTGTTCTGCGGCTCTGTTGGAAGAACAGATTTCCCAGGAGGAAGTGCACGCGAGATCAGAGATAGCCTTCACAGACTGTTAAATGCGCTTCCGGATGAGACTGCTGTTTATCCGGGACACGATACATCTACAACAATCGGTTATGAAAAGAGGTACAATCCATTTGTGTAAAATAGGAATCCTGCTGCTTGACAGGGATTTCGAGCATGATATATACGAATTGATAAAAGCGTTTTATCCGGAAGGAGATATCCACAGCCTCTACGAAAAAGACGAAGAGGAATACGATATCTTCTTTACTGTGAAAAAAGAAAATGACAATTTTGTTATAAAATATGAGACAAAGGATAACAAGGGGGCTGCCTGTGCAGAGGTGATCCGGGGTGCAGACGGGGATTCCAGCTATGAAACTCATGAGAAAGTCATGGATGCCCATGAGCTTCGTAAAGCCAACAAGGATAGCCTGAAATATGCCCTGTACAATGTTCTGGTGAAGCTTACAGGCAGAACTCTTCCCTGGGGAAATCTTACAGGGATCCGCCCGGCCAAGCTTGCCATGGGGATGATCGAGAGCGGTATGAAAAATACCGAGATCGCGCAGGTGATGCGGGATTATTATCTGGTAAGTGCGAAAAAAACAGCTCTTGCCATCACCATAGCAAACAGGGAACGGGCTCTTCTTCAGGATATTGATTATGAGCACGGCTACAGTCTGTATGTGGGAATTCCGTTTTGTCCAAGTATCTGCCTGTACTGTTCCTTCAGCTCATATCCTCTGAAACTCTGGGCAAAGAGGGTAGACGAATATCTGGATGCTCTGTGTCTGGAAATTCGTGAGACTGCCAAAATGATGAAAAATTACAAGCTTGATACCATTTACATTGGCGGAGGTACGCCTACTACTTTAGAGCCGTATCAGCTTAAGAGACTTCTGGATCAGCTGGGAGAATCATTTGGATTTGACGGGCTTGTGGAGTTCACCATTGAAGCTGGAAGGCCGGACAGTATTACAAGGGAAAAGCTGGAAACAATCCGGGAGTTTCCTGTAACCAGAATTTCTGTCAATCCCCAGACCATGAATCAGGAAACTCTGGAAATTATCGGAAGACGTCATACTGTGGCGCAGACCATAGAGGCATTCCAGCTTGCAAGAGAACTGGATTATAACAATATTAACATGGATCTTATTGTGGGATTGCCAGGAGAAGATATTTCTAAGGTGAAACACACATTGGAAAAAGTGAAGGAGCTTTCCCCTGACAGTCTTACCGTACATTCCCTGGCTGTGAAACGTGCTGCCCGCCTGAATATGTTTAAGGACAAATATCAGGAAATGACATTTGAAAATAACCAGGAGATCATGGATCTGACACAGCAGACAGCGTATTCCATGGAAATGGGACCTTATTATCTGTATCGTCAGAAGAATATGAAGGGGAATTTTGAAAATGTAGGCTATGCAAAGGTTGACAAAGCCGGGATTTACAATATACTGATTATGGAAGAAAAACAGCCGATCATTGCTCTTGGGGCAGGTGGTTCTTCCAAGCTGGTTTTCGACCACGGAAAACGAATCGAGAGGGTAGAGAATGTAAAGGATGTCACCAGTTACATCGCCCGTATTGATGAGATGATTGAAAGAAAGCGAACCGGAATTGGAACCTGGTTGTAGGAGGGAGGAAAAATTCTTGGAAAAGCTTTCCACTGACCAGACAGAAACATCCGACAGATTTCTGGAATTTGACTTATCAGCAGAATTAAAGCATGGGATCGCGGTAAGTAATCTGGCATATGCATTAGGGCAGGAGCTTAACCTTCCCCATGAGAAATGCTATGATCTTGCAATCGCAGGAATGCTTCACGACATCGGAAAGCTGAAATTGAGAAGCTATATCAATGGACAGGAGAGTGATCCGCTGGTAATTGAGGAACTGAAGTATGTCCGTATGCATTCTTCACTGGGCTACGAAGAACTGAAAGACCAGGGGTATTCGGATTTTGTTCTTGAGACAATTCTTTATCATCACGAAAATTATGATGGAAGCGGTTATCCTTCCAATCTGGCTGGAAATGAGATTCCCATAGGGGCCAGGATTCTGCGTGTATGTGATATGTTTTGCGCACTCAGTCAGGATCGTTCCTATCGCAAAGCCTTTGATAAACAGACTGTAATGGAACTGATGATAGATGAGATAAAAAACTTTGATCTGGAGATATTTCTTGCATTTCAAAGAGTAGTACACACCAGGAAAACTGGTTAATATAAAGGAGGACACATGGCATTAAAGAAAAAGCCGGTTACCGGTATGAAAGATATTTTACCAAAGGAAATGGAAATCCGTAACTATGTTACAGGGCTGATCCGCGAGACATATGGTTCCTTTGGCTTTACTTCAATTGAGACTCCAGGTGTGGAGCATATTGAGAACCTGTGCAGTAAGCAGGGCGGAGACAACGAGAAACTGATTTTTAAAATCTTAAAAAGAGGCGAGAAGTTAAAACTTGATCAGGCGAAGGAAGAGGCAGATCTTGTGGATTCCGGTCTTCGTTATGACCTGACAGTTCCTCTTTCCAGATATTATTCCAATAACGCCAATGAGCTGCCGGGACCATTTAAGGCACTTCAGATGGGTTATGTATGGAGAGCTGACCGTCCGCAGAGAGGACGTTTCCGTCAGTTTATGCAGTGTGATATTGATATTCTGGGTGAGCCTACTTACATGGCAGAGATCGAGCTGGTACTTGCTACTACCACCCTTCTTGGCAAGCTTGATTTCCATAATTTCACAATCCGTATCAATGACCGCCGCATCCTCAAGGCAATGGCTGAGTACAGCGGATTCCCGAAGGAGAGCTTCGATACTGTATTTATCATTCTTGATAAAATGGATAAGATCGGTCTTGATGGCGTAGCAAAGGAACTGGAAGAGGAAGGCTTTGCAAAAGAGAGCATTGACACCTACCTGGCTATGTTTAAGGAAATCAGCTCTGATATCCAGGGTGTTAGATACTGTAAGGAAAAGCTGGCAGACGTTCTTGATGAGCAGATTGCAGCAGATCTTGAAACAATTATTTCCACAGTAGAAGCTGTGAAGACAGCTGATTTTAAGATGGCATTCGATCCTACACTGGTACGGGGTATGTCTTATTATACAGGTCCGATCTTTGAGATCTCCATGGATGAGTTTGGCGGCAGCGTTGGCGGTGGCGGACGTTACGATGAGATGATCGGTAAATTTACAGGAAATAATACAAGTGCATGCGGATTTTCTATTGGATTTGAGCGTATTGTTATGCTCCTTCTTGAGAGAGGTTATCAGATTCCTACAGCGAAGACTAAAAAGGCTTATCTTGTTGAGAAGAATATGCCGGCAGACAAGCTGATCGAAATTTTCCGTCAGGCAGAAGAGGAGAGAAAGACCGGAATTCAGGTAAATATCTCTGTAATGAAGAAGAATAAGAAATTCCAGAAAGATCAGATGGCTTGTGAAGGCTATACAGAGTTTGTGGAATTCTTTAAAAGATAAAAGGAGGCGCCTTAAAATGGCTGAGAGTATGCAGGGACTGCACAGAACCTGTCGATGTGCAGAAGTAACCACACAGATGGTAGGCAGCGAAGTAACCCTTATGGGATGGGTTCAGAAAGCGAGAGATAAAGGAGGAATTATTTTCGTAGATTTACGTGACCGCAGCGGTATTATGCAGCTGATCTTCGAAAATGGTTCTATTGATGAAGCAGGATTTGCAAAAGCAGGAAAATTGAGAAGTGAGTTTGTAATCGCAGTTACCGGAACAGTTGAGAAACGTGGCGGTGCTGTAAATGAAAATCTTGCAACAGGTGAAATTGAGCTGAGAGTAAAATCACTTCGCGTTCTTTCTGAGGCAGAAGTTCCGCCGTTCCCGGTTGAGGAGAACAGCAAGACAAAAGAGGATGTACGTCTGAAATACCGTTATCTTGATTTAAGACGCCCGGATCTTCAGAGAAACCTGATCTTGAAGAGCCGTGTTATGCAGTTGACAAGATCCTTCTTTACAAATGAGGGATTCCTTGAAATTGAGACTCCTATGCTCGGAAAGAGTACTCCTGAGGGAGCAAGAGATTATCTTGTACCTTCCCGTGTACATCCTGGCTGCTTCTATGGACTGCCTCAGTCACCACAGCTGTACAAGCAGCTTCTGATGTGCTCAGGTTATGACAGATACATTCAGATCGCAAGATGCTTCCGTGATGAGGACCTTCGTGCTGACCGTCAGCCGGAGTTTACACAGATCGATATGGAGCTTTCTTTCGTAGATGTTGATGATGTAATTGACGTAAACGAAAGATATCTCTCCTATCTGTTCAAAGAGGTTCTTGATATTGATGTGAAGCTTCCGATTGAGAGAATTACATGGCAGGAGGCAATGGATCGTTTTGGCTCTGATAAGCCGGATATGCGATTTGGCATGGAGCTTCATGATGTAAGTGATATTGTGAAAAACTGCGGTTTCTCTGTATTTACAGGTGCTCTTGAAAATGGCGGAAGTGTACGTGGTATTAACGCAGAGGGTCAGGGAAGCATGCCTCGTAAAAAAATTGACAAACTGGTTGAGTTTGCCAAAGGATACGGTGCAAAAGGTCTTGCATACATTGCAATCGCTGAAGACGGCACAAGAAAGTCTTCCTTTGCTAAATTTATGACAGATGAAGAGATGGATGCTCTTGTAGCGGCTATGGATGGTAAGGCAGGCGACCTGCTTCTGTTCGCAGCAGATAAGAAGAAACTGGTTTATGATGTTCTTGGCGCACTTCGTCTGGAGCTTGCGAAACAGATGGATCTTCTTGACAAGAATGAGTATCGTTTTGTATGGGTAACAGAGTTCCCGCTTCTTGAGTGGAATGAGGATGAGAACCGCTTTACAGCAATGCACCATCCATTTACAATGCCTATGGATGAGGATATCCCGCTTCTTGACACAGATCCGGGTGCTGTTCGTGCTAAAGCTTACGATATCGTACTCAATGGAAATGAGATCGGTGGCGGTAGTGTTCGTATTCATCAGGATGATATTCAGGAGAGAATGTTTAAGGAACTTGGATTTACTCCGGAAGCTGCCCATGAGCAGTTTGGATTCCTTCTGGATGCGTTCAAATATGGAGTTCCGCCTCACGCAGGACTGGCTTACGGTCTTGACCGTCTGGTTATGCTTATCTCCAAGGTTGACAGTATCCGTGACGTTATTGCATTCCCGAAGGTAAAAGATGCTTCCTGTCTGATGACACAGGCACCGCAGCGCGTAAGTGATGCACAGCTTGATGAGCTGGGACTTGAAGTTGAGAAAGAAGCAGTCAGCGAGACTGAAGAATAAAACAGAAATAAAAAATCCTGCCTGATGAGATTTCAAACAGGCAGGATTTTTTTATCAGTCATTTGTTTCGTTTGCATCCTCTACAGGACTGGAGCTTAAGTCTCCAAAAAGTGCCTCTCCGAAGACAGTTCCTGCATCCTCTAATTTCCAGGAAGCTCCGTCATTGATCAATGTAAAAGTGGTTTCGACTGTCTTTGTTGCAGTATTCTTGTCGATTACATCCAGAAGCATACTGTAGGATTTTTCGTAGCGTTTCTGAGCCCCATCTATTACTGCGTCAACAGTAGAAAGATAAGTATCCAGTTCTGCCTCGTAGTTTTTCAGAATCTCGGCACTGTCAAAGGTTGTGATCGTTGCGCTGACAGTTGTGTAATAGCCGGAAACAGAGGCTTCTCCTACAGAATAATCGAAGAAAGAATGTACCTGTTCCACCAGAGCGGCAGCAAGCTGAAGCTTTTCCGAATCACCGGAGTTTACAATGGAATCAGCAGCCAGATAATTGCCAAGCTCTTCTTCTGACATGTTTTTCAGAGTATTAAAATATACGGTAAGCGTATCCTCCGGAGAGAGAATATCCGGATCCGAGAGATAATTCATAAGACCGCCGACAAGGTCATTTTCTAATGTATTGTTGCGCCGGATCTCCCATTTATTCCCGTCTTCCTTACTGGAAGCCGTAAGGGAAATGGTGCAGTTTCGCTCTACAGTAGGATAATCCTTTGTACTCAGCAGTTCCCATAGAATGTGGTAACGGTCTTCCAGGGAAAAGGAAGGGGGATCTTCCTGATCAGAGGCAGCCAGGGAAATTTCCTGTTCCAGCTGTGCCTTGGAAAAATCTTCTGCAAGTGCATGGGCATCCAGCGTAACCAGACGAAGGTCGGCCTGAGCGCTTTGTTTATCCTTGTCTACGTTAACATCCAGAATTTTATAGTCAAAATCCTGGAAAAAGAGAAAAAAGACTTCTTCAATATCAGAAGTATCAACAGCGTCTTCTGTTTCTTCAGGAAAAAGTTCCTGGTAGGAGATATATTTCTGTGTGGTGTCGGTGTCCAGATTCTTGAGAAGATCCAGTTCCCGTTTTACTACTTCGTCTATCCTTTTTTCTTCTTTACCGGTGCAGCCGCATAATAAAAGTGTGTAAAAAAGTAACAGAAGAGGAAGCAGAAATTTTGCTGACTTCATACAGTTTCTTTCCTTTCAGGTTATTAGGTAAAATGTTTATAAATCTTTTCTATTATACCAGTTTTTGGTGAAAAAGTCAAAAAACCCTAAATATTATACGATATTTATAAAAAAACAATGAAAAATTTGTGAAAAATGTATTGTTGGTTCAGAATGCTTTTCTTTTTTTACGGAATCTGTTATTATTAACAGGGTAAATGCAGATGACAGAAGAGCATGTTTATCTGTTATAATTGCAAAAGACAGAAATAAGAAATGCATTGAGTTATCGTACAGGAGGTAACCATGAAGAAAAAAGTGTTTGTCATCGGGGGGCTGATCATCCTCGCCGGAGCAGCTGGTGCCGGTGGCTGGTATTATTATAAAGAATATTACAGTAATTCTGCTGCGGCATCCGGCGAGGTAGCATATGTGACCAAGATCAGTACCCTTCTTGGTGAGGATTCCGGAGTGCTGAACCGATTTGCAGGAGTTGTGGAAGCACAGGAGACTGTGAAGGTAAATATTGAGAGCGGAAGAACGGTTACAGAAGTTAAGGTGAAGACCGGAGACGAAGTGAAGAAGGGGCAGCTGCTTTTTGAATATGATTTAAGCAGTATTGAGGACAGTCTGAAGGAAGCACAGCTGGCATTGGACCGTTTGAAGAATGAAGCACTCAGTCTGAACGAGCAGATTGCCACTCTTGAGAAAGAGAAGAAGAAAGCCAATAAGAACAGCCAGCTTTCCTATACCATTGAGATTGAGACCAATAAGATGAATCTTAAGAAAAATGAGTATGATCAGGTAAGCAAGCAGGCTGAGATCGATAAGCTGCAGGCTGCCACCACGAATACGGAGGTGCGCAGTGAAATTGACGGCGTGATCCAGAAGATTGATACCAGCAAGCTGGGAAGTGATGATGGAGATACGCTGGATGACAGCATGGGAGCTGATTATGGAAGCTCTGATTCTTCGGATAATGCTTTTATTACCATTTTGAGTACAGGAGCTTATCGTATTAAGGGACAGGTAAATGAACAGAATCGAAATACAGTAGTTCCGGGGTCTGCGGTTATTGTCCGTTCCAGAGTGGATGAGAATCAGATCTGGCATGGAACCATGGGCGCTGTGGATGAACAGAATTCTTCCAACAGCAGTAACAGCAATTCCTACTGGGGAATGTCCAGCGGTGATGATACTACCAGTTCCAGTACGTATCCATTCTATGTGACACTGGATTCTTCTGAGGGACTGATGCTTGGACAGCATGTGTACATAGAGATGGACGAGGGTCAGGAAGAGCAGAAGAAGGGAATCTGGCTGGGAGATTATTATATTGTGGATGCAGATACAGACAATCCTTATGTGTGGGCTGTGGACTCCAGGGGCAGACTGGAGAAGCGTCCAGTCATTCTTGGCCAGCATGATGAGAATCTTTCTGAGTATGAGATTGCAGATGGTCTTACAGAGAATGACAGCATTGCGTTCCCGTCAGATAGTCTTGTGGAAGGTATGAACACCAGGGATATGTCTGAGCTGTCAGATGAAGAACTGGAGAATCTTGATATGGAGTCAAATCTGGAAAACAGTGAATACTCTGATGGAGACATTATGGAGCCGGTGGAAGAGGATTATTCCGGTGCTGACTTTGATTCCGGCATGATCGATGAAGATATGGATGCCGCTATAGACGGTGATTATTCAGAGGATTTTACTGACGATGGCATGATGGAAGATGATATGATGGAAGATGACGGTGAAGCTGATTTTACTGACGAAGACATTGAGGAGCCGGGACAGTACGGCTCTGATGACACGGAGGCAGCAGGATGATACTTGAACTGAAGGGAATTTATAAGGATTACCAGCAGGGAAAAATGATAGTCCCGGTATTAAAGGATGTAAATTTTTCCATGGAAGAGGGCGAATATGTAGCTATCATGGGTCCTTCCGGTTCTGGTAAATCTACACTTATGAATATAATCGGCTGTCTGGATCAGGCAACAAAGGGAACCTTTTTTCTGGATGGACAGGATATCAGTAAATGCTCTGAAAATGAAATGTCAGATATCCGCCTAAAAAAAATCGGATTTGTATTTCAGAGCTTCCATCTTTTACCCAGACAGTCTGCCATATCCAATGTGGAAATGCCGTTGAATTACGCACATGTGCCAAAGAAAGAGCGGCGCGAGCGGGCTTTTGCAGCACTTGACAGAGTTGGACTTGCAGATCGTGTGGATTTCAGACCGAATCAGCTGTCCGGTGGTCAGATGCAGAGAGTTGCCATTGCCAGAGCCATTGTTAATAATCCGAGGCTTCTTCTGGCAGATGAGCCCACAGGAGCCCTGGACAGTAAGTCAGGCAGACAGGTAATGGAGCTTTTTCAGAAATTAAATGATGAAGGGGTTTCTGTTCTTATGATTACCCATGATCCGGATATTGCAGCACACGCTAAGCGGGTGGTTACGATCCGTGATGGTGAACTGCAGGAAAAGGGGTGATCCTATGAGCAAAGTAAAAAAAGTAATTATAGGCGTGATCATTACGGCCCTTGTGGGAACTGGCATAGGCGGAGGCCTTATGTATGTGCGTAAGGGAAACCAGAAAGAAGTACTGGTAGCAAGCGTCAGTGATCTTGCCGGCGAAAGGTACGATTCAGATACTACCTTAAGTGGTAATGTTTATGCAAATGCCACGCAGAGAATTTCCGTAGACAAGGATATGATCATTGAGGAAGTATATGTGAGTAAGGGAGATGAAGTCAAACCGGGTGATAAGCTGATTTCCTTTGACATGACACTTGTGGAGATGGAACTGAATATTGCCAGGCTGAAGCTTCAGAAGCAGCAGCAGGATCTTGCCACAGCGAAGAAACGTCTTACCAGCCTTCAGAATGGAGGTCCAATTCTGGATTCAGAGGATTCATCAGCAGATGACCTGATTGACTCAGACTCAGATAGTGATAGCAGCACAGATACAGGACTGGATTCAGGAGACGATGAAATGGCTTCTGTAAATGTGACTGCCTCAGATCATTATCTGGCGGCAGTGCTGCAGCCAATGCTCCTCACGGCATTAACAGGTGGATTTTCAGACAGTCAGGATGGAGATGAAGTGACCGGTACAGAGGATATGACTGGTTCAGATGAGCTCTCCGACGGTACAGATGATACGGATGCTTCAGAGGAAAACAATGCTGATTCCGGCACTGCTTCAGATTTTTATGGTAATTCGTCCAATGATGGTTTTAGCAGTGAGGCTTCAGATTCCGGACAGGGGGGTTTTATTTCCGGTGGAATCAGTGATGGTTCTCTGTCAGGTGCTGATACTACTCTTGGTGGAAATAATGGATTTGTAGATGGTGAAGAGCCGTTTTACCTTACTCTTGATTTTGATACAGAGCCTTATCAGGGAAATGGAACGAAGGACGATCCATATCTTTACCTTTGCTCCAGTGCCAAGGGCAAGGTAAATGTAACAGGGGCTTTCCTTAATAAAATGGCAGGCTATAATGCAGACGGAACCATTCTTCTTCATCCGGGTGGATACTGGTATCTCCTGGAATTTCATCAGAATGATGCAATCGCAGATTATACCAACAGGAAGCAGTCCTGCACAGGATATTATCTGATCGATGGAAATATGCTGTCCAATCCGGTTGACCGGTTTGCAGAGATGGATTTCACACTTGAAGGTGCACTGCAGTATGATAACGGAGACGAAGAGCCGGATATTCCGGATGATCCTGGTACTGGAGGAAGCGGTGGCGGAGCTTCTTTATCCCGTGCTGAAGCAATTAAGATACAGAAGAAACGAATTGCCAGTCTGGAACTGGATATTCAGGAAAGTGAGATCAGTATCAGCAAGCTTCAGAAGAAAGCTGACAGACAGCTGATTACAAGCAAACTGGATGGTATTGTAACAACTGTAGGTGATGCAGCTACAGGGACTAATTCCGAGTCCGATGCTTTTATGCTGATAAAAAGTAAAGACGGTTATTATGTTCAGGGAACCGTCGGTGAGCTTATGCTTGATCAGGTAAAGGAAGGTACAGTACTGACCTGTAACTGCTATGGTGAAAATGGATATCTGGTTTTTGATGCAGAGGTAGTTCAGGTTTCGGATTATGCAGTTGAAGGCGACAGCTCCTATTATTATGGCGACAGTAATCCGAATGTATCTTCTTACACCTTTACAGCCAAGATAACAGATGATTCTGTACAGGTAAGCGTAGGCGACTGGGTTGACATTCAGCTGGAGCAGAATCAGAGCACAGACGGAATCGTGCTTTCCAAGGCTTTTGTGCGTACAGAAGATGGCGTAAGTTATGTATATAAGGATGATAATGGTGTGCTGAAAAAACAGATTGTGAAAGTAAAAGAGAATGTAAATGGCGGTACGTATGTGCTGGTCAGCGCAGGTCTGTCTATGGATGATAAGATTGCCTTCCCTTATTCAAAATCTGTTAAAGAGGGTATGAAGACAAAAGAAGGCTCGCTGGATGAATTTATGGGATATGATTCCACATCATATGGCGGTCTGGGTTAAGGAGGGATTTCATGTTTGAAAATATACGTCTGGCATTCCAGGGAATCTGGTCACACAAGATGAGATCTTTCCTTACAATGCTTGGTATTATTATTGGTATTGCGTCCATTATTGCAATTGTTTCCACAATTAAAGGAACCAGTGAGCAGATCAAAGATAATCTGATCGGTTCCGGAAATAATACAGTAAATATTACTTTGTCACAAGGTGACAGCGCTTATAGTGCAGATTATTATGGCGACAGCCCATCTGGTTCCACTCCGCTTCTTAGTCAGAGCCTGAAAGAAGAAGTTCTGAAAACAAATCATGTGGAGAATGCAACTTTTTTCTACAGCAGAACAGATTACAATAGCAGTGTTTATTATGAGAACAGCAGCTTTTCCGGAGGTAAGGTTTATGGTATTGACATGAATTATCTTAATACCTGTGGTTATCAGGTACGCTCCGGAAGAGGACTGGTTCAGGCTGATTATGATGGATTTCGAAAGGTTGCGCTGATCGACAGTTACGCTGCTGACACCATGTTTCCAGGGGCGAATCCTATAGGAAAAATAATCGAGATTGGTTCTGAGCCGTATACAATAGTGGGAGTGGTGCGCCAGTCCTCAGACAGTCTGCCGAATATGGATACGCCAAGTGATTTTGAAAGCTACTATGAGAGTGTGATCGGAACCGTAATGATTCCTAATAAATGCTGGCCGATTTCCTACAAATTTGATGAGCCGGAGAATGCTGTTATCAAGGTTGACAGTACAGATAATATGAGCGAGACCGGCTCAGCAGTTGCAAAGATCCTGAACAAATCCATCAGCAATACAAATGGTGGAAGCAATGGGTTTAAGTATAAAGCGGACGATGTTATGGAGCGTGTAAAGAACCTTCAGGATTTAAGTGAGAGTACCAATTCCCAGTTGATCTGGATTGCAAGTATTTCTCTTCTTGTAGGTGGCATTGGTGTTATGAATATCATGCTGGTATCTGTAACTGAACGTACGAAGGAAATAGGTCTTAAAAAAGCAATCGGTGCAAGGAAAAAAGTCATTCTGGGACAGTTTCTTACAGAGGCAGCAGTACTTACCAGTGTGGGTGGTATTATTGGAGTTGTACTTGGAATCGGACTTTCCAAGATTGTATCCAAGGTGGCAGGCTCGCCTACTGCGATCAGTGTTCCTGCGATTGTAGGTTCTGTGGTGTTTTCCATGCTGATTGGTATTATCTTCGGTCTGCTTCCTTCTGTGAAAGCGGCCAACCTGAATCCAATCGATGCACTCAGAAGTGAATAATTGTTAATATTGTTATGAAAATGAACAGCTGGAAGTGCGGATTTGATGATCTGTGCAGATGGCTGTTCTTTTTGTTTGAACGCAGATAAGCATTCCCCCGCTTCAAGTGCGCGGAGCACTAAGCGGTGGGTAAGGGGGATGCTTATGTCAGTGGGAGCCTTCAGCTCCCACTGACAGGTCGCGAAGCGACTGCGTTCATGAGCAAGTAGCAAAGCGGATTGCGAATGTCCGCTTTACGATATGTTATAATGCTTAGAGATTATATAGAGATTCCTTTGGTAGGATTATTGCATACCAATGGAAGGAGAATTTTAATATGCAAAAAAATAAAAAGTGGAAACAATTTCTGTCTGTTTCTACAGCAGTATGTCTGAGCATTGCGGGAGCCGGAGGTCTGATGGGCTGCGGCAGTACTGACAGAGGGAAGGATAATGCAGATTCTGTGGAATCCAAAGCAATGGGACGGTATCTGGAGAATGAGCTGTCTGTGCCGGAAGGATGTATGGAGATTGTGGATTTGCAGGTTATGGAAGAGGAAAGCCTGAAATTGCTTGCAAGAAACAGTGACTACGAATTAATGCTCTACCAGTCCTCTGATAAGGGCAAGACCTGGGAAGAAGGGAAGAAGGTTGCCGGTCTTTTCGGTGTGGAAGGGGAATCCATTTATAAAGCAGCGCTTGGGAGAGACGGAAGTATTCTGATTGGCGTGTATATAGAATCTGAAGATGAGAACAGCATGGGAAGTATGGAATATTATTATTGCCCGGTTGATGGTGAAGGAAAGAAGGTTGAAATCGGAGAAGCTTTGGATGAAACCATGGCCTGGAGTATAGATATTGGGGAAAATGGCAATCTGTTTTTGCAGATTTCAGGAAATGGAATCAGGGAAATCAATCCTGTTGACGGGGCTGTGGTTCATGAGTATGAGAAAGGAAAATCCACAGATTATATGTGCGTGACTTCGGAGTATCTGATCGTGATTGCAGATGGAGATGTGCATTATTATGATGTGGCTTCCGGTAAGCCGGCAAGTGGAGGCGATGCACTGACTGCGCAGCTGAAAAAGACTCCTGCAAATCTGGAATTTGGAAATTCCTCCGGTACTGCCTTACTGTTTTTGGAGGGTGATGAGAAAGATACCATATTCTATGTGGATCAGACTGGTTTATACCGCTATGCATTTGGCGGCAATGTAATTGAGCAGGTAATTGATGGAAGCCTGAATTCCATAAGCTCTTCGAATAAGGCATTTAACTGTATGGCAATGGATTCGGAAGGCGTATTTTACATTGGTGAAGTTGATTACAACTCTGGCTTAAATGGTGGAAGGCTGGTTTCTTATAAGTATTCTGCAGATACTCCAACCGTACCGGATACAGAGCTCACCATATATTCCCTGGAAGAGAATTCCGGTATTCGACAGGCGGTTGTTATGTTTCAGAAGAAATATCCGGATATTTATCTCACACTGGAAACCGGAATGTCCGGAAACGATGGTGTAACACGTACGGATGCGTTAAAAACACTGAATACGGAGATTATGGCAGGAAAAGGACCGGATATTCTGATTCTGGACGGAATTTCTTCTGAAACCTATGAAGAACAGGGAATGCTGGAGGATTTAAGTGGAATTCTGAAAGAGGCAGGATTGCTGGACAACATAGAAAGTGCTTATACAAAAGAGGATGGAAGTATCTATGAGATGCCGGTGAAATTTGGAATTCCCATGATAGAGGGAAACAAGGAGGATGTGCAGGCGGTGACAGATCTGGCTTCTCTTGCTGATGTGCTCACGAAGCACAAGGATGAATATGGACTGACTTCGGAAAACATCTATAAGCTGCCCTTACTTTATTCCATGTATCCACAGGCACTTCTGGAAAAACTGGCAGATAACAATTCCGCAGCATGGATGAAAGAGAATGGAACTCTGGATGAAAAAAAGATCAAGGAATTTCTGGAACAGTCCGAAAGGATTTATCAGGCTGGAAAGGATGCTATGGATGAATTAAAGGCTGCTTATCCACAGGCTTTTGATGACAGTGAACAGCCAGTATATGAAAGAGCTGGCAGTATTTCGGGAGAAACTGCCGTGCTGCTTTCCCGAAACTGTGAATTTGCTTTAGGTGATATTTTTTCGCCTTTGGATTTTGCATTTGTAAATTCTATGGCAGAGATAGATACTTCCTTGTCCTATGCACTTTGGAATGGGCAGATGGCAAATTGTTTCATTCCGGTCAACCGAATCGGAATCAGCTCCAGAGCTTCCCAGAAAGCTGCTGCTGAGAAATTCGTGGAATATTTATTTTCCGAGGAAGGACAGATGCTTTCCAGAGAAGATGGTTTTCCTGTAGTGGAAGCTGTTTACAATGGAGAGGACTACTGGAATCAGGGAGAGGCTGGAAACGTGTTAGTTACTGGCGGCAGCAGTAACAGCGAGAACGGTCAGGAATTAGTATACAGTATAAAAGTTCCGTCCGCTGATAAGGTGAATGAATTAAAACAGCTTGGAAAAATGCTTACAACTCCGGTTTTGGATAATACAATCATTACCAGTGCTGTCTGTGAAAACGGAGTGCGTTACCTGAATGGGGAAATCAGTCTTGATGAGGCTGCGAATGCAGTCATGCAGCAGGTGAACCTGTATCTGGCAGAATAGAAGGAGTAAGAGATGTTTAAAAAGCTTCACAGGCAAATGACCATATTTGCATCACTGATCACAAGCGGAATACTGATCCTGATGGCAGTTTCCTGTCTTGTGATCTCCGAGAGGGGGCTTACCCATAATACTTACGAGAGATTTTTAAATAATGGAAATTCCTGTGTGGCTTACCTGGAAAACCAGACTGTGCTTTCTCACAAGTGGATACTGGAAGCAAAGCAGGAATACAAAGTGGAATTTCGCATTCTGAATAACGGGAAAAAGCTGTATTTTGATAAGCTGGATACAGAAAGCCGGAATCAGGATAAAAAGGAAGATGATCTGAGCTCTGTAGGGAATATGCTGACAGAGGCTGCCAGAATTTCCAGGGAAGAGCAGGGGCTTGATGTGGACTATATGGGAAGCCTCTCTCTTTCCAAAACGGTTTATTTTGAAACTTCAGATTTTTATGCCTGTACAGCCTTGATTCCCAAGGGAAACGGCGTGTTAAGCCTGGTGCTGGTATATCCTCTTGATGGGTTGAAAACACAGATTTTCCATCAAAGAGTCTGGTTTGGCGGTATGGTGCTGCTTGCAGTTTTGGCTTTGGTTACATTTTCCTGGTTTTTTACAGGAAAAATGCTTCGCCCTCTGGAAGAGAATCAAAGGAAACAAACCCAGTTTATTGCTTCGGCATCCCATGAACTGAGATCTCCGCTGGCTGTGATATTGTCAAGTGTACAGGCAATGGAATCTGACTGGGAAAATGCCGGCAGATTTTTGAAAACCATAAAAAGTGAGGGAGACAGGATGTCCCGGCTTATCGGGGATATGCTTTCCCTTGCAAATGCGGACAATAAATCCTGGAGTATTATGAAGACAGATTGTGAGCTTGATACATTGCTTCTGGATACATATGAGAAATACCAGCCTATTCTGCATGGGAAAAAGATTTCCCTGAAAGTAGTTCTGCCAGAGGAGCCTCTTTCTATCTGTAAGTGTGACAGTGCCAGAATCAGTCAGGTACTGGGAATCCTTTTGGATAACGGGGCAAGCTATGTGCCGGCCGGTGGCAGGATGGAAATGGGAGTAAAAGAAAAAGAAAATTATTTTCAGCTTTATGTACAGGATAATGGACCGGGAATTCCGGATGAAAATAAAGAGGCTGTATTCCGAAGATTTTACAGGGCTGATCCAGCCAGAAAGGAGAAACAGCATTTTGGACTCGGGCTTTGTATTGCCAGGGAAATTGTGACGTTACATAAAGGGAGTATCCGTATTCTGGATACTCCGGGTGGCGGCAGTACATTTGTGATAAGATTACCGAAATAAAACTAGTACATGCTGTTTACTGACAGACTTCCAACTGATAACCTATCCCGCGTATGGTTTTGAGAACCAGTGTGCTTTCCACAGATTTCAGGCGGCGACGGAGAAAATGTATGTAGTTGTCAAGATTTCCCTCTTCTACGTCGGATTCTATACCCCATACGCGGGAGAGAAGAAGGTTTCTGGGAAGAACCTGACCGGGATTTCGGAGAAATACTTCCAGAAGGGCACTTTCGCGGCCGGAAAGAGTGCATTCTTTTGCGCCCTTGGTAAGGCGTCCGCATTCAGGATCAAAAGCAATGTCTCCCAGCTTCAGAAGATTTAAATCACCCCATTTTCCGGGACGGCGCATAATGCTGTGGATTCTTGCAAGCAGCTCTTCAAAGGCGAAGGGCTTTACCATGTAATCATCTGCTCCGCAGTTCAGTCCGCTGACCTTGTCCTGTAATTCGCCAAGTGCCGTAAGGAAAATAACAGGGGTTGAGATGTTGGACTGTCTGGCTTCTTTCAAAACCTGAGTTCCATCCATGGAAGGAAGCATGCGGTCCAGAAGTACCAGATCATACATATTTTCCTGCATATAGTAAAGACCTTCTGCACCATCCAGACACATATCTACCGTGAAATTTTCTTTTTCAAGAGCAAGCTTTGTAAGCTGTGCCAGATCTTTATCATCTTCTATTATTAGTATTCTCATAGGAAACTCCTCTTCACGTATATGATCATATTGATACCAGATTGCTGCGTGCTTTGCACTCCCGCAATCTTCAAAAACATTCGTAATCCGCTCATTTTTCTTCGAAAAATGGCTACTTACTCATGTTTTTGGCGGGTCAAGAGATTAAAAATCCTCTTGCAAGCGAGCTTGCATCGGCTTTTTGACCTTTTGACCCTGGTATCATCATTATATACGCAAATCTCTAAAATTTCTCTAATTAATTTAAAACCTTTTTCAAACACGCTTTAGAGAAAGAATAGAGATTCCTCTGCTATTTTTATGATGCTGAATGAAAGATAGAAAAGAGGAAATTTTTTTGAAAAGAAAACATGCCCTGAAAGGAATTTTATTTATTCTCCCTAGCTTTGCAGGAGTCTGTGTGTTCTGGCTGCTTCCTTATGTGGATGTGATCCGCAGATCTTTTTTTGGAGCTGTAAATGGAGTGTTTACTGGATTTATGAATTATCAGATGATATTTTCCAATCAGGCATTTCTTCTTGCTGGGAAAAATACCTTGCGTTTTTTGGGAATCTGTATTCCATTACTGGTGGTTTTGTCACTGACAACTGCTGTCCTGTTAAACGGACTTGGAAAAAATCAGAAGCAGCTGATGAAAACAGCATTTCTGCTTCCAATGGCCATTCCAGTTGCTTCTGTGGCAATTTTATGGAAAGTACTCTTTAATGGACAGGGTATTTTGAATCATTTTCTGGAAATGCTGTCGTTGAAAAGTATAGACTGGTTGAATACAAAGGCTTCCTTCTGGGTGCTGGTAATAAGTTATATTTGGAGAAACTTAGGGTATGACATTGTATTGTGGCTGGCAGGCATTTCCACAATTCCGGAATCTCTTTATGAGGCAGCAAAGGTGGATGGAGCAGGCGCCTGGAAATGCTTTACCAGGATTACCCTTCCAAATCTTTTTCCCTCTCTTTTTACCATTGTAGTTCTGTCGCTGCTGAACGGCTTCAAAGTATTCCGGGAGGCTTATCTGGTCGCAGGAGATTATCCACAGGAGAACATGTATCTTCTACAGCATTTGTTCAATAACTGGTACAGAGACCTGGCTATGGATAAGATGGCGGCTGCGGCAGTGGTTACTGGAATTACGATCATGGTTCTGGTTCTCTTACTGCAAAAAGCATGGGAAAGAGAGGAGTAAGAAGTGAAAAAGATAACTTGTTTTTTTCTTGTACTTTTAGCTTTGGTTTTTATATTTCCCATTTTATTTCTGGCAGTTGGTTCTCTTATGGGAAAAAATGAGCTTACAGATCTGCTGTTTCCAGTGCTGCAGGAGGGGGCGAAAGGATATGCTTCCTGGAAGCTGTTTGCGGAATATCCGACTCTGAAACATTATGTGGAAGTACTGCTGGATTCACCGGAATTTTTCGTAATGTTCTGGAACTCGGTGAAGATTACGGCTGGTGCCCTCGCTGGCGGGCTTCTGGTTGGAATGCCTGCTGCATGGGGATTTGCCAAATTTGATTTTCCCGGGAAAAATATATTGTTTACTTTGTATATTGTACTGATGATGATGCCGTTTCAGGTTATGCTTCTTGGCAGTTATCTGGTGTTGGATAAAATTGGGCTTCTTGACTCGCTTTTGGGGATTATTTTCCCGGCGGTTTTTTCTACATTCCCCATATTTATTATGTACCGCTTTTTCAAAGGGATTCCTCTGGCGTTTCTGGAAGCGGCAAGACTTGACGGTGCAGGTGAGCTTAAACTGTTTTTTATAGTTGCCATCCCCTTGGGCTCACCTGGCGTCATTTCTGCCATTGTACTTGGATTTCTGGAATACTGGAATCTGATCGAACAGCCGATGGTATTTTTGAAGACAAAAGAATTGTGGCCATTGTCTTTGTATCTGCCAAATATTGAGCTGAAACAGGCAGGGTTTGCATTTGCAGCCTCTGTGGTGGCTCTGGCACCGGCAGTCCTGGTATTTTTGTCTGGACAGGACTATCTGGAGCAGGGAATTGTCTCTACGGCGGTTAAAGAATAAAAAGAGAAATAGCTGGAAAGTAGGATGGGAGTTTGACATGAAGAAAAAATTAATTCAGGCAACTTGCCTGTTTTTTGTAATGATGCTGATTTTTACCATATTGTCAAGAGTTTCGGATTCTGTAAATGTGATACAAATCCAGACTAAGAACCCGGCAAATCAGATGATCACTCATGAGGTGAAAGGCTCTGGAAAAGTGGAGGGTAGTCAGGAAGTGGCGGTGTTTGTACTGGAAAATCTGCAGGTGGAGCAGGTGATGGTACATGCAGGGCAGACTGTGAAAAAGGGGGATATTTTATTGAAGCTATCCCAGAACAGCATTCAGGCGGCTTTGAAGAATCTGGACGATAAAGTAAAAACTCTGGAAGGGCAGGCAAAGAATCTGGAAAGCCAGAAAAAGGTGAACAGCCAGAAGCGTGCAGCGGAGCAGGCATGGGCTGGAAACTCTTACGATCTGGCTGTGCAAAGCGGAAATGTTTCCGTGGATAATGCAAGGGCGGAAGTTCAGATAGCCCAACAGAGACTTGATGAATTTTACAGGGAAAAGGAAGCAAAGACTTCTGGGGATGATTTAAGTGGCTTCACAGATGGAGAGGAAGAGTTTAATGATGGTGAGACCATTGCAACACAGGAGGACGATTCCGCCACAGAAACTGCTCTTCAGGATGATCTGCGAGCCAGACAGGAAGCATTAAATGAAGTGATCGCGGGAAGAAATCAGACTTTGGCAAGTGCCGGAAAAGCAGTGGCCGATGCCAGTACACCGGAGGCTTCAGACAGTACCTTGGAGAATGTACAAAGAGAACTGGAAAATGCCAGAGCAGATATGGAAAAGGTTACAGTGCTTCAAAGCACAGAGGGAGTGATTTCGTCTCCTTCTGACGGTGTGATCAAAAGTCTGTCCGTGCAAACCGGAGACCTTACAGGACAGACTGCAGCAGTAGTTTTATATTCAGCCGATGGTGCTCTTCGAATGACTGGTACCATCTCAAAAGAAGATATAAAATATGTATCTGCTGGTGCAGACGTGAAAATTACAGATAATAACAATAATGATATTTCTGGAGCAACAGTGGAAAATATAACAGAAAATAAGGAGGATAATGATATTCGTGACCTGTCCATCATAATGTCGGCGGACAGTCTGTCCATCGGTCAGAGCGGAGATTTTTCCATATCAAAAGATGCTGGACCTTATTCCTGCTGCGTTCCGCTTTCGGCGCTGTATCAGGAGGATGGAAAGGTCTATGTGTATGTTACAGACACAGAAAATACAGTGCTTGGAACGGTAATGGTTGCAAGAAAAGTGGAAGTTACTGTGCAGGATAAAAACCAGACAACTGCTGCATTGGGTGAGGGAAGCCTTTCTACGGATCAGGCTGTGATCGTCCAGGCAGACAGGCAACTGAAGGATGGAAGCAGGGTGAGGATTTCTGAAAATTAGCATGGAAAGTGAAAAGAAGAAGTACTGTTCCAAATATCTGAAGGTTGTTATGGCAGTATTGCTGACCGCGACTTTATTTTATTCCGGAATGAAAGATTATGTGAAGGTGGGAAAAACAGATACAGCGGTGGTTGAACTGTATGGAAATTATCCCACAGTAAACCAGGCGAAGCAGATCTGGGAAAATTATCAAAGTGGTGATGAGATTACAGATTTCTGTTTTGTGTGGAATGGAGGAATTCAGGTGGTTACGAATCCAGAGGATTTCAGACAGACAAATGCCCGGGTGACAGGCGCTGTGGGAATGGCTGCTTTGTACGACCGACAGGCCGCTTTATTAGAAGAGAATGATGAAACCGGATGTGTGATCGATAAAGACACAGCCCTGGAGCTTTTCGGCAGTGAAAACTGTGCGGGAAGTCAGTTGACTGTGGGAGAGCAAATTTACGAAGTGCGAGGCGTGGTATCCTGGAATCAGCATATGATCCTTATCCGTCCGCCACAAAAAAATCAGGTTTGTACTCAGGTTTTGATCCGAGGTAAAAAAGGTCAGGATCTGGAGGGTGCTGCATCTGATTTTCTCATGGGAAACGGACTTTCCGGAATATTAGTGGATGACAGCTGGCTGGATGTGATTTTGCCCTGGTTTCCAGTGACTTTTCTTGTAATGCTTATAATAACTGTTTCCAGGTGGCTGCATGAGATGGAGCGCGGAATGTGGGAAAATGGCTTTGTTATTAGAATTTTATTGTGGGGAATCGGTCTCTTTTTTTGCGTAAGGCTTTTATCCCATATTCCCCAGAGCTGGCTGCCGGACAAATGGTCAGATTTCTCTTTCTGGCCTGGGAAGATCCGGAAAACAATGGAAGCTTTCCGTTGGTACATCGTGTTACCGAAAACTATGGCGCAGGCGGAGCGGCTTATGAGCGGAATTGGCTGTATTATAAAATGTGGGGCAGCAGCACTGCTTATAGGGGCGGTGTAGGCTGCCTTTTTTCTTTTTTGCCAAAAGAATTTTACAGATAAAGAAATATTTTGGTACATTTTTTTTTAAGACTTTTCTCTAAAGTGTTTGCCAGACTGGGGCGCAGGTATTATAATAGATTTTAAGACCCTGAAAAGGGAAAGAAGATTTACGGTCGCTGTTTACTGGGAAAAAAGAACCGGCTGCCAGAAGAAAAGGCAGGACAGCGGCGACTTTTTACAAGATAAGGAGAGATTGAATGAGTAAAATTGCCATTGTAACGGACAGTAACAGCGGCATAACACAGGAGAAAGGACGCAGACTTGGAGTGTCTGTTATTCCTATGCCTTTTTTTATTAATGAGAAAATGTACCTGGAAGGAATTACTCTGAGACAGGATGAATTTTACCAGTGGCTGAAGTCGGACGCTTCCATTTCCACATCCCAGCCCAGTCCTGGAGAGACCATGGGATTATGGGACAATCTTCTGAAGGAATATGATGAGATTGTGCAGATTCCTATGTCAAGCGGTCTCAGCGCTACCTGCGCTACGGCTATGGGACTTGCCCGGGAATACGAGGGCAGGGTGCATGTGGTTGATAATCAGCGGATTTCCGTAACCCAGCGTCAATCTGTGGAGGATGCAATCGCCCTTCGTGATGCAGGTAAGAGTGGAGCAGAGATTAAGGCAATCCTGGAGGACGAGAAATTTAATTCCAGTATTTATATTACACTGGAAACACTGAAATATCTGAAAAAGGGCGGCAGGATCACGCCGGCTGCTGCAGCCATCGGTACGGTTCTGAACCTGAAACCGGTATTGCAGATCCAGGGGGAGAAGCTGGATGCATTTGCCAAGGTAAGAGGTAAGAAGCAGGCAAGACGTACTATGCTAAAGGCTATGAAAGCAGATTTTGAGGGACGTTTTGCAACCTTTGTCCAGAATGGAGAAATGTGTCTTCTGGCAGCTTATACAGGTAATCCGGAAGAGGCAGAAGAGTGGAAGCAGGAGATACAGGAAGCATTTCCGGGAATGGAAATTCATATGGATCCACTGTCTCTGAGCGTAGCCTGTCATATCGGATATGGTTCTCTGGCAATTGCATGTGCGCGGAAAGTGACTGTGTGAGCAGGCATCTGAAGAGGGTGAGCATGCCCGCTTTACAATAAGAATAACTTCTCAATAAGAGAATTTTAGGAGGATATATGAAAAAACTTACAGACTACATGGCAGAAGAGCTTTCTGCTGCATTTGAAAAAGCAGGATACGATTCATCCTATGGCAAAGTAGGCGTTTCCAATCGTCCTGACCTTTGTGAATATCAGTGCAATGGAGCTATGGCAGGAGCCAAGGCATATAAGAAAGCCCCGTTTATGATTGCAGACGACGTTGTTGGCAATCTGGCAGATTCCAAGGTATTTTCCATGAAAGAAATGGTTAAGCCTGGATTTATCAATCTGAAAGTCAGTGAAGAGTTTCTTGCAGATTATCTGAAGGATATGGAGAAGGATGAGAAGCTTGGCGCAGATACAGCCAAAGAGCCGAAGACCATCGTAATCGATTACGGCGGACCGAACGTTGCCAAACCTCTTCATGTAGGTCATCTCCGTTCTGCAATTATTGGTGAAAGTATTAAGAGAATCGGCCGTTTCGTAGGCCATAAGGTGATCGGTGATGTTCATCTTGGTGACTGGGGACTTCAGATGGGACTGATCATCACAGAGCTGAAGCACAGACAGCCGGAGCTTGTATATTTTGATGACAGCTATACAGGTGAATATCCTGCAGAGGCACCGTTTACCATCGGTGAGCTTGAGGAGATTTATCCATGTGCAAGCGGCAAATCCAAAGAGGATGAGGCATACCGTCAGGAAGCACTGGAGGCAACTCATCTTCTTCAGCAGGGTAAGCCGGGATATATGGCACTTTGGAACCATATTATGAATGTTTCTGTTACAGACCTTAAGAGAAACTATGCGAATCTGAATGTTTCCTTCGATCTGTGGAAAAAGGAATCTGATGCCCAGCCTTACATTCCGGACATGGTAGAGATGATGAAGGAAAAAGGCTTTGCATATGAGGATCAGGGAGCGCTTGTTGTAGACGTTAAAGAAGAGACTGATACCAAGGAAATTCCGCCATGTATGCTTCTGAAATCAGATGGGGCATCTCTTTATACCACTACAGATCTTGCCACAATTGTAGAGCGTATGAAGCTGTTCCAGCCGGATGAGATCCTTTACGTTGTTGACAAACGTCAGGAGCTTCATTTTATTCAGGTTTTCCGTTGCGCAAGAAAGACTGGTCTTGTGAAAGAGGACACCAAGCTTTCCTTCCTTGGCTTCGGTACCATGAATGGAAAAGACGGCAAACCGTTCAAGACAAGAGAGGGCGGCGTTATGCGTCTTGAGAACCTGATCGCTGATATTGATGAGGAAATGTTCACAAAGATCGTAGAGAACAGAAGCGTCCGCGATAAAGATGCAAGAGATACTGCTAAGATTGTAGGTCTGGCAGCAATCAAATACGGAGATCTTTCCAACCAGGCTACTAAGGATTATATTTTCGATGTAGACCGATTCACCTCTTTTGAGGGAAATACAGGTCCGTACATCCTTTACACAATCGTTCGTATTAAATCTATTCTGAACCGTTACGTGGAAGCAGGCGGAAACCTTGAAGCAGGCGAGATCCTTCCGGCATCTAACGGCAGCGAGAAGAACCTGATGCTTCAGCTTTCCGGATTTGGAAGCATGATTGAGAGTGCATTTGAGGAAAAAGCTCCGCACAAGATCTGTGCATATATTTATGAGGTTTCCAATGCGTTCAACAGCTTTTATCATGAGACCAAGATCCTCAGCGAAGAGAATCAGGCGCAGAAGGAATCCTATATCCGTTTTCTGCAGCTGACCAAGAGAGTTCTTGAGACAAGCATTGATCTGCTGGGATTCGAAGCTCCGGATAAAATGTAATAATGTAACAGGCAGATTGAACGCTTTACATGTAATAAATTGGCAGGTTGATTATGATGATATAATCTGCAATATGAGGCTGTGGTATCGGTAATGATGCCGCAGCTTCTTAATTCTGAAATTAATTCTGAAATTTTTATAAAGTACTTTTCACAGGTCCATATAAATGTTATAATTTTTCATACATTCTTTTCTATCAGTTTTTGAGAAGCTGATAGTTGTCTTTTTATCATTTGCCGTAGTTCAGCGGCGGGATTCATTTGATTAATGTTGTTTACGGACGGTTTTGTTTGTTTAAAAGAGGTGATTATTATCGATCTTACAGGTATGATCCTAAAAATGCGATATTGCATTTTGGAACAGGCAGGCTCTGGCGGGGAAGGAAATCTGTACCTTGCAAGAGATATGGAACTTGGAAATTACTGGGCGGTAAAAGAGCTTCCCATCTGTAAAAAAAGGGAAGCCAGACTGCTGCGTCTTCTGGAACATCCATCTATTCCCAGAATGATAGATTACGTGGAAAATGGGGATCATTGTTATCTTGTGATGGAGTATATTCGGGGGAAATCCCTAAGTCAGCTGTATCGGGAAGGACATGTGTTTTCGGCAGAGGAGCTTCTGTTTCTTGGAGACACGGTACTTACGGTTCTGGAATATCTTCATGGGCAAAAGCCACCTGTATATTATGGGGATCTGAAACCGGATAATCTTATGCTTTCAGATTCCGGAAAACTATATCTGGTGGATTTTGGAAGTGCAGTTTTTGGTTTTGGAAACAGCCTGCGGATCTGCATGGGAACAGAAGGCTTTGCCGCACCTGAACAGTATCAGGGAAAGGTAAATGAGACCAGTGATCTGTACGCTCTTGGAAAAACTATGCAGACGCTGGCTGGAAAGCACTGGCTGTCTGTTTTGTGGAAGGCACCGGGACTTGGTCTGTTCATCTGCAAATGTATTCAGCCTCAGGAAAAACGAAGATTTCAAAGTGCTGTTCAGGCCCGAAAAATGCTGACAAATATAAGAAAAACAAAAGGGCGTGCCAGAAAAAACATTGCAGTAGCTCTTGGAACTGCCGGGATTTTACTGGCTGCCGGAATGTTGTTTGCGGGGCAGGAAAAGCAGATAACATTTGGAAGAGCATTGGCAGAAGCAACAGAGCCGTACTATGAAACAGAAGAAAGCCAAAGTCTGAAATATGAAGAAGTGGAAGCTGATTTACAGAGACTGCAAAAGGAATTTACAAAAGATGAAGAAACAAGAAGACTGCTTTTGCTTCTGGCTGCAAATGCAGAACTGCAAAAAGAATGGGAGAGGGCAGCAGTGTATTATGAGCAGCTGCTTTTATATGCACCGGAGTATGCAGAAGGATATGGGAAATATGGTTTGTTCCTTTTAAGAAGAGGACAGAGCCATTCAGGCAGGAGGCTTCTGGCATTGTACAAAAGCAGTGGGGCGGATGGAACTGATTGTAAAAGTGTGGAAATCTGGGAGAAACAGATGGAAAGTCTGGTGGGAAAAGAAAAATGAAAAGATGGAAAGAAGCAGTGAGTGTACTTATAGTAACTGTCGTGATCTGCTGTGGTGTTTGTGGACGGATTTATGCAGGGGAGTTTGGTGGATTTGATGTTGATATCGGAACAGAGGAAGATATATTTGATAATTGGGAAGAAACGTCGGAAACAGAAATCCCTGAGCCTGAACCGAAGCCGGAAGTCACAGAGCCGAAGTCGGAGAGCGTTGAACCAGAGCCAAGGCCGGAAGCTACAGAGTCGAAGTCGGAGAGCGCTGAACCAAAGCCAAGGTCGGAAGCTGCAGAGCCGAAGCCAGAGAGCGCTGAACCAAAGCCAAGGCCGGAAACTGCAGAGCCGAAGCCAGAGCCTGCAGAATCACAATCAAAACCGCAGATTACTGAATTGAAACCGAAACCTGCAGAGCCGAAGCAGAAGATTGCGGAACCGAAGCCCACAGAACCAAAGTCGGAAGCTTTAGACTCTGGCATGAAAGCTGCTGGGCAAAAAAAGAAGAAAATTAAGAATGGAAGCAGGAATGCTTCAAAGAACACAGCGCTTGGCGTGGTTTTAGTTGCATCCGGAATGAGTAAAACATCGCCAGAACTGAATTTTTATAACAAAAATGATGAAAATGGAAAAAAGAAAGAAAATAAAATGAAATATAATAACTGCAATGTGAAGTTTGAGCATTCAGAGACAATTGATATAAATGAATATCCGGAAATAAAAATGGTAAGAACAGCAGATGAACAGGATATTACAGTTCTTTCTTTGCGTGTAGATGGAGAGGAGATTTTCTGGCATCAGAAGGGGGACATTCTTATATTTGATCAGCCGGTTACGAAGAAGAATGCGACGGTAGAGCTGGTGGTTGCTGTAGATGGAATGCAGATTGTGAAAATGCCGGTCTGGACGATATAAAAAAATGATGTTATAATTAACAACCATAAAAAGCAGATATTAAAAAAATACATGATGATACAGGAGGCAAAATACAGATGTATAAAGCCATTTTATTTGATCTGGATGGGACTCTTACAGATTCAGGTGAGGGAATCACCAAATCAGTACAATATGCTTTGGAAAAAATCGGAAAACCGGAACCAGACCTTGAGAAACTCCGTGTTTTCGTAGGACCGCCCCTTTTGGAACAGTTTGAGCAGTATGCCGGAATTGACAGAGAGACTGCAAGAAAGGCAGTAGAGATTTACAGAGAGCGATATGCACCTATCGGTGTTTATGAGAATGAACTGTATCCGGGAATTCAGGAATTGTTATCTGGTTTGAAGCAAAGAGGCTATAAGCTGGCGATTGCTTCATCAAAGCCGGAGAATTTTGTGAGAATCGTGGCAGAATATTTCCATATTGATTCTTATTTTGATGAGATGGTAGGAAGTGAGCCAAATGGAGAGCGAACCAATAAGACAGAGGTAATTGAGGAAGCACTAAAAAGACTGGGACTTTCGAAGCACCGGGAACAGGTGCTTATGGTGGGAGACAAAGAGCATGACGTATTTGGAGCAAGACGTGCAGGACTGGAATGTGTTGCAGTTTCCTATGGCTATGGAACAAAGGAAGAACTGGAAAATGCGCATCCGTTAAAGATTGTAAATTCCACAGAAGAGCTTCTCGATTTTTTCGCCTAAGCCCCAGAAGAAAGCAAAAGTGTCCGGTTCTGGTATGGAAGTGCCTGTACCCGATCGGGATTCATTTTGGGATTTCTCAGATTATATCTTATCTGGGATTCTATCTTCTGGTGCAGAGAACGGGAAGTGACATGAGTGCGTATTATCAGCAGGTGCTTATGCTGACTGGACTGACGGGGCTTTTGACTGTGATTCCCTGTGCTTTTTTATACAGGGGAGACTGCCGGAGAAGAAAAGCATCAGGATTGTTAAGCAGTGCTGGGGGCAGTCGTCTGCGGATTACCGAGATTTTCGGTTTTCTCATAAGTGGTGCATTCCTTGGTCAGTATGGAAATATTCTGGTAGGACTTTTCCAGCAGTATTTGGATCCGGCAACCTATCAGGAAACCCAGTCGCTGGTTTCTGAGGGGAAAAGTATCTGGAGTCTGATTTTCTGGATGGGAATTGTGGCGCCTTTTGCAGAAGAGGTTGTCTTCCGCTGGCTGGTATTTCTGCGCATGAGAGATAATCTGCGTTTGATTACGGCAGCCCTTCTGTCCGGTCTGGCATTTGGAATCTATCATATGAATCTGATGCAGGGCGTGTATGCAACAATTATGGGAATAATCTTTGCGCTGATACTGGAATGGCGGGGAAATCTGTTGGCCAGCATACTGCTTCATATGGGGGCAAATATCTGGAGTCTGCTGGTTACGGATGCAATGCTGTACATGTTGGAGCACACAGGCGCAGTTACAGTGATCACATTAAACCTGCTTCTTGTTTTTGCAGGAGTTTTTGGAATATGGAAATGTTATAAGAGCTATCAGAAGCGGGGCAGTACAAGACTGCTCTGAAGGAATCGTGAATCCTCCTTAAGCAGAAAAAGGTAAATGACCAAAATCTGTTTAGGAGGATTCTTTTTTATAAATATTTAAGAATTGTCTGTCTTGAAATTATAGATCATATATGCTATCCTAACTGTATTAAACGTATTAATACACTTGGAAAGGAGGCGGCCTGATTATGATCGTTTTGGATTATCAGGACAGAAGACCGCTGTATGAGCAGGTGGAGGAGAAATTTCGGAACCTGATCTTAAATGGTGCCCTGGAGTCCGGTTCCCGAATGCCTTCTGTGCGTCAGCTGGCAATGGAGCTATCTATCAATCCGAATACCATCCAGCGTGCTTACATGCAATTGGAGCAGGAAGGACTGATTTATCCGGTTAAAGGAAAAGGAAATTATATTGCAGACAGTGAAGAAGTGCGTAAGATCAGTATTGCTTCTTACACAAAAGAATTGAAAGATCTGATCCGAAAAGGAAAGGCAATAGGTGTGGAGGAAGAAGATCTGATCTACATTATCAGGGAATGCTACAAGGAGGAGAAGCAATGATAGAAGTCAAAGAATGCAGTAAGGCGTTTGGCCCTGTCAAAGCAGTAAACAAAGCAACTCTGGACATCGGAGACTGTGAGGTGTTCGGACTTGTGGGCAGTAATGGCGCAGGGAAAAGTACCCTGCTTCGAATGATGGCAGGAATTATAAAACCGGATGAGGGAGAGATTCAGATCGATGGAATGCCGGTGTATGAAAATGAAGAAGCTAAGAAGCTGTTTTTCTACATTTCAGATGACAGCTATTTTCCGGCAAATTATACAGCCAGAGATATGGTAAGTTTTTATCGGAATTTTTATCCGCAGTTTCGAATCAAGCTTTTTCATGAATTGATGGAGCAGTTTCATCTGGAGGAAAAAAGGAAAATCTCTACTTTTTCCAAGGGAATGAAAAAACAGCTTCTGGTTATTATCGGCGTATGCGCAGCAACGAAATATCTGCTTTGTGATGAGACCTTTGACGGGCTTGACCCGGTAATGCGTCAGGCGGTGAAAAGTCTTTTTGCTGCGGAAATAATGAACCGGGAATTCACTCCGGTGATTGCATCCCATAATCTGAGGGAGCTGGAGGATATCTGTGATCATGTAGGACTTCTTCATAAAGGGGGAATCCTTCTCTCAAAGGATCTGGAGGATATGAAATTCCACATTCATAAGATACAGTGTGTGCTTGGCGGACGTCAGCAGGAGAAAGAACTGGAAAAGGAACTGCAGGTTTTGAAGGTGCAGCATCAAGGTTCCCTTCTTATGATAACTGCCAGAGGAACGAGAAGTGAGATCATGAAGAAAATCCAGGCGAAAAATCCTCTTTTCATGGAGGTGCTTCCTCTGACTCTGGAGGAAATTTTTATCAGTGAAACGGAGGTGGCCGGTTATGAAATCAAAAATTTATTCTAGCAGATATATGAAGGTTTCTTCAAAGGGGCTGACCTGGATCCCGGCAGCTGTTACCATTGGATTGTTGCTTGCTTTTCCAGTGGCAGAGCTGATCATGCTTGGAAACTGGTTTGGAATGGGCTACAGTGCAGATCAGATCAGTCTTTTGTATGAAAATCTGTGGCGTGACGGGTTTATGCTTACAGGGCTGGTGGTTGTGGGGATTGCAGCTTTGTTTAACGGGATCAGCCAGTTCTGGTATTTGTATTCCCCTAGGAAAATTGATTTTTATCACAGCCTTCCTGTGAAAAGAAGCAGAATGTTCTGGAATAAAACATTGCAGTCATTTTTATTCTTCTTAATCCCATACCTGGCAATGGAGTTTTTCACTATCTGTATTGGAGCGATGAGAGGCTTTTTCAGCCTTCACCTTATGAAAATGGCATTTGTTATGTTGGCATTTCATTTGCTGTTGTATCTGCTGATGTATTTTTCAGTAGTGCTGGTGATCTGTCTGACAGGACATTTTCTTATGGGTGCTTTGCTTCTGGTGGCTGTGGCGGCATATGGTCCCACTCTTTCCATATTAATACGGTTGTATGAAGGTGCATTTTATCGTACCTGTTTCGACGGTTCTGTTTCTTACGGAATTACAAAAGTACTTGCAGAGTTGACCTCGCCGGTTATGCTTGCCTATACTTTTTCTCAAAAATATGCAGAAGGAAGCTGTGGAAGCTTATTGCTGTTTGTGATCTTGCTGACAGCGGTTCTGGGAATTCTTGGATTTTACACTTTTGTTCACAGAAAATCCGAGAGAACCGGTTTGGCTTTTGTTTATAAATGGGCAGGTATGATCGTAAGATTCCTGGTGGTTGTACCAACCGGACTGGGAGTGGGAATGATTTTTTATCTGCTTCCCACAGGCAGTTCCAGAATAGTATGGTGGATCTTTGGAATGATCTTTGGAACTCTTCTTGCCAATGGAATTATGGGAATCCTCTATTACAGAGATTACCGGAAATTTTTTGCACACAAGCTTCAGTTTGTAATAAGCAGCGTTTGTGTGGCGGTACTGGCATGTGTGTTCAGCTTTGATCTGACAGGCTATGATAAATATATTCCTTCTTATGATAAGATTGAAAATATTGCATTGGGAATCTCACAGTTGGGTTACGAGGCCTGGAGTAATATTGAAATAAAAGAGGACGGCACTGTTACCATGAAGGAGTCTGATAATGCAGGTGGAAATGCAGTAAATGATAATGTTGGTATTTCCCAGAGCATTTATGAAGTCATAGAAAGAATTACAGATGAAAATGAGGATATCTGCAAATCACTCTCGGATGATGTGGCACTGAGTACAAATTTATGGGATGAAAGTGGAAATACTGTTCGCATTCCGGTTCGTTATGACCTGAAATCCGGCAGTTCTGTTTATCGTTCCTATATGGTAAGCAAAGAAAATGTGAAGGATTTACTGGAGAAAAGCTTCGAGCAGGGAACCCTGAAGGCAGAACGTTATTCGGTTCTTGCGCTGGATAATAAATATCTGGATCAGGTACAATGTGATTTTGCCAATGGAGAAACCATTTCTCTTTTCCAGGATAATAAGGCAAAAAGAGAGCAATTGGTGGAGGCGTTCAGACAGGATGTGGAAGAGGCTGATGCCAGTGTGTTTACCGGAACTCCATGTGCAAATCTGATGATTACCTATGCAAATGTACCTTCTCTGGAAGAAGCTTCCGGAATGGTAATTGGTGCCGTGGGAGATTACTATTTTTCTTCCGGCTTTTATGTATATCCTCAGTTTAAACGTACAGTTGAAATTTTAAAGAAAACAGGGTATCCTTTATCTATGGATGATGTAAAGCTTACATCTGTGGAAGCAACATACTTCATGAATGAAAATGGAACAGAGTATTCTTCTCCAGTGGTTTACGATAAGGAAGAACAGATCGAGGCATTGAAAAAAGTGCTGAAATGCTACCAGCTGGTGCCGTTTTGGGAAAAAAGAGAGACGGGAATGTGGTCGAATCTGAAGGTAATGATAGACGGGCAGGAGGCAGATGAATACTGGGTCATTCTGAAAAAAGATGTTCCGGAATTTATGAGAGAAGATTATGAGAGAGCCCAGGCCTTTGAAGTTCTGGAATAAAACCAGAACTGTTTCAGACCGGCTTTGGCTGTGAGGAGAAACAGAAATGGGAAAAGCAGTAAGACTGGATAAATTTCTGGCAGATGCCGGTGCCGGTACAAGAACAGAGGTAAAGAAGCTGATTCAGAAGGGAATGGTTCTGGTAAATGGGGAGAAAGCCAAGAGACCGGAACTGAAGGTGGATCCGGAAACAGATGTGGTGGAATTTGGCGGTGAGCGGCTTGGCGTAGCTCCGGAATTCGTTTATTATCTATTGCACAAGCCGGCCGGGTATGTAAGCGCCACAGAGGATCTAAAAGAGAAAACTGTTCTGGAACTGGTGCCGGGAGATGCCAGGAGAAATCTTTTTCCGGTAGGGCGGCTTGATAAGGATACAGAAGGGCTGCTTTTGATCACAGATGATGGTCAGCTGGCACATCAGCTGCTTTCCCCGAAAAAGCATGTGGATAAGACCTATTTCGCAGTAACTGAGGGCAAGGTAGTGCCGGAGGATGTTGAGAAAATCCAGGCAGGTGTGGATATTGGAGATGAGGAGCTGACGCTTCCCGGAAAACTTGAAATATTGCGAACCTGGAAAGAAGATGGTGAATCAGAACAGTGGTACTCGGAAATTCTTCTCACAATTCACGAAGGGCGTTTTCATCAGGTAAAAAGGATGATGGAGGCAGTTGGAAAGAAAGTGATTTATCTGAAACGGATCTCTATGGGATCATTGACACTGCCGGAGGATCTGCCTAAGGGAAAAGCCAGGGAATTGACAAAAGAGGAGCTGGCTGTACTGAAGGAAGGCAGATAACAGATCGCGAAGCGACTGCGTTCATGAGCAAGTAGCGAAGCGGACCTGGAATGTCTGCTTTACTTCAGAATCTGGAAAAATATAGGCAAAATATAAAGGAAAAAATGTAAAAACCCTCTTTACACGGAGGGTTTTGTCATGTTATAATGCAAAAGTTGTAAACCATCAAACACGCATGGAGATTCCCAGGATGGTGCCCTGCGGTGTGAGGCTGGGTCCGAGAGGAAAAGGATCCATGCGGAAGAATTTAACCAAAAGGAGAAAAAGACATGAGCGTTATTTCAATGAAACAGCTTTTAGAGGCAGGTGTTCATTTCGGACATCAGACAAGAAGATGGAACCCTAAAATGGCTCCGTACATCTACACAGAGAGAAATGGTATCTATATCATCGACTTACAGCAGTCTGTAGGAATGGTTGACGATGCTTACAATGCAATCGCTGATATCGTAGCTGATGGCGGAAGCATTCTTTTCGTTGGTACTAAGAAACAGGCTCAGGATGCAATCAAGACAGAGGCTGAGCGTTGCGGACAGTACTATGTAAACGAGAGATGGTTAGGTGGTATGCTTACCAACTTCAAGACTATCCAGAGCCGTATTGCTAAACTGAAAGAGATCGAGGCTATGGAAGCTGATGGAACATTCGATGTTCTGCCTAAGAAAGAAGTTATCGCTTTAAGAAAAGAATTAGACAAACTTCAGAAGAACCTTGGTGGTATCAAAGAGATGAAGAGACTTCCAGATGCTATCTTCGTAGTAGATCCTAAGAAAGAGAAGATCTGTATCCAGGAAGCTCATACACTGGGAATCCCGCTTATCGGAATCTGTGATACAAACTGTGACCCAGAAGAACTGGATTACGTAATTCCGGGTAACGATGACGCTATCCGTGCTGTAAAACTGATCGTTTCCAAAATGGCTGACGCAGTTATCGAAGCTAACCAGGGACAGACAGATGCTGAGGGAGAGATCCAGGCTGAGTCTGAAGAGTTTGCTACAGAGGAATAATAACAATCTATCAGGAGGAAATGAAAATGGCTATTACAGCAGCACAGGTAAAAGAGTTAAGAGAATTAACCGGCGCTGGAATGATGGACTGTAAGAAAGCTCTTACAGCTACAGAAGGCGATATGGATAAAGCAGTAGAGTTCCTTCGCGAGAAAGGTCTTGCTACAGCTCAGAAGAAAGCTAACCGTGTTGCAGCAGAGGGTCTTTGCAAGACACTTGTTGCTGAGGATGGAAAGAGCGCAGTTGTTGTTGAGGTTAACTCTGAGACAGACTTCGTTGCTAAGAATGAGAAATTCCAGCAGTATGTTGCAGATGTTGCAGCTCAGGCTCTGACAACTACAGCAGCTGATATTGATGCATTCCTTGGAGAGGCATGGGCACTTGATACAGCTAAAACTGTTAAAGAAGCTCTTGCAGCTCAGATCGCAGTTATCGGTGAGAACATGAACATCCGTAGATTCGCTCAGATGAAAGAAGAGAACGGTTTCGTTGCTTCCTACACACATATGGGTGGAAAGATTGGCGTTCTTGTAGACGTTGAGACAGATGTTGTTAACGATGCTGTTAAAGAGATGGCTAAGAACGTTGCAATGCAGGTTGCAGCTCTGAAGCCTGTTTACACAAGCGACAGCGAAGTAAGTGCTGAGTACATTGAGCATGAGAAAGAGATTCTTATGGCTCAGATTCAGAACGATCCTAAGGAATCCCAGAAACCGGAGAAGGTTATTCAGGGAATGATCCAGGGACGTATTAAGAAAGAGCTTAAAGAAATCTGCCTTCTTGACCAGGTTTACGTTAAAGCAGAAGACGGAAAACAGTCCGTTGGAAATTACGTAGCACAGGTTGCTAAAGAGAACGGCGCTAAGATCGCAATCAAAGGCTTCGTTCGTTACGAGACCGGTGATGGTATCGAGAAGAAAGAAGAAGACTTCGCAGCAGAGGTTGCAAAGCAGATGGGTAAGTAATCCATTAACTTAAGTTTTCATTATATTATTTTAATAAGTCTGAATTTAAGTATTTAAAGGCCCTGAAAGCCTTATAAACACTACGTTTCACAGTGATTATAAGGTTTTCGGGGCTTTTTTCTATATTTTTCTAAAAAAGTCCTAAATACCGCCAAGCATCGCTGGAAATCACCAAGAATCTCCCCAAATTGAGTATTGAGTAAGGAAAAACTGAGTAAAAGCAAAGGCTTGCAATCTTCAGCGAAGTTACTCAAATTATCAGCGGTTTCATCAGATCACCATAATTTTCAAAAAACAAATTATAAACTTAAAAAATAATTTTATAAGGAGGAAATCAGTATGGCAAGTACAGCGATAGGCGCAGCTGACGAGGATGCTCGCACAATAACTTTTATGAACAAAGAACACAAGGAGTTCTATTTGGAATATCTGCCTAAATGCAGATGGAAAGACGTATATCACAAAGCATTGGTATATTGTCTTGGAATCGACAGAGATACACGAAAGCACGTTAACAGAATTTATGATTTTAAAAATGGCAATGTGAAGCCAGAATGTCTGCAGGAAGGATGGCAGACAAGTGGTAGTGTCAGAGTTGTACGCATGGCATTTAATCTTTACTGCAACGGTACACCCAGTGTCTATGACTATGAAGATGCGGAAAAACAGTTATCGGAGTGCAGCTGTTATACAGTAGAAGATCTGTTTTGTTGTGGGTATGCAAAATTCTTTTGGGAGGCAATAAAGATACGTTATCCAGAATATTGCTCCTAAAAATGATTGGAGGTCAAAAATGCTGAAAATCAGATTACAGGGAACAACAAATGAATTGAAATGGTTCCGAAAAATATTGGAAAAAAATAGTAACTTTGAAATTTTAAGTATATCAGAGCCTTATGCAAATAAGGGGACAAACAAATATTTTCGTGTGTATGTAGACGTTGAAAGAATCAGACATTAGGAGGAAAAGTTATGTGCAGAGTAATCGCAATCGCAAATCAAAAAGGTGGAGTGGCAAAGACTACTACTACTATCAATCTCGGAGTAGGACTGGCTAAAGCAGGAAAGAAAGTTGTGCTGGTTGACGCAGATCCACAGGGACATTTGACAATGGGACTTGGATTTCCAAAGAATTTGAGAGTGACCCTGAAAACAATGATGGAAAATATTATCATGGGATTAGAATTTGATCCTAAGGAGGCTGTTTTACATCATGCAGAAGGAATAGATGTGATTCCATCTAATAAACTTCTTTCGGGAATGGATATGTCATTGTTTACGGTAGAGGACAGAGAAAAAGTCTTAAAGGAGTATTTGGAACTTTTGAAGCAGGACTATGATTATATCTTAATTGACTGTATGCCCTCATTGGGAATGTTGACAATCAATGCCCTCACTGCAGCTGACAGTGTGCTGATTCCGGTACAGCCACAATATTATGCGGCAGATGGTCTTATGGAACTGCTGAAAGTTGTGAAAGGGATTCATCAGAGATTCAATCCTGAGTTACAGATTGAAGGCATTTTGTTTACAATGGACAGCTGTCATTACAACAACTCAAAAAGAAACAAGCAGGCAGTACGAGATGCTTATGGGGCGGAGATTAAAATTTTTGATCAGACAATTCCAAGAACAGAAGCCCTTGCTGAAACTGCATCAGAAGGTGTCAGTATTTTTTCTTATGATGCAAAAGGAAAAGGTGCGTACAGCTACCAGGCACTTGTCCAGGAGGTGCTGAATCATGCGTAAACTTAAGAAAGAAATTCAGCTTACTTCTTATGATGAATTGCTTGGAATCAATGAAGCAGAACAGAATAATCTTAATCAGG
>NZ_CAKRNY010000021.1 GCF_934371575.1 uncultured Blautia sp. | reverse complement strand
TGAAGCTCCCGGCCTTTCAGGACTTTCTTTACCGATGGCTGGTAGCTTCCGCTTGCCTTGTACTCATTGGTGAATACCAGGGCATCCAGTCCCTTGTCTGCTGCTGCAGTCAGCTTTCCGTTTCCGTTATCCGTCACGGTCACCTTGATGATGTAGCTGTCACTGCTATAGGTCACTCCACCAAGTTTCTCTGCCGGCACGTTCTCCACCACTTTATAATAGTAATCCCCTGCCTTGCTGTAGGTGATCTCCTTGAAGCTTACGGTTCCGTCTGCTGCGTTTCCTGCTGTGTCGGTATAGCCTCCGTTTACCTCTTTTTTATCCTTATCTACTTCAGTAATTGTAAAGCTGAACTCGCCTGCCTGAAGCTCCCGGCCTTTCAGGACTTTCTTTACCGATGGCTGGTAGCTTCCGCTTGCCTTGTACTCATTGGTGAATACAAGCTCCCGACTATCCTCATCAAAAGCTGCACTCATTATTCCAGTTGTCTGATCATAGCTTACTGTTACTTTCACAGTAAAGATACTATTATCATAAGTCACACCAGCTGCAGTATATCCATTCGCTTCGGTTGCTTCCTGTGGAATCACTTCGTTTACAGTATACTCAAAAGACTTACTGGATACATAACCACCATTTCCGTCACTCAGGACAGATAGCTGATAGTTAATCTTGTTGAAGCTGATTTTTCCGGCTGCATCGTTTGTTCCTGTTGCCACTACAACTCCAGCCTTGTCTTTTACCTCAAATGCGAACTCTTTATCCTTCAGGGTTCTTCCTGTCAGATGCTTGCTTCCTTTCAGGGTAATTTCTGTTTCTTTATCTTCTTCACTATTCGTAAATTCAGCACCTATAGTACTAATTGTTTCATCATCCCTACTATAGTTTACTGTAGGTGTACTGAAATCTTCTGGCACAATTACAGTCACAGTCCATTTGTGATTATCATATGTAATTCCTGCTGCCTGCACTGAAGAATCTTCAACAACTTCGTATCTATAAGTTCCTGCTGTTGTATATTTAATTTCTCCAAAGTTCTGAGCACCATCATTCTGAGAAACACTAATCGTTTTTTCTCCATTTACAGAACCTTCTGGCATTGGAGCATTGTCAATTGATGTTAATATAAAATTAAACTTCCTATTTGCAGCTCCATTAGTAAATGTTTTCTTTACTTTAATGTTTGCAGATGCTTCATCTTCTTTTTTGATGTTGTTAAAAGTAGCAACTGTCGCTGTATCTCCATTCTTAGAACCTTTATGATAAGTAACTTTTGCATTTTTGCTAATAATTACTCCATTTGAAGAAACTGCATTTACCACTACTTCTGCATAATAAACAGATGCATCATTAGTATAACCCGAAACTGTTCCTTCTTCTGTTATCTTGTACCAATAGATTCCAGTTTCTGTAATGTTTCCAAATGTATCAAACGCGATAAGTCCTCCGTCTCCATTGGACTTTGTATCAACAAGAGTTTCATTTCCTTTATCATCAATCTTATATAACTTAAACGTAAATTTTCCTACTTCACTGCCAGATGGAGCTTTACCATTTACAGTTTTTTTAGCTTTTATTGCGTAAGAAGTTACAACAGGAATATCTCTTGACAAACAATGCCATTCTGCACCGCCACTAGTTACAGAATTTGCAACAATCCATCCTGCGCCTACCGCTTGATTTTCAAATGAGCCATTTGGCACTAAAACTACACCATGTATTTGTTCTGCTGTAACAGAGCTGGCATTTTTTAAGTTAAAAACGATATTTTCACAAGCCTTTTCACCAATTCCACCATTCGCATATCCATTAATATTACAATCTTGGCCATCAATACTAAGTTTATATGTCTTTAACTTAACTGATTCATCTGGAATATTTAGTACAATATTCTGCCCACTCGTTATTTTAAATTGCAAATTATTTTTTTCATATTCACCATTTTCAAAATTAATATAATAAGTTCCATTTGCTAATCCAGTTAAATCAAGAACACCATTTTCCTCCGCATCAGAATACTTCATGCCATAACGTTGTGCATTAGACGCCAAGGTGTCACTAGTATATGCAGCCTCATTTACTAAATTACGAACAATTCCCTGAATTTCATTCTGACTATATGTTTCAGTATCTATAACCAGCCCTTTATCCCATATCTCCTTGCCAAATCTTTCAGCTGCTTCCTGCGTTGTATAAAGAATTAGATCGCCATTGCCTCCTTCTCCATTTTTTAAAATATACCAACCAGAATCAGGATACGATCCAATTAAAGTAGTTCCATTACCACCATGGTTTTTACTACTCTTCATGCTTCCGGAACCATGTAATGTTCCTACTGCAAGGTTGGCCTCTAAATCTCCCTTACAGGTAAAATCATTGGCCACGATACCAAAATGTAATGAATTTCCTAAAATCGACTTATAGTCTACGGTCGGTCCTGCCTGAAGTTGTGACTGTAGTTTTTCAATATTTAAAGTTAAATTATTAGCATTATTAGAATCTGCTGTTATGTGAACTTTAAACTTATTATCTCCTTGCTTAAATTTGCTTCCATCCTGAAGTACATTATACATATCATGACTATATATTCCTTTTACCAAATAAAGAGTATAATTTCCCTTTTCGGTTGTTGTAAGATTAATAGTGCCAGCGCGTAACGGAACCACATCTGACTTTGCAACAACTGCTTGATATTGTTCTTTCGTACCTAAAGTTAGATATTTATATTCCATATTTTCCAAATCTAACTCAGAAGGTATATTAACCTGTATATTATACTGGCTACTATTTTCCTCCGCCGCACTCTTCTGTCTCACCATTCCCACCGTCCCCGCAAACGTCGTCACGGATGAATCAGCCATGATCATCACCAACGCAAGAAACAGTGCAAGAAATCTTCTCAAATGCCCATTCTTCTTCATAATCTCTCAGTCCTTTCTTTATGCTTAGAATATGTGCCTCTATTTTAACCGAATCAGAAATTATTTTCGGTTGCATGATATTATGATGTTAGGGGCAAAAAGTATTTTGACCCTGACTTGATATCTATGGGTTGCTCCGCAGCTACGCTGCTCCCATATATCATATTCTATGTTTATCATACAGATTTTAGCATTTATACTCTTTCTCCAACTCTTTCATTTCGCGAAAGAGTTGGAAAAAAATGGATTTAAAATTGCTTTAATTTTCCTCTTCGCACATTTCTCCGATAGATGCCACATAGAAATCTATCTGCACAGATTTATTGTTGGTGATCCTGTTAAAGGCTTTCTCAATTCGTCTGGAAACAATGGGACAGTTTTCCTGGTTTATTTCGATCAGCATGACGATGTACTGTCTCTTATTGTATCGGGTATAGAAATCCCCTTTTCTGATAGAAGACTGTATTGCCTGTCTGAGCAGTTCTGAAGTTTCCCGTTCTTTCTCCTCTGAAACACTTTCTTTTTTATAGTCCAGAGTACAGAGCATGACAAACACCGCAAGACCGGAACGTTCTACCATGCGGCTGAACACATGGTAAATATCTACAAAACTTGGAAACGGGCAAAAATACGCGCCTACTGCCGCCTTCTTTTCTCTCAGTCTTTCCTTTATATCGCTGAGAGCGCCTGCCGCCTGAGAGGTTCGTTCTCCCATAAGCTGGAACTGTTCCATCATCCGTGCAGAAGGGGCTACCCCCATTTCGTCAAACAACAGCTTTTCCGTATTTTTATAAACCTCCAGACCGTCTTTATATCTGGACATTCCGATCAGACTGTCGATTTCCCATATCTGCCAGTCATCAAACGGATAGATTGCCGCTGCCCTGTGAGATACTCTGTGCAGTTCCTCATACCGTTCTTTGTCCTTCAGCCACTGGCAAAGCTCCCTCATAATGCGGAAATAGTCATCCCTGCACTGGACATTTTCTACTGCAGCCCAGTTTTCTCCGATCATATCCGGAAGAAATTCACCTTTGTAAGCTTTCCAGGCCAACATCCAGAGGTGAATTCTGTTTTCCTCTCTTTTTTCAGCCCGGATGTCCCTTACCAGTTTTTTAAACTCATCTACATCCACCCAGACTTTGATGTTCTCATCCCAGCAGCACATTCCAGCCTGAATATTTATGTATTTACTTTCCGGAAGGCCCGAATCCTTCAACTGCTTTCGGAGTCTGAAAATTGTGTTGTTCAGACTTCCGTTTTTGTTTTCTACATCTTCCCTTCCGTATAGTGCTTCAATCAGAGCAGCCTTGGATATACCCCCATCTCTAGCATGAAGCATCAACAGCTGAAACAGCTGTGTCGTCTTTGAGGCTCTGTTACGATCAAAAACCAGTTCCTTTCCTTTATATTCAATTGAAAAAGTCCCCAGCATGTAAACTTTCAGTATATTATTTTCCATAGTCCGCTCTCCATATCTGTCAAATCTGTTATCGTTTACATAATAGCACCAGATTTTCCAAAACACTATTTGTATTTGGTAAAAAAAAGCAAAAGTTTTCTTTCTATTTAACGAAAACTTCTGCTTTTCTTCTTACAGTGGACAGCCATTTCTTCCCGGCATATCCTCTCCCTTTATGTATCTTGCATTAAATTCCATATTAATCTGGCGAAGTTCCTTTTTGCCATCAATATATTCCTGATAAATCTCTGCCAGTCCAGCCATACAGCCATCACAGGTTGCTTCTATATGCCCCAGTGATTCTGCCACGATTTTTTCCCGTTCTTCACGGGTGGTTTCTGCGATCAAATATCCAGCCATTTTTATACCTCCTGCTTTTTTATCACTATACTACATCATCCGTGAAATAGCCAGCTAAAAGCTGTTTATTTTTCTTTTCATATGTTATATTATGATATTATACATTTCATTATATTCAGGAGGATTCCATGGCCAAAAAACGAGTAGGTGTGATCACCTTTCATAATTATGACAACTACGGCGCCATCCTGCAGAGCTATGCGCTTCAGAAAAAGCTTCAGGAAATCGGCACTTTACCGGAAATCATTGACTACCGCTGTGATTATATCAGCAATCCTTTTCGCCTTGTCAATCTGAAAAAAAAGGGACTTTTCAATTATATTTACGGCGCAATTGGCCATATCTGCTATATTCCGCGCCGCTTCAGATGCAATAAATTCCGTAAACATATGCGTTACAGCCAGCCTGTCACCCAGGGAAAAATGCAGGCAGTCGCCGGTAAATATGATGTTTATATTGCCGGCAGCGATCAGATCTGGGATTACAAGCTCACCAATTTTGATACCACTTATTTTCTTGATTTTGTAAAAGAAGGGAAAAAAAAGTGCAGCTATGCAGCCAGCATTGGTGAGAACCTTCCGCCGGAAGATTACCAGAAGAAATATAAAGAGCTTCTTTCTGATTTCGATGAGATTCTGGTCCGCGAGGATTATGGTGCAGAAATTGTGGAGAATCTGACTGGGAAGCGCCCTGAGGTTGTATGCGACCCCACACTTCTTCTCACTGCTGAAGAGTGGGACAAGCTTCTTGTTGAACCCAGATACAAAGAGAAATATATTCTGGTTTATCAGCTTGGAATTAACAAAGAAATCGTAGACTTCGCCCGCCGTCTTCACGCTAAAACCGGCTATCCTGTTGTTTACATTCCCTTCCCGCTGGTTGGGCTTCTGAAATGCGCCTGCAAAATAGCCATAGGTCCGGCTGAGTGGATGGGACTTTTTAAAAACGCTGAATATGTAATTTCCGATTCCTTCCACGGTGTTGTATTTTCCCTGATTTTTAACCGAAAATTCTTCGCCAAGGTAAATGGACACCACATGAACCGCCGTGTACAGCAGCTTCTTAATATGGTAAACCTTACGGACAGAACCATGGATAATGTTTCTTATGAGAAGCTTACCGAAGAAATTGATTTCACCTATGCAAATGAACAGATTTCCCGTTTCCGCCAGCACTCCATGGAGCAGCTTCGCAAGATGGTGGATGCCCCGGTTTCTGACAATCGCAATTTTTAATACATCGGAGGATATGATTTATGCTTACACCCGCTCAGCAAAAACAGGACTGCTGTGGCTGTATGGCCTGTAGCTTTGCCTGCCCCCGGTCAGCTATCACCATGATAGCTGATGAATGTGATTTTCTTTACCCTGAAATTAATCAGGAATTATGTGTTCACTGCGGTCTTTGTACCAGCGTCTGTCCTCTTCAGGAAAATTATACCGGATGTGATGCTGTCCCGGATATTTATGCTTTGCAGAATCAGCATAAAAAAATTGTCAGCAAAAGTTCATCCGGAGGTATGTTTTCCCTGCTTGCAGACTGGGTTCTGGCGCAGAGAGGTGTTATTTACGGTGTTGCCTTTGACGAAAGCTTTCAGGTTCGTCACATGCGTGCTGTTTCTGCAGAAGATGCAGCCACCTTCCGCACTTCCAAATATGTTCAAAGTGATCCAACACAGATTTATCACTCTATCTGTGAGGACCTGAAAAACGGTCTTACTGTGCTTCTCACCGGCACTCCCTGTCAAATCGCAGGTGTTACCCGTTTTCTGGAAATGAAGCATGCCGATACCAGCCGCCTTTACACCTGCGATAACATTTGTCACGGTGTTCCAAGCCCTGGCGTATGGAAGGATTATCTGGAAATTCTAAAAAACAAATATATGGACTCAGATGCACAAATTACTTCTATTAATATGCGAAGCAAGCGTGTCTCCTGGAAAAAACAGGTAATGGATATCTCTGTTTCCAAAGGAACTCTACTTCCTGTGCTGGAGGAATTTTCCTTCAATAAAATTTTCCTCAGTCTTTTTCCGGTTCGCCAATCCTGCTTCCACTGTCACTTCACCAGTTACAAGCGCCCGGCTGATTTTACCCTGGGTGATTTCTGGAATGTAGACAGTGCCGGAATTAAATTCGATGTAACCGGAGGCGTAAATGAGGTTCTGGTAAATACCCCAAAGGGACGCGAACTCTTCGCCTCCATCCGGGAAAATACCCTGCATCAGCCTGTTTCCAAAGCCGCCGGATGGCAGCCTCATCTAGAATATTCCACCAAAGCTCCTGGAAATCAGGAGATGTTCTGGACGGAGTACAATGCTACGGCAGATCTTGAGGGAAAAGAAATGCTTCTTCGCAAATATATGAAGGGATCCACCCTTACCAGGATCATCCGCAAGGTGAACCCAATCTTACAGAAAACTGGATTGTACAGTATTGCCGGAAAAATGTATAAGGCTGTTTTTGTAAAGAAATGATTTTTGGATCAGTATAAAAGGATTTATGAATGAATAAAGAAAAAAATATAAAAAAAGCTTTTTTGTGGAACATGATCGGAAGCACCTGCTATTCAGGTTCTTCCTTTCTGTATCTTCTCGTTGTCACCCGTATCTGCGGTGCTCGGCTGGCCGGATTTTTTTCGCTCAGCTATGCAACCGCCCAGCTTTTGCTTCAGATAGGGCGTTACGGAGTCCGCACTTATCAGGCCACTGATCTGAACCGCAAGTATTCTTTTTCTGAATATAAGCTGTCCAGATTGATTACCTGCTCTCTGATGATGCTGTTTGGAATCATATACAGCTCCTTCTGCTTCAGTAGTGAATACATTATCATTAGTATTTTCATAATTATGATAAAAATGATCGATGCCGTGGAGGATGTTTTCCACGGAAACCTGCAGCAGAACCACCATGTCGAGCAGATGGGAAAAGCCCTGGCCATTCGGAATGTTTACTCTGCAGTGTTTTTCACAGGTATTCTTCTAGCAACAAAAAACCTGTATCTTACCTGCGTTGCCACTGCTGTCACATCCCTGATCCTGTGCCTGTGGGTAAATTCCTGTTTTGCACGTAAATATGGACTGACAGCCGAAGACATTGCAGGACAGCCGGTCAGCATGTCCTGCAAACTGCACCATGTACTGGAGCTTCTGAAAACATGTACCCCAATGTTTATTGGTACCTTTCTTTCCCTGCTCCTTTACAACGTACCGAAATACGCCATGGCAAATGTAATGACAGACGAATACCAGACCTATTACAGTATTCTGTTTATGCCGTCCTTCGTTATCACTCTCATGTGCGAATTTGTATTCAAACCAACCATCACCACCATTGCAGAATTATGGTGGGAAAATAATCTGAAAAAATTCGTTATGTACGTTCTTCGGATTATTGCCATTATTCTGGTCTGCTGCGCAGGAATCGTAGTGGGCGGTCATCTGCTGGGACGTACCCTGCTGGAGATCATCTATGGCGTAGATCTTTCCCCATATAAACTGCAGTTTATTGTATTGCTTGCAGGTGGTGGAATCGGAGCTGAGGTTTACATGATCTACAACATCCTCATTGCCATCCGCTGGGGAAAATGCATGCTTCCTGTTTATTCCATCGCTGCAGTTATCACTATCGCAGCTGCCCGTGCAATGGTAAATCAATGGGGTATTATGGGAGCAGCCCTGAATTATCTGCTTTCCTGCTCCATTTTGTTTGTACTGTTTGCTTCCATTCTGGTTTATGTTATTCTGAAAAAGAAACGCAAGGCAACTGGTATTTCATAAACCCGTCATAACCGGACAACCCAAGAAGCAAAAGCAGATCTCGCTGCGGACCTTTCCAGGATTCCACATGCTCATACCATTCGTGAATGGTATGTTCTCCACCGCCTTTTCCACCCCATCCTACTGTGACGGCCGGAATTCCAAGGCTGATGGGAATGTTGGAATCTGTGCTGGCCGCACCAATATACAGGGTTTCCATACCCAGTGCCTGGTTTGCTGCATTGACAGCCTGAACGATCCGGCAGGACTTCTCCTGAGTCCCTGCCGGACGTTTTCCTTTTTGTTCAAAGGTAACTGTAACCGGATTCTCTTTATCTTCCCAGCGGGCATTCTCCTCTTTCACTGCCTCTTCCACAGCCTGATGTAATTTCTCTGACAATCGGGCAATCTCTTCCCCGTCTACAGAGCGCATATCTATAAGCATGGAGCACTCTGCCGCAATTACATTTACGGAAGTTCCTCCATTTACAACCCCTACGCTGAAAGTTGTTTTCGGATTTTTCGGTGTGTGGAAATCGCTGATTTTCCCAATTGCTCTTCCCATTGCATGAATGGGATTCGGAATTCCAAAGCCTGTAAAGCTGTGTCCGCCGGTTCCGTGGAAGGTTACCAGGTAACGTTCGCTACCAACTGCCTGGTAGATGATTCCAGCGGTGTTTTTATCATCAATGGAAACGAAGCCGTCGTAATGATTGTCCCTATCCCCAAACACATGCTTAGTTCCTCTCAGATCACCAAGACCTTCCTCACACACATTTGCACAGAAAACAATATCTCCCTCACCCCGGATTCCTGTGGCATTCAGAGCTCTTGCAAGGCTGAGCAGTTCTGCCACTGCTCTGGTGTCATCCCCGATTCCGGGACAGCTGTAGCGTTCTCCTTCTTTCTTCAGGGTAAGGTCTGTCTCCCTTGGGAAAACCGTATCGGTATGTCCTGCAATTATGATTCTCGGTCCATTTCCGGTTCCACTCCAGGTACCCAGCACATTTCCCACCTCATCAATATGCACATCTTCTAATCCGGCATCTGCCATCTTCTTTCGGACATATTCCGCTTTCTCCCCTTCTTCATAGGAAGGCGCTGGAATCTGGCACATTTCCAGATGCTCACGTAAGGTTCTTTCATCATCTTCGTACAGGAATTGTAAAACTTCCTGCACACCTTTACACTTCAACAACTCATCCATAACATCCACCTCTCATCTACACAAAAAGCCAGCAAGTCCCAGAGCGTGTTTGAAAATCATTCCCGCCCCGAACCTCCTGACTTCTATAGTTATCACCAAATGCTATAATCTCTCCAACAGTTTCTCAAGATCTGCATAACTCTCAATATTATTGGACTCTCTCCGAAGACCGGCGCTATGCGGCATTCCTGCTGTGTACCATGCTACGTGCTTACGCATTTCCCGAATCCCGATAAACTCACCCTTTATCTGAATCTGCGCCCGCGCATGCTTCAGGATCATTTCTTTCACTTCAGCAAGAGAAGGTCTTGCAAGCTCCTCCCCTGTTGTAAAATAATGGTTCATCTCCCGGAATATCCAGGGATTGCCTTCTACAGCCCGTCCGATCATCACTGCATCACACCCAGTCTGCTGGAAAAGCGCCTCTGCCTTTTTCGGCGAATCCACATCCCCATTGCCGACAATCGGTATGGTAACCGCTTCCTTGATTCTGGCAATGGTCTCCCAGTCAGCTGTTCCGGAATAGAACTGCTGGCGTGTCCGTCCGTGAACTGCTATGGCTGCCGCACCGGCATCCTCCACACGTCTGGCAATATCCACAATGTCAACCGGCTCGTTCTCAAAGCCAATGCGGACTTTCACTGTCAATGGCTTCTGAATAGCAGAAGAAACGCTTTTCACAATCTCCACGATCAGGTCCGGGTTTTTGAGAAGTGCGGAACCCTCCCCATTATTTACCACTTTCGGCACCGGACAGCCCATGTTGATATCCAGAATATCAAAAGGCTCTTCTTCAATCTCTTTCGCCACCTCTGCCATCAGCTCCGGCTCGCTGCCAAAGAGCTGCATGGAAATAGGATGTTCCACCGGATCAATTTCCATCAAAGCTCTGGTATTCTTATTCTTATAGGAAATAGCCTTGGCACTGATCATCTCCATACAGAGAAGTCCTGCCCCCTGTTCTTTACAAAGCCTGCGAAAGGCAAGATCGGTAACGCCAGCCATAGGTGCCAGCACAAACCGGTTCGGGATCTCCACATTTCCGATTTTCCATTTCATTTCCTTCGGAACTTCATGTCTGATAGCTTCAGTTCCAACATTTTCCTGTTTTAAATTACTCTCTAAATTACTATTCATATCACCGTTACTTTACATCTTCCCCAAGGAAGAACACACGATAATACATTTCCAGCGATTCCAGAAGCTCTTCTTTCTCCACACGAAGCTGCTTGATCTTCAGCGCACCGCCAATGTCATCATAGAATCCATCAGCCTCTTTTGCCTCTGTTTTGAACTGCAGGTTTCCATGGTCATCAAACTCCAGTGTTAAAATTCCACCAATCTCTTCTGTAAAAAGGACGCACATAATCTGCAATTCCTTTTTCACATGATCCGGCAGTGAATTAAAGTCCTTGTTAAAATAATATTTCTGCTCATAGGCGCTTGCGCCACATAATACTACATTATCCTGATACATTAAGTTCTACCTTTCTCTTACACATAACTATACAGTCCGCGCACGGAAACCTCGCCTGCGCTGACTGCCGAAACCGTCCCGTCCTTTTTCTCCACAAGAAGCTCGCCGCTGTCTGTGATTCCCCTGGCAATTCCCTCATAGGGTTCCCCTGCCAGTACGCGGACCGGCTGGTTGTAATTTGCAAGAATACTTTCATATTCATCCTTCAGCCCGCTAAGGTCACAGGTCGCTGCAAATTTGCCATAATAGTCCTCAAAAGCTTCCATTACAAGCCCCGGTATCTGACTTCTGTCAAATTCTCTGCCTCTCTCAATATAGAGAGACGTTGCTTTATCTGCCATTTCCTCAGGAAACTCTCTGACATTCACATTAATGCCCACTCCAACGACTGCATAGTCGATTTTTCCGTCGCGAACTCCCATTTCGGTAAGGATTCCGCATATTTTTTTGTGGGAAACCACCACATCATTCGGCCATTTAATACTTACGTCAAAGCCGAGGTTCTGCACTGCCTTTGCCACTGCCATTCCCATTACAAGTGTCAGTGTAGGGGCATACTGCGGTTCAAATTCCGGTCTGAGAAGGATGCTCATCATAACAGACGTTCCTTCCGGCACTTCCCAGGAGCGGCCAAGCCGTCCTCTTCCTGCTGACTGGAATTCTGCCAGTGCAAGAGTTCCCTCTGGTGCGCCCTCCTTTGCCAGACGTTTTATCCATAAATTTGTTGAATCAATTTCTCTTGCAAAATGGACGGTTTTGCCCGCCCATTTTGTATGTATCTGATCTGCAATTGTTAATTCATTATAAGGGTACATTATTTATTCTCCGGTTCTCCCAGTGTAGCTACCATAACTGCCTTAATTGTATGCATACGGTTCTCAGCTTCATCAAATACTTTGGATGCCGGAGACTCGAATACTTCATCTGTCACTTCCATATCGGTCAGGTTGAAGCGCTCGCCCATTTCTTTTCCGATCTTTGTCTTAAGATCATGGAATGCCGGCAGACAGTGAAGGAAGATAGCTTTCTCCCCTGCATTTTTCATAACTGTGGAAGTTACCTTGTATGGGGTAAGATCATGAATTCTCTCTTCCCATACTGCATCCGGCTCACCCATGGATACCCATACATCTGTGTAGATAACATCCGCATCCTTTGTTCCTGCTTCTACATCCTCTGTAAGAGTGATGGTTGCACCGGACTCCTTCGCATATTCTTTACACTGGGCAACGAGCTCATCATTTGGAAAATATTTGCTGCTGGTGCAGGCTACGAAGTGCATGCCAAGCTTGGAGCAGGCTACCATCAGGGAGTTGCCCATATTGTAACGGGCATCTCCCATGTATACCAGCTTAATTCCTTTCAGATAGCCAAAATGCTCACGGATGGTAAGCATATCTGCCAGCATCTGTGTAGGATGATATTCGTTTGTCAGGCCATTCCAGACCGGAACACCTGCATATTTGCCAAGCTCTTCTACGACCTCCTGGCCGAATCCACGATATTCGATACCATCGTACATTCTTCCAAGAACTCTTGCGGTATCAGCAATGCTTTCTTTTTTGCCGATCTGGGAACCGGTTGGGTCCAGATAAGTGCTTCCCATTCCAAGATCATGAGCAGCCACCTCGAAAGAACAACGTGTTCTTGTGCTGGTCTTTTCGAAAATCAGGGCAATGTTTTTGCCTCTGTAGTATTCGGTGAGCTGACCTGCTTTTTTCTTTGCTTTTAACTCAGCGGATAAATCAAGAAGATACAGAATTTCCTCTGGTGTGTAGTCTTTAAGTGTCAAAAAATTTCTGCCTTTTAAATTCATAATTATTCTCCTCTGTCTTTCCTCGTTGCTCTGCTATGCCTCGTTGTTCCTTATTTCTCAGTTTTCTTCTCATCCACTGCGACTTCCTTCAGGGAAGCTGCAAGACCTGCAAGATTCTGGATCTCGGATGGGATAATGATCTTGGTAGACTTTCCGTCTGCTACCTTTGCAAGAGCCTCAAAGCTCTTCAGGGTAAGAACCGCCTTATCAGCTCCTGCCTCTTTGATCATGCGAAGACCTTCTGCATTGGCTTTCTGAACCTTCAGAACTGCCTCAGCCTGACCTTCTGCTTCTTTGATCATACGCTCCTTCTGTGCCTCTGCGCGAAGGATTGCAGCCTGCTTCTCAGCCTCTGCATCCAGAATCGCAGACTCTTTTTTACCCTCTGCAACAAGAATGGTGGATTTCTTCTCACCTTCTGCCTTCAGGATAGCTTCACGTCTCTCGCGCTCTGCCTTCATCTGCTTCTCCATAGCTTCCTGGATCGCAGCAGGAGGAATAATGTTTTTAAGCTCTACACGGTTTACCTTGATTCCCCATGGATCTGTCGCCACATCAAGGGAAGCGCGCATCTTGGTGTTGATCACCTCACGGGAAGTCAGTGTCTCATCCAGCTCCATATCACCGATGATGTTACGCAATGTGGTGGCGGAAAGATTCTCGATAGCCATGATCGGATTCTCAACACCATATGCATAAAGCTTCGGATCTGTAATCTGGAAAAATACAACTGTGTCAATCTGCATGGTTACGTTATCTTTGGTGATAACCGGCTGCGGCGGGAAATCCACAACCTGCTCTTTCAGGTTGACTTTTCTTGCCACACGCTCAATAAATGGAAGTTTGAAATGTACGCCGGTTCCCCATGTTGCCTGATAAGCGCCTAAACGCTCAAGTACGATCGCATATGCCTGGGGTACGACGCGGATGCAGGATGCCAGAATCCATAACACCAGAATAATAACGATCAGTAAAACTATCACACTTCCCATATTTACGCCTCCTGTTCTGCTTTGTTCTGCGTCATGGCCTGCCTGGTTTTACAATCAGCTTTACGCCATGAACCGCTTCTATCTCTACTACAGTTCCAACCGGAATTGTTACGCTGTCATCGGATGTCCGGGCCATCCATTCAATATCGTTGATGCGGACCTGACCGGTCTGGGCCAGATTATCGATCTTCTGGATCACAACAGCATTTTTCCCAAGAAGACCTTCCACATTTGTTTTCTCTGTGTCTTTTCTCATAAGCTTCAGAGCTGCCGGTCTTGTAAAAAACAGCAGCACCAGAGAAACACAGAAAAACAGAAGAAGCTGCGGCACAATACTCAGCCCCATGCCGGCTGCGATCGCTGCTGCAAGCGCACCTCCTGCAAACCAGATGGTGGTAAGTGCTGTGGTAAGCCCCTCAATAACCAGAAACAATGCCAGGATTCCCAGCCACATGATTGGTTCCATAAGACTCCCCCTTTTAACGCCTCTGCCTTGCAGCCTCATACATCAGGATTCCGGCAGCCATAGCTGCATTCAGAGATTCCACCTTGCCGCACATAGGGATCCGGATGAGACAGTCGGCTGCTTCTGCTGCCTCTTCTGTCAGTCCGTTTCCTTCATTTCCAATGAAGAATGCTGTGCCGCCCTGATAGTTCTCCTGCTCATAGGAATTTCGTCCTTTCAGATGAGCTGCAAAGGTACGGATACCCTTTCGTTCCAGTTCTGTCTTTAATGATACCACATCCTCCACATATAGAAAAGGCATTCTGTAAATGGATCCCATTGTGGAGCGGATTACTTTCGGATTGGTTATGTCCACGCTGGTTTTTGTAAGAAAAACACCGGAAACGCCAGCGCCCTCTCCGGTTCGGAAAATGGTTCCCGCGTTTCCCGGATCCTGAAGATCTTCAAGGACCATTACAAGAGGTGCATCCCCCTTGAGAATGTCCTGTGCGGTCCAGACCGGTTTCTTCAGCACAGTAAGAATTCCCTGAGGTGTTTTGGTATCGCACATCTGCCGGAAAACATTGTCTGCTACCACTTCTCTTTTTTCCTCCGGAAGCATCATCACCTGCTCCATCAGTTCCTGATCCCCGGTCAGTGATTCCGTCACATAAACCCTGGAAATCCAGTCTCTGGGAGCTTCACCAAACATCTTCCGTCCTTCTGCCACAAACAGCCCCTGTTCTCTGCGGGCTTTGGCTTTCTGATTTAACTGTATGATATTTTTTACCTGTGTATTATTTGCACTGGTTATCATAAATTCTCCTCGCATCAAAGAGGCTTCCTGAACTGCTTCAGATCCTCGTTCTTTCCAACTGCAACCAGAACACAGCCTGATTCCAGCTTCTTCGTAGGCTCCAGATTCACATTCACAGAATCTCCATGCTTCACTGCAACCATGTTTATATTATATTTCTCACGGGTTTTGATCTCTGCCAGGCTTTTTCCAACCCATTCTTCTGGAATCCGGAATTCTGCCATACTGAACTCTGTGGAAAGCTCAAATACATCTTCAAAGCCTCCCTCCGTAAGATTACGCGCAACACGCACTCCCATGGAGCGCTCCGGATAAATCACCTGATCTGCACCAATCTTCTCCAGAATACGGCCATGAAGTGAATTCAATGCTTTTGCCAGAACAAGCGGTACACCCAGATCCTTCACCTGCATGGTCGCAGTAATACTGGCCTCTATATTTTCTGCCACTGCAATGATGGCAACGTCTACGTTCTGTACACCCAGGGATTTCAGTATTCCAGGCTCGCGCACATCTGCGCGGACTGCATAGGTAACTTCATCTGCAATTTCCTGGATATTTTCATCTTTGTCATCAATCGCCAGCACATCGCAATCGCTATTCGCCAACTCTCTGGCAAGTGTAAGTCCAAACTGTCCCAGACCAATGACTGCAAAGGATTTTCCCTTCATTTCTAATCTCCTCTATGATGTTTGATATCCCATCATTTATCCTATCATAATATTTTCTTCCGCAAGATATACCTTCTCTGAGCGGCTCTGTGCCCGTGACACAACTGCTCCACCCAGTGTCAGCGGTCCGATTCTTCCGAGATACATGGTAAAAATCACGATCCACTTGGCCGGTGTATTCATAACAGAAGTAAGACCTCTTGAAAGACCGACTGTTCCAACCGCAGAAGTCAGTTCATAAAGCACATCAATAAACGGTGCTTCCGGCATGACAGCAAATATACCAAGAACGGAGACAAACAATACGCCAACTGCCATTCCCACTACCACCAGCGCAGAACGGACATAGGTGCTGCGGATCTTTCTTCCAAAGGCTTCCACGTCCTTTTTTCCACGAAGGTTTGTAATGATGCTGAGAAAGAGTACTGCAAGTGTGGTAGTCTTCACTCCGCCGGCAGTTCCCATCGGAGAACCTCCCACCAGCATGAGAAACAGACAGATCATCACGCTTCCGCTTGTCAGTGCCGCCTGGTCTACTGTGAAAAATCCAGCGGTTCTGGTAGTCACCGACTGGAAAACAGCTGCCATAAGCTTCTGTCCTGCTGACAGATTGCCCAGAGTATCCGGATTGTGGAACTCAAACAGAAAAATAAATAAGGCTCCTCCCACAAGAAGAAGTCCTGTTGTTACCAGCACAATCTTACTTTGCAGACGAAGGGTTTTGAAAAATCTTTTCGGTGAAAGCTTCTTCTGGAAAATCATCTTAAGCTTGCCTCCAAGATCCCACCATACAGTAAACCCAAGACCAGAAGCAATGACAAGTACCACCGTGGTAATATTCACAACAGGGTCTGTCACATAAGGCGCCAGACTATTTTCGCCCAGCAGGTCGATTCCTGCATTACAAAAGGCTGAAACAGCGGTAAACACTGCCTGCGCCAGTCCCTCCACAAGCCCGAACTGGGGAACAAAACGGATTGCATAGCCTGCTGCTCCGATTCCCTCCGCTGCAAATACGCAGAAAACCACCTTTTTTACCACTTTTACAAGCCCGGACATCTGCTCCAGATTATAAGATTCCTGGATCCTTCTGCGATTTCTCAGGCTGATTTTTCTGTTCAGAGAAATGAAGATAATATTGGCAACAGCGATCAGGCCGATTCCGCCAATCTGTATCAGCAGAAGTATTATCAGCTTGCCGATCAGGCTCCAGTGCGTGGCTGTCACCACGGTCACAAGACCGGTCACACACACACAGGTAGTGGCTGTAAACATAGCGTCTGTAAACGAAGTGGTCTGGCCTGCCGCAGCACAGATGGGAAGCCACAAAATGAGTCCTCCTACAAAAATTACCCCCGCAAAGCTGAGGGTAATGATCTGTGCCGTATTCAGTTTATGCAATTTATATTGCAGTTTTTGAATAAACATAAACTTCCTTTATAATTACGGTTCACCTGCATAAGAACAAGGTGAACCGCAATTTCTGTATTATTTCCTGTAGTTATGAGAAAGGGACTCACAAACCTCCCACATGTATGGAGTTACACTCTTCTCCATTGCGAGAGCTTCATTAATATCGAAGTCAACGAAATCACCATGGCGATATCCAACAACACGGCTCTTCTTGCCCTGAAGAAGAAGGTCTACTGCCATAGCGCCCATCATGGATGCATATACACGGTCCTTACATGTAGGACTTCCACCACGCTGCATGTGACCGAGAATTGTAGCACGTGTCTCAATTCCTGTAGCAGCCTCAATACGGGTTGCCATAGCCTGTGAATGACCAATACCCTCTGCATTGATAATGATGTGATGCTTCTTGCCCATCTTACGGCTCTCAATAATATTATTGATCAGCTTCTGCTCATCATAATCATATTTCTCCGGAATCAGAACATCCTCAGCTCCGTTGGCGATACCGCACCACAGTGCCAGCCATCCTGCTCCACGTCCCATAACCTCGATGATACTGCATCTCTCATGAGAAGTAGAGGTATCACGTACCTTATCGATTGCTTCCATAGCAGTATTAACAGCAGTGTCAAAACCAATGGTATACTCTGTACATGCAATATCAAGGTCGATGGTTCCAGGAATACCAATTGTATTGATTCCAAGGTTAGCAAGCTTCTGGGCACCTGCAAAGGAACCGTCTCCACCGATTACGACAAGTCCGTCAATACCATGCTTGCGGCAGATTTCTGCACCACGCTGCTGTCCTTCCGCTGTACGGAACTCAGCACATCTTGCAGTGTAAAGGATTGTTCCTCCACGCTCAATTGTGTCGGATACATCTCTTGCTGTCATATCGATGATTTCTTCATTTAAAAGGCCGTTATAGCCCTTCTGAATTCCTTTTACCTTAAGTCCGCTGGAAAGTCCACGTCTTACCACTGCACGGATTGCAGCATTCATTCCAGGTGCGTCACCGCCGCTGGTAAGGACACCAATGGTCTTAATTTTGTTTTCTGCCATAATAATCTCCTCCATCTTATGAATCGTCGTGAGCTATGTCTCCATATTCAGTGGAAACGCCCTCGTTTTTCTATACACATATTCAGCATTAGTTTATAGCATTTTCAAAGGTTTTTCAAGACTCTTTCCTTAAGTAATTGCCGAAATTACACCCTGTTTTCCGTGATTTTACCATAATTTTCCATATGCCTGTCTGATTCTTCACTTTAAAGCGTTTTCAGAGCTCTTTCTACAACCCGTACATTGCCTTCACCATATTTTTCACTCATCTGTGCAAGCCATTCATCCTGCAGATTTACATGGTATGCAGCAGACAGTTTTTTCATTGCTTTTACATCTTTCAGATAAATAACGACAGTGTCTGTACCCTGAGAATTCCGGAGATCCTCCAGAAGCCCTTTTTCTTTCTGACTGTAATCATCCTTACTCTCAAACTGGATCCAGAGCTCTCTCGGAATATCGGAGAAGGGCCGTACCTTTTCCAGGATCAGCTTGCTGGCCTTGTCATCCTCTGCGGATACACGTCCCTGGATAAATACCCTGTCATCCTCGTTTATCATGTGCTGCCATTTCTCGTAGTCCCGCGGGAAAACCATAACCTCTACTGTTCCAAGCAGATCCTCCACTGTGAGAAACGCCATAACTTTATTTGTCTTGGTGTATTTTATATTTTTTTCTGTAATCATTCCGCCGATGATCACCTTTTGATTATCACGGACCTTATTCTCATCTGAGCCGCCGGTTTCATTGTCCTCGTCGTCCGAAGGCTGGAAATCAATGGTTCTCGCAGAAATAATTTTCTCCATCATATTTCTGTAACGGTCCAGAGGATGTCCACTCAGGTAAATGCCCAAAACTTCTTTTTCATAAGCCAAAATGGTCTCCTTATCGTATTCCTCCAGATTCGGCATACGGATTTCAAACTCTTTTTTGTCCTCTTCACTGGCAATGTCAAAAAGACTGAGCTGTCCTGCCATGGACTGCTTTTTATTCCGGGAAATATCATCCACGATCTGGCCGAAAACGATCATCTTCTGGTGACGGTTTCCTTCCAGGCAATCCAGCGCACCTGCCTTGATAAAATTCTCAATGGCGCGTTTATTTACAGTTTCGATATTCCGCTCAATAAAATTCTTCAGGGAAAGATATTCACCATGTTCCTTTCGCTCTGATACAATTGCCTCAATTACCGGACGGCCTACACTTTTGATTGCGGAAAGGGCATAGAGTATGGAACCCTCCAATACAGAAAAGCCGTATTCTCCCTTGTTGATATCCGGCGGTAAAATAGGAATGTTCATCTGACGGCAGACCTGAATATACTCGGCAACCTTGGTTGGTTTGTCGATAACGGAGGTCATCAGCGCAGCCATATATTCTACCGGATAATAATATTTCAGGAACGCGGTCTGGTAGGTAACATAGGCGTATGCCGCAGCATGGGATTTGTTGAATGCATACTGTGCAAAATCAATCATCTCGTCATAAATCTTGTTGGCTACCTTCTCATCAATTCCATTTTTTATACAGCCCGGAACACCTTCTTCTTCATTTCCGTACACAAAAGCCTGACGCTCTTTTTCCATAACGCTCAGCTTCTTCTTTGACATGGCTCGGCGGAGAAGGTCGCTTCGTCCCAGTGTAAATCCGGCAAGGCTCTGCACGATCTGCATAACCTGCTCCTGGTACACGATACAGCCATGTGTGGCTTTCAGGATCGGCTCAAGCTGAGGACAGTCATAGTGAATAGTGTCTGGGCGGTTTTTACCACGGATGTACTGCGGGATGAAATCCATGGGACCCGGACGGTACAGGGAAATTCCGGCGATCACATCCTCCAGGCTGTGAGGCTTCAGTTCCTTCATAAAGCCCTTCATTCCGCCGCTCTCCAGCTGGAAAACGCCGTCCGTACGGCCTGTTCCAAGGGAATCCAGTACCTTCTGGTCATTGTAATCTATTTTTTGCATATCAAGAGATATGCCATAATTCTTCTTTACGTTTTTTACTGCGTTATTGATAACAGTCAGGGTTCGAAGACCAAGAAAATCCATTTTCAGAAGTCCCAGCTCTTCCAGTGTGGTCATAACAAACTGGGTGACAATGGTTCCGTCCTGAGCTCTGGAAAGCGGTACATACTCCGAAACATCCTTCTGGCTGATCACTACGCCGGCAGCATGCATGGAAGTGTGTCTTGGAAGGCCTTCAAGGCGTTTGGCCATATCGATCAGATGGTGAATGTCAGGCTGCTCGTCATACGCCTTTTTTAACTCCGGATTCGCTTCCATAGCCTTATCGATTGTTACCAGCTTCACATTTGGGATCTTGGCAGGTACCATTTTGGCAATGGTGTCAACCTGCGCGTAGGGCATATCAAGGACACGTCCCACATCGCGAATAACACCGCGGGCTGCCAGGGTACCAAAAGTGACGATCTGAACCACGCAGTCTTTGCCATATTTGCGTACAACGTAATCGATTACCTCCTGTCTCCGCTCAAAACCGAAATCCACATCAATATCCGGCATGGATACACGCTCCGGATTCAGGAATCGCTCAAACAGAAGATCATATCTGATCGGATCCAATAGTGTGATTCCAAGGGTGTACGCCACAATACTTCCTGCGGCAGAGCCTCGTCCCGGACCAACCTCAATGCCATTGCTGCGGGCATAGTGGATAAAATCCCATACAATAAGGAAGTAATCCACGTATCCCATATTTTTGATGGTATTCAGCTCATATTCCAGCCGTTCCCGAAGCTGTGGCGTAACCGGATCATACAGACGCTCAAGTCCTTCGAAGCAAAGCTTATTCAGATATTCCCAGGAGGTGTAGCCCTCCGGCACATCAAATCTTGGCAGCTTGGTAACACCAAACTCAATTTCCACATGACAGCGCTGTGCAATCTTGTGAGTATTCTCCAATGCCTCCAGTGCATATGGAAAAAGTGCAGCCATCTCTTCTTCTGATTTCACATAATACTGGCCGCCTTCATAGCGCATACGGTCTGTATCGGACAGCTTTTTCCCGGTCTGCAGGCAGAGCAGGATATCATGGGGATCTGCATCCTCTTTATAGGTGTAGTGAACATCATTGGTGGCAACCAGCTCAATTCCGGTCTCCTGATGCATGCGGATCAGCTGCTGGTTTACATTCTGCTGTTCCGGAATTCCATGATCCTGAAGCTCCAGATAAAAATTGCCCTCTCCGAAAATTTCCTGATAACGAAGAGCCGCTTTCTTAGCATCCGGATACATGCCCCTGTTCAGGAAACGGGCTACTTCTCCAGCCAGGCAGGCGCTTAAGGCAATCAGGCCTTCGTGATATTCCCGGAGAAGATCCAGGTCTACCCTTGGTTTATAGTAAAAGCCTTCTTTAAAGCTTTTGGATACGATTTTCATAAGGTTTTGATAGCCCTGATTGTTCTCAGCAAGAAGTACCAGATGGTAGTAACGATCGTCGCCGCTGCCAATCTCCCTGTCAAAGCGGGAACCGGGGGCAACGTAAACCTCGCAGCCCAGAATAGGATTGATTCCGGCTGCTCTTGCTGCCCGGTAAAAATCAATAACGCCGTACATGACACCGTGGTCTGTAATAGCCGCGCTGTCCATCCCAAGCTCCTTCACACGGGCAACGTATTCTTTTATTTTATTGGAACCGTCCAGCAACGAGTATTCGGTGTGGACATGAAGGTGGGTAAATGCCATTGTAAATCTCCTTCTCTAAAAAAACAGCATACCATATTTTAGAGTTCCAATATGGTATGCGGGTTTTGTTATTTTTTATAAATACGCCGATCTTTAATTTCGATTTTCCCTTCTTTCAGAAGGTGTCCCACAGCGCGTTTGAAGGCATTTTTACTAAGGCCAAATTCCCGTTTGATAACTTCTGGTGAGGCTTTGTCGTCAAATGGAAGAACACCTGCAAATTCTTCAATAACACTGAAAACGCTCTCTGCATCTTCATTTATCTGAATATAGGCTTTCTGACGGTCGGTGACATTCATCTTACCATCCTCTTTCACCTCGGAAACACGAAGGTCAAGGACTTCGCCCGGGCGATATTTGCCGTTTGCTTCTCTGGCTGGGATCAGGGCAGAGTATTTGTCATCCACTGCTACGAAAACACCGAAACGGTCGCTGATCTCGTAGACGCGGCCTTTCACGGAATCACCTGCTACGTATGGAGTTCTGGTGGAAAGATAGTGATATACCTTCATGGTAGCACAAAGGCGACTGCTCTTGTCCACATAAAGAGCTACCAGGCACTCCTGTCCTTCTCTTACTCTGCTGGTCTGCTCATGGTATGGAAGGAGCAGGTCTTTCTCAAGTCCCCAGTCAAGGAACGCACCGATCCTGGTTACCTGAAGTACCTTCAGAACTGCGGTCTGTCCAACCTGAAGAAGAGGCTCTCTGGTCGTAGCGATAAGACGGTCTCTGGAATCTTTGTAAATAAATACATCCAGAGTATCACCTTCTCTGGTTCCTTCTGGAACCTGTTTCCCGGGAAGAAGCACTCTGTCTTCCTGCCCTGCATTTTTATCTTCTGCAAGGTAAACACCGAAATCTACGGTTTTTACCACAATAAGCTTCTGTTTTTTTCCTATTTCAATCATGGATTCTCCTTAATTCAATTACGGTTAAATATAAAATTTCTCAGTAGCTTCCTAATCTATTGTCCAGTATAGCACACATTTACCGCCACTGTGAACATTAACTTATTGAAGTAAGGATAAAAAATGCAGAAACCCCATCTGCAAAGCGCTTTTCTAGAGCGTGTTTGAAAAAGGCTCTAGCTCACGCATTGCGAAAACGGCTCAGAAAGTCCTTCGTCAGCGGATCTTTCGGATTTTCGAACAGTTCCTTCGGCGGTCTGTCTTCTACGATAACTCCGTTTGCCATAAAAATCACTCTCTTGGAAACATCACGGGCAAATGCCATCTCATGAGTTACGATGATCATGGTCAGACCTTCATGGGCAAGGTCTCTCATGACCTCCAAGACTTCTCCTACCATCTGGGGATCCAGTGCAGAAGTTGGCTCATCGAAAAGCAGGATTTCAGGCTCCATTGCAAGAGCTCTTGCAATTGCCACACGCTGCTTCTGTCCACCGGAGAGCTGCTTGGGCTTGGCGTTGATGTATGGTGCCATTCCTACTTTTTCCAGATAATACAGAGCTTTTTTCTCTGCCTCTTCTTTGCTCTTTTTCAAAACCTTCACCTGACCTACAGTGCAGTTTTTCAGAGCAGTCATGTTGTTAAAGAGGTTAAAGTTCTGGAACACCATACCTACCTTTGAACGGTATTCCGGAACGTTTACGTTCTTACTGGTGATGTCAGTTCCATGATAATTGATTTCTCCAGTGGATGGAGTTTCCAGCATATTCAGGCAGCGAAGAAGCGTGGATTTACCAGAACCGGACGGTCCGATAATGCACGTCACATCTCCCGGGCTTACGGAAAAATCAATGTCTCTCAGAACCTGATTGCTGCCAAAGGCTTTTCCCAGATGTTTGACTTCAAGGATTTTTTCACTCATGATCATTTCTCCTCCTTCTTCTTAGGGTAGGAATACAGACCACTTGTGTGAGCCAGTGTATCCGTTGTGGCAAGGTCATAATTCTGAGGGCCTTCCATCTTGTGTTCCAGCAGGCGGAGCAGTCTGGAGCATACAAAAGTAAGGATAAAATACATTACCATAGCGATGGTAAAGGATTCAAAGTAAGTATAATAGGCTCCGGCTACGCCTTTTGTTGTGTAGAAAAGTTCTACAATTCCAATAATGGAAAGGACGCAGGTATCCTTGATATTGATGATCAGGTTGTTTCCGATCTGGGGCATGATATTGCGCAATGCCTGTGGAAGGATTACATTCATCATAGTTTGTACATGGGTCATTCCGATTGCTTTTGCGGCTTCTGTCTGACCTTCGTCAACAGAAAGGATTCCGCCTCGGACGGTTTCTGCCATGTAGGCTCCGGTATTGATAGATACTACGAAAAACGCGGCAAACCACATGGACATGTTGATATTGAACAGATAAGCACTTCCGTAATAGATGAACATGGCCTGTACCATCATTGGGGTGCCGCGGAAAAATTCCACGTAACATGCCATAATAAATTTGAGAAATCCAACCAGTGTCTTTTTGGCGGTAGAATCCCGTTTATCTACAGGAATTGTTTGAATAATTCCAACTATAAAGCCAATAAGGCACCCTAAAAAGGTGCCTACAATGGCTATGATCATTGTATTTCCGGCTCCTGATAAAAAGGAGGCGCCGTATTGCTGGAGCAGATACTGGATCCGGCCCCAGAAAGTTTCAGGAAGCATAGTTTTTCTCTCCTTTACTCAGAAAGTGGCTGTACAGAAATTGCCTCGTCCATCATTTTGGTGTAATCGTCCTCGGTCATTTTATCCAGTACACTGTTCAGGGCATCCAGAAGCTCTGTGTTGCCTTTCTGTACAGAAATACCGATGTTGATGTCTTCATCAGATACTTCGAAATCACCGTCTGTGCCGGAGAAATCAAGAAGCTTGAAATCCGGATAAGCTACGCATGCAGCCATTCCGGTAGGCATATCGGTTACAACAGCGTCACATTTTCCGGACTCCAGGGCAACCAGCATAGCAGGTGCACTTTCCTGTGCTGGAAGGATGTTTGCGTCTTCGATCTGCGGCAGGCAGGAATCATACCAGATGGTATTCTGCTGGGATGTACAGGTTACGCCTTTTAAGTCTGCTACACTTGCAGCGTCTGCATAGTCTCCGTCACTTTTTACCAGGGTGATGATGGACGCATAATAATATGGTTCTGTAAAATCTACCATCTGCTGACGCTCGGAGGTAATAGACTGACCTGCAATAACGCAGTCAACTTTTCCAGACTGCACTGCCGGTACCAGGGAATCCCAGTCAAGCTTTACGATCTCCAGATCGTAGCCCAGCTCGTCACAGATTTTCTTTGCCATCATAACATCGTAACCATATGCGTAATCGGAGCTTCCGGAAATAGGAACTGCTCCGTTGGAATCATCCGGCTGTGTCCAGTTGTATGGCGCGTAGCTGCACTCCATTGCTACCTTTAATGTTTTCTTCTCTTCTGCCTGTACCATTGTAAGTCCAAGTCCCGGCATTGCAGTTACAGTAACGGCTGCTGCCATAAGACCACTTGTCATTTTTCTCCATAAATAACTCTTTTTCATGTTTGTTTCCTCCTCTTGGTTAATCTCATTAATCACAGCACATCCGGCTTTTTCCGGCGTGTTTCCTCGTTTTGAGGTAAAAAAAAGGCAATGGCGGCGTTATCACACTAACGCGCCATTGCGTTGTAGTTCATATTACTCTTGTTTGCAGTAGATGTCAAGAGGGGGAAAAAGGGAAATTCACCAAAATTTAATACAATATTTTTACGATAAACTATTTTTATCTATAAACTTATACTTCCCTGATCCGTAATCCTTTACCTGATATATAATTCCTGCATTCTTCATAATATTCATAATATTCGTTGCTTTCCACTTAGAACAGTCCAGCCATTTCTGGACATCGCTTTGCCCAAATGGAGTATCATTGCCAACTTTATCATATACAGAACTGATACTTTGCATATACTTCTCCGTTATTTCCTTCTTTGCAAAAAATTCATAATATGCCATAAATCTGCTGATAGCTTTTTCTGGAGCATTGCCTGGTTTTTCAGGGGCGTTGCCTGGTTTTTCGTTCTCACTTATCTCTTGGTAATCAAATGAATAGTTTTCATTCAAAGGCACTATAATTCTAAAAATGTCCCCTTCAACAAGTTCTGGATCTTCTCCTGAATAAAACTTACTATACTTAAATAAATTCCGCACACCAGATCCTAGCTGGTCTGCATATCCTATATTTCTAAAAAAGTTGGCAATAACCGGATTCTTCGGATTTGGTTCCAATTCCTCTAACGTTATATTTCCCTGTCATCATACCGATCCACGTTAACCTTTCTTACAATTGCATCTGTCATATAAGCTGGTGAAACATTCAGGATAACATCATCTTTTCCAAGCAACATTATCGCCGCAAGATTATATCCCTCTACCCCCGTTGTAATATCTCTTCCATATAGGCCTGCACTCTTGAGTAATTCTTCATCCTCCATTGCAGACCATAGATGTCTGCCACCTGCATGATTCTGCGCCATTATGCGAACTTTTGGCAATAAATCTAATCGCAAATCCGCCATTGTTGCATAAGGATAAATTCTTTTTTCTGTAAATGTATTCTGCTTCCGGATATACATTGCTGCAATCTGACTTGTAGCTGTTACTTTTACATCGGCATCATCTACACGGTCATAAATTACTCTTTTATAGCTGTGTACTTCTGCACTTGCAGGAACATGAATATGAATAATCGTGCGATTTTCATCATATTTCATTATCTCCGGTACAAGATATATTGTAGGAGAAAATAGTGCTGGATTACTCATAACCTTCACAAAATTCTTTACCATATCAGGAGCTGCCTTTTCCGATACTCCCAACACAGTTCCGTCATCCAATATACCAAGAAAAATATCACCACCAAATCGATTCAAAAATGAGCATACTGTTTCATATGTATCTGATTCTATTCCATTTCCACATCTTTTAAATTCAACCGCTACGGTTTCGCCTATTTTAAGAATATCATTCAACTCTTTTATGTCCATTGAGGTTCCTCCGGCTTCTATGATGATTTTATTCTCTATTTCTTATATATTACCATAAACTCCAAATGACATTCATTATTTTTTTCGTTACAGGGTTCCAAAAAATTGACCGTAAAAAAGTTTCAGGCTCTAAGCCCAGAAAGGGAAATTCTCAAATATTTTTAACAAACGAAAAACCTGTTCTACCGTATCACACATATTCTTCCGGGCATTGACCGGCTGCATGGCATCTTCCAGAGTGGTCACCTGCCGAAGAATGGGGAAAAAAGCCGTGATTCCAGCCTGGTTGCAGGCGGCAGCATCATCTGTGACGGAGCCGGAAAAGGCGAGGACGGGCTTGCCGTATTTCCGGGCAAGTCTGGCAACGCCAATTGGGGCTTTCCCTCTTACGGTCTGACCGTCGAGACGGCCTTCGCCGGTAATAACCACATCCGCAGTTTTCATCTGGGATTCTATGCCAATTTCATCCAGGACAATGTTTATGCCAGACTCCAGATTTCCGTGGAGAAAAGTGCGAAAGGCAAAGCCAAGACCTCCAGCAGCGCCACTGCCGGGATAATCAGGATCGCAGCTGTAAAACCGACTTAATTCTGCATACCGCTCCATCCACACATCCATCTGCTCCACCAGCTCCGGTGTTGCACCTTTTTGCGGACCAAAAATGTGACTGCAGCCGTTTTCTCCACATAAGGGATTATCAACATCACAGGCAATGCGGAAATTGCAGTCTTTTAGTTCAGGAAGCATATTCTCACAATTAATGGCAGCCAATTTTTCCACACCGAGTGCTCCAAATGGCACCTGTTTTCCACTTTTATCCAGAAACTCTGCACCTAATGCCTGAAGCATTCCAATTCCGCCGTCATTAGTGGCGCTTCCGCCAATTCCGATGATAAAATTCCGGCATTCCTTAGTGATTGCGTCTTTTATCACCTCTCCAACACCATAAGTCGTAGTGTACATGGGATTGCGAAGTTCAAGCGGAACTAAAGTAATTCCGGCTGCACCAGCCATTTCTATGATAGCCGTTGGATTTGTTTTTCCCACAATTGCATACTCACAGACAACCTTTTCTCCCAGTGGTCCTGTGACCTTCACATGCTCCAGCTTTCCGCCAAGGCCTTTCGCCAGTGCCTGCACAGTTCCTTCTCCGCCATCAGCCAGCGGATAAACCACTGTCTCCGCATCCGGATAAACTCTCTTAACTCCTTCCGCGGCTGCCACTCCTGCCTCTATAGAATCCATGCTCCCTTTAAATGAATCGATTGCAATTACAACTTTCATACGTTAATACCCTCCGCCAGACAAATTTCTGCCACAGATTTTCCTGCGAAAATCTTATATTCCCCAGGTTCGGTTACGAAGTGGCGGAGATTTTCATCGAAATAAGTGAAAGCAGCTTCGTCCAGAGTAACTTCTGCAGTTTTGGTTTCTCCAGGCTGCAGTTCCAGTTTGGTGAACCCGCGAAGTTCTTTCATGGCACGCTCTACCTGAGAATCCGGTTTTCCTACATAAATCTGGACAACCTCTTTTCCAGCTGCGTTTCCGTCGTTTGTAACGTCTACAGATACTTTGAAATTCGGGTAAGTACCTTCCACGCGCAAATTACTGTACACGAATTCTGTATAGGAAAGTCCGTAGCCAAATGGGAAAAGTACCGGCACCTGTCTGGTGTCATAGTAACGGTAACCTACAAAAATACCCTCAGCGTAATCTACCGTTTTTCCACCAGGAAATTCCCCAATACAATGCGCAGAGCAATCCAGATGAGATACCGGAAAAGTCTCCGGCAGACGACCGGATGGGTTCACTTTTCCGAAAAGGACTTCCGCAAGAGCAGTTCCACCTTCCATTCCGTTAAACCAGCTCCATACGAGAGTATGCACTCTGGAAATCCATGGCATTTCCACTGGGGAGCCGGAAAACATAACCATAATCATGTCAGGCACCACTCCAAGAAGCTCCTCAATCAGCTTATCCTGTGCATATGGAAGCTTCATATTCGGACGGTCATGTCCTTCCAGATCCTGAAAATGATTCTGACCGCCTACAAAAATCACTGTGTCATAGCCACCCTCTGCTGCCTTTTTCACTGCTTCCGCACGATATGTGTCTTGTTTCTCCAGGATTTCCGGCGCAACACCGCCATTTGCCCCGGTAGAACCACCACCATTTTCCAGGCTGTCTGCCTGCCAGTTGGTTTCCGTGTTCATATGGTCAAAATTGTCGGCATAGTAACCTGGTACGAAATCTACCTTCGCATTTCCGCCAAGAAGCATTTTAATCCCAAGAAGTGGGGTAATCTCATAAAGGGCTTTAATCTCTGCGCTTCCGCCGCCGTAGGACTGAATACGGTTAGCGTTGTCGCCGATCACAAGAACCTTTTTGGTCTTTTCCTGGGAAAGCGGAAGCTGTTTTCTATCATTTTTCAGAAGAATGACAGATTCACGGGCAGCATTCAGGATTTTCTGACGGTGCTCAGACGTATTGTAAGAGCCTGGCTTACGGGGAGCCTCACCCAGCATATGCAGTCTGTACATCAGCCTCAGAATGTTCTTTACCTTCTTATCAATCAGCTCTTCTGCGATTTCGCCGTTCTCTACTGCTTTTTTCAGCGGTTCTGCCATGCAATACTCATCAAAATTATCGGTAACGGACATTTCCAGATCCAGACCACTTGTGGCAGCCTCCTTTGTCAGATGCACGCCGCCCCAGTCGGAAACCACCATTCCATCATATTTCCACTCGTCGCGGAGAACCCTGTTCAGCAGAGTTTTACTCTCACAGCAATGTTCCCCGTTATAACGGTTGTAAGCTCCCATCACAGAATAAACCTGGCCTTCTTTTACCACTTTTTCGAAAGCTGGAAGATAAATCTCCCGAAGGGCACGTTCGCTGACTTTCACCTCTACCCACAGACGCTCTGTCTCCTGGTTGTTCAGGGCAAAATGTTTCACGCAGGCGGCGGTGTCTGCGCTCTGCACGCCTTTCACAAGAGGCACAGCCATCTCACCGGTAAGATACGGATCCTCGCTCATATATTCAAAATTTCGTCCACAAAGGGGACTTCGCTTAATATTCACACCAGGTGCCAGAATCACGTCTTTTCCACGTGCGCGGGCTTCCTCGCCGAGAACAGTTCCTGTTTCGTAAGCCAGCTCACGGTTCCAGGTAGATGCCAGTGCGCTGTTGCTTGGCAGATAGGAAACGTAGTCGTCGGAATTGCCTATTACCATCCAGTGAGCGTCCTCGAAATCGTTTCGCACACCCATAGGTCCGTCAGACATCACCAGTTCCGGGATTCCAAGCCGTTCCACGCCGCCATTGTGGAACAGACCGGTTCCGTGGATCATACTGATTTTCTCATCCAAAGTCAGCCTGGAAACTAACTCTTCAATTATCATTTCACGTTTATTATCCATAATATTTTCCCTCTCTTTTTATTAAAACGGACGTGTCGCCTATCTGCAACATTACCATATATAAAGTCAGCTATTCCGCGCCAATGGCGCTCCCACAACTGCCATCCAGGTCTTTCATAGTAAAAAGGACGAAGCATAGCCGTTGCCACCAATGCCAAATTTCAACCTCTATGCCTCGTCCTTGTATTACATAAATTCTACATCATTTTATCTAAGTGTGCAATCTGCATCTCCGCCTTTTTCAAAGCTTACCACACAGCCGCCGTCCTGCATTTCCCATGCAGCACCGTCAGCGCCAGCCACATTTTCATCCACCAGCACAACCTTGCAAGGCTTCTGCGCCTCAACATGAATGGAAATCTTTCCATTCTCTTTTTTCACAGAAACGGTTGTCTCCACATTTTTGTCCATGCCGTAAACAACAGTGCTTGTCTCCACGCCCTCTTTCAGGCAATATGCTTTGATGGTCACATCCTGTGCGTAATCATAATCCGGTTTTGTAGTATCTGCGCCAACTGCGATCAGGCTGTTTTCTTTTACAAAAACAGGAATGCTCATGTATCCGCAGTCTTCCTCATACCATTTTCCGCCGGTCTTTTTCTCACCGGTCAGATAATGTGTCCAGGTTCCTTCCGGCAGGTAATAGATTGCCTTGCTGTCCTCGTTGAAAACCGGGGCAACAAGCAGGGAATCGCCGAACATATACTGTTTATCCAGGTATGCACAGGTTCTGTCCTGGGTGTATTCCAAAACCGTACTTCTCATTACCGGCACGCCAGTCCTGGAGGTCTCAATGGCATTGCGGTACAGATACGGCATAAGGCCAGCCTTTACAGCTGTAAAATAGCGCACCACGTCAACAGATTCCTCATCATAAGCCCACGGAACACGGTAGGAATTGCTTCCGTGAAGTCTGGAATGGGAGGACATCAGGCCGAAAGCAGCCCATCTCTTGTAAACATCCGGTGTAGAAGTGCTCTCAAACCCGCCGATATCATGGCTCCAGTAGCCGAATCCGGACATGGTAAGGGAAAGTCCACCGCGAAGGCTCTCTTCCATGGAAACATAGTCGGACCAGCAGTCGCCGCCCCAGTGAACCGGGAATTTCTGTCCGCCAACGGTTGCGGAACGGGCAAAAAGAACGGCCTCGCCTTTTCCTCTCTTCTTTTCCAGGATCTCGTAAACACATTTATTATAAAGATAAGTATAGTAGTTATGCATTTTTACAGGATCGGAGCCGTCTGCATAGACACAATCTGTCGGGATTCTCTCGCCAAAATCAGTCTTAAAGCAGTCAACACCTATGTCAAGCAGCGCGCCTAATTTTTCCTGATACCAGTTCCATGCATCTGGGTTAGTAAAATCTACAATTGCCATTCCCGGCTGCCACATATCCCACTGCCATACATCGCCGTTGGCACGTTTCAGGAAATAGCCTTTCTCCATTCCTTCCTGGAAAAGATAGGATTCCTGACCAATATATGGGTTGATCCATACACAGATGTTCAGACCTTTTGCCTTGATTCTGCCCAGCATTCCTGCCGGATCCGGGAAAACACGATTGTCCCAGAGAAAATCACACCAACGGAAGTCCTTCATCCAGAAGCAATCGAAATGGAATACGCGAAGTCCGATTCCGCGCTGCTGCATACCGTCGATGAAGCTCATAACGGTCTCTTCCTGCACTTGTGGTAAGAAGCCTGCCACCACGCTCATAGCGCATGCTCCAGTTTTTTCTGTCAATGCGAAGGGCAAGACTTCCGCTCTTTACAATCACTTCCTCTTCGTTTTCTGCAATCTCCGGTTTGAAGCCTTCCGCAAAAGTCAGGTCAAATTCCGGTGTTTTCGCCTGAACACCAAGATGATGGGCTACCTGAACACGGATCACCTCCGGTGCCGGTGCAGTGATCTTTACAGTCAGATTAATTCCGCCAAGAGTGTCGCCTCTGTGATTGATGTTTGCAGTCGGGGCACAGATTGTCACGCCCTGCTCTGTTGTTTTTACAAAGTATGCTTCCTTCGGGGAAAAGCACTCGATTCCTTCTCTCTGCAGCCAGCAGCCATTTCCGAATTTCATATATATTGCGCTCCTTTTCTTTTTTCTATTGATACAGCTGTTTGCACGGCATTTACTCCAGTCCAGCCCCTGTTACAGCCATTTGAGTTATTTCGATTATAGCGAAAAATTTTATTTTTTAATACTGTAATTTTTCAACAATTAATGCCTGTTTTTTTTTACATTTCCATATGTTTTTCTTATCTGTTTCCAGCCTCTTTCAACCACTTTCGCCATTGACAAACCATTCTTTTCATCAGTATACTATACATAGTAGTAACACTTTTACGAGGTAAATAAATCCATGAAAATCCACACACGCATTCAGTCTGTATTCAGCCGTCCAAAAGTCCAACAGCAGCTGGTTATAATTTTTATCCTGGTTCTGATCATTCCGGTCAGTCTCTGTGGAATCCTGCTGTATCAATCCCAGAAATCCCTGACCAGACACTACAAGGAGCAGACCGAATCGGACAATCTGCGTGTAGTTTGAGATGTGTATGAATGCGGTAGGAAGTCCGTCCAGCGAGACGATCATGGATGATATTCTGCATTATATTAATCATAATTACCGGGATAATCTGAAGCTGGAGACCATTGCGCCGTTGTTTGGATATAACAGTGCTTATCTTGGAAAAATTTTCACCAAGAAGGTTGGAGAGAGTTTTAATTCTTATCTGGACCGGGTGAGGATTGATCAGTCGAAGGTGCTGCTGCGGGATCCGGAATTGAAGGTGTATGAGATTTCGGATCGTATTGGATATAAGAATGTGGATTACTTCCATAAGAAGTTTAAAAAGTATGTGGGAGTGAGCCCTGCGGAATATAGGAAAACGCTGTGATTAAGAAACGCCAGGAAGCGAGGGAGTGAGTCGAAAATGTACTCCCGCCCCTGGTATCGCAGTCGGTACTTTTATTTTTTTGTCTCTGCGTTGACATTTTGATATCATTATGATATCATTTATACATCAACCAAATGATACATGTTTTACGGTAAAGTAATGCATATACCGGTTAGGAGGTTTCTTATGCAGGAGAAGGTTTTGAGCAGTAAAAAGAATGGTATGGCTATGATGATTCTGTTTATTTTGCTGTATGCAGCAGCGGCTGGCCTTACGGCAATCGGATCCATATTTTTCCTGGTTCCGGCTATGGTGATCGGAATTATCTGGTTATCTCTGGGATGGATTCCGTTCTTAGGATTGAGAGTGCTGAAGCCACAGGAGGCTCTGGTGCTTACTTTGTTTGGTAAGTATGTGGGAACTTTGAAGGATGACGGTTTTTATTGGGTGAATCCTTTTTGTACGGCAGTGAATCCGGCGGCTAAGACAAAGCTGAATCAGAGTGGCGATGTAGATGGCGGTGCTGCTGCCAAGTCTGTTTTGACATTGGCTACAGGAACCACTGCTTCTGCTAATTCTACTTATGTGAATAAGAAGATTTCTCTGAAAATAATGACTTTGAATAATAACCGCCAGAAGATCAATGATTGTCTGGGTAACCCGGTGGAGATTGGAATTGCGGTTATGTGGCGTGTAACAGATACGGCGAAGGCAGTTTTTAACGTGGATAACTATAAGGAATATCTTTCCCTGCAGTGTGACAGTGCCCTTCGTAATATTGTAAGGATTTATCCTTATGATGTGGCCCCGAACGTGGATACCACAGGGGATGGGGTTGCAGATGAGGGCAGCCTGCGTGGTTCCAGCGAAATTGTAGCAGGACGTATCCGGGATGAGATTCAGCAGAAGGTTGCGGAGGCTGGTCTTGAGATTATTGAGGCGCGTATCACTTATCTGGCTTATGCTCCTGAAATTGCAGCGGTTATGCTGCAGAGACAGCAGGCTTCTGCTATTATTGATGCAAGAAAGATGATCGTGGACGGGGCTGTCGGCATGGTGGAGATGGCACTGGAGCGGTTGAATGAGAACAATGTGGTTGAGCTTGACGAGGAGCGGAAGGCTGCCATGGTTTCTAATCTTCTCGTTGTACTATGCGGCAATCACGATGCCCAGCCGGTGGTGAATTCCGGCAGCCTGTACTAATGGCTGATACCAGGCCTAAGAAACAGATTCCGCTCAGGCTCTCTGCCAGGCTTTATGACCAGATTGCCGCCTGGGCGGAGGATGATTTCCGCTCCGTCAACGGGCAGATCGAGTATCTGCTTACTGAATGCGTCCGGCAGCGTAAGAAGAATGGGAAATATGTTTCCGACACTATGGATGAGCCGCCGGAACTGGATATTAAATAGAATTATAGAATAATATACAAGGAAGGGGGGCTGATCTAAACGACCAGCCCCCTTCAATATATCTTTTCCATTTTATTTTAATGCCTATATAGCTTATTATCTTCTGTGATTATCTCAATTTATTCGTTATATTTTCTTTTGTGTTTTAATAGTCTATATTTTTCATAAGTTTATATGATTCAGTCTTCTTTCGTTCTGCTATAAACAGTTCTTATGTACCCTTTTAACTATACCTTTCACATACATAATCTCTGCTTTATGGCTCTAATATCATTCTCATGTTTATTGGCATAGAACAACAATGTGTCTTGAACGCCTTTCATCTTCTGTAACTCATCAAGTTTGTTTGTAAGGTTGGAATAATTTTCCGCTACGATCCGAAGCTGTTTCTCTGTCTGGTTTTCTAAATGAACCCAAAGACTTCTTACGCTGTTATCAACCTCTGAAGCTTTCATGTCAAGCTGGGTTACTTTTCCATCAAGTTCTGAGACCTTCGTATCAAGCTGGGTTACTTTTCCATCTAGTTCTGAAACCTTCGTATCAAGCTGGGTTACTTTTCCATCAAGTTCTGAGACCTTCGTATCAAGCTGGGTTACTTTTCCATCTAGTTCTGAAACCTTCGCATCAAGCTGGGTTACTTTTCCATCTAGTTCTGAGACCTTCGTATCAAGCTGGGTTACTTTTCCATCTAGTTCTGAAACCTTCGCATCAAGCTGGGTTACTTTTCCATCTAGTTCTGAAACCTTCGTATCAAGCTTCGCAACCTTCGTGTCCAATTCACAAACATGCTTGTCTACACTCTGAAGATTAGCTTCAATGTCCTCAAAATGATTTCGAGTTTCGCGCTTGAAATCTTTAAACTGCTGTTCAAACTTATCGAAACGACCTTCAAGTTTATCGAAGCGTTCTTCAAGTCCTCCAACTCTTCCTTCGAGCTTGTCAAACTTAGTTTCCAATCCTCCAATTCGTGTTTCCAGCGGCACAAGCAACCCGGCAATTGCCTGTAAATCTTCTCTTGTTAACATTAGCTCACCTCCTATATTTAAGATAAAAAAAGTATATCAGCAAAATAATATAAAAACAATACTTGAAGTACATTTTGTTCTGTGTTATAATCGCCGCACATTATGAAATGAGTCCGTTAGTTTTTTCTCAATCCTGCCAATTTTGTATCCGCATAACATATAGAAAAGGGAATACATCTCTGTACTCCCTCTCATCTACACCAACTTATTCCCACGGTGCTTTTATTTTTTCTTTCGCTTCAAATAAGTGTTTCATCCAATCCCCAGCCAACTGTACCCAGGTTTCGCATTCGGCCTGGATTCCATAGCCATTAGGGCAGGCAGTTTCAGCGGTTGCAAGGCCAAGGCCGTGACCGCCTACAGGGTAGATATGTAATTCTGCCGGGATATCCAGTGCATGAAGTGCCTGGAAAAACAGCAGGGAATTTTCTACCGGGACAGTGTCGTCTGGAGCGGTGTGCCACAGGAATGTGGGCGGAGTGTCTTTTGTCACGTTAAATTCCAGAGACAGGAATCTGCGTTTTTCTTCGTCTGCATAATCTTCTCCGAGAACACATTCGAAAGAACCCTGGTGTGCTTTTTCCCCTGAAGTAATTACCGGATAACTGAGCATAAGGCCATTTGGACGGAATTTCTCAGCATCCATTTCCAGGGCTTCTGCTACGAAAGGTTTATTCCAGAAAACACCAAGACTTGCTGCCAGATGTCCACCAGCGGATGAACCCTGGACAATAATCTTATCAGTATCAATATTCCATTTATCTGCATTTTCACGAAGCATTGCAACTGCTGTGGCAAGCTGCAGGAGCGCCTCCGGGAAACGCGCAGGGGCTACACTGTAGCGCAGAATTGCTGCGTGATAACCCATTGCCATAAATTTAACAGCCAATGCTTCTGCCTCTCTGTCTGACGTCATTGCATATCCGCCACCCGGGCAGATCAACACAACCGGTCTCTTTCTCTCTGGGTCAATCTCCGGTGAATTATCCAGAAAATAGGTAAATAAATTTGCCTTGAACTCAGAGTCTTTTAACTGGATTTCTATTTTTTCGTGAATCATAGCGCTGCCTCCTGCTATGTATTAAAATCTTTCAAGTATACTCTACGTTTATCTTAAATAAAAGTCTATTAAAACGCAAGACAAAATTGCTATTTAGTGGGTTGGTCGTTACCCCGTACGCGATTTCACAATGTATATTCACCGCCGCGCGGAGCAACGTTCCTCTGAGCTAAGACCTAACTGCGACTAAGGAGTGACGGCTCTCCGGAACTCCTTAGTCGCAGTTAGCGATTAGTTCATCTTAGCGTTGCGCCGGTGAGTGAGTAATCCCCATTGTCCAGATGCGTCCCTCCTCGACGAACTTTCAACCCACAAAACAGGTAATCACCCCTCTAACAACATACCCCCCTTGGCATCCAATCTAAAATTACAAAGGGTATGATCATCAGGGTGAGTTTTTTGTTCTTCTTCATACCTTTTGGTGTTGCGGTTTTCGCCGCGGATGTAGCTTTCGCCATCTGGTTTTTCCCTCCTTCTTTTCAAAAAGATCTGTCTGCTACTTAGCGCTGGCCGCCTATTCTGTCACGTGTTTGAAAAAGTTCTATGTTCTATGTCAGGTGGTCTGCGCTTACAGCGGTCTCTCTTTAAGCTGTTGTCATGGTAGCACTAATTTTTATGGGAAAATACGGTAAAAATTTGACACTGTTTATGGAAATTTTAGAATTAATTCAGATTCGGAGGGGAAATCACTAATTTTTGCGGTATCCAAGGTGAGATTTTTACTGTAGACCGAAGAATTCTTTCTATATAATATGGAGGCAAAATTAAATGTTAGATTATTCAAGGCGGACGCATTCGGACAATGGGGATTGCCCACTCACCGGCGCAATGCTCCGATGAACCAATTGCCAGTAATCAAGGAGGTAAAGCGCGTATGAAATTTAACCCAGACAGCCCGTTCTTTCAGTTTATGAATTCCCTGGCGGCATTTATTGGACTGAATGTTGTATTTCTTATTACATGTTTGCCGATTTTTACAATCGGACCTGCTTTAACGGCACTCTATACAGTGACTTTAAAGGAGGCCCGAAAAGAAGGGGGATATATTTTCTCTACTTATTTTAAAGCTTTTAAGGAAAATTTCCGGCAGGCTACCGTGGCTTTCCTGATCCTGCTGGTGCTCGCCCTTGTATTTCTGTTTAATGCACACTTCTGGGGTGGGCAGAATACAGTAATGGGGAATGCCCTTATGTTTGTGATGACGGCGCTGCTGGTGGTGCTGGCTCTCACGTTTATGTATTGTTTCCCGCTGATGGCGCGGTTTGAGAATTCTGTGAAACAGACAATGAAGAATGCTTTCTTTGTGGCAGTTACACATGCAAAATTTACACTGGGGATGGCTGGGATTATGACGATTTATTTATTCTTCTGCTTTGGATTTCCATCGTTTGCGAAAGTGTTTATGATTCTGCTGGGATTTTCGTTTATGACGTATTGCAATTCCATGCTGTTAGTAAAAGTCTTCAAAGACTATGAAGAAGAACCCGTGATAGAAACCATCTGATTTTTTTCTGAAAAGCACCTGCCACGTTCCCCAGGCAGGTGCTTTTCCACAGTCATGACTTCATTCATCTTCTTTCAACAGACAACCCAAGCTTTCGCTTTCCGGCGGTTTTCGCTCTAATCAGCATATGCTGATATGCTCCCATGCAGTAGTTTCAAGTCTTCGTTCCTCAGTTCTTCGCACTCTCCCACGCCCCCAGTTTCGTCGGGTCATACATCTCGCGAAATTCTGTCGGAGTACAGTTATTCATCAATTTAAACATCCTTAAAAACGCCGACAGACTGGAAAAGCCCGACTTGAAGGCGACCTCCGTCACCGTCATTCCGGGATCCTGGAGCAGAGTCTTCGCATATTCGATCCGTTTCTGGTTCAGATATTTATAGAAGGTGGAATCTGTGTACTGCTTAAACAGCCTGGAAAAATGGTATTTGCTGAAGCCGGCCTGGGCCGCAACTCCTTCCAGGCTCAGATCTTCGACGAAATGGTTGTTGATGTAATCGGTGATAAGGATAAATTTTTCTACATACTCTTTCTGGCGGCTGCTTGTGGTTACAGTATCTTTCTGCTGACCTACGGTTACATGCCAATGTCCCACACAGGCCAGAATCTCCAAAAATTTGGAAATGATCAGCGTTTCCTGATAGGGCAGTTCACTGAAATAGGCGTCTTTTATTTCCAGCATAAGGGTTTTCACACGGTCGTAAATCTGCGGGTACCCCTCTGGCGTGATCAGGGTAGCGGGATTTATGATCATGGTCAGCAGATTGATTTCCCTGGTGGAAATATGGTTCAGGGATGGCTGGAAGATAATCCGTTCGCCGCTTTCCGGAGCAAAAAGCTCGTGAAGCATTCCGGGACCAATGATCAGCACATCCCCCTCCCGCAGATGATATTCTTTTCCGCCGCAAAGGACACGATAACCATTCACAATGGGCATAAGTACCTCGAAGGAGCTGTGCCAGTGCGGGGGATAGTTTTCGTATTCATCATTATAATAGAGACAGATCTGTTCATCCTCACGGAAGTCAACTGTTTCGTAAATACCACTCAGTTTATGTATCATACATGTTCCCACCCTTCTCTTAACTGAATTTTCCAGTTTTCAAACTATATTTATTTCCGCACCATTACTTTTTTATATTTTCATGCTTCTATCATACATGTCCCGTTATATTTATGATTTCTAATCCTTACGTTTTAATTCCCAAAAGTTGCGATTTTCAATCTGTGTATATTATATCAAATATTTGATTATTCAGCAATACACCGTCAAATTTCTATCAAGCTTCGAAAGTGCCCTTCCATTTATTTGTTTATTATGTATAAATATCAATACTTTGAATTATATATTTTGACATGTACCTATTTTTATACAATTTTGAATAGCAATAATTAGTAGTTAGATAACAAGAATTAGAAAGAAACCAGGGGCAATCTCTGCTATAGTAAGAATTACCAAATACGAGACAACAAATTTTAAAAGGAGGTTCAATATGAACAAGAAACGAGCACTTTCAATATTAATGGCTGCAGCAATGGCAGCTGGAACACTGGTTACCTCTGTACCGGTTTACGCTGATGATGTTGAAGAAATCACATGGATGTTCTGGGATGACCTGGAAGCTACGGAAGATCTTATTTCCAAAGGTTATAAAGACGTCATTGATCGTTTCAACGAAGAGTACGATGGCAAATATCACGTAACTCCGATCACCACCAACCTGGAAGAGTATGATGGCAAGCTGAATGCGCTGATCGCAGCCGGACAGACACCGGATGTTTACATCTGTAACCCTGGCCCGAACATGGACGTGTATGTAAATGCAGGCGCAGCAGCAGATCTTACCGATATCCTTGAGAATCAGGAGCCAGACTGGTACGCATCCTTCACAGATGGTATCTTCGAGAGAATGACCTATGATGGAAAGATCATGGCAGTTCCTACCAACTTCGCAGCAGCTTGTGTTTACTATAACACAGAGATGTTCGAGAGCGCTGGCGTTGAAGTTCCTACCACATACGACGAACTGATCGCTGCATGCCAGAAGCTTCAGGATGCTGGCTACACACCAATCTCCTGCTCCGCAGGTACCGCATGGTGCTTATCCATGATCGCTGGTTATCTGTGTGACCGCCAGGGCGTTGACCTTGCAGCTATCGCAGACCATACCGCTAACTGGACAGACGAGAACTGCATTGAAGCAGGTACCAAGTTAAAAGAACTTTCCCAGTATTTCCAGGCTACAGCAGCTGGAGATTCCAACGACCAGGCTACAGCAGCTTTCTATAACGGCGAAGCAGCTATGCTGGTTCAGGGTTCCTGGGCAATCGCGCAGATCAATGGTAACAATCCAGACTTCGAGTCCAAATGTGGTGTATTCCAGTTCCCTGGAATCGATGGCGCAAACGACCCGAACCGTATGATCGTTAAGACAGATAACCTGCTTATGAGCTCCACAACAGAGCATCAGGACGCAGCTATCGCCCTTATGAAGATGTTCACAGACGAGACAGCCCAGAAATATACAGCAGAAGTCGGCGGCAAGTTCCCAATCATCAAAGACCTTGAGATTGACTATGACAAGGCTCCTGCACAGCTGAAATATGTTCAGGATATTATGGCAAAAGCAACCGGTACTTTCGGATTCTACAATGAGTCCCTTGCATCTGTAGAAGCTGGTGACTGCTTCGATAACGCAATGGTTGACATCTTCCTTGGAAACCAGACACCTGAAGAAGCATTCCAGACCGTACAGACATTCTATGAGGAAAATGTTTGGGAATAAATCCTCCCTTATAAAAAATAAGTTATAAACCCAGGCACATGGCTGCCGCGGAACGGACTAAGGCATGTTCCGCGGCAGTTTTTTATCTAAAGACTGACACGCGCCAGAGATTTTTAAGCTGGCTCGTCTCACCAGACATTCGACGGAAGGAGATATTATGGATAAAATTCTGCGCGACAAAAAAGCCATTTTCGTATTTATCGCCCCGGCGCTGATCATGTTCCTTCTGGTCCTGATCATCCCGACAGTACAGATGGTTTACTACTCACTCTGCGATTACGCAGCACTTACACCCCCTGAATTTGTGGGATTAAAAAACTATAAGAAACTGTTTTTCGGTGACGCCACATTCCGTATTGCCCTGAAAAACTCCATCTTTTTCATGATCTTTTCAGCAGTCACACAGCAGATCTTCGGTCTTTTACTTGCTGTTATGCTCACCAACATCCCGAAAGGCCGCAACATTTTCAAGAACATTTATTACCTTCCATGCGTACTTTCCTCAGCAGCACTTGGACTTCTCTGGTCCTTCCTTTTCAATCCGAGAATCGGTATCAACAATCTGCTTGCAAAATTCGGCATTGAAGGCCCGCTGTGGCTGATGGACTCTACCGGATTTATTGTACTTCCAATGTGGGTTATCGCATTTGTTGCCCTGTGGCAGTACCTTGGTCAGAACATGATGCTTTATATGGCACAGATCACCGGAATTTCCCGTGATATCTATGAAGCTTCCTATATAGACGGCGCGTCAAAGGTAAAAGCATTCCGCTATATTACCCTTCCGCTGATCAAACCAATGATGATCACATCACTTTCCCTGAACTGTATCGGTTCCCTGAAGTTCTTCGACCTGGTTTACAACATGACTCAGGGTGGTCCGAACCACAGAACAGAAGTCCTTGCAACCGAACTTTACGCAGAAGGCTTTAACTACTTCAAGTATGGCTATGCCAGCGCCATTTCCGTAGTATTACTGGTGCTCTGTCTGCTGGTAACCCTTCTGGTAAAGAAAATCATTAAAGTAGAAACTTACGAATCATAAGGAGGTGGAAAAATGAGCAACGTGAAAGTAAAAGCTCCGAAAAAGCCGGTAAAACCGGTAATCGTAGTTATTTATATCCTGCTGGTGATCCTGGCAGTTATTTACCTGGCTCCCCTTCTGTGGATGTTATCTGTATCCCTTAAGGATAATGCCGGTGTTATGTCTGCACCTTTTTCCCTGCCGGAGGTCTTCCATTTTGAAAACTATCAGCAGGCATGGCAGATGGGAAAACTTGGCACCGCCCTTATAAACTCCGTTTTTGTCTGCGGCGTTACACTGATTGTCAGCCTTTTCTTTGGCGCAATGGCAGCTTTCGCCATTGCCAGAATGCGCTGGAAATTATCAGAGTTCATGCACACCTTCTTCCTTATCGGAATGATGGTTCCGGTACACTGTGTTCTGATTCCTCTTTTTGTAAGATTTGCCAAGCTTGGACTTACCAACTCCCAGGGTGGATTGATGATTCCCTATATCACATTCTCCCTGCCAATGACCATTTTCCTGCTTACCGGATTTTTCCGTTCCATGCCAGGAGAAATGTTCGAAGCTGCTGCCATTGACGGCTGCGGAATCTACGGCTGCTTTTTCAAGATCGCACTGCCTCTTTGCAGAACAGGATTTTTCGTATCCGGTCTGATGACCTTCATCAACAACTGGAACGAGCTGCTTCTCGCCATGGTATTTATTTCCGATCCTATGAAAAAGACACTGCCCGTTACTTTGACCTATTTCGTTGGTCCTTACGCAACCAACTACGTGCAGATGTTTGCCGCAATCATTATCGCAATTGCACCTACAGTCGTTGTTTACTCCCTGTTCAGTAATCAGATCGTTGAAGGTCTTACCACAGGCGCAGTCAAGGGCTGATATAGAGGAGACACACTATGAATAGAGAAGAGGCTCGAAAAAAAGCAACCGAACTGGTCAGCAAGATGACTTTAGAAGAAAAAGCAGGTCAGCTGCGTTATGATGCTCCTGCGATCAAACGTCTGGGCATTCCAGCCTATAACTGGTGGAATGAAGCACTCCACGGAGTTGCCCGCGCCGGACAGGCCACTATTTTTCCACAGGCAATCGGCCTTGGTGCCACTTTTGACGCAGAACTTCTGGGAAAAATCGCAGATACCGCAGCCACAGAGGGACGCGCCAAATACAATGCATATTCCCAGGAAGAAGACCGTGACATTTACAAAGGTCTTACCTTCTGGTCACCAAACGTAAATATTTTCCGCGATCCAAGATGGGGGCGCGGACATGAAACTTATGGCGAAGATCCCTATCTTACAAGGGAGCTTGGAGTAGCTTTTGTAAAAGGGCTCCAAGGCGATGGCGAAGTTATGAAAGCCGCTGCCTGCGCCAAGCACTTTGCAGTGCACTCCGGGCCGGAAGCCATCCGTCATGAATTTGATGCCATTGCTTCCCCGAAGGATATGGAAGAAACCTACCTGCCTGCATTTGAAGCATTAACAAAAGAAGCCAATGTAGAAGGCTTCATGGGCGCATACAACCGTACAAATGGAGAGCCATGCTGCGGAAGTCCCACACTTCAGAAAAAGCTTCGTGGCGACTGGGGCTTCCAGGGATATTTCGTTTCCGACTGCTGGGCAATCCGGGATTTCCACGAACACCACATGGTAACGGACACTCCCGCTGAATCTGCCGCACTGGCACTAAACAACGGCTGCGACCTGAACTGTGGAAACACTTATCTTCACATTTTGAAAGCATATGAAAAAGGACTTATCACAGAAGAAACCATTACAGAATCTGCCATCCGCCTTTTCACCACCAGATACATGCTGGGATTATTTGAAGAAACAGAATATGATAAGATTCCATATTCAGAAGTAGAATCGCCGGATCATCTGGCACTTTCCCAGAAAGCAGCGGAAGAAAGCTTTGTGCTTTTGAAAAACAACGGAATCCTCCCATTACAAAAGGACAAAATCAAAACCATTGGAATCGTAGGACCAAACGCTGACAGCCGCACGGCTCTGGTAGGAAACTACCACGGCACCGCATCCCGCTACTGCACCATCCAGGAAGGCATTCAGGATTACCTCGGCGATAAGGTACGCGTCCTGACCTCTGTAGGCTGTGATCTTTTCCGCGACCGCACCGAGCATCTTGCCCTTACACAGGACAGACTTGCAGAAGCAAAAATTGTTGCCGCAAACAGCGATATTGTAATTCTCTGTGTAGGACTTGACGAGACACTGGAGGGCGAAGAAGGGGACACCGGAAACAGCTACGCATCCGGCGATAAAGAAACGCTGAAGCTTCCCCAGGTGCAGCTGGATCTGATGGAAGCCATGGCTGCTTCAGGAAAGCCTGTTATTCTCTGCTTAATGGCAGGAAGCGACATTGATCTCTCCTACGCTGCAGAACATTTTGATGCAGTAATGGTACTGTGGTATCCTGGTGCCGAAGGAGGAAAAGCTGCTGCCAGAGTTTTATTCGGAGAAGTTTCCCCTTCCGGCAAGCTTCCGGTTACCTTCTACGAAACACTGGAAGAACTTCCGGATTTCACCGATTATGCCATGAAGGGACGCACTTACCGATACATGGAGAACAAAGCACAGTTCCCATTTGGATACGGACTGACTTATGGAAAAGTTGTGGTAACACAAGCCTCTGCAAAAGCTGCCAAAAACGGAGAACCAGTGGTGATCCATGCCTCCGTCACAAACCAGAGCCAGGTTGATACCCGTGATGTTGTCCAGATATATGTAAAAAATACAGATTCCCCACTTGCAGTAAAAAATCCGGAGCTCGCCGCATTTTCTCCTGTTTTCCTAAAAGCAGGAGAAACAAAAACCATTACTCTTACACTTTCCCCCAGGGCATTTACAGTTGTAGATGAAAACGGAGTAAGAAAAGAAGATGGAACCCACTTCAGAATTTACGCAGGCTGCAGTCAGCCTGATGAACGAAGCATAGAGCTTACAGGCATAAAACCTGCAGAGATTGACTTGAACCGAATCTGATCATCAACATTCAAAAAGAACTCCCGGCAGAGGATAAGGCGATCAGCCTTTCCCCTGTCGGGAGTTTTTTAACACTCATTTGATACCAGATTGCTACGTGCTTTGCGCTCCCGCAATCTTCATATAATTGTTTCCTGTCCATAGTAAGCATTCGCGCCATGCTTTCTGTAATAATGCTTATCCTGAAGCTCCTGTGGCGCAGGCTTCACATCAGGATTGATCAGCTCACAGCGGGAAGCCATCTTTGCAACCTCTTCCAGAACCACAGCGTTATGAACTGCCTCATGGGCATCCTTACCCCATGTAAACGGTCCATGGTTTTTGCAAAGAACTGCCGGCACAGCCTCATAATCTCTCTTTTTGAAATAATCTGCAATGAGAATACCTGTGTTCTTCTCATATGCTTCTGCGATCTCGCTCTTATCCAGATTGCGTACGCAGGGAACCTCACCGTAGATGTAATCTGCATGAGTAGTTCCATAGCATGGGATCGCACGTCCTGCCTGTGCCCAGCTGGTCGCCCAGGAAGAATGAGTATGTACGATTCCGCCAACCTTCGGGAATGCATTATACAGAACCACATGAGTTGGTGTATCGGATGACGGATTATACTTTCCTTCAACCTTATTGCCCTCAAGATCTACAACAACCATATCGTCCGGCGTCAGCATATCATACTCCACACCGCTTGGTTTAATTACAAAAAGACCCTTCTCACGGTCGATTCCGCTTACATTACCCCAGGTGAAGGTTACCAGACCATATTTCGGCAGATCCATATTTGCTTTATAAACTTCTTCTTTTAATTTCTCAAGCATATTTATTTCCTCCTCAACTTTATTTTCTCATCTTATCACATCAAACTGATATTCCAGATTTGCTTTACCACTGGAATTGGTTAAATATAATATAGCACTTGTAAAGATGTATTTCTACTTGTATCTTACTTATTTTACAGAAAATTCAAAATTCATCTTAAAGCATTCAATTCAGAGACAATCGCCCGAATCGCACCACCGCATACATCAAAAAATCTTCGATATCCCCGGCAAAGATAATTCCTGTACCGTCCGCTTTCCGGTTCGGGATCACGGTTTCTCTGACAGCCACCCCTGCAAAGCTTATAGTGAGGACAGCTCATACAGTCCTCTGAAATATTTCGTGAACGGCTGATGAATCCGATTTCCTCTCTTTTTTTATCAATGGTTTCCAGAAAATCCTGATTGAAATTTCCCAGGCGATACTCATCCAGCATATAAAAGTCACAGGGGTAAACGCTTCCGTCAGCTTCCACCACATACTGAATCCCACAGAGTCCCCGCTGTTCACAAACCTCAGCCTGATAGCCGGCAGCCAGGGCCACATAGTTTTCAAAGGTACGGATAAACGGCTGACAGCCATTTTGAAGATCCCGGTACCAAAGGCGGAAAAGCCGGATCAGGAAGGAACCATACTGCTCCGGTGTCAGCGCATAAGGACTGTTTCCGTGCCCCTCCCCCATTGGATCCAGACAGGGAATATACTGCTGATAGCCCCATCCGTTCCTTCTATATTCTTCATAAATCTCCTCAATGTGTTCTGCCACGTCCGAGGTAACGACAGTAAGAATGTTATAGTCAACCTGATACCGGTCCATAAGCCGGGCAGCCTGTCTCACTCTGGCATATGTCCCGTTCCCCGCTCTGTCATGACGATGGGCATCATGGATTTCTTCTGTTCCGTCAACAGAAAGTCCCACCAGGAAATGATTTTCCCCTAAAAACCGGCACCATTCTTCATCCAACGCATAACCGTTGGTCTGAAGTGCATTGGATACGGAAACCCGATTTTTATTATACTGCTTCTGATATTCCACAGCCTTCCGAAAAAAATCCAGCCCCCGAAGAGTCGGTTCCCCTCCCTGATAAGCATAGGCCGCACTGCCCTCCGCCTTAAGAAGCGTCCGTCGGATCACATTTTTCAGGGTGTCTTCCTCCATGAAGCCATAAGAAGCAATTTCTCTTTTATCTGCTTCGTCACAATAAAAGCAATAATCACAGCTCATATTGCAAAGACTGGAAGATGGCTTTAAAAGTACACTGATCGGCGGCATAATTAAAAACTCCTTTCGAGAGAAACAATTCTCACTTCCAAGTATAAAACTCATGTCGGAAAATAGCAAGAAGAGTATGACTGTTGTTTGACTTTTTTCCGAAATTTTGGGATAATATTTGTAAAAATGCAAGGGGGAAGGAGACCTGAAACATGAAGCTTTTGGTAGCAGACGATGAACGATGGATCCGTAAAGGTATTATAAAAATGCTCGATCTTGAAGAGCTTGGTTTCGAAGAAGTTCTGGAAGCCGGAACACTGAATGAATACGAAGAAAAATTCCTGGAAGCATCACCGGAGATCGTAATATCAGATGTACGTTTTCCCAATGGAACCAGCTGTGAACTTTGCCAGCAGCTTCACCAGAAATCACCGGATTCCAAATTTATCATGCTTTCCGGATACAATGATTTCCAATATGTTAAAGCGGCATTGGGATATAAGGCTGTGGATTACCTTCTAAAGCCTGTGGATAAACATGTTTTAAACGAAACAGTACGAAAAGCAATACAGGAATGGCTAGACACACAGGAAAAAGCACAGAAAAAGGCTGCCAGGACAAACGCCCGTTCCAGGTCCGAAGCCGAGGCAGCTTCCTCGAAAAACGGGGAGCAGATTATCCAGCTTGTTATGGAAGAAATCCGTCAAAACTGCGACCAGCGTTTTACCCTTGGGGAACTGGCTGCCAAATATCATATCAATGAAGCATATTTTTCCAACCTTTTTACCAAAACAGCAGGAATCGGCCTAATGAATTACATTATGACCGTCCGGGTAGATAAGGCAAAAGCGCTTTTACTTCAGACAAACTATAAAATCAATGACATTGCTATGACTGTAGGCTATGAAGACACCCACTATTTCGCCAAAGTTTTTCGGAAGATCACCGGAGAATCCCCTTCCGATTATCGTTTGCGCGAACGAAAGGAGCTGGTGTAGCCATTGGGAAAGCATGAAATAAGTATATACCGAAAGGTAATCATAACCTTTACCATAATTTTGCTGGGAGTACTGCTTCTTGTGGGAACTGTTATAAACCATTTTTGTATGTCTTTTATCAAGAAACAGCGGATCACCTACAATACACAGGTTCTGCGGGAGGTTGAGTACGAATTTAAAGAGCTGTACATGCAGATGAACCAGCTGCTCACCTCCCTTTGCGAAATCAGCTACACCACCCCGGTAAATGAATCCACCTTTCAGAAAATCAAAGCAGATCTGGAATTTGAAGACAGCATTCACAATATGGTGTATCTGAATGGCTTCAATAATTTCTGTGAAGGTATTCTTTTCTATAACAGTGATGATGAGATCCATTACATAGGTACCGGACCGGTTGCAAAGGGATACCAGTTCTCCAGTGATAAATGGTTCAGCAAAATCTCTGCAGAGATGGGATCCTGCACTGTGATCGGTCCTATGCCGGAGCAATATAAGCCGGAGCATGTCCAGAAAAGCAGTGTTGTTGGTTTTTCAAAAAGAAAATTCGGAAAGCAGGAAGAGGGAAGTCTTCCGCCATTTGCCATGGTCGCAGTGGAGTTTGACAAGATTCAGGAAATGCTGGATAAGCGTTTGTCTACAAATACCGGCTTTTTTCTGATGAATGAAGACGGAACCATTCTGGATTCCTCCAGCCTGTCAAAGCTGAACTGGTCAGACGAAACCCTGGCGCGTACCAAAGCAAAAATTCTGAAGGACCAGGAGCATACCCAGACCGTTTCAAAAGACGGAATTCTTCTCACCAGCATTCGGCTGAACAAGTACGGCTGGATTTTGTCTGTGGCAGACTCCGAAGAGATACTGTTTAAAGATATTAACCATTTGACCCGGACCGTGGAACTGCTGATCGGAATTGTAGGAAGTCTGGGCGTACTTGCATCAATCTTTTTTTCCAGAAGAATTTTATTTCCAATTGAACTTCTGAAAAAAATGGTAAATGAAATAGGCGAAGATGACAAAACCTATCTTGAAGAAGCCTCCAAAGACGAGGTTGGTGAGGTGCGGGCACTTTTGAACAGCATGAAGAAAAAGATCCAGGACCTGAATGCCAGACAGTATATTCTGGAGGTGCGCGAACGGGAAGCCGAAATCAGAATGCTGCAGTCACAGATCAACCCACATTTTCTTCACAACACCCTGGACAATATTTACTGTATTGCACAGATTGAAGAAATTGAGCCCATTGAAATTCTTACCAAAAATCTGTCCGAAATGATGCGATACAGCGTAAATAACAAGACCATGTACGCCTCTCTGCTAGAAGAGATCAACCATGTTAAGGCCTATATCGAGATTATAAACATCCGTTATGAAGACAGCATCCACCTTACCTTTGACATTCCGGAGGAACTGCAGCAGGCCTGCGTGGTAAAACTGCTTCTTCAGCCTCTGGCAGAAAATGCCTGTATCCATGGAATTTTACCAAAACCGGAGCAAAAAGGAAATCTCCACATAAAGGCTTTGCAGCAGGATGACAATCTGATCATTCGCGTAGAAGACGACGGAGTTGGAATAACTGAGGAACGATGTGCTTATTTAAACAAAGTCATGCAGGAAAAGGTCCACAGCATCCGTACTCCTCAAAATAAAGGGTTTGGAATTGCACTGGTAAATGTAAATGACAGAATACGCCTGCTGGATGGAACAGAATATGGAATTCAAATGGAAAAACGTCCGGAAGGCGGCACCTGTGTGATCGTAACGCAGAAGTACCGAAAAGAAATATACAAAACTGCACAAACCTAACATACAAAAAGCAAGGGAACCATACAATAATTCCTTTGCTTTTTTGTTGTAAGGTGATTATTTTGGATGATATGCACATAATTCCAAAAAATAATACCCGAAAATACAAAAAAACGTCTACAGAAAGAAGTTCCGTTCTTTTATATAATACAGAAAAAGGAGGAACGGAAATGAAAAAGAAAATAACCTTCAGAACCGTAAAGCCATATTTGTTCCTGCTTCCAATTTTCAGTCTTCTGATCATTTTCAAATATATTCCATTTGGAATGGCTATTGAAAAATCATTTTTCAACTGGAATGGAGCGAATCTGAACGAATTTATCGGCTTCAAGAATTTTGCAGAAGCTTTTCAAGATAAAATTTTCCTGGAAAGCATCAAAAAAGCATTCATTGTCATGCTTGTGCAGGTAGCGATCGTAATCACTGTACCACTGATCACAGCGGAGCTTTTGTACGCGGTTAAATCATCCCGCGCCCAGTACGTGGTCCGTACAGCATTTACATTTCCTATGGTCGTTCCCTCTGTTGTCATTATCCTGCTTTGGAAATGGATCTTAAACGGAGATACCGGTGTACTGAACACCTTCCTGAAAGACATAGGGCTTACTTCCCTGGCACAGCCATGGCTTGGAAGTGCCAAAACAGCACTTGGTTCCGTCCTTGCAGTGGGATTCCCATGGCTTGGAATGGTCTCCTTAGGCGGTATGCCATTCCTGCTTTACTTCGGAGCGCTTCAGTCAATTCCGAAGGATCTTTTTGAAGCAGCAGATCTGGACGGCGTCACACTTTTCCAGAGAATCCGCAGCATTGATCTTCCAATCCTTGCCAGCCAGATCAAACTGATGGTCACCCTGGCGATTATCAATTCCCTGCAGATTTTCGACACTGTCTACATTCTGACAAAAGGCGGTCCCGGAACCTCCACCATGGTCCCGGCAGTATACATGTACGAGCAGGGCTTTTCCTACAGAAGAATGGGATATTGCTCCGCACTTGGAACAATCCTTTTCCTGCTGATCATGCTTCTGACTGTCTTTAACAACAAATTTTTGAAAAACACGGAAACAATGGATTAAGGAGGAGACGATCATGAAAAAAACAGCATCTGTTTTAGGCAGAGTTCTTCTAGGTCTTATCCTGTTTTTAACTCTGATCCCATTTTATCTTCTTCTTTCCAACTCGTTCAAATGGAGCGAAGAGATTGTAAAAAAACCATTTACGCTGCCCACAGAATGGCATCTGACAAACTATGCCAAGTCTGCAGTCCAGGTTATCCATCCAATGGCAAACACTCTTCTGGTAACCGTCTGCGTCATTGTCATTGTTTTAATCACAGGAACGCTGGCAGCTTACGCCTTTGTAAGATTTCGCTTTAAAGGCTCAACCATTTTATATCTTGGTATTATGGCACTTTTGATGATCCCTGGTTTTGTACTTCTTATTCCACAGTTCATCCAGATCACAAAGCTTGGCATGTACAATACCTTCTGGGGACTGATTTTCCCACCGGCTGCTGCAAGCGCTGCAACCGCAACCTTCCTTCTTAGAACCTCCATGGAAGGCCTTTCCAAAAGCCTTTTTGAAGCTGCCGATATGGAAGGTGCAGGTGATCTCCAGATCCTTACAAAAATCGTGGTGCCTCTTTCAAAGCCCACACTTTCAACTGTAACCATTATGACCGGTCTGTCCGCATGGAACAATTACCTCTGGCCTCTGGTTAGTACAACAGGTGAAAATACACAGCAGATCGCAGTAGCTCTGACCAAACTGGTCCGCTCTACCGTCGAAGGAAACGGTGTTATGTTCGCAGGTTATGTAACAGCATCCCTGCCACTGATCCTGCTGTTCTGTTTTGCAAGCAAATCCTTTGTGTCCGGTCTGACACAGGGTGCCGTAAAAGGCTGATATCCGCTGCCGCACATGTTATGCCGGCAATCAAAAACTGTATAGTGTAAAGCACGGGGGTGCGATTACTATAAACGAAAAAGCGTAAAATTAAAGGAGGATTTCAAATGAAAAAGAGAAACGCAGCTGTTTTGACAGCAATGATCTGTGCAGGATTAACTGCAGGAATGTTTACGGGTGTAGAAGCAAAAGCAGAAGGAACCAAGCTTGTTTTTGCACAGGACCTTGATACCGGAGAAAAAGCAAACAATGTAATGAACGAAATTTTAAGCGAGTACACCGAGAAAACAGGTACTGAGATCCAGTTCGAATCTCTGCCATCCGCAGATTACCGTACCTGGATCATGACTCAGTTCGCAGCAGATCAGGGACCGGACGTTTACACCGGTATCATCTATGACATGACATCTGACTATCAGAGTGGTTATCTGAGCAACTTTAAAGATCTTTACGATCAGGAAAGCAAATATGATACAGGACTGGAATGGAAAAGCACTCTGCCTGAATACATCCGCGAAAGAATGTACATCACAGCAGATGACGTTCCAGGATATCCAACCGCTACCAGCGTTGTTCGTATTTTCTATAATAAAACCATGTTAGATCAGGTTGGCGCTGAAGTTCCGGAAACATGGGCTGAGTTCATGGACGTATGCCAGAAGCTGAAAGATGCTGATATCATTCCGTTCGCTTTCCCGAACGCAACTATCGACGACCTTTCCTGGCTGTGGTTCAACAACTCCGTTTGCAGCCAGATGGATCCTGGAATCGTAGAGGAACTGGACGTGTCCGGAAACGGCTATGTAGAGCTTGCTGAAATCTGCAAGGGTATGGATGAAGGAAAGATTGATTTCACAGACGAAAGTCTGAAAGCAAGCTTTGAACTGATGAAAGATTTTTCACAGTACTGGACATCTGACTACAACGGACTGGATCAGACCACTGCAGTTGATATGTTCGCAAGAGGCGAGGTTGCCATGGTTCAGGCTATGAGTACCAAGCTGGAATCTGTTGAAACCGTTGTTGGTGACAGCTTTGAATATGGTGTAATGCCGGTTCCGGTAATTACTGACGAAACACACGAAGGCACTCTTGGAAAATCCGTTATCCTTGGCGGACAGCCTGACATCATCTTCGGCATCAACAAAGCTCTGGAAGAAGACGAAGAGAAATACAACGCAGCTCTTGACTTTGTTCAGTATATGTCTTCTCCTGAAATCCAGGTTCGTCTGGCAGAAGAGCTTTGCAGAATCCCGCTGGCAAACACTGTAGAGCTTCCGGAGAAGCTTTCCGGATTCAAGATCACAGAGGAGCCGCTCCGCATGGCATGGTACACAGGTATCAATGAGAAACTGAGAAACTACTTCCACAGAGCAGGTCAGGAATATCTTGCAGATTCCATCTCCGTAGATGAGTTTGCCCAGACCATGAACGACTCTTACAAAGAAGTTCTCGAAGAGATCAAAACAGAAAACGGCTGGAGTGCAGATAACAATTACGGAATGTAAAAATACAAAAGGCGCCATCGGCTGCAATCACCTTTCAGATGCCACAGGCAAAAGAAAGAAGCAGGCTATGGCGCCTGTTTTGAGAGAATCGGAGGAATCTAAAATGAATCAGAAACCAAACGTGATCTATATCCTTGCAGATGATATGGGATATGGAGATATCAGTGCTTTTAATGAGAAATGTCCTTTCACAACACCGAATCTGGACAACATGTGCGAAAACGGTCTCCGTTTCACAGATGCGCACTCCTCTTCTGCTGTTTGTACCCCTTCCAGATACAGCATCCTTACCGGCCGCTATAACTGGAGATCCCGCCTGAAATCCAGCGTAGTCGGCGGTTATTCCGAACCGCTTCTGGAAAAAGGACGAAAGACCGTGGCAAATCTTTTCCAGGAACAGGGCTATCACACAGCAATGATCGGCAAATGGCATCTGGGAATGAACTTCACCAAGACACCGGAATTTACAGAACTTCCGGATTTTGATGCCTGCAAGGGTGTGGATTACAGTGCTCCTATCCAGGATTCCCCTGTGGCAAATGGCTTTGACTATTACTTTGGTATCAGCGGTTCTCTGGATATGCCGCCTTATATTTACATTGAAAACGATCGTTTCACCGAGCTTCCGGACCGCGAAACCGTAGGAACCGGAAAGAAATACTGGAGAAAAGGTCCAACCGGAAAGAACTTCCATCATGAGAACGTTCTGGACGAGCTGACTGATAAGGTTCTTGAAAAAATTGACGAATACAAGGACGAGCCATTTTTCCTGTACTTCCCTATGCCGGCACCACACACTCCAATTCTCCCGGCACCGGAATTCCAGGGGAAATCCGGCACCAATGAATACGGTGACTTTGTCCTTCACTGCGATCATGTGGTAGGACGAATTTCAGACAAACTGAAAGAAACCGGTCTTTTCAAAAATACGATTTTGATTTATACTTCAGATAACGGCTGTTCCCCTATGGCCAATTACGAAGAACTGAAAGCCAAGGGACACAACCCAAGCTATGTCTTCCGTGGAACAAAAGCAGACATTTACGAGGGCGGTCACCGCATTCCTCTGATCGTACAGTGGCCGGAAACCATCAAAGCCGGCGGATGCTGTGAGCGTATCGTCTGCCTTTCCGATCTTATGTCAACAATGGCTGAGATCCTGGATGTGAAACTTCCTGACACCTGCGCAGAGGACAGCGTAAGCAACCTGCCTCTTTGGAAAGAGCCGGAAAGCTCAGAAGTACGAAAGGATATTGTTCATCAGAGTATTGACGGTTCCCTGTCCATCCGTAGAGGACAGTTTAAACTGGAGCTTTGCCCAGGTTCAGGCGGCTGGTCCGATCCGGTTCCCGGTAAAGAGGATCCAGCTGCTCCAAGATTCCAGCTTTACGACCTTTCCATGGACATCAGCGAACGCCGGAATGTGATCGAAGAGCATCTGGAGCTTGCCACTGAACTGAAAGCCGTATTAAAAGATTATATCGAAAATGGCCGAAGCACCCCAGGCGCACCTCAGTCCAATAACGGGCAGCGTATTTGGGATACCATCGACTGGCTGGATGAGGAAGACGAAGGAACCATAAAGATTTTCCGTTAACAGGAGTATTCAGGAATGGAAAAAGAACTCAAAAGCAAAGGATATGTATTGCGGAAATTATTTTTTTCCTGCTTATATCTCAGTACATTCACCTTCGGCGGCGGTTACGTGATCGTAACCCTGCTGAAAGAAAAATTTGTAGACCAGTATCACTGGATCGAAGAAGAAGAAATGCTGGATCTGGTAGCGATTGCCCAGTCTTCACCAGGCGCAATCGCCGTAAACGGTGCCATCATTGTAGGTTATAAGCTGGCCGGCATCCCAGGGGTGCTACTGTCCGTCCTGGGCGCCATCATCCCGCCTATGGTGATCTTATCTGTGATTTCCATATTTTACGATGCATTTCGTTCCAACTATTACATTGCCGCATTATTGAAGGGAATGACTGCCGGCGTCGGCGCTGTTATCCTTTCTGTGGTATACGATATGGGAAAAAACATTGTAAAATCCAAAGACTGGATCAATGTGGCGATTATGATCATCAGTTTCTGTCTCAGTTACTTTTTGAATGTTAATATTATCTTCATTATACTTTCAGTAGCTGTATTCGGAATGGTACGGACAATCATCAAAGGAGGAAAAAACAAATGATCTATCTTCAGCTCTTTTTAAGCTTCCTCCAGATTGGTGCTTTAAGCTTCGGCGGCGGCTACGCCGCAATGCCACTGATACAGGAACAGGTGGTAACTTTACACGGCTGGCTTTCCATGAGTTCCTTTACAGACCTGATCACCATCGCTGAAATGACACCGGGACCAATTGCAGTAAACTCAGCATCCTTCGTAGGAATGCAGATTGCAGGCGGCCTGGGCGCTATAGTTGCCACACTTGGCTGCATTCTTCCATCCTGTATTGTGGTAACTCTTCTGGCTTATGTTTACATGAAATACCGAAATATGTCATTACTGCAGGGCACATTATCCTCCCTCCGTCCTGCAGTTGTGGCAATGATTGCCAAGGCCGGTGTGACCATTTTAATTTCCTCCTTTTTCATAGATGGAACTGTAAATTTTGTAAGCCAGAATGTATGTGTACAGATGATCCTGTTTTTTGCAGCTGCAATGGTTTTGCTTCGAAAATTCAAAGTCAATCCCATACTGGCAATGGTTTTGTGCGGACTGGCAAATGTTATTCTCAGCATTTTTCAAAAAGCCTGATTATTTCGCATCTCACAATCCTTCCAGATAAAAAACAGCGGAAGCCACTATAAAAAGTGCTTCCGCTATTTTTATCTTATTTTACTCATAAAGAGGAATCTCATATCCCCAGGACTTTCTGATTCCGTCCATGATCTCCATTACCCTTACAGTTTCATCATGAGGCATTTCCGGGCATTCCTTAGCCCCTTCCTTCAAAGCCTTTACGCAGGCTTCTACTTCATATTCGTAGCCTGTGATCTGCTCTGGCGGCAGATAAGATGCCACTTCTTTGTGCTCCTGATCAAACACTGTAATTTTTTCCGGATTGTTAATATTCTGTACCTGAATATAACCTTTTGTACCAAAAATGCTTCCCATTCTGTCAGAAATCTCTCTGGCTCCACATTGCAGGGTTGCCATACGATCTCCTTCAAATACCATAACAATGGTATCCAGAATATCCACACCATCGCGGAAAATAGCGGTTGCCTGCACATCCTTTAACTTATCACCCAGAACCATACTTGCAAAATTAATAGGGTAAACTCCCACATCCAGCAATGCTCCGCCAGCCAGCTCCGGTTTGCGTATTGGTCCTATGTCAAGATTTAGTACAAGTTAAAATGAGAAATTTCTCCCCATTTTAACCTGCCAGAAGCTCAGCC